>JBKBJT010000030.1:0-42705 GCA_046294345.1 Ferrovibrio sp.
TTTCGCCCTGCTGGATCATCGGGTTTCCTCCCAGAAACCATTTTATGTTGCCGCCATATTTGTAAGGCAGCGTTACAATATTGGGGCCATCATAGCGTCTCGCGACCGCCGCACAAGAGGGAAAAGAAAAGGCCTGGACAAGCCGGGCCTTGGTCTTCGTCGAACCGGGTTGAGCCGGGTCAGGCATTCACGTCGATCACGACGCGGCCGCGGATCTGGCCGGCGATGATCTTCGGCGCCAGCTCGAAGATGTTCGACAAGGGATGCAGCTCGGTCATGGCGGCCAGCTTGTCCTTCGGCAGGTCTTTGGCGAGCTGCCACCAGGCGCGTTTGCGCTTGTGCATCGGCGCCATCACGGAATCGACGCCCAGCAGGCTGACATTGCGCAGGATGAAGGGGAACACGCTGGCGGGCAGGTCGGTGCCGCCCGCCAGGCCGCAGGCCGCGACCCAGCCGCCATATCTGATCTGGCTCAGCACGGTGGCGAGCGTCTGGCTGCCCACCGAATCCACCGCCGCAACCCAGCGCTCCTTGGCCATTGGCGGGCCCTTCTGGTTCAGTTCCTCGCGGGGAATGAAGCCGCTGGCGCCGAGCGACGTCAGATAGTCATGCGTTTCCGGCCGGCCGGTGGCGGCGATCACGCGATAGCCTTTCTGCGCCAGCAGGGCGATGGCCACCGAACCGACGCCGCCGGCAGCGCCCGTCACCAGCACTTCACCGTCATCCTTGGTCAGGCCGGCATCTTCCAGGGCCTGCACGCACAGCATCGCGGTATAGCCGGCCGTGCCGATGGCCATGGCTTCCTGCATGGTGAAGGCGTCGGGCAGGCGCACCAGCCATTCGCTTTTCATCCGCGCGAAGCGGCCATAGGCACCCCACTGGGTTTCCGACAGGCCATAGCCGTTCACGATCACCTTGTCGCCCGGCTTGAAGTCGGGATTGGTCGATTCGACCACGGTGCCGGCCAGGTCGATGCCAGCCACCAGCGGCATCTTGCGCGCGATGCGGCCACCAGTGAGCGCCAGGCCGTCCTTGTAGTTCAGCGTCGAATAGGCCACCTCGACCAGCACGTCATGCGGCGGCAGGTCGGCTGTGCTGATGGTCTTGAAGGTGGCTTTCGGCTTGCCGTCGACTTCTTCGATCATCACGGCGCGGAAGCTTTCGGACATGAGATTTGCCTTTATCTCGTCATCCCCGCGCAAGCGGGGATCCCATTTTTAATGGGGCCCCGGGTCATAAGCCCGGGGCGACCCTGGTTTCGTTACCGCAGCGGCTCAAGGATCGAGACGTAGTTGGCCACGGCCACGCCGCCCATGTTGAACACGCCGCCCAGCTTGGCGTTCTTCACCTGGATGTCGCCGGCGGTGC
The DNA here is from genome assembly GCA_046294345.1 of Ferrovibrio sp. Classification (GTDB taxonomy): domain Bacteria; phylum Pseudomonadota; class Alphaproteobacteria; order Ferrovibrionales; family Ferrovibrionaceae; genus Ferrovibrio. The sequence goes on from JBKBJT010000030.1 coordinate 1,369, forward strand.
CCGAAAGCTGCATCGCCGCCATCACATGCATGGATACACCGGTGGCACCGATCGGATGGCCCTTCGACTTCAGGCCGCCCGAGGGATTGACCGGCAGCTTGCCGTCGGCCTGGGTCCAGCCTTCCATGATCGCCTTGGCGCCCTGGCCCGGTGCCGTCAGGCCCATCGCCTCGTATTCGATCAGTTCGGCGATGGTGAAGCAGTCATGGCTTTCGGCGAATGACAGGTCCCAGATGCTCAGGCCGGCCTCGCTCAGCGCGTCGGCCCAGGCCTTGGCCGGGCCTTCGAAGGCGATCACGTCGCGCTTGGCCATCGGCAGGAAATCCTGCACATGCTTGGACGCGCGGAAGGCAATCGCCTTTTTCATGCCCAAAGCCGTCTGCACGTCGCTCAGCACCAGGGCCGCGGCGCCGTCGGATACCATCGAACAGTCGGTGCGGCGCATGCCGCCCACCACCAGCGGGTTCTTGTCCGACACGGTCTTGCAGAACTCGTAGCCGAAATCCTTCTGCATGTGGGCCAGCGGATTCTTGGCTCCGTTCTTGTGATTCTTGGCGGCGATCATCGCGGTGGCGTCCGACTGGTCGCCATAGCGCTGGAAATACTGCTTCTGGATCGAATCGAACACGCCGGCGAAGCCGCCCTCGTTGAAGATCTCCGCCTTGCGATAGCTCGCCTTCAGCAGCACGTTGCCGACCACGTCGTTGGGCGAGGAGGTCATCTTCTCCACGCCGACGCACAGCACGAAGCGCGCCTTCTTCGCCGCAATGGCGTTCAGGCCCTGGAAGATCGCGGCCGAGCCGGTCGAGCAGGCATTCTCCACGCGGGTGGCCGGCTTGAAGCGCAGGCCCGGATCGGCCTGCAGCACCAGCGAGGCCGAGAAATCCTGGTCCACCAGGCCGCCGTTGAAATGGCCCAGATAGATGGCGTCGATGTCCTTCGGCTCCAGGCCCGCGTCGCGGATCGCGCCGACCGCGACCTCCACGATCAGGTCTTCGGCATCCCTGCCGTCCAGTTTGCCGAATTTGCTGTGGCTCCAGCCGACGATGCAGGCGGTCATGGCTCTGGTCCCTTTCTCTAGCCGTTGCTTGCTTCGGGTCTCGCTCCCGGCGCCGAGCCGGCCTGGAAATCATCCCGGCCAGATTCGAACGCTCGGTCGGAAATAAGAGGGTGGCCATCCCCGGGAAGTCAAGGCGGGCCCGCGATGCTCCTGTATCGCCCCGGCGACGACCTGGCGGGAATCGCCGATTTCCGCGCGGAAACGGCACAGAAAGAACACAATAGGAAAATAAGCTTGAAAACCGGAAAATCAAGTATAAATTCACTTTATGTTCTAAACAGGAGGTGCCTCCATGGCCAACTACCAGCACCTGTTCGATCCGCCCAGCCAGGACGATCTCGAATACCTGCCCGACCCGCTCGGCCGGCTGGAGATGGGCAGTTATGTGGAGAAGCCGGCAGACATTCCCGATCCTGGCTGGGACGTGGCGCGCGGCGACTGGATGGACGGCGCACCGCTCGGGCAGATTTTCGGCGACGGCCTGTTCGACCTGCAATCCGGCGTCGGCGCGGGGCAGGCGAACCGGCGCGGTGACGTGTTCAAGCTGCAGGCTCTGCTGCATCGGGAAGGCGTGCTGGATGCCGCCGCCACCGAGGGACCGACGGGCTACTGGGGCGGCCGCGACGATTACGCTCTGCGCAAGTTTCAGAAGGAGAACGGCCTCGCCATCGACGGCTATGCCCTGCCGGACGGCGAGACCATCTCCACGATCAGGGAATTCTACAGACCGCCGCTTGGCATCCGAACCATGGAAAAGCGCAGAGGCTATCCCGAGCCGCAATTGCGGCCCATCGGTTTGGGTTCTGACCGGCCGATGAGCCCGACGTTGCTGTCGAGCGATCTGCCGCGTGGCGCCTTCGCCGATGCCACCGGTGCCGTGCCTGTTCCCACGCCAGCACCAGAGGCTGCACCCTCCCCGCCGGGCGGCATGCAGTATGTGCAGGCGACACCGATGGCCAGCGATGCGCCTCAGTCACCCGCAGCCGCGGGCGCGACCCCGCAGCACTGGCTGGTGGATGAGGCCGGCCTGAACAGGCTCCGTGATATTGCGGCGAACAACACGTCGTCGCGGGAGGGCGGCGCCGGCACCTATCTCTATCCCGGAAAAACCGTATCCCAGGAATGTGTCGCCCTGGTGCAAGCGGTTCTGCCCGATATCAATGTGACCAAAACCTGGAAGCCCGGTGCGCCGATCAAGGCGGCGGGCGATCCGCCGTTGCAGCCCGGCACGGCGATCGCCACCTTTAAGGACGGTATCTACGAGAATAAATCCGGCTATCACGCCGCCATCTTCCTCGGTTATGGCCAGGATGCGGCTGGCCGCGATGGCATCCGGGTGCTGGATCAGTGGAAGGGTCAGCCCGCGCATGAGCGGTTCATCCGCTTCAACGACAAAGCGCCGCGCATGTCGAATAACGCCGGTGCATTCTCCGTTATTCAAAGCCCGCCTCTTCGGCATCCGTCCATTCAGCGGCCGGCGAAATAGCGGACGTCATTCCGCCGTAACGCCAAGACGTGATAGCCTGTAACTGGAAGCATACCGCGCGCCTTTTGCGAAACCGAAGGACCATCCCGATGCCGTCTGCTGCCTCCCGCGTCGTCGCCCGGTTCATCATTGCCACCTGTCTGATCCTGCCCGCTACGGCCGTTGTCGCGCAGACCGGCGGGACCACAACGCTGACAGTCGAGTCCACGCTCGAACTGAATTTCGGCCAGGATAAAGAGGGCGGCCCATACGGCGTGCATGAGATGAAGTCGGTGGAGCGCCGCCTGCTGGTCATCCCCGGCGCGAAAGTCGTCAATGCGGATGGCGCGCGGCAGGCGGTAATGGTGCTGGAGGCCGAAATCCGTCGGGAAGAAGAACTGGATGCCAAGGGTGTCGACGGAACGGTGAAGGTCACGGCCTGGCAATACGGACCCGAAGCGACACGGAAGAAGCTTTACAGTTTCGAAGCGCCCGGCATGGACCTGGTCATCCACGACTCCTTCATCATCACGGAAGACTTCGCCGATGTGGATGCCGGATCCTGGCTTCGGTATTTTTTCGCGAATAGCGGCGAATTCGCCTTCCAGACATTTGGCAGGGCCCCGGAAGCCCAATTCATCGGAACCTCGGAACGGCCAACCGGCAAGGTTGTCCGCTATGCCAGCTTTGATCCCGGCATGAGCGGCCAGAAATGGCCCGATGTGGATGGCGGTGTCGTCGGCCTGCTGACCTATGCCGATGGAAAGCGGGTTCTGGCCCGCAGCCTGCTCGTCCACCAGGATCGCGACGTGGCGCGCATTCTGTCCAACATCGCCGACGAGAGTCACAGGCTTGATTTCGTCGATCACAACCGCCGCGTCAGTTCCGATGGCCGGCCGATGGAGACGATGGTGTCGGACCAGAAGCTGCGTTTGCGGTTTCGCGGCAGCAATATCGATATCTACATCCCGCTGAAAGAGGATGGCTTTGATAGCGAAGCCCCGCTGCAGTCATTGCCGCCCGGGTTCAGGTTGGTTCCCTACATGCCGGCTAAGCTATAAGCGGCAGTCGCCGCCGGCGAGTGCCAATCTGCGGGCTGTTTACAGAAAGTTATTGTCATCGGACTGACACTTTCGGCAGGTTTTGACTGAAGGTGTGCCGGCCCGCGAGTCGGTTTCGTCGAGACGTCGGGTGCGGCTCCCGCAGAAGGCAGGAGGCGATAATGTCCGATATGTCCCGTTCAACCCATCACGCTTCGGCCGAGTGGCTGGAAAAGCTGCTTACCTACCACCTGACCACGGCCGAAATCCTCTACCACATGCCCGACCATCCGCGGCTGCTGCAGAGTTATGTCTGGCAGGATTACGACCTAGCGCCGAAATTTCCCGGCCTGCGCAAATTCCTCGATTTCTGGGAGGCCAGGCTGGACGGCAAGTTGCATTCGGTGCGCGTGGTTTCGGCACGGATCGTTAGCGCGCAGGATTATCGTGCGGCCGCCGCCAGCTACGACCTGCATTAAGGCTGTTTGCCGGGCTGTCCCAGAGGCTGGTTCCGGGCGGCGGCTATGCTAGTCTGCGCGCGGTTTTGCCGTTCATTCGCGCAGGAAACGCATGTCGCTGAATCAGTATCTGGATGAATCCGCTGCCCTGATCCGCCAGACTGCCACATCCGAGGTGGTGTCTGCCGTGGACGCCGCCATTGAGAAGATCGTGGCGGCCCTGGGCGCCGACCTGCCGCTCCTGGTCTGCGGCAATGGCGGCTCGGCCTCGGATGCCATGCATATCGCCGGCGAACTGGTCGGCCGTTTCCTCAAAGAACGCCGTGCGCTGAACTGCATCGCGCTGGGCACCGATGCCGCGGTCACCACGGCCTGGAGCAACGACTACGATTACGCCAGCCTGTTCGCCCGCCAGGTCGAGGCCTATGGCCGTGCCGGCGGCGTGCTGCTGGGCATTTCCACCTCGGGCAATTCTGCCAACGTGATCCGCGCGGCCGAGGCGGCCCGGGCGAAGGGCATGGCGGTGATCGGCCTGACCGGCAAGGGCGGCGGCAGGCTGAAACCCCATTGCGACGTGCTGATCGAGGCGCCCTCGAACTTCACGCCGCAGATCCAGCAGATCCATGCCTGCCTGTATCATTACATCTGCGACAAGGTCGAAAGCGCCCTGGCCGGGTAACGAGTCGGTGCCGCCGGTCAGGTGCGCGGCTCAAAAAACCGGCCGATGAAATTGTCGATGATGAGCTTGACCGCAAAATCCGCCACATGGCGCGGCGTATTGTCGGCGTTGAAGGTGGGGGCGGCGATATGAGAGCCAACCCAGCGCACGATCTCGAAAGATGGCCAGTAATAGACCTGCGGCAGGTTCATGTCCTCGATTTCGCCAAGCGCAACGCGCAGTACTGACTTGCTGCGGCAATCCGACACTATGGCCGGCTTGTGTAGGAATGAGGCATTGAGCGGCACCGGCGACAGCGTGAAGATGATCGGCTTCGGGCCGCAATACTGGTGCACCAGTTCGACGATCTTCAACAGATTTTGCTTGTTCTCCTCGACCGAGGTCAGCACGCATTCATGTTTGTCCGCTTCGAACACTTTCTCTGGTACGCCGCGCCAGAATACGCCGCCGGTGGCTTTGTCGCGCCATACCTCGGCCATGCCGACGGTGACAACGATGCCAGTGCATTCGGTCAGCGCCCGGCGATAGAAGGTGAATTCCTGTTCGGATTCCCAGCGCGAGATATGCTTGTCGCTGCCCTGTTCGTACCAGTAGGCATCCTCAGCGCGTTCGCCGGTCAGGCACCATTGGATAAACTGGCGGACGGCAAAGCTGTTGTTCAGCGATTCAGGCACGTCGATGCCGTAGGCATTGCGCGTGTTGGCGAGCAGCCAGCGCCGCAGGCGGTCCGCGAAGCATGACCCCATTGTGATCAGCTTGGAATCATCGCCGAAAATTGGCTTCTCGGGACCATAGCCCTTGAATACGAAATCGCGGGCGATTGCTTCGACATCGTCGAACATCGCGACTTCGCGCGGAAAGAAGGTCATGTCTTCCGACATATGCCAGTAATCGGCCCACATCGAAGCTTCACGGTTGACGGCAAGTGAACCGATGAATTGTTTCTGCCCGGGTGTTTTGATTGAAAGAAGCTTGTCGACGGACATGGCCGCACCTTCCGTTATCGAGGCTGCATCGCTTGCCGGGCCTGTCGTCCTGGCAGGTGCCGGTCCGATCATAGGCCGGCCCGTAATCAGGAGTCGGGTGGAATCATACCATGCCGATTTCCTGCCGGATGATGCTGTGTGGAAAAAATGAAGGATCGCTTAACCGGCGCAACCGGTGATAGCTGGGTGGCGAATCGGTTAAATTTTACGCGTTGTTAAGTATCCGATTCGTATGCTGAATTACTGCAAACCTGTGAACCCGGTCTGACAATGTGCGGCATCAATGGGTATATGAATTTCAAGGCCAGCCGCTCGCCGGACGAGTTGCAGGTTCTGATCGGCCGCATGAATGCCGCGCTGGCACATCGCGGGCCAGACGACCGTGGTCACTGGGCTGACCCGGAAAACCGCTGCCATCTCGGCCACACGCGCCTTAGCGTGCTCGATCTCTCCGCTGCCGGCCACCAGCCGATGGAAAGCCCCGATGGCCGTTATGTCATCAGTTTCAACGGCGAGATTTATAATTTCCGCGCCCTGCGTGCCCAGCTTGAAAAAACCGGCTACCGTTTCCACACCGGCACCGATACCGAAGTGCTGCTGGCTGGCTTCGCACAGGTCGGTGTCGGGGTGTTCCGCGTCGTCGATGGCATGTTCGCAGTGGCGATCTATGACCGCGAGACACGCTGCCTGACTCTGGCGCGTGACCGTGCCGGTGAAAAGCCGTTGTACTATGTAGCCACCGACACGCTGTTTGCCTTCGCGTCCGAATTGCGGCCATTGCTGCAGATTCCCGACATCAGTTTCAATCTATCGGAGGAATCTCTGGCGCAGTATTTCACCCTGCGTTACGTGCCGGATTCCGGGGCCATCGTCGACCCGGTGCGTAAGCTGGAACCGGGCATGATCCTGCAGGTCTTCGCCGATGGCCGCCAGTATCGTCAACGATATTTCGATTTCACCATCGACCAGGATAACGAGGCGGGGCCGCAGGATACCGACCGATACATTGATGCGGTCGAAGGCGCGCTGTCGCTGTCGCTTGCCAACCGGCTCAACAGCGACGTGCCGCTCGGAGTGTTTCTCTCCAGCGGTGTCGATTCTGCGCTGGCCTGCGCGCTGTTGACCCGGAAACTAGGCCAGAAGGTCAAAACTTTCACCGTCGGCTTCGAAGGCGACCGGGATTCCGAACATGTGGCCGCCCGCGATATTGCTGCCAAACTCGGCACCGAACATCATGAGCATATCTTCACGGCTGCCGATTTCGACCGCATCTGCGACCGCATCGGCCATCTGCTGGACGAGCCGAACGGTGACCGCAGCTGCGTGCCCACTTACCTGCTGTCGGAATTCACCCGCCAGCATGTCACAGTGGCAATTTCCGGCGACGGTGGCGATGAACTCTATGGCGGATATAGCCGCTATCCGCTGCTGGCGCCGCCCCTGGACAACGCCACCGAAGCAATGCCGGCCGCGATGGTGCAGGCCTATCTCGAAAAGGGGTTGCCGGTGATGCCGGCCGAGGTCGTGCGTGCTGCCTTCCCTGTCGGATATGCGGCTGTCACCTGTTTCTGCGAACGTTATGCGCCGTTCTTCATGCATCCGGAGCGTCCGGCGCTGCATGCCTTGCGACAGCTGGATTTCCATACCTATCTGCCCGGCGCGGTGCTTGCGAAGGTCGACCGCATGAGCATGCAGCACGGGCTTGAAACGCGGACGCCCTTTCTGTCCCCGGATCTGATGAAGATCGCCGGCAGGGCCAATCTCGGCCTGTGCACCGATGGCAAGGTTCAGAAGGTGGCGCTGCGGCGCCTGCTGGTGAAATACCTGCCCGAGCAGCACGCGCTGGCACCCAAACGCGGCTTCGGCATGCCGGCCAGCGTATTCTTCAGCAACAGGCCGCGGATCGAAGCGGAAATGAAGGCAGCCTATCGCCGGCTTGCCGATACCCGCTTTTTCGGCGCCCGGAGCGGTGCGCTCGACAGGCTATTCACGGGCGTGCCCACCAACATCAATTCGATCTGGGCGACGATTGTGCTGGCGCGCTGGATCGACACGGTGGATTGTCCGCTATGAGTACGAGTGCATTCAATTCCATGGAAGGCTTGATGGATTACGCAAATGCTCGCGTGTCCGACAGCCTGCCCCCCGCGTTGGCGGCCCGCGTCGATGCGCTGGCGGCCCGGTTTGACGCGGCGGTGGCTGGTCTACCAGCGACACCGCTCACCGTGGTGATCTTCCATCTGGCGTTGACCGAAGAAACTCGCCGGATCGAATATGTCGATATCCAGGGCGACCAGGGCAACATCGATTACAGCCCGGTGCTGAAGCACGCCTTCCATATTGCCCGGGCCTTTAATCCCGACTGTCGGATCATCTTCATCGTGGGCGAAAACGACGATGTCGGTTTCGTGCCGCCTGATGTGGTGGTGGTGCGGTTGCCGCTGGACCCGGCCCACCTGATGTACGAACGGGTGGTGGCGGCGAATGCTTACATGCAATCTTCCGCTTTCGCCGGCCACACCGCTTTCCTCGATAGCGATGCCTTTGTCAACCGGCCGCTGGCGCCCCTGTTCCGCCTGCCTTTCGATGTGGGTGTTACGTTCCGCAACGATCCCGGCATGATGAAGATCAACGAGGGCGTGATCCTGGCCGCCCATCGGCCAGGCCTGAAGGCGCGCGCCTTTTTCAACCGTTATCTCGCTAGCTATGAGGTGTTACGGCAGGACTCGGAAATCATCGGCCTCTACCGCGAGATCCGCCGCTGGCGCGGCGGTCAGCTCTCGTTGTCGGCCGTGGCGCATTTTCCCGGCGTGGTATCGGAGACCGACAGCCGCGATATCGCCGGGGCCGTGGTGCGCTATCTGCCCTGCGGTCTGTGCAATTTCCTGGTGCGGCCCAACGGGCAGTACACCCTCGAGGTGTTGAGACGCAAATACATTGTGCATCTGAAGGGCAGCAGCAAGGGCAGCCTCGATATGATCGTGGATCTCCAGCTCGCGTGGCTCAAGGAGTATCGTGATCGGCAGACGACGGTGGCAGCGCCTACGCCCGTGCCTGTGCCGGCGCCGGTCGGTTACATCAAGCCGGTGTTCGCCCTGTTCAACAAGGAATATGGCAATCCGCCGTTCAACACGCCGAATGGACGCCAGCAGTTTACCGGCCTGATGCAGGGCATGATCCAGATGCTGGGCGCCAACCGGCCTGATAGCGGCGCCGTCGCCGTCGACGACATGGTGGTGTGGTTCCGCAACGCAGGGTTCCTGCAGCAGGATGATTTTATCTCTGCCTTCGCGCCCTATGCCGAGGACGCGACCTTGCGGGCCCGCATCTGGCGTATCTATATGTTGTGCTGGGGGGCGAAAAGCTGTCTGCGCCTGGATGGCGACTTCATGGATGTTGGCTGTTACGACGGCCGCACCGTGGATGTCATGCAGCGCTACTGCAACTTCGGCAAGGTCGCCGGCAAGGCCTGGTGGCTATACGATATGTTCGAGAATCCGCCGGAGGAAGCCAAGAAGGCGGGCCACGGGCCGAAGCTTTTCGATACGGTGCGGGCAATGTTCGAGCCACTCGGTGATTTCCGGGTGATCAAGGGGCCGGTACCGAACAGCTTCGCGCAGGGCCTGCCTGAGAAAGTGGCCTTCGCGCAGATCGACCTGAATGCGGCCGAACCCGAGATCGGCACCCTTAATGCGATCTACGACCGACTGGTTCCCGGCGGGATGATCATTTTCGACGATTACGGCTTCCGCCGGCATCGCCCCACATACGAGGCCGAGCTGGACTATTTTTCCCGGCGTGGCGACATCGTCTGGGAAAGCCCGACCGGGCAGGGATTGTTCATCAAGCGCTGACGGTGCCTCGGGTCATTTCTTCTTGAGTACTGCCATCTCACGATAGAAGTGAACGAATTCGACATCGCTGCGGCGCCAGTCCATCTGCGTCAGGATGTTGTTGATCATCATCAGGAAGTGGACGCGGTTGAAGCGTTCCGGCGGGATGTCGAACGGCAGCAGTTTGGGGTAATCCGGGTTATGCGTGCATTTCAGGTCTTCGATGAAATAAAACCCGCCGGATTTTAGCGTCGGCCAGTTGATGTTAAAGGCGTCGACGATGTCGGCGCTGACATGCGATCCGTCGTCAATGATGATGTCCCAGTCAGTGCCGAAAGACTTCTGGGTGGCATTGCCGATTTCGATGCGAATATTCGGATAATTCCGGCACAGAGTCGCGCATTCCGGGCGGATGTCGATGCCGACGATCTCGGCATCGCGGAAATAGCGGGCCCAGGTCTTCAGCGAGCTGCCGCAGGCGACGCCTATTTCCATCAGCCGGATGCCCGGGCGGTCGCGCAGGCCGGAAAGGTATGTTTCGTAGACGGTCGTGTAGTTGTGCTTGATATTACCCTTGTCGGTTTTGAAATGATCGGCCAGATCGGTCAGGCTGGCCCTGGCGTAATCGATCGGCTGCGGCGGCTCGTAATCCACTGGCGGGGTGGTGTCCAGGGAGTACAGCCGGTCGGCAGAGGAGTGGGCCATGGTGTCGTCCTTGTGCGGGGGACCGAAATCCCGCCCTGCCAGGGCGGGCGGCAGACCGATCATTGCGACGGCGGTTTGATGAAAGCTTAATGGCGGCGACGGTTTGGTTTACTGCGCCACCACATGCAGTTCGGTTCCGGTCTTGCCCGAGCGGCCGAGTGCTGCCTCATTGCCGAAGACCCGCGGATTCAGCGGGCAGCCGTGGCAGATCGGGGTGTTGTCATGCAGGAATTCGTGCATCCAGCCCAGCAGCGAGGGCTGTTTCCAGGCCTCGGCGAAGGACATTTCTCCCAGGCTGACATAACCGAAATGCGACGGATCGAAAGTCGTGCAGCATGGCGTCAGGTAGCCTTCCACCGAGATGGCGGGCCGGAACCACGGCGCGGTGCAGATGCTGCCTTTCGGGCGGGTGAAATTCGGCAACACGATCTGCAGGCCGGCTATTTCCGGCAGCACCTGACGCACCAGTTGGATGAACTCGACGCGCTGTTCCTGGTTCATCAGGCCGTAGGGCTCGCCGTAATCCTGGAATTCCTGCATATGGATCATCGGCCGGCCCATCCGGCGCAATTCGCGTAGCGTGTTCGGAATATCGCGGTAGTTGACGGCACTGACCACCATCGAGACATGCAGGGGCAGGCCGGCATCCAGGCAGGCGCCGACATTGTCGCGCAGCTTGTCGACCTTGGTGCCGGCGCGCATCTGGTTGGCGATGACCGGATCGAAGCTGTCGATCGAGATCCAGAACTCGTCCAGACCGGCGGCGACAGACTCGGCATAATATTCGGGCGAACGCGTGATGCCGTTCGATGTCACCTTCATCTTCCCGAATTTGCCGCTTTTCTTCGCCATGGCGACCAGCTCGACGAATTCCGGATGCAGGGTGGGTTCGCCTATGCCATGCAGGGTTACAAAGCCGGTGGGTGGCAGGGTATCGAGGATGCGCTGGAACAGCCCCAGGTCCATATGGCGGTCGACCCAGCTGTTATTGGCGATGCCCAAAGTACGTGGACAGCCTGCGCATTTGAGATTGCACAGGGTGGTGATCTCGATGGTCAGCTTCATCAGCGCTGGCGGTGCCTTCAGGGCGGCCATGGCTCTATAACTCCGGCTTCTCCGGCTTTCTGCCGGCACACCAGTATTGGCCCGGCCAGTCTAGACCGAGGGCGAGGGGGCGTCACCCGCACTTTCGTACAGACTAGGAGCTCAGTCTTTCCAAAGAGTTAACGCAAGCCGGCTCAGCCCTCGGGCTGCAGCGTATCCAGGAACCGCACCGGCCGGCCGACGGGCTGGCCCAGTTCGCCGTCGCGCATGGCGAACTCGCCGCGCACGATGGTGGCCATCGGCCAGCCGGTCACGCTCATGCCGGTGAAGGGCGACCAGCCGCATTTCGATTTCAGCCAGCTTTCCTCGATGACCCGCTTCGCCTTCAGGTCGACGACGGTGAAATCCGCGTCGTAGCCCAGCGCGATGCGGCCTTTGCCTGACAGGTTGAACAGCCGCTGCGCGCCGGCCGAGGTCAGGTCGATCAGGCGCTGCAGCGTCAGTTTGCCCTGGTTCATGTGATCCAGCAGCAGCGGCAGCAAGGTCTGCACGCCGGGCATGCCGCTCGGGCTCTGCGGATAGGGTTTGGCTTTCTCTTCCTTCGTGTGCGGCGCGTGATCCGAGCCGATCACGTCCACCACGCCGTTGCGCACGGCTTCCCACAAAGCCGCGCGATGCTCGACCGAGCGGATCGGCGGGTTCATCTGCGCGTAAGTGCCCAGCCGGTCGTAGCAGTCTGGGGCGGCCAGTGTCAGGTGCTGCGGCGTGGTTTCCACCGTGGCGATATCCTTGTGGCCAGCCAGCCAGGCCATTTCCTGCGCGGTGGTGACATGCAGTACATGCACGCGCCGGCCCACCTTGCGCGCCAGCCGCACCAGGCGCTGCGTGGCCAGCAGGGCGCTTTCGGCGTCGCGCCATTCCGGATGCAGATGCGCGGTGGCGCCCGGCACCTCGGTCAAATGCTTGCGGTCGCGCATGCGGTATTCGTCCTCGCAATGCACGGCCATGCGGCGTTTGCCGTGGCGCAGCACACGCTCCAGCGTGGCGTCATCGGCCACCAGCAGGTCGCCGGTCGAGGCACCCATGAACAGCTTCACGCCGACGCAGCCGGGCAGTTTTTCCAGCTCGGGCAGGGTTTCGACATTCTCGGCCGTGGCGCCGACATAGAAGGCATAGTCGCAATGGGTGCGGCCCATGCCGCGCTGCACCTTGTCGGCCAGTTCGGCCGCCGTGGCGGTGCTGGGCTTGGTGTTGGGCATCTCGAACACGGCGGTCACGCCCCCCATGGCAGCAGCGGCCGTGCCGGTGGCGAGGTCTTCCTTGTGTTCCAGACCGGGTTCGCGGAAATGCACCTGAGTGTCGATCACGCCGGGCAGCACGGTCAGGCCGTTGGCATCGAAAGTGGCGGCGGTATCGGCCTGACCGAGGCTGCCGAGGGCGGCGACGCGGCCGTCCTTCACGCCGATATCCAGCGCCTCGATGCCATTGGGCGTGGCCACCATGCCGTTGCGGATCACCAGGTCGTAGCGCATCGCGTCATTCCTTCTCCAGCGTAGCCTTGAGATAGCTGAGCAGCGGATAAAGGCCAGCCATCAAGGCGATCAGGAAACCGTATTGTCCCTCGCGGTAGCCCTTGCGGGTGACATAGCATTTATAGAAGCGGCTGAAGAGGCGCCGCACATTGGCGCGGAAGCTGCCGATATCCTCGCCGGCTTCGGCCCGGGCGCGCAGGTCGGCGGCGCGCGCCGAGGTATAGCGGTTCAGCCGGGCGATCATGTCGGTGATGTCGCGGTCCACGTAATGGATCATCCGCGATTTCAGGAACCGCTTCTCACCCTTCAGCTCCAGGGCCGGGTGCACGCGCTGCTCGCCCCAGCGCTTGGCGCCTTTTGCGAACAGGCGGGGCGCCATCATCACGCCGAACGAACCGCCCCAGCCCCAGCGCACCAGGCGTTTGCCCACGTAATTGTCGAACGGGACCAGCACATGGCTAAACGGTGCGGTGGCAATCATGTCGCGGATCTCGCGCGCCATCTCGGCCGGCACGCGTTCATCGGCATCGACTTCCAGGATCCAGTCACCGGTGCAGGCGTCGATGCCGGTATTGCGCCGCGGCCCTTCCAGCGGCCAGGCGCCCTCGATGATGCGGGCCTTGAAATGCGCGGCGATCTCCACGGAACGGTCGGTGCAGCGGTCCAGCACCACCACGATCTCGTCGGCGAAGGCCAGCCGTTCGAGGCAGTCGGCCAGCTGGGCCTCCTCGTTATGCGCCACCACCAGCGCGGACAGTTTGGGTGCGGCCATAGGTCAGTCCTGCGAATAGCGCCACAGATGTTCGGCGGCGCGCTGCGCCTTGTCGACGCTCAAGGATAACATATGGCTGTCCTGGCTGCGGTAATCGTAACCCGGCTGCTTGATGATTTCGTCAAAGCTCAGGTCGGTGCGCACGGCGGCGGTTTTTTCGCCCCAGGGGCCGTAGGTGTCTTCACGGCTGGGGCCGAACAGGCCCAGTGTCGGCACGCCGCTGGCCGCCGCCAGATGCATAAGGCCGCTGTCGTTGCCGATATAGAAGTCGCAGCGCCGCATGGCGGCCGAGATGGTCGGCAGGTCCAGTTTGCCCACCAGGTCGATGCTGCGCTCCGGCGGCAGGCGGCTCAGCGTGTCGGCCGCCAGCGCCTCCTCGCCCGGGCCGCCGAACACGGCGATGCGGGCATCGGGCAGGATGCCATCGGGCGCGGTCAGGCGCAGGGCCAACTCGCCGAAACGCTCGCCGGGCCAGATCTTGCCGCCCCAGTTGGCGGTCGGGCCCAAAGCCAGCACCGGCCGGCCATCGTTGGGCCAGAGCGTGGCGGCGGCCCTCTCATGCTCGGGGCCTATCCATACTTTCGGCGCAGCGGGCTCCTTCAGCTTCAGGATTTGCGACAGCACGATCACCTTGTGCATGCGCGAGCCCGAACCGTGGAAGGTGCGGCGCCGGCGCGCCAGCAGGAATTGTCCGATCCCTGAGCCGCGCAGGTCCAGGATCAGCCACCAGCGTGTGGTCGCCACCTGCTTCCACAAGTCCCACCAATGCCCGGCCCAGGGCTTTTTCCGCATCACGATCACGCGGTCCAGGTTGGGCATGGCGGTGAACAGCCCGGCGGCGGCGGGGCCGCAGGCGATGGTGAAGCGCGCCTTGGGGAACTGGCGGTGCAGCGAATCGAGCAATCCGGTGGACAGGATGGCGTCGCCGAGCCGGTTGGAGGTGATGAACAGGATGCGCATGGGCCCGCGGCTTTTAAGGGTTTGGCCGGTTATAGGGGGGTGGCCTGCCCTTGCCAAGCCGCCGGCTCTCCCATACCTCAGAGGGGCCGAAAACCGGAGGATTCATGGCCGATTGCACCTGCGTTGCCCTGCCCGAGCGGGCCCTGCTGTCCCTGCAGGGGGAGGAGGCGGCCGGCTTCCTCAACGCGCTGGTCTCCAACAGCGTCACCGGGTTGCAGGCCGGCCAGGCCGCCTATACGGCCCTGCTCACACCGCAGGGCAAGTTCCTGCATGATTTCTTCGTTTTTACGGATGGCGCCGGCAGCCTGCTGCTGGATGTGGCCGCGGGCCGGCGTGCCGATCTGAAGCGGCGCCTGACGCTGTATCGCCTGCGGGCGAAAGTGGCGATCGAGGACCGGGACTGGCAGGGCTATGCGCTGTGGGGCGGCGCTGCGGCGCCGGTCGTGCCGGCGGGCGGCCTGTTATTCGCCGATCCGCGCCTGCCCGCCATGGGCTGGCGGCTGTGGCTGCCGCCAGACGCGAAGATCGACCGGCCGCTGGCCGATAGCGCCGCTTATGAGGCGCATCGCCTGGCGCTCGGTCTGCCCGATGGCGCCCGCGACATCGAGGTCGAAAAGGGCATCCTGCTGGAAAATCATTTCGAGGCGCTCAATGGCGTCGATTTCAGGAAGGGCTGCTATATCGGCCAGGAGCTGACCGCGCGCACCAAGTATCGCGGCCTGGTGAAGAAGCAGCTTCATATCGTGCAGGCCGAAAATGGCGCGGCCCTGCCGCCGGCCGGCGCATTGGTCACGCTGGATGGCGCGGAAGCCGGCGAGTTGCGCTCCTCGCTGAACGGCACCGGCCTCGCCCTGCTGCGGCTGGAGGCGGTGGCCAAAGCCGAATCGGATGGCAAGAAGCTGGAAGCCGGCGGCCTTGCGCTGCGCGTGCGGCGCCCCGATTATGCCGGTCCGCCGCCGGACGGCGGCAAGGCATAAGGCTACGGGGGCGCTGCATGGTGAAGTCTGTTCCACATGGCGAGGATGGCCTGTGCCGCTGCGGCTGGTGCGGCAATGATCCGCTTTACATGCAGTACCACGACACCGAATGGGGCGTGCCGGAATATGACGACCGCGCGCTGTTCGAGAAACTGATCCTCGACGGTTTCCAGGCCGGTTTGTCCTGGATCACCATCCTGCGCAAGCGCGACAATTTCCGCAAAGCCTTCGATGGTTTCCAGCCGGAGAAGATCGCGCGCTACACGCCCAGGAAGCTGGACGCGCTGATGCAGGATGCCGGCATCGTGCGCAACAAGGCCAAGATCGAAGGCAGCGTGCTGAATGCGCGCGGCTGGCTGCAGATCATGGAAAAGGAAGACGGCTTTTCCAGCTATCTATGGAATTACGTTGACGGCAAACCGAAGCAGAATGCCTGGGCCAGCCTGAAGCAGGTGCCGGCCGAAACGCCCGTCAGCCAGGCGATCTCGAAGGATCTGCGCAAGCGCGGCTTCACCTTCGTCGGGCCCACCATCGTCTATGCCTTCATGCAGGCGGTGGGCATGGTCAACGACCACATCGTCGATTGCCACCGCCACCAGGCGGTGAAGAAGCTGAAGCGCCGCTAGGCGCTTCAGCTTATCCCGCCTCAGGCCGCGCGGCCGTCGGCATCCAGTCCGAGCGCCAGCCGTCCGGCCAGCCGCTGCTGCGGCAGGGCGGTCAGTGGATGGTAGCGCGCGGCCTGCAGGTCGCGGAACAGCCGCTCCACGGTATTCACGCGATAGAAGGCGCTGCCGCCGGCGGCATCCAGCGCCGCATTGCCCAGCGCCAGCAGGCTGTCGGTCATGGTCCGCTTCAGGGTCATCACCATGGCCGAGGTTTCCGGCCCGGGCGTGGCGTGGTCGGCGATGTCGACCATCTTCTCATGGGCCGCCACGACGGCCGCCAGCGCGGCTTCCATTGCGCCGACCTGCAGCTGCGCGTCGCCCTCCAGCCGACGCTTCGAGGCCAGCGCGACGGCCTCGTCGCGCAGCCGCTCGCCCACGCCGCGATACACGCTGTAGATCAGCGGGAAGGCGACCATGCTCACCAGATGGAAGAAGGGATGCCAGACGCCGGCCGGGCGTTTCACCGCGATGGCGGCCTCGGGCACGAACACCTTGTCCAGCACCACGTCCTGCGAACCGCTGGCGCGCATGCCCAGCGTGCGCCAGGTCTGCTCGATGCGCACGCCTTCGGCCTTCATCGACACGCCGGCATGCAGCACGGTATCGCCATGGATCGCCATGGTCATCAGCAGGTCGCCGGCTTCGGCACCGCTGACGAAACGCTTGCGCGCCGAGATGCGATAGCCGCCGTCCACAGCCTCGGCATTGCCCGAGCCGTTCAGCCAGTCGTTGCCGCCGGTCGACAGCAGCATGAGGTTCTCGGCTGCCACGCGCTTGAGCAGGCCTTCCACCGGCGCCTTTTCGCGGCGCCAGCGCCAGACATTGGCCATCAGCGGATGCGTGTGCATCGCCAGGGCCAGGGCCGTGCCGCTGCAATGATGCGCCATTTCGCGCAGCATCTCGCTCATGTCGCGATAGGACGCATCGCCGCCGCCCAGTTCGGCCGGCACGCCAGCGGCCAGCAGGCCGGCGGCCTTGATCTCGGCGAAATTCTCGGCGGCGAAACGGTCATGGGTATCGTAATCGGCGGCGCGGCGGGCGAAACCAGCGGCCAGCGAACGCACGCGCTCCACCGGGCTGCCGCTGGCCGCGGCGATCTTGCGCTGTTCAGTCAGTGGCGCATTCATGGGGTGAACTCCTCCTCGGGATTCGGTTGAGGGCGGCACAATGCCTGCGGCTCGGGCCGGCCTAAAGTTCCAATTCGGAACCGCGCCGCGGCCGGTGCCGGCCTGCATCTCGTGCAGCAATGCTGCCAGTTCCCCGGCATGCGTCAGTGGAATCATGTGCGCCGCATCCTCGATGCAGACGCGGTGCGCCTTCGGGATGGTCGCCTCCAGCCGCCGTACGATGTGGTTGACCGGCCCGGGCGAGCGACCGCCGCTGACCAGCAATGTCGGAATTGTGATCGATGCATAATCGGGCAGGCGGGTCGCTTCCGCGAACACGGCGAAGATGTCCTGGGCGATCACGTCGGTCATCTCTGCCATCGCGTCTTGGGCCGGCGGGGGCAGAGCGGCCCATTTCCCGGCGCCGTTCCAGTAGTCCATGAAAAACGCCATGGTGTCGTGCCGGGCTTGGCGCGTGCCGCTCATGGCGCCGCTTCGCACCACACGCGCCAGGTTTGCCGCCTCGGCGAACAGATGATCCGCCTCCGGGCCGTCGTCGCGCAGCAGGAAGAAGGCCGATGGCTCGATCAGCGTCAGTGTGCGCACCCGCTCGGGGAACATATGGGCGAATTGCAGGGCGACGGCGCCGCCGAAGGAATGGCCGACCAGGTCGACCGGTTCGCCCGCCCTGGCCAGCATCCCAGCGACCAGATGCACATGATCCTGCAGCGTGATGGGGCGGCGGTTGGGCCAGCGGCCGGTCTGGCCGCAGCCGAAAAGTTCGGGACACAGCATGCGGCGCGGCTTGTCCGCGATGGCGGACCAGGCCTTGTCCAGCCTGTCCCAGTGCGTGCGGCTGGCACCCGAACAATGCAGCAGCGCGACGGGCCGGCCATGCCCCGTATCGCCGCAGCCGACGGAAAAGCCAGATGGAAGCACACTAAATGTATGTGCTTCTCTCGATGTATCGAGTTGCTCCGTACGCGTCCCGGTCATTCGCTGCCCCCTGGTTCGGGGCGCACCATGACGTCCGCGTGATCGCGGCTGAAGTATCAATTTGGAACTTTGAGTTGCAGGGGCGCCGCGGTAAGAATCCGGCATGGCCAATCGATATGGTTCCTTCTGCCCGGTCGCCAAAGCCGCCGAGGTGATCACCGGACGCTGGACGCCGTTGATCCTCTACGAACTCATGCGCGGCAGCGAACGCTTCAGCGATATCCAGAACGGCGTGCCGCTGATGGCGCGCAGCCTGCTGGCGCGTCGCCTGCGCGAGATGGAGCAGGATGGCCTGATCCTGCGGATCCGCGCCGAGGGCCAGCGCGGCCATATCTATCGCCTCACGCCGGCCGGCGATGCATTGCGGCCGCTGATCGACCTGCTGGGGTACTGGGGCACTGACTGGCGCGTGCCGTATGTCGATGCGGAAGACCGCAATGTCACGCATCTGATGTGGTCGATGCGCAATGCGCTGATGGGCGACGCGTCGCGCGGCCTGAATTTCGTTTTCCATTTCCGTTTCCGCAACGTCCCCAGCCGGGACCACAAGCTGCGGCAATGGTGGATGATCCTGCGCGATGGCGAGGTGGATCTCTGCTACACGGATATGGGTTTCGAGGTGGATCTCACCATCGATGCCGACCTGCTGGATTTCTTCCGCGTCGTGCATGGCCTCAAAAGTCTGCGGCAGGCGCGCCGGGCCGGCGAGGTGGACATTGGCGGTAGCGGTGATGCGCTCGATTATTTCATGGAGCGTTTCGGAATCACCGAGCCGCCCCAGCCGCATTTCGCCACGGTTTCGACCCTCGTGCCGCCGGAATCGATCAGAACGACGATCCAGGCTGCCTGAGGAATTCGGTTTCCTCCGGCGTGCTGTCGCGGCCCAGCGCTGCATTGCGATGCGGAAAGCGGCCGAAGCGCGCAATGATGGCGCGATGCCGTTCGGCAAAGTCCAGAATGTCGTGGCCCGGCAGGTCCTTCTCAAGCGCGGCGAATAACAGGCAACTGAAATCCTGGTCGGCCAACGCCTCGCTGTGCTCGAACGGCATGTAGGCGAATTGCCGCATCACCGGCGGCAGGCCGATATCGTGGCCTCTGTCCGTCATCTGCCGTGCAACGGCGCGCGCCCGCTCGTCGCCGGCAAAGGCCCTGGCGCTGCCGCGGAACAGGTTGCGCGGAAACTGGTCGAGCAGGATGATCAGGGCCAGCGCGCCCTCGGCCTGTCCGGCCCAGGCCTCATAGCCGCCGTCCAGCGCATGCTCCACGGCCGCCCCAAAGCGCCGGCGAATCTCCTCGTCGAAGGCCGGGTTCTTCTCCCACCACACCTTGCGCGGCTTCAGCGCTTCGGCGCCGCCACGATCGAACCAGAAATCCAACACGATATCGGCAGTGATGTCAGAGGGTGCTGCGGTAACGTTGCTCATTGCCCAGATTTTCCCATAGCCAGTAGCCGATCAGATGGCGCGGCTGGTCCTGTTCGTCCAGCAGGGGAGCAATGATGCGTTGAAATACGGCGAATTCATGATTGGGCAGAGGCGTGGCGCGCCGCACATAGGCAGGTTCCCCACTGGCCAGGATGCCGGCATACTCCGCCAGCAGGGCGGCGACCGTGTTGGGGGCATGCACCTCATCGAAATAGCAGCCGCTCAGATTCCGCTGGATCGCCCGTATGTGGTTGTCGCCCAGCAGGCGGTAGCGGATGCGGATCGCCCCGCCGGTCTGCGGCAGCCAGTCGAAGATGCCGATCCCCGGCAGCAGGCCGCGCGGGATTTCCAGCGGGTCGATCTCGCGACGGCGCGGGACGCGTCCGGCCCGTCGCCGCAGGTTCTGCCAGTAGGCGTGAAACCGCTCCAGCGGCGCCGGCAGTGTTTCCGGCCATTCCGTATCGACTGTGCGTTCCGCGATCTGCATCCCGATTCCCCAGGCCAGATTAGGCATACGGCGTTGGCCTGCAAAGGCTGTCATGATGACAGTTTGGTCTGCTAGCCTGCGGTGGGAACAAGGGAAGAGAGACTCAAATGAATGCCATTGATCTGAAGGGCCGGCGCGGAGTGGTGACTGGCGGGGCGCAGGGCATCGGCCGCGCGGTGGCCGAACGCCTGCTGCGGTCCGGGGCATCGGTTGCGATCTGGGATCGCGATGCCGCGCTGGCCGCCCGCGTGGCCGGCGACCTGGCTGGGCTGGGCCGCGTCGAGGCGGTGAGCGTGGACGTCACCGACTGGGCCAGCGTGGAGCAGGCGACGGCTAAGACCGGGGCGGCGCTGGGCGGCATTGATCTGCTGGTCAACAATGCCGGCATCGCCGGGTCGAATGCGCCACTGGATCAGTATCCGCTGGCCGACTGGCACCAGGTGATCGCCATTGACCTGACCGGGGTGTTCCATTGCTGCCGTGCCGTGGTGCCGCTGATGAAGGCGGCCGGTTATGGCCGTATCGTCAATGTCGCCTCCATCGCCGGCAAGGAAGGCAACCCCAATGCCTCGGCCTATTCGGCGGCCAAGGCCGGGGTGATCGCGCTGACCAAGTCGCTGGGCAAGGAACTGGCCGGACAGGACATCGCGGTGAACTGCATCACCCCGGCGGCGGCGAAAACCGCGATTTTCGACCAGATGACGCAGACCCATATCGACTATATGCTATCGAAGATACCACGCGGCCGCTTCGTGGCGGTGGATGAGATCGCGGCGATGGTGGCCTGGCTGCTGTCGGCGGAGAATTCCTTCACCACCGGTGCGGTGTTCGATCTGAGCGGCGGCCGCGCGACCTATTGAGTCGGTATCCTGTTGAGTGAGTATCCTGTTGAGTGAGTATGCGGGGAAGACGATGCCCGAAACCCGGGTTGCCAAATTTGCCATCGGAGATGTGGTGCGCCACAGGCTGTTTCCGTTCCGCGGCGTGATCTTCGACGTCGATCCGGTGTTCAGCAACACCGAAGAATGGTGGCAGTCGATCCCCCCCGACCTGCGCCCACGCAAGGACCAGCCCTTTTATCATCTGCTGGCCGAGAACGCGCAATCATCCTATGTCGCCTATGTCTCGGAGCAGAACCTGCTGCCCGATTCAGAGGCCGGCCCGGTGAACCATCCCGATATCGGCAAGTATTTCGCCGGCTTCCGCGACGGCCGCTATCACTGGCGCGCGGCACCGCGGATGTGATCAGGCGAATATAATCAGGCGGGTCGCTACAGAAGTTTCCCGATCAGCATGATCAGGGTCGGCATGTTGATGCCGATCAGCACGATGCCCACGGCGCCGGCAATCAGCCGGCCGGGCAGACGGTTGACCAGGAAGGCCGCTACCGGCGCGGCCAGCAGGGCGCCGATCATGATCGCCAGCGCGGTGCTGCCGATGGTGGTGAGCGTGGCCGCGCCCAGCCAGAAGGAAAACACCGCAGCCTGCACGGCGGCCACGACGGGTTCCGCCGTGTTGGCCGAGCCGACGGCCTTGCGCGGATCGCGCCCCTGCATGATCAGGCTGGTGGTCACGATCGGGCCCCAGCCGCCGCCGAAGGAATCGAACAGGCCGCCGAACAGCCCGACGATGCCGGGCCGGCCTTTCGGCGCGTCGATGGCAACCGGCGCCGTGCCGCGCCAACGCATGGCGCGCAGGATCACCACGATGCCCATGAAGCCCAGATACAGCGCGGCCAGCGGCCGGATCACGTTCAGCGGCAGCAAGGCGATCACGCTGGCGCCGACGATACCGCCCAGGATGCCGGGCAGGATCAGGCGGCGGCAGACGGCCCAGTCGATATTGCCGAATTTCCAGTGCGACAGCGCCGAGGCAATGCCCGTGGGAATCTTGGTGACATGCACGGCGGCACTGGCCACCGCCGGCGGCAGGCCGGTCGCCACCAGCACGCTGCTGGCGATCACGCCATAGCCCATGCCGATGGCACCGTCGATAAGCTGTGCGGCAAAGCCGACAGCGGCAAAAAGCGCCAGATCGAAATCCACGCCGCCTCCTGGTTACGGTAACGCTTGAACCGGAGAGAAATCACGCAGCAAAGCTGCGCAGGGCATAGTCTACCAGAGTCTGTACCGATTCCGACAGGGCGCGCTGTGTGGTATCGAGTGTCAACTGTGGCGCCCGCGGTGCCTCATAAGGCGCCGAGATGCCCGTGAAACCGGCAATTTCTCCGGCGCGGGCACGTTTATACAAGCCCTTGGGGTCGCGCGCCTCGCAGGTCGCAAGATCGGCCTGCACAAAAATCTCGTGGAAGGCATCGCCCAGGATCGACCGCGCATGATCGCGCTGACGCTGCAGCGGGCTGATCGCCGAAACCAGCACGATCAGGCCGGCATCGCTCATCAGCTTGGCTACCTCGGCGATGCGGCGGATATTCTCCGCGCGGTCGGCATCCGAGAATCCCAGGTCGCGATTCAGGCCATGGCGCAGGTTGTCGCCATCCAGCACTGCCACTTGGCGGTCGCGCGCAAACAGCGCCGCCTGCGCCGCCATCGCCAGGGTCGACTTGCCGGCCCCCGACAGGCCGGTCAGCCACAGCACCCCGCCGCGATGGCCGTTCACGGCGGCCCGATCCTGGATGGTGACGCTGGAATCCACCGCCACGACGGCGTGTGTTGTTTGTTGCAGCACCTCCTCGATCACCAGGCCACCGGCGATCTGCGGCCCGCGGATCAGCACGCCACGCCCGGTACGCGGCAACGTGTCGTAGAGATCCAGTGCCAGCGGCCGGCGGCAGCGCAGGATCACGCGGGCCACGCCGTTGCGTTCGATCTGCGCGGCATCGGCGCTGCTTAAGGACTCCACGTCCAGCGCCTCGGTGATCGCCTCGACCTCCACCTCGCGTTCGGTGGTGCCGATCTTCAGTGTCAGGCGGTCGCCGGGTTTCAGCGGCGCCTTGTCCAGCCAGAACAGCCGCACGGCGATGCGGCTGGCCTCGCGCGGCGCCTGGTCGGGATGGCTGGCCAGCACGCCGCGTTCGACGAACACATCCTCGTCCAGCGTGAAGGCGACGCTGTCACCGGCGATGGCCTCCTCGCGCGGCTGGTGATGGCCGGCATTGCCGCGCCAGCTTTCCAGGCTGGCGACGACGGCCTCGCGGCCCAGCGGCGCGAAACGAATGCGCTCGCCTACCTTCAGGCGGCCGCTTTCGATGCGGCCCACCACCACGCGGCGGTCGTCCAGGCGATAAAGGTCCTGGATCGGCAGGCGCAGCGGCTGCTCCACCGGCACGGCGCGTGCGCCGAAGGCGTCGAGCGCACCGATCAGGGTCGGGCCGCGATACCAGCCGGTCTGCGGGCTGTGCGCAGCGATGTTGTCGCCGGTGCGCGCCGAAACCGGCACCAGGGCGGCGACCTCGATGCCGATATCGGCCAGATAGTTGCGCACGGCCTCGGCGACGGCCTGGAAGCGGGCCTCGTCATGGTCGATCAGGTCGATCTTGTTGATCGCCACCGCCACCTGCCGGATGCCCAGCAGATGCAGCAGATAGGCATGGCGGCGCGTCTGCTCGGCCAGGCCCTGGGCGGCATCCACCACCAGGATGGCGGCATCGGCCTGGGCCGCGCCGGTCACCATGTTCTTGAGGAATTCCTTGTGGCCGGGCGCGTCGATGATCACGTAGCGACGACGCTGAGTGGTGAACCAGATCTGCGTGGTGTCCACCGTGATGCCCTGGTCGCGTTCGACCTGCAGGGCATCCAGCAAGAAGGACCATTCGAAATCCAGGCCGCGTTTTTCCGACACGGCCTTCAGCTGTTCCAGCTTGCCGGCGGGCAGTGAATCCGTGTCGTGCAGCAGGCGGCCGACCAGGGTGGATTTGCCATGATCGACATGGCCGACGATCACGATGGGAAAAGCGCGGCCCTTCTGCAGGCCGGCTGCCTTCGGATGAATGGCGAGATCGATAACGCTCATGGCGCGCTCCTCACATATAGCCGGCGACGCGCAGCCGCTCGAAGGCATCTTCCGAATCATGGTCCATGGCGCGGCCGGCGCGTTCCGGCTCGCGCGTCACTTCCAGCTCGGCGATGATCTGTTCGATATTGGCGGCGCGGCTGTCGATCGGAAAGGTGATGCCGATCTCGCCCAGGGAGCGGAAGCGTTTGCCCTCATCATT
Organism: Ferrovibrio sp.; assembly: GCA_046294345.1. GTDB lineage: Bacteria > Pseudomonadota > Alphaproteobacteria > Ferrovibrionales > Ferrovibrionaceae > Ferrovibrio. The sequence continues at coordinate 25,732 of JBKBJT010000030.1, forward strand.
GGCGAAATACAGCGGCACCACCGGAATCTCCTCGCGCTGGATGTAGCGCCAGATATCCAGCTCGGTCCAGTGCAGCAGGGGATGGATGCGCATATGCACGCCATCGGGCAGATCGGACGCGAAATGGTCCCACAGCTCGGGTGGCTGGTCGCGGAAATCCCAGGCGCCGTCGTCGCCGCGTGGGCTGAACACGCGTTCTTTGGCGCGCGTGGCCTGTTCGTCGCGGCGGATGCCGGCGATCACGCCTTTCCATTGGTATTTGGCGATGGCTTCCTTCAGGCCCAGCGTCTTGCGCGCGGCGATGCGCGAATTATGCGGCAGGGTCGGATCGGTGGCTTCCAGCGGCGGGCAGGAATCCTTGATCAGCTCCAGTCCCCATTCTCGGGCATAGCGGTCGCGGAAGGCATAGGTCTCGGGAAACTCCAGCCCGGTATCCAGATGCGCCACTGGAAACGGCACGCGGCCCAGGAAGGCCTTCTTGGCCAGCCAGATCATCACGTTGGAATCCTTGCCCAGCGACCACAGCATGGCCAGCGGGCGGATGCGGCTGTAGGCCTCGCGCAGGATGTAGATGCTCTGAGCTTCGAGTTGGTCGAGATCGTCGTGCATGACTGTCACTTCAGGGAGGAATAAGGGCGGTTATGGATGCCGCATTCGGTTTTTTCGCTGTCGCGCCAGCGGCCGGCACGGGCATCCTCGCCGGCCTGCACCGGCTGGGTACAGGGCGCGCAGCCGATGGAAAGATAGCCCTGCGCCACCAGCGGATGGCGCGGCAGGTCGTGGCGGCTGAAATAGGCTTCGATCTCGGCCGGGCCCCAGTCGGCCAGCGGATTGAATTTCAGCCGCGCGCCATCGGCCTCCACCAGCGGGATGGCGCTGCGGGTCGCGGCCTGGAAGCGTTTGCGGCCATTGATCGAGGCGGCGAAGGGTTTCAGCCCGCGTTCCAGCGGCTCGACCTTGCGGATGCGGCAGCAGGCATCGGCATCGCGGAACCACAGCGTGCCGCCGTCATCGGCGCCGGCCAGGGCCCTGGGATCAGGCCGCAGGTTGCGCACATCGCTCAGGCCCAGCCTGTCGACGAGACGGTCGCGATAGGCCAGCGTCTCATCGAACAGCTTGCCGGTCTCCAGAAACAGCACCGGCGTGGTGCGGTCCACCTGCGCCACCAGATGCAGCAGCACGGCCGCCTCGGCGCCGAAGGACGAGACCAGCGCGATCTGGCCGGGAAACAGTTCGGTGATGGCGATGCGCAGGATGTCTTCCGCCGGTTTGCCCCGCAGCCGGGCATCCAGAGACCGCGCGTAATCGTCGATATCCAGCGATGCGAAAGCAAGTGCGCTCATTCGGCGGCCTCCTGCTTGCGGGCGGCCGTCAGCCGTTGTTTCAGTGCGCTGGCACGGCCATCGCCCGTGGGCTGGTAGACATGGCTGAAGCTGCGCATCGCGGCGGCAAAGGCCTGGGCTGCATCCTCGCGGGCGACCTCGAAGGCATCGAAGCCGCAACGCTGCATATGCCAGAGCTGGTCCTGCAGCACATGGCCCGTGGCGCGTACTTCGCCAGCGAAACCAAATCGCTCGCGCAAAAGCCGCGCCTGGCTGTAGGCTCGGCCATCGCTGAATTTCGGAAACTCCAGCACGATCAGGCCGAAACGGCCAGCCTCGGGTCCGAACTCCAGAACATCCACTGTGTTGGGCAGACGAATGCCCAGCGGGGCGTTGCGCCCGGCCAGATGCTGCTGCTCGGCCTGCCAGCGGGTATGGGAAATCAGCACCGGCCTGTCATGTGGCAGCGGCGCGTCGTCGGCGATGCTGAGCCAGGCATCCTCTCCGACCACCTGTCCGTGTTTAAGCAGCGGCATAGACAGCCTCCTTGAATGGCTGCAGGCCGACGCGGCGGTAGGTATCGAGGAAACGCTCGTCGCTGCTGGCGCGCAGGCGGAGATAGGTTTCCACCAGACCGTCGATGGCATCCACGGTCTGGGCCGTGTTCAGCGCGGGCCCGAGAATGTCGCCCAAAGCCGCATCCTGGTCGGCCGAACCGCCGAGCGTGAGCTGGTAGAATTCCTCGCCATTCTTGTCGACGCCGAGGATGCCGATATGGCCCACATGATGGTGCCCGCAGGCATTGATGCAGCCCGAAATCTTGATCTTCAGCTCGCCGATATCGTGGGCGCGTTCCCAGTTCCTGAAGCGCAGGGCGATCTGCTGGGCGATCGGGATCGAGCGGGCATTGGCGAGCGCGCAGTAATCCAGGCCGGGGCAGGCGATGATGTCGGAGGCCAGGCCCACATTCGGCGTGGCGAGGTCCCAGGCCTTCAGCGCCTTGAACAGGGCCGGCAGGTCGGCCTGCCGCACATGCGGCAGAACCAGATTCTGCTCATGCGTCACGCGGATTTCGCCGAAGGAATAGCGGTCCGCCAGATCGGCCACGGCCAGCATCTGCTCGGCCTTCATGTCGCCGGGCGGTTCGCCTTCTTTTTTCAGCGAGACGGTGACGATGCTGTAGCCCGGCTGCTTGTGCTTGAAGGTATTGCGTCGGGCCCAGAGACCGAAGTCGAAATCGGTGCGGAAGGCGGCGGCATAGTCCGGTGCCACGCCACCGGGCAGTTTCTCGAAGGCAGGCGGGGCGAAATGGGCGGCGATCTGGTCGATGGAATCCTGCGGCAGTTGCAGCGCGCCGTCGCGGATCGCCTGCCATTCGGTTTCCACCTTCTCGCGCATGGTCTCGATGCCGATCTCGTGTACCAGGACCTTGATGCGCGCCTTGTAGATGTTGTCGCGCCGGCCGAACTGGTTGTAGACGCGCAGGATGGCTTCCAGGTAGCTCAGCAGGTGCTGTTTGGGCAGGAAGTCGCGGATCGTCTTGCCGATGAAGGGCGTGCGGCCCAGGCCGCCGCCCACGATCACCTCGAAGCCAACCTCGCCCTGGGCATTCTTCAGCATGCGCAGCCCGATATCGTGCACCCGCACGGCGGCACGGTCGTTCGGCGAACCGGTGACGGCGATCTTGAACTTGCGCGGCAGGAAACTGAATTCCGGATGGAAGGTCGACCATTGCCGGATGATCTCGCACCACACGCGCGGATCCTCGATCTCGTCATGGGCGGCACCGGCGAACTGGTCGGTGGTGGTGTTGCGGATGCAGTTGCCGCTGGTCTGGATGGCATGCATCTGCACTTTCGCCAGATCGGCCAGCGCATCGGCGGCGTCTTCCAGCCTGATCCAGTTGTATTGCAGGTTCTGTCGGGTGGTGAAATGGCCCCAGCCGCGGTCGTATTTGCAGCCGATCTGCGCCAGGGCCCGCAATTGCTGGGACGACAGCGTGCCATAGGGAATGGCGATGCGCAGCATGTAGGCATGCAGCTGCAGGTACAGGCCGTTCTGCAGGCGCAGGGGCTTGAACTCGTCCTCGCTGATCGCGCCGCTCAGGCGCCGCGCCACCTGGTCGCGGAACTGGGCGACGCGTTCGTCCACAAGGGTCTGGTCGATCCGGTCATACTGATACATGGGGCAAATCCTCGGGCTACGGCGCCGGCCGCGCTTCGGTGGTCGGTCCGGCGGCACGGATGCGTTCGCGGAACTGGATCGGCCATGGCGGCGTCGTGCTGGCATCCACCGGCACCAGATACGGCGCCACCACGATGTTACGCGCGGCCTGTGCCTCGGCTTCGGCCAGCCAGGCGGCGGCCGCCTCGGCATTCGGCGCCACGAAGGCGGCGGCGATGTCGCGGCTCCAGTCGTTGCGGACGGTCAGGTAGACCACGTCGCCGCTGGTCAGATGATTGGCGGTGACGATATGGGCCTGGTCTTTCAGTTTGGGGGCTTTGGCCATGGGTCTGTCCTTATGCGCGGCGCTGCTGCGGCAGAGCGGAGATTTGTGCAGCCGCGGCCACGGCGCCGATCACCAGCAATACCGGGCCGTCTCCTGCATGCCGTGCGGCCAGAGCGGCCATGGCATGAAGCGGCCCGGCGCTCACCTGTTGGTCGGGCCGCGTGCCATTCTCGATCAGCGCGACGGGCAGCGCGGGCGATACGCCAGCCGCCAGCAGGCGGTCGCGGATATCTGCCGTGCGGCTGAGGCCCATATAGACCACGACGGTTTCGCCAGCGCGGGCGCGATCAGCCCACTGAATCGCATCCTCGCCGTCTTTCAGATGACCGCTCACCAGCGTCACGCCATGGCTCAGGTCGCGATGTGTCAGCGGGATGCCGGCTGCCGCCGCGCAGCCCAAAGCCGCCGTGATGCCCGGCACCACCTGCACGGCGATGCCGCGCGCCTGCAAATATTCCATCTCCTCGCCGCCACGGCCGAAGATGAAGGGATCGCCGGCCTTCAGCCGCACGACGCGTTTGCCCTGCGCGGCCAGCTCGGCCATCAGGGCGTTGATCTGCGCCTGGCCCAGCCGATGGCGGCCCTTGCGCTTGCCCACGGCGATGCGTTCGGCGTCGCGGCGCACGCGATCCAGCACGGCCGGCGGCACCAGGTCGTCATACAGCACCACATCGGCCTGGCTCATGGCATGCTGGGCCTTCAGGGTCAGCAGGTCGGGATCGCCCGGTCCGGCGCCCGCCAGCGCGACGCTGCCCGCGATCTCGGCCTGCGGCGCATTGAGCAGGGCCAGCAGGGCGCTGCGCGCACCGCTCAGGTCGCCGGCCAATGCCTTCTGCGCCACGGCGCCGTCGAACACACGCTCCCAGAAACGCTTGCGCTGGCCTGACTCGCCGATCACACGCGCCACGCTGTTGCGGAAATCGCCGGCCAGGGCGGCCAGATCGCCCAGCCGCGACGGCAGCAAAGCCTCGATCTGAGCGCGGATGCGGCCCAGCAGCAGCGGCGCGGTGCCATTGGAACTGATCCCGATGGTGATGTCGCCGCGTTCGACGATGGCGGGCACGACAAAGTCTGACAGCTCGGCGCGGTCCACCACATTCACAAAAATTCCGCGAGCCTGAGCGGCTTCGGCCAGGGCGAGGTTCTGGGACTCATCCTCGGCGGCGCCGATGGCGAGCCGCATGCCGTCGAGCAGGGCGGGGGAGAAGGGCATCGCCTGATGCCGCACGTGGCCGGCAGCGACATGGCCGGCGATCTCGTCGTTGATGTCGGGGGCTGCCACGGTGACCGCCGCCTCGGCCTTCAGCAGCAGACGGATCTTGCGCGCGGCATTTTCGCCGCCGCCCAGCACCAGCACGGGCCGGCCCTTCAGCACCAGGAAACTCGGGAATGTCTGCATGGCGCACCCCTCTCCGTGGCGCAGAACCGATACGGCATGATATTTAACAGTCATTCATGAGAGTCAACATAATTATACTTTCATAAGTGATATTATAAATAATCAAACAAATAAATAATGTAAAATAAGCCGGCTATTACCTGCTCGGTAATTGTTAAGCCGCTGTTCTGCCTGAAATATCGGGTCACCACCCAAACCAGGAGGTTTCCCATGCTTACCCTGCGCAGCCTGCTCCGTTTCGATGCCGCCCTGTGCTTCGCCTGCGGCCTGCCCGGCCTGCTGGCCGCCGGCTGGACGGCCAAATTCCTTCTGCCGGCCCAGACCGGGCTGTTCGGCCTGCCCATGGCCGGGGTCATGCTCGGCCTGGGCATCGCACTCGCCGCTTATGCCGCCCTGCTGCTGGTCATGTCGGGCCGGCCGCAGCCGCCGCGCGGTTTCGTGGCCTTCACCGTGCTGGCCGACGGCCTGTGGGTGCTCGGCACGCTGGCTCTGCTGGCCGCCTTCGGCGGTGCGTTCAGTCTGTGGGGCAGTGTCGCCCTGCTGGCGGTTGCCGCCGATACGGCGCTGATCGGCTGGCTCAAGGCCAGGGCTCTGCGCGGCGGTGCCGGCTTCGCGACAGCGTGACGGATCAGGGCGGGCGTTCAAGCTGGACGCCCGCCGATCTGCGCCGCATAACCGCTTGAGGGAGGTATCAGCCATGGCCAGTCTGCACGGCGAAATGCCGATCCGTTCCAGCGCGACCGAAACGCCCGGCTTCGGCACGTTGATGCGGCAATGGCGCCGGCGGCGCGGCTTCAGCCAGCTTGAACTGGCCGAACTGGGCCGCGTGTCGCAGCGCCATGTCAGTTTCCTCGAATCCGGCCGCGCCCGGCCCAGCCGGCAGATGGTGCTGCATTTGAGCGAACTGCTCGACATGCCCTTGCGCGAACGCAACCGTCTGCTGCATGCCGCCGGCTTCGCCGCGGCCTATCGCGAAAGCCGGCTCGATGCGCCGCAACTGGCCGAAGCGCGCCATGCGCTGGATCTGCTGCTGCGCCAGCAGGAACCCTTTCCCGCCGTGGTGGTCGATGCCGGCTGGAACGTGCAGCTGGCCAATGCCGCCGCCCAGCGCATGGTGGCTTTCCTGCTCGGCGCCGCTCCCGATCCGGCGCAGCCGCTCAACATGATGAAGCTGCCGCTGCACCCCAAGGCTGCGCGGCCTTACATGCTGCGCTGGCCCGAAGTCGCCTCGGCCTTGCTGCATCGCCTGCAGCGCGAGGCGATGGACAGCCCGGCCGCCGCCGCCGTGCTGGCGGAAGTGCGCGGCTATCCCGATGTGGACGCGCTGTGGCGCAAGGTGGATTGGGACAGCGAGCCGGCACCCCTGCTGGGCTTCAGCGTGGAAAAGGATGGCCTGCGGCTCGACATGGTCACGCTGATCGCCACATTCGGCACGCCGCAGGATGTCACCCTGCAGGATATGCGGATCGAGAGCTTTCTGCCGGCCAATGCGGCGAGCGAACAGCTTCTGCGCGAATTGGCGAAACAGGCAGGCGATTGACGCGGATCAAGCCGTGCAGCGCGGATTGCGCTAGGATCGCGGCAGCTTTAGTCCAGGAGATGCCGCATGAAAGCCGCCGATATCATGACCAGTCCGGTCTACACCGTTGCCCAGGATGCCAAGGTGGCCGAAGCGGTGCGCCTGATGCTGCAGAAACATGTCAGCGGCCTGCCGGTGGTGGATGCGGCCGGCAAGCTGGTCGGCATGGTCACCGAGGGCGACTTCCTGCGCCGCAGCGAGATCGGCACCGCCAAGCGCCGGTCGCGCTGGCTGGAACTGCTGCTGGGTCCTGGCGCTCAGGCCGAGACCTATACCCACAGCCATGGCCGCCGCGTGGACGAAGTGATGACGCGTGAACCCGTCGCCGTCGCCGAGGATACCGCGACGACCGAGATCGTGCGGCTGATGGAGAAACATCGGGTGAAGCGTCTGCCGGTGGTACGTGACGGCAAACCCGTCGGCATCGTCAGTCGCGCCAACCTGCTGCACCTGTTCGCCGGCGCGCTGGCGGAGGTGAAACCGGTGGCCGCCAGCGACGCGGCGATCCGCGAGCATATCCTGGCCGAAATGAAGACGCAGTCCTGGGCACCGACCGGCAGCACCAACATCATCGTGCGCGACGGCGTGGTGCAGCTCTGGGGCACTATCTTCGACGAACGCGAACGACAGGCCCTGAAAGTGCTGGCCGAAGGCGCGCCCGGCGCCAGGGGCGTCGAGGACCACCTGATCTGGCTGGAGCCGATGTCGGGCCTGTATCTCGAGCCGCCGAAGGTCTGAACCTTAGGCCTTCGCCGCCTCGGGCCCGATCTTCCAGCGCGGCGTGGCCAGCATCACGATGTCGCCGGCCGCGTCGCGCAGTTCCACGCGACCCGACAGGCTCTGCGGCTGCGACCAGTCCAGTGGTCCAACCTCGCATTGCGCCGTCACCGCGCCGCGCGCCTTCTTGACGAATTCGGTATCGAAACCGGTGACAATCCAGCGCGCGCCCTTCGCCGGCTGGCGGCTCATGATGGCGAGGTTGGCGGTCAGTTCCGCCAGATTGGTCAGCGCCACGGCATGGATCGAGCGCAGGTGGTTGCGTACGGCGCGGCGGTCGGCCATCTGCGCCTTGGCGCTGCCCGGCACCAGGCTCAGCACGCGGGCATTGATGCTGGCGGCATAGGGCACGGTCAGGCCGATCAGACGGCTGAACAGCCAGTTGCCGAAAGGCAGGCGTGAGACGCGCTGCCACTGCTGCAGGATGGTGGGGTCGTTGCGGGACATGTCAGGTCTTCCTTGTCTTGCGGGCGGGGGTGGGGACGGCGATGGCGTCCCAGATCGCATCAGTCAGCTGTTTTGCCGCCAGATCGGGCCGGATGCTGGCCTTGCCGGCGCGATGGCTGCGCAGCCAGGCCTGCACCGGGCCGACGATCAGGCCGATCAGCACATCGGGCGCAATCGGCTTCAGGATGCCGGCCTCGACCGCGGGACGGAACAGCAGCATCAGCGGACGCAGGAAATCGGCGGTGCCGCGCTGCAGTTTGGCCTCCGCGACGGTGACGGCGCGATGGTAGCGATGTTCGGCCAGGAACCGGGCGGCATCGGGATGCCGTATCGACCAGGCGATATGGGTTTTCACGAAGGCATCGAGGAAAGCACGCGGAGTGTCGTGCCTGGACAATTCGGCCATCAGCGCCACGCGATAACGCTCCAGCAGGTCTTCGTATAATGCGGTGACCAGGCCCTCGCGGCTGCCGAAATGGTGATACAGGCTGCCGATCGACACCTCGGCGGCATCGCGCACCTGTTCGATGGTGGTGGATTCCACACCCTGGGCATCGAACAGCGCCAGCGCCGCGATCAGCGCCCGCTCGCGCGTGCCGGCTTTCGCGCTGTAGTCCGGTATGGCGGGTTTGCGGGCGGCCCTAGTCATGACGGGGTTATAGCAACGTTAGAATAATTTTCTAGAAAAATATTCTAACCGATCCAATCGGCACAATTTTGCCGGCCCTATCCCCTTGGCGGACGCTGCGGAAAGGCGCAGTCTTTGCCCAGACCCATCCGGGAAGAGAGAAACGCCATGATCCAAGAATTCGTCCGCCGACTCGGCATCGACCATCCCTTGCTGCTGGCCCCGATGGCCGGCGAAACCGCAAAACCGGCGCTCGCCATCGCCGTTTCCAATGCCGGCGCTCTGGGTGCGCTGGGCGGTGCCTATATGGCGCCGCAGGCCCTGCGCGATGCGATCCGCGCCATCCGCGCCGGCACGCAACGGCCTTTCCACATCAACCTGTTCTCGCCGCAGCCCTGGACCGCCGACCAGCAGAAGATGGCGGCCTACCGCGCCGAGCTGGGGAAGGCGCATGCCGAGCTTGGCCTCGGCGCGCCCGATTTGCCGAACAGTTACCAGGAATCCTTCGAGGCGCAGTTCGAAGTGGTGCTGGAGGAAGCGCCGCCGGTCTTCAGCACCACTTTCGGCGCGCTGACGCCCGACCAGGTGGCAGCCCTGAAAAGCCGCAACATCCTGGTGATCGGTACCGCCACCACGGTGGCCGAGGCGCGCGTGCAGGAAGCGGCCGGAGTCGATGCCATCCTGGCACAGGGTGCCGAGGCCGGCGGCCATCGCGGCAGTTTCCTCGACAGCGTGGAGCACAGCCTGGTCGGCACCATGGCCCTGGTGCCGCAGGTGGTCTCGGCCGTGAAGCTGCCGGTGATCGCGGCCGGCGGCATCGGCGACGGGCGCGGCATCGCCGCCGCGCTCTGCCTGGGCGCCTCGGCCGTGGCCATGGGCACCAGCTTCCTGCTGGCCGAGGAAATGGCGCTGTCGCCCGGCTACAAGGCCCTGCTGCAGAGCGAACGGGCGGAAAGCACGGCGCTGACGCGGGCCTTTTCCGGCCGCCATGCCCGCGGCATCCGCAACGCCTTCCTCGACCGCATGGCCGGCCGCGACGACATCATCCCCGATTTCCCGGTCGCCAATGCCATGAGCAAGGCCATGCGCGGCGCGGCCTCGAAATCCGGCCAGACCGACTACCAGTCGCTCTGGGCCGGACAGGCGGCCCGGCTGGCCCGGCCGGAGCCGGCGGCGGCCATCGTCGCCCGCCTGCTGGCCGAGGCGCGACAGGCCCTGCAGACCCGGCTCTGAGCCGGGTCCCGGCCCTTGTCATTGGGGCCGGGGCCTTTAGAGTCTGCCGGTCTTAATCGAGCATCGGGCTTAGCAACATACAGGCCGCCGGCCGCCATACAGACAAGGCCGCCGGTACCTGTCCTGGGGAGTGAGTCATGGCGAAGGAACTGCATCATTTCATCGGCGGCAAGAAGGTGGCGGGCAAGTCGGGCCGCTTCCTCGACGTCTACAATCCCAGCACCGGCGAGGTCGGCGCCAAGGCACCGCTCGCCACCAAGGCCGAGGTCGAAGCCGCCATCGCCGACAGCCAGCGCGCCTTCGCCGAATGGAGCGCCACCTCGCCGCTGGTGCGCGCCCGCGTGATGTTCAAGTTCAAGGAACTGTGCGAAAAGCACGCCGACGAGTTGGCCCTGCTGATCGCCAACGAGCATGGCAAGGTGGTCTCGGATGCCAAGGGCTCGCTGCAGCGCGGCCTGGAAGTGGTGGAATTCGCCTGCGGCATCCCGCATCTGCTGAAGGGCGAGTATTCCGACAGCGTGGCGCGCGGCATCGACGTCTATTCGATGCGCCAGGCGCTGGGCGTCGTCACCGGCATCACCCCGTTCAACTTTCCGGCCATGGTGCCGATGTGGATGTTCGCCATCGCGATCGCCGCCGGCAACACCTTCGTGCTCAAGCCCAGCGAAAAGGACCCCTCCTGCCCGCTGCGCCTGGCCGAACTGATGCTGGAAGCCGGCGCGCCTCCGGGCGTGCTGAACTGCGTGATCGGCGACAAGGAGGCGGTCGATACGCTGCTCACCGATCCGCGCATCCAGGCGGTCAGCTTCGTCGGCTCGACCCCGATCGCGCAGTATGTCTATGCAACGGCGGCGGCGCATGGCAAACGCGTGCAGGCCATGGGCGGCGCCAAGAATCACATGATCATCATGCCCGATGCCGACATGGACCAGGCCGTGGACGCCCTGATCGGTGCCGGCTACGGCTCGGCCGGCGAGCGCTGCATGGCGGTGTCGGTCGCAGTACCCGTTGGCAAGGGCACGGCTGATCGTCTGGTCGAGGCGCTGACCCCGCGTGTGCGGGCGCTGAAAGTGGGCCCCAGCACGGCCAAGGACTCGGAAATGGGTCCGCTGGTGACGAAAGAACATCTCGCCAAGGTGAAGGGCTATGTCGATACCGGCGTCAAGGAAGGCGCCAAACTGGTGGTGGATGGCCGCGATCTCAAGCTGCAGGGCTACGAGAACGGCTATTTCATGGGCGGCTGCCTGTTCGACAACGTCACGCCGGACATGCGCATCTACAAGGAAGAGATCTTCGGCCCGGTGCTGTCGGTCGTGCGCACCGAAAGCTTCGAGGAAGCGGCCAAACTGCCCACCGAGCATGAATTCGGCAACGGCGTGGCGATCTTCACCCGCGACGGCGACGCCGCCCGCGACTTCGCCGCCCGCGTGCAGGTCGGCATGGTCGGCATCAACGTGCCGATCCCGGTGCCGCTGGCCTTCCACACCTTCGGCGGCTGGAAGCGCTCGGCTTTCGGCGACACCAACCAGCATGGCCCGGAAGGCGTGAAATTCTACACCAAGATCAAGACGGTGACGGCGCGCTGGCCGACCGGCATCCGCTCGGGTGCGGAGTTCAACATCCCGACCATGAAGTAAGCGCATCGCGCATACGCAAGTATATCGACGACGGAAAGGCGGCCTTCTAGCCGCCTTTTCTTTTTGCATGTGTCGGCACTGGAGCCCCGGGCTATACTGCCTATGCAGCCGATCGGTCTGGCAGACCGGCTGCGGTTGTGAGGGAGGCCTCATGAAGACCCGGCAACAGGAGCGTCACGAAGGTATCCGCAAGGTACACCCGCTCCCGCTCGTGCGGCGGGACAAGAAAACGCTTCGGGAGAAGCACAAGAAGCAGATGGAGACGCTGCGCCGGGAAAGAGAACGCAGCGGTACCGTTCAGATCGCGCTGACGGAATATCTTCAGGAATACGGCGTTGTCGAGTTTGTAATCGGCTGTTTCATGGGGACGATCGTAACGCGGAAGGGCGATGTCACGCGCCGCGAGGCGATTTCGCTTCTCGATCACAGCAAATCCTTTCGTGGCCTGGTGTCCCGACTTTGGCGCAATGAAGACACCCATAACCATGAATGGGTGCCCTGTACCTACATGAGCGAGATAATCGTCCGCGCACTCCGGGCGCAGAATTTCACTTTCATCAAGCTGGCGAAGGTGATGCGCACGCCGACCCGCAATATCCTGTTCAAGCCGCTCGCGACCAATTCCATCGTCGCCACCACGGCTGGCCGGGTGCGTACGACGTATAGTCTGTTGCAGGCGCATCCCGGCGGTCTCAAGCTCCGCATGCCGAATCCTCCGCCGCTGGGGCAGACGAGTGGCAGCCTGCGGAACGGCAGCGCCATGTTCCGCGGTTCGACGGAATTTCACGATGCCATCATTGAAGCTCTGGAAGATCCAGGCACGCCGGCCGACCTGGTGGCGGCGTTGCGCGGCGTTTACGTCAACTGGGGCTGGGATGGCAGTCTGGCGCATGCTGGTGCGCCTGCTGCCATTGGCGCTGTCTGGCCCTATTACAAGCTGGGCAATGGTACGGATGTGACGCTCTGGACACCTGGAGTGGCGGCTCCCGCAATGCCCCATGCAGCCGTCCAGGCAATATATAACGGCGTGCTGGCGCAGTTCACCACCTGGGACGGCATCGCCCGGGCACCGCGCCGCACTGACGACTACTCCCTCTAGCGGCTTTGCGCGGTGACCGGCGAGGGCCGGCCACCGCGCAGTTGTCGCCGGGATCGCGGCGTATCGCTCTGGCTACTGCTTCGGCGGGCTCAGTGTGATCGGTTCGACCGATGCCGCCAGCAGGTCCATCAGCTTCGACATGCCCTCAGTCTGCTGCTGTTGATTGGCCACCACCTTGAACTCGTATTTGGCTGATTTGTCGGTACTGCGGGTATTTTCCCGATGCGTTGAAACCTTCCCGCTCATATGCATGGAGGCTTTCCAGAATCCGAAGCCAAAGCTGGCATCGGCGGTCATATTGAATTCCTTGTCCTCGCTCGCCTTCTCAGAGACGCTGGTCTTCACCTCCATGGTGAAGTCGATCTCGACATGATCGATCAGCAGCGCCGGAGTGGGGACGAGGCCCAGCAGCGGCGGCGTCACGGTGACGCTCGACTTGCTGATCGAATTGGTCGTGGGGTCGATCACCGGCCGTTCAATCGTCATCGGCAGGGTCTGCACCTGCCCGCCCTGCTGCGTCGTATTGGCGCCATAGGCGAGGATGCGCACGAATTTCACATAGGCATTCGCCAGATCGATCTGGGCATCGCAGGCAGCGGCCAGCGGCGCGGCGATCAGGTCTTTGACCGGCAGATCGACGAATGGTTGGGTGACTTCATCGGCCATGGTACCCCCTTGTTGCGTTTATCAGGTTTGCATCGGTACGCGGTTGGACTGCCTCATAAATTCTTCAGGTAATGGTCGGTCAGGCGCGACAGCGCCTCGTTCTGCTCGCGCACTTCAAGCGTCACCTTGATCTTGGCCAGCGGCATCGACGAACTGAACATCGACCCCTTCATTTCGAGCTGCAGCTTGCTGCCCAGCTGCTGCTGATCGGCCAGACGGTCGAGCTCTCCCATCAGATGATCGGCCAGCGGCGATTGCCGGCCGGTATTGGCCGGGATGGACGGCGCATCCAGCCGTGCCTCGAATTCAACGTCGACGGATTTGATCTGCAATTCGGGCAGTTGTGCGATTGAGGCCAGCGGCACCGCCAGTTCGTGATGCTGGGTGTTGCCCTGCTTGTCGCGCGTGGGCACCAGGAAACGCAGCATCTTGGGCTTCATCGCCGGCGGGCTGCCGCTGGTCGGCGGTACATTGCCATCGGCCGCGGCGGTGGTGGCGGGATCGGCTTTCAATGGAGGGACACTGTCGAAATAGTCCGACAGATGCAGGACATGGCGTTCGGCCAGAACCCGCTGCGCGTCCTTCACGGCCATCACCAGGCCGGCAAAGACGTCGGCAATCGCGATACGCGCCATTCCGCCCCACTCCCCATGCCCTTCGCGTCAACTATACGCCCGAGCCGGCAGGACAACTATAGGGATTCATCGCACTCATTTAAGCACGTTAAAGTTTATATTCTAGTATTCAGGACCCGTCGGTTTGATCCGGGCGATGCTTTGCAGCATCGTCGCCCACCATTACCCTGCGGGCACTTTCGCAAACCGAGTCCAATGAGCGTCCTCGATTCCTACCGACAGAAGCTGACCGCTGGTGATCTGGCGGAAGATCCCGCCCAGGAACTGGCGGTGGAGAAGCTGGAACTGCTCAGCCACCGGCTGCAGCATTACCGCCCGGGCGAGGATAGCTGGCTGCAGAAGCTCAGCTTCGGCCGCAAGCGCGAGCCGGCGCCGCAGGGCCTCTACATCTACGGCGATGTCGGGCGCGGCAAGTCCATGTTGATGGATTTGTTCTTCAGCGCGGCACCGGTGGAGAAGAAGCGCCGCGTGCATTTCCATGCCTTCATGCAGGAAGTGCATGCCGAAATCTTCCGTTATCGTCAGCTGCCCGACGAGTATGCGGAAAAGAAGAAGGGCGGCGACGACCCGATCCGGCCGCTGGCCAAAAAGATCGCCGAGGCCAGCTGGCTGCTCTGTTTCGACGAATTGCAGGTCACCGACGTGGCCGATGCCATGATCCTCGGCCGCCTGTTCGAGAAACTGTTCGAACGCGGCGTGGTGGTGATCGCCACCTCCAACCGCGCACCTGATGATCTCTATCAGGGCGGACTGAACCGCCAGCTGTTCCTGCCCTTCATCGCCCTGTTCAAGGACAAGCTTGATGTGTTGCACCTGGCGGCCCAGCGCGATTACCGCCTGCAGCGCCTGAGCCGCGAGAAGGTCTGGTTCAGCCCGTTGAGCGCCAAGTCCACGCTGGCGCTGGACCGCGCCTGGGGCCTGCTGACTGATGAAGCCGAGGGCAGAGCGGTGGATCTGGAACTGCTCGGCCGCAAGCTGCATGTGCCGGAACAGGCGCGCGGCGTGGCGCGTTTCACCTTCGGCGATCTCTGCGAGGCCAATCTGGGCCCGGCCGATTTCCTTGCCATCGCGCGCAGCTTCCATACCGTGATGATCGACGGCATCCCCACGCTCAGCCCGGCCCGGCGCAACGAGGCCAAGCGGTTCGTCACCCTGGTGGATACGTTGTATGAGGCGAAGGTGAAGCTGCTGGCCACGGCCGAGGCGCCGCCCGAAACGCTGTATCCCGAAGGCGACGGGGCGTTTGAATTCCAGCGCTGCGTGTCGCGCCTGAATGAAATGCAGAGCGAGGATTACCGCGCGCTGCCGCACGCGGCGGGCTGAAATTTTCCGTCATTCCCGCGCAAGCGGGAATCCCATTTTTATTATGAGCAATGGGACCCCGGCTCTCGCCAATGCTCGGCCGGGGTGACCGGCTGCGCCGGTCAGTTCGGCAGCAGCAGGTCGCGGGCGCGGTCCAGCCGCGCGTTGGTGAACTGTGCGCCGGTCAGCACCGCGCCGTCGAAGCGGCCATCGGTCAGGTCCGCGCCAGTCAGGTCGGCACCCGACAGGTTGGCCTCGCGCATGTCCACGCCCACCAGGCTGGCGCCGCTTAAGTTAGACGCCACCAGCAGGGCTTTCTTCAGCTTGGCCGCGCTCAGATTGGTGCGCGCGGTGCGGCTGTTCGGGGTTTCCTCGCGGATCGCCGCCAGATTGGCGCCCGAGAGATCGGCGCCATCCAGGATGGCGCGCGTCAGGCTGGTGCCGCGCAGGTTCGCCTTGGTCAGGATCGCGCCGCGCAGGTCGGCAAAATTCAGCCGCGCCAGGGCCAGGTTGGCCTGGGTCAGGCGCGCATTGGCGAAGCAGGCGCGCTCCAGCAGCGCACCCATCAGGTTGATGCCCTGCAGGTCGCGACCGGAGAAATCGAAATCGCTCAGGTCGGCGCGCAGGCCCTGGCGGCCTTCCGAATGCACCCAGAGTTCGTGCTGGCGCAGCACCTCGCTCAGGTCATCCAGGGTGTGGCGCGAGGCGACGGCGAAGATCGCGGCCGACAATTCCGGCAGAGTGCGGCTGGCGGCATCGACGATGGCGCCGCGCAGATCGGCACCGGCGAAGTTGGCGCCGCCGAAATTGGCGCCGCTGAGCGTCGCGCCCGACAGGTTGGCGCCGGAGAAATCGGAATGCTGCAGGTCGGCGGAACCGAGGCGGGCGGACATCATCTGCGCCTTGCGCAGATCGGCGCGGGCCAGGTTGCTGTCGTCCAGGTTGGCATCGGCGAAATCGGCATGCAGGGCGAAGGCGCGCGAAAGCTGGGCGCCCGAAAGGTCGGCGCGCTGCGCCGAGGCGCCCGAAAGGTCGATGGCCCGCTTGGCCGGGCCGCTGTCGCTGATCTTGCCCTCCGAGTCGTAGACCGGGGCCAGCGCCTCGACGCCGTTCGATTCGGCCATGTTGGCATCGTTCAGGCCGGCGGCGCGCAGGCAGGCGCCGCGCAGGTCGGCCCAGCGCAGGTCGGCGCCGTCCAGGGTGGCGTTGCGGAAATCCGAACCGCCGCATTTCGACATGGAGAGCCGGGCGCCGTCGAGCCGGGCGCGATGCAGTCGCGTGCCGGTCAGGTTGGCCAGGGTGAGATTGGCGCCGGTCAGGTCGGCGTCGGACAGGTCGGCATAGGAGAGATCGGCCGGTTTGGCATCGGTCTTGCCGGCCAGATGAGCCTCATGCTCACGCAAAACATCGCGCAGCTTTTCCGCGCCAAGCTTGGTCAGGTGCGAGGGGGCCCCGCGAGTAAAATCGCCCATAACGTTCTGCGGCCTTGCTAACGAACCGTACACAGAAAACAGAGTCGGCCGCGAGTTTATCCCGGACCGGCCATGCCGATCCAGCCGTTTGCCCCCTGTATTGGCCGTAAGTCTAGCAGCTTAGCCGCGACGTTCCACCATCAGCTTCTTGATTTCGCCGATCGCCTGGGCCGGGTTGAGGCCCTTGGGGCAGGTCTGCGCACAATTCATGATGGTATGGCAGCGATACAGCCGGAACGGGTCTTCCAGGTTGTCGAGACGCTCGCCGG
>JBKBJT010000031.1:0-42032 GCA_046294345.1 Ferrovibrio sp.
TGGGCGACGCCGCCAATCCGGCCCTCGGCCTGCGTGCAATTCGCCTCGGGCTGCAGGAACGCGTCCTGCTGGAGACCCAGCTTGCCGCTATCCTGCGCGCCGCCGCCCATGGTGAGGTGCGCATCCTGCTGCCGATGATCAACGAGGCGATCTACACCCTCTATGAGGGCGTCGGTTCGGTGGAAGCCATCGACACGGCCATGCGGCTGGGCGCCAACCATCCGATGGGGCCGCTTCAGCTTGCGGACTTTATTGGCCTCGACACCTGCCTCTCGATCATGCAGGTGCTGTATGAGGGCCTGGCCGACAGCAAGTATCGCCCGTGTCCTCTTCTCGTGAAGTATGTCGAGGCCGGCTGGCTCGGCCGCAAGACCAACCGCGGCTTCTACGACTATCGCGGCGAACATCCGACGCCCACCCGCTGAGGCGGCACGACGAGAAGACACGAAAAAGGGGCCGCAAGGCCCCTTTTGTTTTGCGCGCACCACCAGAATTGCCGTCATGCTCGGGCCGGGCCCGAGCATCCACGAGTTCCGTTTTTAAAAAAGACGTGGATGCCCGGCACAAGGTCGGGCATGACGTAAGGGGGAGTGGGCGCCGCGCCGCCGCCGCCCCCTGCTTCACTTCCCCGCTGTCTTCGTCTTCTCATTGATCAGCGCGTCGATCAGCTTCAGCGCATCGGACGAATCCCACGTCGCCTCGCCGACCAGGCGGCCGACCTCGCGGCCCTCGCGGTCGATCAGGATGGTGGTGGGCAGGCCGACGGCGCCCCAGGCACGGCCCGATTTCATGCTGGCATCCACATAGGGGGCGAGCCGGGTCACGCCGGTCTCGGCCAGGAACTTCTCCACCTTGGCGCGGCCGCCGCGATCCTGCGCCACGGCCACCACCTCGAAATCCTTGCCGCCGCGGGCGGCCTGCAGGCGATCGAGCGCCGGCATCTCGGCGCGGCAGGGGATGCACCATGTGGCCCACAGATTGAGCAGCACGACCTTGCCGCGCTGGGCCTCCAGGGTGGTGGGCCGGTCGGCCGGGTCGCTGAATTCGGGCTGCGCGACTGGCTTCCGCTCGGCCGAGAGGCTAAGTTTGCGCATCTCGCCGTCGCGGGGCAGATCGGCGGCCAGGGCCGGCACAGCCAGGGCAACCGACGCCAGCACGGTCATCATCAACACGGCCATCATCGCAACCCGTTTCATCAGCGCCATCACAAAATCCTTCATGTCCGCACGCAAAGCATCAGATAAGTCGAAGGCCCGCTCTAAGCAAGGCGGCTCCAACAGCATGTGGGGCGGCCGTTTCGCCGCCGGCCCGGCCGCGATCATGACCGAGATCAACGCCTCGATCCGCTTCGACAAGAAGCTGTATCGCCAGGATATCCGCGGCTCGATGGCGCATTGCCGCATGCTGGTGCGCCAGGGCCTGATTTCCGCTGCCGAGGGCAAAAAAATCCAGGCCGGGTTGCAGACAATTCTGCGTGAGATCGAGTCCGGCAAGTTCAAAATCGACCTGCGCCTGGAAGACATCCACATGCATGTGGAGGCGCGGCTGGCCGAGCTGATCGGCAAGCCGGCCGGGCGCCTGCACACCGCGCGCTCGCGCAACGACCAGGTGGCGACCGATTTCCGGCTATGGGTGCGCGATGCCATCGACCGCATCGATGCCGGGCTGCTGGACCTGCAGAAGACCCTGCTGCGCCGCGCGGAGGAGTATGCCGCGACGGTCATGCCGGGCTTCACGCATTTACAGGCCGCGCAGCCGGTGACCTTCGGCCACCATTTGATGGCCTATGTGGAGATGATCGGCCGCGACCGTTCGCGCCTGAAGGATGCGCGCGCACGGCTGAACGAAAGCCCGCTGGGCGCGGCGGCGTTGGCGGGCACATCCCTGCCGATCGACCGGGACAGCACGGCGAAGGAACTGGGCTTCGACCGGCCGATGGCCAATTCGCTGGACGCTGTGGCCGACCGCGACTATGCACTGGAATTCCTGAGCGCGGCTTCCATTTGCGCCGTGCATCTTTCCCGCCTGGCGGAAGAGATCGTGATCTGGACGTCTGCCCAGTTCCGCTTTATCTCGCTCAGCGACGCTTTCACCACCGGCTCGTCGATCATGCCGCAGAAGCGCAATCCCGATGCCGCCGAGCTGGTGCGCGGCAAGGTGGGGCGTATCGTCGGCAGCCTGAATGCCCTGCTGATCACCATGAAGGGCCTGCCGATGACCTATGGCAAGGACATGCAGGAGGACAAGGAACCGACGTTTGACGCCGTCGACAGCCTGGAACTCTGCATCGCCGCCACGGCCGGCATGATCGCCGATTTGAAGGCCAATGCACCGCGCATGCAGGAGGCGGCCGGCGAGGGTTACACCACCGCGACCGACCTGGCCGACTGGTGCGTGCGCAGGATCGACATGCCGTTCCGCCAGGCCCATCATGTGGCCGGCAGCCTGGTGAAACTGGCCGAAAGCCAGGACAAGCCGCTGGAGGCCCTGACGCTGAAGGAGATGCAGAGCGTGGAGCCGCGCATCACCAAGGATATCTTCGCCGTGCTGGGCGTGCAGAATTCGGTGAAAAGCCGCGTATCCTATGGCGGCACCGCGCCGGCCAACGTGGCGAAGCAGATCGCGCGCTGGCGCAAGCAGCTTGCCAAGGAGAAAGGCAAAACCGATGCGCGTTAAAGCCCTTCTCCTGCTGACGCTGCTGGCCGCCTCGGGCCTCGCCGCCTGCGGCCGCAAGGACCTGCCGGATTATCCGCCCGACGCCGTCGAGCGGCCCGGCGCCATCGACCGCGTCAATCGCAACACCATCCGCTATTACTGAGTTATCCATGACCGGTCTACCCTGGTTCGACTACCGCGACGGCGTTCTGCATGCCGAAGGCGTCAATCTGCATGCCATTGCCGAGGCCGTCGGCACGCCGGCCTATGTCTATTCGTCGGATGCGCTGACCCGGCAGTATCGTAGCCTGGCCGATGCCTTCGCCGGCATCGACTGCCTGATCGCCTATGCGATGAAGGCGAATTCCAATCTCTCCGTGCTGCGCCATTTCGGCAGCCTCGGCGCCGGCGCCGATGTGGTGTCGGGCGGCGAATTGCAGCTGGCCATGAAGGCCGGCATCCCGCCGGGCAAAATCATCTTCGCCGGCGTGGGCAAGACGCGCGCGGAAATGATGCTGGGCCTGAAGGCCGGCAATACCGGCATCGCGCAGTTCAACGTGGAATCGGAAGCCGAACTGCAGGTGCTGTCCGAGGTGGCCAGCAGCCTGGGCGTGAAGGCGCCGGTGGCGATCCGCATCAATCCGGATGTGGATGCCAAGACGCACAAGAAGATCACCACCGGCAAGGCCGAGAACAAGTTCGGCATTTCCTATCGCCGCGCATCCGAGGTCTATGCCCTGGCCGCCGGCCTGCCCGGCATCGAGGTGGTGGGCGTGCATGTGCATATCGGTAGCCAGCTCACCGACCTCGCGCCCTATGAAGACACCTTCATCCGCCTGGCCGAGCTGGTCACCGCCCTG
This sequence comes from Ferrovibrio sp., assembly GCA_046294345.1. Taxonomy (GTDB): domain Bacteria; phylum Pseudomonadota; class Alphaproteobacteria; order Ferrovibrionales; family Ferrovibrionaceae; genus Ferrovibrio. Next base: position 3,516 of record JBKBJT010000031.1, read on the forward strand.
CGCGCGGCAGGCCACAATATCCGCCGCGTCGACCTGGGCGGGGGCTTAGGGATTCGCTACGACGACGAGACCGCACCCGACCCGCAGCTTTATGCCGCCATGGTGCGCAAGCATATCCTGCCGCTGGGCATCGCCGTGGCGCTGGAGCCCGGCCGCTTCCTGGTCGGCAATGCCGGCCTGCTGCTGACCCGCGTGGAATACGTGAAACAGGCCGAGGAGAAGACCTTCCTGATCCTCGATTCCGGCATGAACGACCTGATCCGCCCGGCGATGTACGAGGCGTTTCATCGCATCGTGCCGGTGAAAGCGCCGGAAAACGGCGCGGAACTGGCGCCGGTGGATATCGTGGGTCCGATCTGCGAGACCGGGGACACCTTCGCCGAAGGCCGCCCGATGCCCCCCGTTGTCGCGGGGGATTTACTCGCCATCCTCTCGGCCGGTGCGTATAGTTCAGCCATGGCCTCCACCTACAACGCGCGCCCGCTGGCGCCCGAGGTGCTGGTCCATGGCGACAGGTTTGCCATCGTGCGGCGTCGCCCTAGCATCGATGAGATGACGGCTTTGGAGACGATGCCGGGATGGTTCAGCGAGGCGCAGGGGTAACACCCACCACCGAGACGGCCCCGGTCGACGACCGGGCCCCGGGCCGCTTTGCCGACTCCCGCGCCTCGGATTCCGCCGCGTTTTCTCCCGTGCTGGAACGCCGGCTGGCCCTCGCCCGCGCCGCCCTGTTCTGGGAAAGCTTCTGGCCTGCCCTGATGCCGGCCGCCGGCCTGCTGGCCGTATTCCTGATCCTCGCCGGCTTCGATGTCTGGCGCTTCACGCCGGTCTGGCTGCACTGGCTGGCGCTGGCCGGGTTCGCCGGCGGCATCCTCGCCGCCTTGTGGCATCGCCTGCGCAGCCTGCGCTGGCCCGACCGCGCCGCCGCCATGCGCCGGCTGGAGCGCGTGAACCTGCTGGAACACCGCCCGCTGGAGGCCGCCGCCGACCGGCTGGCCGCCGAGCAGCAGGACCCCATCGCCCAGGCGCTGTGGGCCCTGCATCGCCGCCGCGCGCTGGAAAAACTGGCCGCCGTGCGCGTCGGCACGCCCGAGGCCGGCTGGTGGCGCCGCGACAGCTGGGGCCTGCGCGTGGCTTTGGGCCTGCTGCTGATCGTGGCCTGGGCCGGACCGGGCGAGGACCGCGTCCAGCGCATCGCCGACACGCTCAATCCCGGCAGCGCGCTGCCGCCCGGCGCGGTGCTGATGCTGGATGCCTGGATCACGCCGCCGGCCTATACCGGCAAGGCGCCGCTGTTCCTGACCCGCGACGGCAAGCCGGTGCAGGCGGCGGCCATGCCCGGGGGGCAGCCAGCCGTCGTCGCCGGCAGCGATGCCCCGCCCGCCATCGCCGTGCCGACCGGCAGCCTGCTGAAACTGCGCCTGGCCGCGCCGCCGGCCGGCTTCAGCCTGCGCTTCGGCACACAGGAACAGGCGCTGCATGCCATCGACGAGCGGAACGGCGAGATCGACCTGGCGCTGGACCTGACGCAGGGCGGCGATCCGAAACTCACCCTGCATCGCCGCGACAAGGTCTATGCCGAATGGCCGTTGCGCATGGTGCCCGACCTGCCGCCCATCGTGGCCTTCGCCGGCGAGCCCAAGGCGGGCAAACGCGCCGACCTGGAGATCGCCTTCGAGGGCGAGGACTTTTTCGGCATCCAGAGCCTGCGCATCGTGATGCGCCGCGACGGCGCCGTGCAGCCGCTGGCCGTGGACTGGCCGGTGCCGCCGGCCGGCGGCGGCCCGGTGAGCGCCAAGGAGAGTTTCGACTTCACCGCCCATCCCTGGGCCGGCCTGCAGGTGAGCATGACCCTGGTGGCCGCCGATGCCCTGGGCCAGGTGGGACGCAGCGAGACGGTGACGGTGACGCTGCCGGCGCGGCGCTTTTTCCATCCGGTGGCCAAGGCCATCGTCGAGCAGCGCCGCGAACTGGCGCTGAAACCCGGGCAGTGGCAGCGCGTGGTGACCGCCCTGAACGGCCTGAGCCTGGCGCCGGAGCGCTATCGCGACGACGTGACCGCGCATCTGGGCCTGCGCATGTCGGCCGCGCGCCTGCGCATGAACCGCACGCCCGACTCCATTGCCGCCGTGCAGGACCTGCTGTGGCAGACCGCTTTGCATATCGAGGATGGCCGCGCCAGCCAGAACGAACGCGACTTCCAGGCGCTGATGGACCGGCTGCAGGAGGCCATCGACCGTAATGCGGACGATGAGGAAATCCAGAAGCTGATGCAGGAGCTGCGCGAGGCGATGGATCGCATGCTGGAGCAGATGCTGCAGGATGCGCTGGAGCGGCTGGCGCGCGGCGAGCAGCCGGAGGAGCTGGGCGAGGACGAGCAGGGCATGTCGGACGAGGACATGCAGGACATGATGGATCAGGCCGAACAGATGGCCCGCATGGGCGACCGCGACCAGGCGCGCGACATGCTGCAGCAGATGCAGCGCATGCTGGAGGCGATGAAGAACGGCCGGCTGGCCATCGCGCCCCAGGGCCGGCAGGGCCAGCGCGGGCAGCGGGGCCAGGGCGGCCAGGGCCAGATGATGCAGGAATTCGGCGACATGATGCGCCAGCAGCAGCAGTTGCTGGACCGCAGCTTCCGCCGCAGCCAGCAATACGGGCGCGGCAATCAGCCCGGACAGCCGGGGCAGCGCGGCAACCAGCAGGGCGGCGAGAACGAGTCCGATGCGCGCCAGCAGGAGGAGCTGCGCCGCCGCCTGGGCGAGATGATGAACCGCCTGGGCGAACGCGGCATGCCGATCCCCGACCAGCTTGGCCGCGCCGACCGCGCCATGCGCGACGCGCGCGAGGCCCTGCGCCGCGGCGAGCCGGGCGAGGCGATGCAGGGCCAGACCGACGCGCTGGACCAGTTGCGCCAGGGCCTGAACCAGATGCAGCAGGCCCAGCGCGGCAATCCCGACGGCCAGGCGCCCTCGGCAGATTCTCGGCAGAACCAGCGCAACAGCCGCGACCCGCTGGGCCGCAACACCGTGGGCATGGATGAGAATGCGCGCGGCGACGGCGTGCCCGATATTCTGCCGGTGGAACGCGCGCGCCGCATCCTGGAAGAACTGCAGCGCCGCGCCGGCAACCGCGAACGCCCGCCGGGCGAACTGGAATACCTGGAACGCCTGCTGCGGCGGTTCTGAGACCCAATCATCGTCGTCCCCGCGAAAGCGGGGACCCAGTTCGCCCGGGATCAGCTACACTGCGGGCATGTCACGCCCATGCGTTTACATTCTTGCCAACAAACGCAACGGCACGCTTTATGTTGGCGTGACAAACAATATCGCGCGCCGTGTCTGGGAGCACCGCAACTCCATGGTTGACGGCTTCACCAAGCGGTATGGTTTGAAAATGCTGGTGCATGCGGAATTTCACAACACCATGCCCGATGCGATTCTGCGTGAGAAACAGATCAAGAAATGGCGTCGCGCGTGGAAGCTGGAACTGATCGAGCGCGAAAATCCGGATTGGCGCGATCTATACGATGATTTGCTACGTTAAGACGCTTCAACACTGGGTCCCCGCTTCCGCGGGGACGACGAATGTTTCATACTGGAGTTCTTATCCCTTCTTCCACGCTAAACTCACCTCATGATCGACTCCCTCGACCATCTCGTGCTCACCGTGCGCGACATCGATGCCACAGTGGCCTTCTATGAACGCGTGCTGGGCATGCAAGCCGCGCATTTCACGCCCGCCGATGGCAGTCGGCGCGTGGCACTGGCTTTCGGCCGGCAGAAGATCAACCTGCACCAGCAGGGCCGCGAATTCGAACCGAAGGCAGACAGGCCGATGCCGGGCAGCGCGGATCTGTGTTTCCTAACCGCCAGGCCGCTGGACGATGTGATCGCGCATCTGAAGGCTTGCGGCGTGGCCATCGCGGAAGGACCGGTGCGCCGCACCGGCGCGACGGGGCCGATCCTGTCGGTCTATCTGCGCGATCCCGACGGCAACCTGCTGGAAATCTCCAACGCGCTGTAGCGCGGGGGTTTTGGAATCTGTTGCCGCTAATCCGCGTCGACGCCGGTTTCCAGCGCGGCTTCCACGGCCTGCACGAGGTCGACCATGGTGAAGGGTTTGCGCAGCACGGCATGAGCCAGTTCGCCCAGGCCGTGGGCACGGCGGCGTTCCATCTCGATGCCCGACATCAGCAGCACGATCAGGCGCGGCCAGTCGCGCGCCGCCTTCAGGGTGAGTTCGACGCCGTCCATGTTCGGCATCGCGATGTCGGAGAGCAGCAGATCGAAACTGTCGCGGGTGAGTTTGACCAGGGCTTCGGCGCCATCGGCCGCCGCCACGACGGCATGGCCGCGCGCCTCCAGCGTACGCCGGATGAATTCGCGCACCGCCACATCGTCTTCGGCGACCAAAATCCGCGCCATCGTCCCTCGCTGTGGCTGCCCGTTGCACCGGCGGTTTCTCGCCCGGGGCAGCCCCCTGTTCTGGAACAGCTTGGTCTGGCCCGGCGGCATCGCGCCGGCAGCCAATTATTAACCCTAACACCGATTCGCGGATTACGGAAACGGGCATTTTGGCGGTGCATACACAACCGCCGGATTCGCGGAAACAACACGAAAATCCGGGTGATTCACATCGCGGCCAGTCAGGCCGCCGGCCGATCAGGCTATTGCGCCGGCTGGCTGGCGAAGGCGACTTCGAGGTCGGTGACCTCGTCGCGCGGGGCCGGCAGCTTGACGTCGAAGCTGAGCTTTTCGTCGGCGGCGATGCTGCCCTGTTCGAGCTGGAGCGTGTAGCTGGCCAGTTCCTGGCCGCCGGCGCCGCGCATGGCGACGCGGAGTGCAGGCAGCGGCCGTTCGACCCCGCCGACATTGACCACCTCGCCCGAGACGGCGATGCGGGTCTGGCCGCCATCCAGCACGGTGGCGGATTTCAGGTTATGCAGTTCCAGCCCGAGCCATTCCGAGGTTTCGACCGGCAGGCCGATGGCCTCGTAGAGCTTGGCCAGCGGCGGATAGAAGGCGATCAGCTCGGCGCGCTTGGTATAGCCGCCATAGCCGGCGCCGCCGACCAGGGCCAGCAGCAGCAGCCAGCCGAGCCAGGCCCAGGAGCGCTGCTTGCGCGGCCTGGACGGCGGACGCTGCATCCCGGCCTCGGCCAGGCGGGCGCGGCGGCGGTTCAGCAATTCGTCGGGGTCCTCGTCGAGGTCCCCGGACGGCTCGTCCAGCGGCGGATGCAGCGGCGGGCGGTCGCGCAGCAGCAGGTCGTCGTCCTCGTCGTCGTCGAAGCCGGCGATGCGGGGGGGCGGCGGCTCCAGATCGGGCACCGGCGGCAGGGATGGCGGTTCGGGCGGGGCGACCCGCTCGGGCGGGGGCGGCGCGCCGCCAGGCGGCGGGGGCGGCACCCAGTCGTCGTCATGGGCCGGGGATTCGGGCTTTGCCGGGGCCGCGGCCTTGGCGGCCGGAGGGGGCGGAACCGGGATTTCGGGCTCGGGTTCGGGCAGCGGGTCCTGGCTCCAGGTCTCGCGGCAGCGTGAACAGCGCACTTTGCGGGGTGCCGGACCAAAGACCGAGGGGTCGACGTGAAACCGCGTGGCGCAGCTTGGGCAGGTGAGGATCATGCCTGTGAACTGCCTGAAGCCAGCCCCTTTTGCGTTTCCGGATGCTTTCCCTTATAGGACGGACGGGGCCGCCGAAGCAAGGCTACTTCCCCGCAAGATATTGGCGCGCAAGGCATTGGGAGATTCGGGCTTGGTGCGTTTCCAGAATGTCGGCATGCGGTACGGACCGGGACCGGAGGTTCTGCGGGATGTCAGCTTCGAGCTGGCGCCGGGCTCCTTCCATTTCCTGGCCGGGCCCAGCGGCGCCGGCAAGACCTCCCTGCTGAAACTGCTCTACCTGGCCCAGCGGCCCTCGCGCGGCCTGATCACCATGTTCGGCCAGGATGTCTCGACCGCCAGCCGGGCCGCCCTGCCCATGCTGCGGCGGCGGATCGGGGTGGTGTTCCAGGAATTCCGCCTGCTGGACCATCTGACGGCGCTGGACAACGTGGCCCTGCCTTTGCGTATCGCCGGCGCCGACGAGAAGCGCACGCGGGATCATGTGATCGAGCTGCTGACCTGGGTTGGCCTGGGCGACCGGCTGGAGGCGCGACCGGCCACGCTGTCGGGTGGCGAGAAGCAGCGCGTGGCGATTGCGCGCGCCGTGATCGCGCGGCCCTCCCTGCTGCTGGCCGACGAGCCGACCGGCAACGTGGATGCCGACATGGCGCAGAGGCTGATGTACCTGTTCGTGGAGCTGAACAAGCTGGGCACCGCCGTGGTGCTGGCGACGCATGATACGCAGCTTCTGCAGCAGTTCCGCTTTCCCGTGATGCGTCTGCGCGGCGGGCAACTCCACATCGAACGGAACGCCGCATGAGCAAGAAGCGCCGCACCGTTTCCGATCTTCAGCTGGAAGCCGATTCCGGCACGCGGTTCCTGCCCTGGGCGCTGGCGGTGATGGTGTTCCTCGCAGCGCTTGCGCTGGCCGGCGCGCTGAGCTTAGGGGGCAGCATCGAGGGCTGGCGGCGTGGCGTGTCGTCGAAGCTGACGGTGCAGATCGCCGACCGGCCGGGCCAGCCGATGCAGCCGCGCGTCGATGCCGCCATCGGCATCCTGCGCGCCGTGCCGGGCGTGCAGAGCGCGCAGGCCCTGCCCCGCGCCGCCGTGGAGGCCCTGCTGCAGCCCTGGCTGGGCCGCGACGCGCTGGAGGCCGACCTGCCCCTGCCTGGCCTGATCGACGTGACGCTGGCCGACAATGCCGCGCTGTCGGTGGACGCCTTGAGCGCGCGCCTGCAAAGCGCCGTACCCGGCGCGCGCATCGACGATCCCAAACCCTGGCTCGACCGCCTGGTGCAGCTGGGCCGCCTGCTGCAGAGTTTAGGCGGCGGCATCGTGCTGCTGGTGGGCCTGGCACTGGCGGCGATGGTGATCTTCGCCACGCGGGCGGGCCTCGCAGCGCGGCGCGACACCATCGAGCTGCTGCACCTGATCGGCGCCGAGGACGGCTATATCGCCAAGCAGTTCCAGCGCCATGTGGCGCGCCAGGCGGTGCAGGGCGGCGTGGCCGGCGTGGTGCTGGCGATTGTCATCCTGCTGGCGATCCAGTTCCTGGCCGGCGGCGTGGGCGCGGGCCTGCTGCCCGGCATGGGCATGGCCTGGTGGCACTGGCTGGCTTTGCTGGTGCTGCCGCTGGCCGCCTTGCTGCTTGCGATCTTCACCGCGCGGCTGACCGTGCTGGGCGCGCTGCGGGCCATGGTGTGAGGGCGGCATGCTGATCCTGCTCGACCGCGATGGCGTGCTGAACCAGGATTACCCCGACGATTACGTGAAGTCGCCGGCGGAGCTGATCCTGCTGCCCGGCGTGGGCGAGGCGATTGCCAAACTGAATGCGCGCGGCTGGCCGGTGGCTTTGTGCACCAACCAGGCCTGCGTCGGCAAGGGCATCATCGACGAGGCGATGCTGGCCCGCATCCATGACGACCTGCGTGCACGCATCGCGCCGGCCGGGGCGAAGATCGACGCGATCTTCTTCGCGCCCGATCCGCCCTGGGCCATCACCGACCGACGCAAGCCCGGCCCCGGCATGCTGCGCGAGGCAATGCGGCAGTTCCGCGTAACGCCTGATGAAACCGTATTCATCGGCGATGCCGTCACCGACATGCAGGCGGCGAAAGCTGCGGGCTGCCGCCGCATCCTGGTGCGCACCGGCAAGGGCAAAAAGACTCAAGCCGCCGGCTTGCCAGACGACGTGCTGCCGGTGACGATTGCCGAATCGCTGCCCGATGCGGTGGCGCGACTGCTGGACGAACAGACCGACACAGCGAAACCCTGATGGCCCGTCGCGATTCCGATACGCCCCTCTCCACCCGCCTGTTCCGCTGGCTGGTCGCGCTCTGCGCCGTCGCCCTGCTGTGGCTGGGCGGCGGGCTGGCCTATCTGGCCCGCGTGGAGACCTTCACCCCGCCCGACAGCGAGGTGCATTCCGATGCCATCGTGGTGCTGACCGGCGGCGCGGTGCGCCTGAGCACGGCCCTGCGCCTGCTGAATGACGGCAAGGCCGAGCGCCTGCTGGTCTCGGGCGTGGCGCCCACCACCACCAAGGCCTCGCTGATGCAGGCGGCGATCCCGGCCATGCCGGATTCCGCCCAGGCCTCGAACGACTGGAGCGGCATCGACCTGCAGCTGCTGTTCGACTGCTGCGTGGATCTGGGCTTCGAGGCCGAGGACACGGCGGGCAACGCCGTGGAGGCCGCCAGCTGGGCACGCGCGCGCGGCTACAAATCCCTGCGGGTGGTGACGGCGAATTACCACATGCCGCGCGCCATGGCGGAATTCCGCCGCCGCATGGGCGACATTGCCGTGCTGCCGCATCCGGTGCGCTCGGATGCCATGCGGGTGGAGGACTGGTGGCAACGCCGCACGGCGACGCTTTTCCTGCTGGGCGAATACACCAAATACGTGGCCGCCCTGCTGCGCGCGCATCTGGACGCGATGCTGGAGGAGACGGTGGCGGAAACTGCGGCGCGCAAGGCATCTGAACAGAAGGCCCCTGAACCCAAGGCCGCCGAATGAGCTGGCTGCGCGGGCTGGTCTTCCAGATCCTGTTCCTGGGCTGGAGCACGCTGGTAGCGCTCTACAGCCTGGTGCCGCTGGCGCTGGGCAACCGCGGGCATATCTTCGCCATCGGCAAATTCTGGTCGGACAGCATCAATCTCCTGCTGCGCGTGATCGCCGGCATCACCTATCGCATCGAGGGCATGGAGAATGTACCGCCGGGCGCGGTGCTGATCGCCTCCAAGCACCAGTCGCTGTGGGATACCGCCATCGTGCTGGCGCTGTTTCGTGGCCCGGCCATCGTGATGAAGCAGGAATTGCTGCGCATCCCGATCTACGGCGCGCTGTGCCGCATCCAGGGCATGATCGCTGTCGACCGCTCAGGCGGCGCCAAGGCGCTTAAAAGCATGCTGAAAAGCGCGCGTGACGCGGCAGCCGAAGGGCGCAAGCTGATCATCTTCCCGCAGGGCACGCGCACCCTGCCCGGCCAGAAACACGATTACCAGCCCGGCGTGGCGGCGCTCTATCGCGACCTGAAGATTCCCGTGGTGCCGGTGGCGCTCAATTCCGGCTTCTTCTGGCCCAAGCATGGCCTGAAGCGCCCGGCCGGCACCATCGTGATGCGCTTCCTGCCCCCCATTCCGGCTGGCCTCGACCGCGAGACATTCATGACGCGGCTGGAAACCGAGATCGAAACCGCGCAGGCGGCGCTGGAAGCGGAGACGCGGGCGGGGCTGCGGTGACCGCCGGAACGACCTGTGCCTTTGCCATCCAGTATGGCCTGGGCGAATTGCAGTTCGAGATGCCGCTGGCCGAAGCGTTGCTGTTTTCCAACATGGCGAACCGGATGATGGCCAGTGCCGGCCTGGGCTTTGCCGAATTCCGCCTGCAGATGTGGGACATGCTGGCCAACAGCATCGAGGCCGGCGACCACCTGAAAGGCGGCGCGGAGGCCAATGCCGTGGCGATGGGCGCCGCATGGCTGGCGCTGAACTGCGCCATGCATCGCGACCATCCGGAACGCGACTGCTTCGTGCTGAAGATGGGCGCCCGGCCCGGCGATATCGGCGTCGAGATCGCCGCCGACAACCCTTATGCCGAGGTGCATGAGGAACGCGGGCAGGTCTTCGCGGTGGCCAATGTCACCCGCGCGCTGTTCGACGAGGACACGAAACTGTTCCGCGACTGGGCGACGGGCATTCAGGCCGAGATCGCCGGCGCTGCCAACGATCCCGGGCCGTAAGGGCTGCCGGCCTCGACTGCGAGAGCTTCATGACGCGGCTGGAGACCGAAATCGAAACCGTGCAGGCAAAGCTGGAAGCCGAGACGCGGGCGGGGCTCTAACCGGTTCGCAATAATCCCGTGCAACCAAACTTAGGGAAACAGAACCCTCAGAAAGCTATCGCTGACTATTCAGAGTCGCTGCACTACGAGCGAATTATTGGCTCATCTGGGACCGGCACACAACACAACATGTTGTTATTTATGCCTTTTTGGTCGCAATATTTTGCTTGAATTTAGCCAAGAGCTGACGCAACGTAAACTTAGTAACGGAGGGGAACGAACCATGGAAATGTACTCATAACCAGCCCCGCATTGCGGGGTCTATGAAAGGACTTCGCAATGACTTTTGGTACAAAACTGCCAACCTATCCGCCACCCGTCCACACCGGCATTACTTCTGGCATTCCGTCGGCTACGCTTCTCGAGTTGGCACGCTGCGTCCCGCCTGACTGGCTTGAAGAAATCAACGTGCCGGGCCTGACTTCCCCGATGCCCACACGTCGGGTGATCGATTGGCATATGGATTATGTGGTGAACTTCGACTGCGTCGGTAAAGGCGCTGATATTCGCCGTCGTGTCATATACGAAGTGGCGAAACTAATTGATCCGGATTACCGCAAAACCGGAACCACCAACATCTACTTGCGCTCCGCGCTCAGTTATTTTGATGTGAGGAATCGCTTCGCCTGTGTGACGAAGGCGCGTGATCACTTAACAGTGGGCCGCGTCGCCTACACTGTTTACACAATCGATGACACGATGGTGCGCATTCATCCGATGAACCGCTAAATCGGATATGCAGTTCCTAAGAACTTTCAATTGGAAACGCGCATCTTCTAGGCAAAGTACCATTGAAGTTCATGCTGTTGATCGAAAGCCTATGAGAGATCCAAGATGGCTGATCGTGAACGGAATCATCATATTCCAAGATTTCTGCTGAAACGCTTTGCTTCTCGGCAGATGGATGGAAAGTCCTGGATTTTTCAGATCGACAAATCTGGCAAAATTGCTGAACCCAGTACTCGCCATGTCGCGGTCGCTTCTTATTTCTACGGCGATCCCGGAACTGGGGTGGAGGACATGCTTGGCGAAGAAGAGAGGGCTTTTAGTGAGATTTTGAAAACAATCACTGATGGGGCGGATCCAAATTCACTCGCACAGGATCTACAGAAACATCTTTGGCAAATGATAATTCGGACAAAAGCCATTCGAGATCAATTTGCCGATGCGGGCGCGGAACTGTTCTCGCAAGTCATAGAATCCATTGATTCACCCGATATCACCGCCGCACTCACCGTCTATGCGCGAGAAAATTATAATTCGATAATTGAGACAGAAATCGAAAAGCTGCCATTGGCGCGACAAAGCACTGCGCGTGCATTTATGACCATGCCAGCAGTGAAAGAAGCAGCAATAAAGAATATTGCCCGCGAGATGCCGCGGAATATGGCCTTTCTCAAGCAGGCGCTATCTGAATCAAAACTGGGAAAGCTGCTGGATAGCGTGAAGGACGGTCAAATAAAGGGCATTAAAAAAGTACTGACTGAGACTATCGTTCCAGAGACTTTCCGCCCGAAATCATGGTTTTTGATCAGGAGCAATAGCGAAGATATTATTCTTGGTGATGTTTGTGCCTTTGGCCGCGACCAAACTGGTAAATGCGGTCCGTTCATACAATTTGGCGAAAAGTGGGACCAACTTTATCTGCCAATTTCACGAAACGAGGTTCTGGCCGCGAGTAATTCCGATGCTCCAATCTTTATGCATCCTTCAGATATCAACATAATTTCAGCCAGATTATCCGTGCGATATATCTATTCCGCCGTAAACACCCCAAACACCCAAGCACTAGCCCCTATGATTGGCATCGACGCCAAGATTATTAGCACTAATGAAATATCCGCCATCGTCAGCGAAGGGATGAACGGCCTTATCGCCAACCCTAGCCGTTTTATAGAACAGAACGCCAAGGCGTGATTGGGTTGATTCTCCCTGTGCATAACCCGGGATAACTTCAAAACGCCTGTCTGCGGATCGTGGGGATAAGCCGGGTTTTCCAGACTTCACAACATATTGTGCCCGCCCCTGCGGTTGATCAATCTGTAGAAACATTAAGGGAACATTACGCTGGACTCATGCCGTCTGAGCGATAGAGTCAGAAGGCTGCGGCAGCGGGCGGTTTTTGCCTTCCGCGCCGCCTGTTTGCATTTGTCTCTTTTCAGGATTCCCGTATGTCGCCCATCGCGCCGATTTCGCAGCAAATCTGGGACATGAAGTACCGGTTCAAGGGACCGGACGGGAATCCGCTCGACCTCGCCATCCCTGATACCTGGCGCCGCATCGCCAAGGCCCTGGCCGTGGCCGAAAAGGATCCGGCGCAGTGGGAGCAGGGCTTCTTCGAGGCGCTGGAGGATTTCCGGTTCCTGCCGGCGGGCCGCATCGTGGCCGGCGCGGGCACCGGGCGCAACGTGACCCTGTTCAACTGCTTCGTCATGGGCACGATCCCCGACGACATGGGCGGCATCTTCGAGCATCTGAAGGAAGCCGCCCTCACGATGCAGCAGGGCGGCGGCATCGGCTATGACTTTTCCACTTTGCGGCCGCGCGGCGCGCCGGTGAAGGGCGTGGGCGCCGATGCCTCGGGGCCGCTGTCGTTCATGGATGTGTGGGACGCGATGTGCCGCACCATCATGTCGGCCGGCAGCCGGCGCGGCGCCATGATGGCGACCCTGCGCTGCGACCATCCGGATATCGAGGCCTTCATCGAGGCCAAGCGCGAGCCGGGCCGCCTGCGCATGTTCAACCTTTCGGTGCTGGTGACCGACGCCTTCATGGCGGCCGTGAAGCAGAACCTGCCCTGGGAACTGAAGTTCAACGGCACCGCCTATCGCACCGTGCAGGCCCGCGAATTGTGGGACAAGATCATGCGGGCGACCTATGCCTATGCCGAACCCGGCGTGATCTTCATCGACCGCATCAACCGCCGCAACAACCTGCATTACTGCGAGACCATCGCCGCCACCAATCCCTGCGGCGAACAGCCTTTGCCGCCCTATGGCGCCTGCCTGCTGGGCTCGATCAACCTGGCGCGGCTGGTGAAGAAGCCCTTCGAGGCCGAGGCCGAACTGGACCTAACGCTGCTCGACACGCTGGTGCAGCGCGCCGTGCGCATGATGGACAACACCATCGACGTGTCGCGCTTCCCGCTGGAGCAGCAAGCCCACGAGGCCCAGGCCAAGCGCCGCATCGGGCTGGGCATCACCGGCCTGGCCGATGCCCTGATCATGGTGGGCGCGCGCTATGGCTCGGCCGCCTCGATCAGGCTGATCGAGAGCTGGATGAAGCGGCTGCAGCGCGTGGCCTATCTCACGTCGGTCGAGCTGGCCAAGGAAAAAGGCGCGTTTCCGCTGTTCGACAAGGAAGCCTATCTGGCCGGCGAAAGCATTGCCGAACTGGACGAGGACGTGCGGGCGGCGATCGCGCAGCATGGCATCCGCAACGCGCTGCTGACGTCCATTGCGCCGACCGGCACCATCTCGCTGTTCGCCGACAACATCTCGTCGGGCCTGGAACCGGTGTTCAGCTTTACTTACACCCGCAGCGTGCTGCTGCCCGATGGCAGCCGCCAGCAGGAGGAGGTGAGCGATTACGCCTATCGCCTCTATCGCCAGCTGAAAGGCGACAACGCGCCGCTGACCGAGGCCTTCGTGACGGCGCAGGATTTGAGCCCGGCCGATCATGTGCGCGTGCAGGCCGCCGTGCAGAAATACATCGACAGCTCGATCTCCAAGACCATCAACGTGCCGGAAGACATCGATTTCGATGCCTTCAAGGATGTCTATGCGATGGCCTACGAGCAGGGCTGCAAGGGCTGCACCACCTATCGCCCGAACGACATCACCGGCTCGGTGCTGACCGTGAAGAAGGACGACAAGAAGAAGCCGGCCGAGGCGGCGCAGCAGGCCGAACTGCCGCTGACGTCTGCCGCGCGGCCGGCCGAGCTGCGCCCGGTGGAGGCGACGCGCTCGCGCGATCCGGCGGCGCAGTCCTTCTCGGGCAGCGGCGTGGTCTACATGACCAAGCCGCTGGACCGGCCCGAGGCCCTGCCCGGCCGCACCTACAAGATCACCTGGCCGGAATCCGAACACGCGATGTACATCACGCTGAACGACATCATCCAGGATGGCCGCGTGCGCCCCTTCGAGGTGTTCATCAATTCCAAGAACACCGAGCATTACGCCTGGACCGTGGCGCTGACCCGCATGATGTCGGCGGTGTTCCGGCGCGGCGGCGACGTGAGCTTCGTGGTGGAGGAACTGAAGGCGGTGTTCGATCCGCGCGGCGGCCACTGGATGGGCGGGCGTTACGTGCCCTCGCTGCTGGCCGCCATCGGTGAGGTGATCGAACGCCACCTGATCGAGATCGGCTTCATGGCCGATCCCAACGCGCAGCGCGAGGAAAAGGCCGTGCTGGCGCTGGCCGCCAATGCGGAAACGCCGAAGCCTTTGTCGGGCCTGCGGCAATGCCCGAAATGCGGCCAGCCGGGGCTGATCCGCTCCGAGGGTTGCGACACCTGCACCTCCTGCGGCTATAGTAAGTGCGGATAAGGCAGGGCTTTACGCGCGCGTAAGGCGTTGCCGCTAGGGAAACGCACCGCACGATAAGAGCCGATGAGCGCCGAGCCGGGCCAGCCGATCAAAGCCGTATTATGGGATTTCGGCGGGGTGATCCTCACCTCGCCCTTCGAGGCCTTCCGCCGCTATGAAGAACAGCGCGGCCTGCCGCGCGATTTCCTGCGCGGGGTGAACGCGATCAATCCCCATGGCAATGCCTGGGCGCGCTTCGAGCGTGGCGAGGTGGATGCCGATACCTTCGGTGAGCTGTTTGCCGCCGAGGCCAGGGCGCTGGGCCACGACGTGCATGGCCGCGAGGTGCTGGAGCTGGTCTCGGGCGAGATCCGCCCGCGCATGGTGGCGGCGCTCAAAACCGTGAAGACGCGTTTCAAGATTGCCTGCCTGACCAACAACATGCCGCTGGGCCACGGGCCGGCCATGGCGGTGAGCCCGGAAAAGGCTGCGGCCGTGGCCGAGGTGATGGCTTTGTTCGACATCGTGGTGGAATCGAGCAAGGTGGGCGTGCGCAAGCCCGAACCCGCCTTCTACCAGCGCGCCTGCGACCTGCTGGAGATTGCACCAACCGAGGCCGTGTTCCTCGACGATCTCGGCATCAACCTGAAACCCGCCGCCGCCATGGGCATGCAGACCATCAAGGTCGAAGACCCGGACCGGGCCCTGGCCGATTTGAGCCGCATCATCGGGATGGAGTTTGCATGAGCCGCGCCGACGACATACTCAATTCCGAATTCGGCACGCTGCCCGCACTGGTGGCCGCCTATGCGGCCGAGCGGCCGGACCATCCGGCGCTGGTGGATCCGGAAGGCGTGCTGACCTACGGCCAGCTGGATGCCCGCGCCGACCGTGTTGCCGCTGCGTTGCAGCGGGATGGCGCGAAACACAGCGTCAGCATCGTCAGTTCCTCGCGCAATGATTATGTGACGGTCTATGTCGGCGCGCTGCGGGCAGGGCTGGCCGTGGCGCCGCTGGCGCCGTCGAGCCTTCCTGAGCAGATCGTCGCCATGGCGAGCGATGCCGATGCCGCGCTGATCTTCCTGGATGGCGACAACGAAACCGCGCTGAAGGGCGTGCTGGGCCAGCTGCCGCGCCGCATCCGGCTGGACACGCCCGCATTCGAGCAATGGCTGGCGCCCGAAGGTACAAAGCCACAGCCTGCGGCCCTCACGCCGGCCATGCCGTTCAACATCATCTATTCCTCGGGCACGACGGGCACACCGAAAGGCATCGTGCAGTCCCATGCCATGCGCTGGGCCCATATGCAGCGCGCCAACCTCTATGGCTACGACCGGGCGGCGATCACGCTGCTCTCCACGCCGCTTTATTCCAACACCACGCTGGTGAGCCTGTTTCCCACTTTGGCCGGCGGCGGCACGGCGATCCAAATGCCGAAATTCGACGTGGTGAAATATCTGGAGCTGGCGCAGAAACACCGCGTGACGCATACCATGCTGGTGCCGGTGCAGTATGCGCGCATCATGGCGCATCCCGATTTCGGCAAATATGACCTGAGCGCCTTCCGCGCCAAGTTCTGCACCTCGGCGCCGTTCAACGCGACGCTGAAGGCCGACATCCTGAAACGCTGGCCCGGCAAGCTGATCGAGTATTACGGCATGACCGAGGGCGGCGGCACCTGCATTCTGGTGGCCGACGAATTCCCCACCAAGCTGCATACTGTGGGCCGCCCCGCCGAGGGCCACGACATCCGCCTGATCGGCGAAGACGGAAAATATGTCGCGCCCGGCGAGATCGGCGAGATCGTCGGCCATTCCGGCGCGATCATGACCAACTACCACAAGCAGCCGGGCAAGACGGCGGAAGCCGAATGGTTCGACGAAACCGGCAAGCGCTTCATCCGCACCGGCGACATGGGCCGCTTCGACGAAGACGGCTTCCTGCAGCTGATGGACCGCCGCAAGGACATGGTGATCTCGGGCGGCTTCAACGTCTATCCCAGCGACCTGGAAGCGGTGCTGCGCCAGCACCCGGCCGTGGCCGACGTGGCCGTGGTGGGCGTGCCATCAGAACAATGGGGTGAAACACCGGTGGCCTTCGTGGTGAAGGCGCCGGGCGCGGAGATTGCCGCGCCGGAGCTGCTGGCCTGGGCCAACGGGAAACTCGGCAAGATGCAGCGCCTCTCGGCCATCGAATTCCGCGACGTCCTGCCGCGCAGCGCCATCGGCAAGGTGCTGAAGCGTGAATTGCGGGATGAATACAGGGCGCCGGCCAAGGCCTGAAAAATGGGACCCCGGGTCAAGCCCGGGGTGACGATCAATTTTATCGCGTCATCCCGGCCGAGCGAAGCGAGAGCCGGGATCCCATTTCATATCCCCGGGCAGCGTTTTTTCACTTCCGCCAGCAGATGGTGCAGCGGACCGTCGCCGATGCCGAGCTCATCCAGGTGCGCCACGGTGTTGGCCAGATAGACTGCATTGGGCCCGCGCGCGCCGCGGCAGGTGGCAATCGTGTCGATCACCTGCCGTTCGCTTAAATATCCCGCATACTGCTTGTGGTGCGGGTCGGCCACGAAGGCCAGCACCTTCACGCGGCTGCCATCCTCCATCTGCGCCAGGTGGAAACCCGGCCGGTAGACGCCGGTGACCATTTCGCGGCGATACAGATAATCGATCACGGCGGTTTCGTCGCCGCGCTTCACGCGAAACGCCTTGCCGGTGCAGGAGCCGCCGGGCATCAGGCCGAGCACCAGGCCGGGCCGTTCCGGCGTGCCGCGATAACGGTGCGACCAGACGCAGAAGCCGCGATGGAAACCCCAGAGCCGCGCCATCATCTGTCTGGTGAAGGGGAAACCCGGATCCCACATCAGCGAGCCGTAGCCGAACACCCAGAGCGGCTGGCCCTTCTCGGGCGCGATCTGGGGAAAGGGCGGCGCGGCTTCGCCGGGCAACGGTTCTTCGTGGTCGAAGGGGATATGCTTGCGCTTCGGCATCAGCGTTTCGGCGCGATGTTGACCAAAGCCACGCCGACCATGGTGGCGGCCATGCCGGCCAGCGCCAGCAGACTGAGCTGCTCGCCGAACAGGAAATACGCCACCAGGGCCGTGCAGGGCGGCACCAGGAAGAACAGGCTGGAGACTTTTGCCGCCGCGCCCCGTCTGATGAGTATGAACAGGAGCGTTATAGCCCCAAGCGACAGCACGATGCAGAGCCAGCCGAGCGCGAAGATGAATTCGCCGCTCCACTGCACCTGCCGCGTCTCGTACAGCAAAGCGAAAGGCACCAGGGCGACCGTGGTGGCGGCAAACTGGATCGCCGTGCCCGAGCGCAGGTCGATCTGGGGGCAGAATTTCTTCTGATACAGCGTGCCGATGGTGATGCCGATGAGCGCGATGCCCGAGAGCGCGTAACCCCAGGTCGTGCCAATGCCGATATCCAGCTTGGTCCAGACCACCAGCACCACGCCGCCCAGGCCCAGCGCGAGG
Organism: Ferrovibrio sp.; assembly: GCA_046294345.1. GTDB lineage: Bacteria > Pseudomonadota > Alphaproteobacteria > Ferrovibrionales > Ferrovibrionaceae > Ferrovibrio. The sequence continues at coordinate 21,469 of JBKBJT010000031.1, forward strand.
CCGAGCCATTGCCGCATGGTGACGCGTTCGCCCAGGACGGGGCCAGCAGCGGCGGCCACCAGCAGCGGCTGGATGCCCACGATCAGCGCCGAGATGCCGGCCGGCACGCCATGGAAGATCGAAGCGAAAACGCCGCCGAGATAGACGCCGTGCAGCAGCAGGCCGGCAATGGCGATATGGCCGGCCATGCGCCAGTCCTGCGGCCAGGGCGCGGCGGTGAAAGCCGCGAACAGGCAGAGCAGCACGGTGACGATGGCGAAACGCAGCACCAGGAAGGTCATCGGCTCGGCATAGGGCAGGCCGAGCTTGGCACCGATGAAACCGGTGGACCACAGCAGCACGAACAGGCCCGGCATGGCGGCGATGGCCCAGGTCTGCAGCAGTGCTGGCTTTGTGGCAGAGGAAACGGACATAACGGCGGGAGGCGGCGGATTGTTCATGGCACTATCGGTTTAATGACCAGCTATGGCAAGCAAAGGCTGTTGGCAAGCTGGAGAAGCACCGGAGGGCCTGCTATATCCACGCCATGCGCTATTTCATCCTGGCCGGCCTGATCGTCGGCGCCCTGCTCGGCTATTACGTCCTGTGGTCGCATCTGGCCGACCAGGTGGCGGCCCAGGCCAATGCCTGGATCGAGGGCCAGCGCCGCCAGGGGCGCGTGGTGGAATATACCGGCTGGCGGCTCTGGGGGTTCCCCTACCGCCTGTCGCTGACCATCACCAACCTGGCCTGGCGCGACCCGAACAGCCCGCTGACCTGGCAGGTCGGTGCCGAGGAATTCACTGCCCATCTGCAATTCTGGGACCTGCATCACGTCATCTTCGAACTGCCGGGCAAGCAGCGGCTGAGCTGGCGCGAGGGCAAGGCCGAGAAGGGCATCGAGCTGGCCGCCGAACGCTTCCGCGCCAGCCTGGTGCTGGACGGCGCCAACAATCCGCTGCGGATGGCGGCCGATATCGCCAAGCCGACGCTGAACGGCAGCGTGCTGGACAGCTGGACGGCCGACAGGCTGCTGCTGCATGCGCGCCGCGCCGGCAGCCTGCCGCCCAGCGCCGATCTTTCATTGCAGGCGGACAACATCATGCTGCCGCAAAGCGCCGATGGTCCGCTCGGCCGCCAGGTGGCGCTGCTGAAGCTGATCGGCACGGCACGCGGCACGGCCTTCGGCAGCAGCCCGGAAGCCCTGCTGGCCTCGTGGCGCGACGATGGCGGCGTGGTGGATTTCCAGACCGTGAGCCTGCACTGGGGCGGCCTGATGCTGGATGGCGACGGCACGCTGACGCTGGACAAGCAGTTCCGCCCGCTCGGCGCGCTGGGCGGCCAGATCCGCAACGCCAATGCCGGCATCGACGCGCTGGCGGCGGCGGGCAAGATGAAGCCCGACGAGGCGGCGGCGGCGAAGGCCGCGCTGACCTTGGTGACGCGGCGGGATGCCAAGGGCGAGCCTTACCTGCCCGTGCCGCTGACCGCGCAGGAGGGCAAACTGTTCCTCGGGCCCGTGCCGCTGTTCAGCCTGGCGCCGGTGCTGACGGTGCCGCAAACACCACAGGCGCAATAAAAAATGGGACCCCGGGTCTTCGCCCGGGGTGACGGGTTAAGTTGAAATCGTCACCCCGGCGTTGAGCCGGGGTCCCATTTGCAATCAGGACTGCGTGTTGCCCTTTGCCGCCGGGCTGCGGCCGAAATCGGGTGCGGCGGTTTCCTGGCCGGCATCGATGATGGCGCGGCGGATGGCACGGGTGCGGGTGAAGAGATCGAACAGCGCGTCGCCCTCGCCCCAGCGGATCGCGCGCTGCAGGGCAATCAGGTCTTCCGTGAAACGCCCCAGCATTTCCAGAACCGCTTCCTTGTTGTTGAGGAAGACGTCGCGCCACATGGTGGGATCGGACGCGGCGATGCGGGTGAAATCGCGAAAGCCGCCGGCGGAATACTTGATCACTTCCGATTCCGTCACGGTCTCGAGGTCATCCGCCGTGCCGACGATGTTGTAGGCGATCAGGTGCGGCACATGGCTGGTGATCGCCAGCACCAGGTCGTGATGGCGCGGCTCCATGATCTCGACCTTGCTGCCGATGGCGGCCCAGAAGGTTTTCACCTTCTCGACGGCGGCAGCATCGGTGCCGGCCTCGGGCGTGAGGATGCACCAGCGGTTCTGGAACAGCGCGGCGAAGCCCGCCTTTGGGCCGGAATGTTCGGTGCCCGCCACCGGATGGCCCGGCACCAGATGTACGCCCGGCGGCAGATGCGGCGCCACATCGCGGATCACCGCCTGTTTGCAGGAGCCGACATCGGAGACGATGGCGCCTTTTTTAAGCGCCGCGCCGATATGTGCCGCCACGGCGGCATTGGCGCCCAGCGGCACGCAGAGCAGCACCAGGTCGGCATCTTTCACCGCCTCGGCCGCATCGTTATGCACGCTGTCGCCCAGGCCCAGCTCCTGCGCCTGCCGGCGATGCGCCTCGCTGGCATCGGCGATGGCAATATGCTTCGCCAGGCCGTGTTCGCGGGCGGCGCGGGCAATCGACGAACCGATCAGGCCGATACCGATGATGGCGAGACGGTTGAACACCGCATTCAGCCTTTCATGACCTCGGTGAGGGCGGCGATCACCATGTCGTCTTCCTCCACCGTGCCGATGGACAGGCGCAGGGCATCGTTCAGGCCATAACCACCCATGCCGCGCAGGATCAGGCCGCGCCGGCGTAGGGCCTCGTCAGCGCGTTTGACCTGCTCGGGCCCGCCGGGAAAACGCATCAGGATGAAATTCGCCACGCTGGGCAGGACTTCGAGGCCGAGCTTCTGCAAAGCCGCCGTGACGCGGGCCAGTTCGGCATCGTTATGGGCGCGCGCCTTCTCGACCCAGGCGGTATCCTCCAGCGCGGCGACGCCGGCAGCCTGGGCGGCGGCATTGACGTTGAACGGGCCGCGCACGCGGTTGAGCACGTCGATCACATTGGCCGGCGCATAGGCCCAGCCCAGGCGCAAGGCGGCCAGGCCGTAGATCTTGGAGAAGGTGCGCAGCACCATGGTGTTGTCGGAGCCCGCTACCAGTTCCATGCCGTTGGAATAGTCGTTGCGGCTGACATATTCGGCATAGGCCGCATCGATCACCAGCAGCACGCTATCGGGCAGGCCGGCGCGCAGGCGGCGCAGTTCGGCGGCCGGGATATACGTGCCGGTGGGATTGTTCGGGTTGGTGAGGAACACCAGCCGCGTCTTCGGCGTGACGGCGGCCAGGATCGCATCCACATCGGCGGTGAAGTTCTTTTCCGCCACCTTCACCGGCGTCGCGCCGCGCGCCTGCGTGGCGATCGGATACATCATGAAACCGTATTGCGAATAGATCACCTCGTCGCCCGGGCCGACATAGGCGGCGCAGATCAGCGAGATCATCTCGTCCGAGCCGTTCGAGCAGACGATGTTCTCAGCCGGAATACCGTAATGCTTGGCCAGCGCCTGGCGCAGGGCATCCACCGCGCCGTCGGGATAACGGTGCAGCTCGGTCGCCATCTGCTGGAACACCGCCATCGCCTTCGGGCTGGGGCCGAGCGGGGTTTCGTTGGAGGAGAGCTTGTGCACCTTGGTGACGCCGGGCACTTTGCCCTCGCCGCCCTTATAGGGAGCGATGTCGAGAATTCCGGGTTGCGGCTTCGGCGCGGTCACGGCAGGCACTCCTTAAAACAAACGGTCTCAGACTTCGGCGGCCAGCGGCACGGCATAGGCGCCGATCACCACCGCATCGTCGATCAGTTTCGGATCGGCCGCAATCAGCGCGGCCAGCCGCGGATCGTCGCCCGCCATGAAGCCGTCGCTTTCCAGCAGGATGCGGGCACCATCCTCGCCGCGGCGATGCTGGGCCAGCACGCGGCCCTCCAGCCCAACCTGGGCCAGCAGGGTGGAAATCCGCGCGATGCTGGGGGCGGACTCGGTCATGGTCAGCACCAGCAGGCTGCAATCCTCGCCCGAATCCTCGGGCGCGGCATTGGCGATCACATAGGCGTCGAGTTCGGCCAACCGGCCATGGGGATTGGGCACGAAGGGCAGGCGGGCGATCACGCGCGGCGTGCCGGGCGAGCGCGAGGCGAGCTGCGGCCACCAGCTTTCCTTCTCGCCGTCTTCCGGCTGGGCCATCACGCCGATGGCGGCTGGCTGGGCCGAGATGGCGCGCATCACCGCGTTGGCGGTGGTGCAGAGCTGCAGCGGCGTGGTCGAGCCATACCAGTCGCGGGCCAGATCCCAGCGCGCGGCCGACTTGTTGGGGGCATGCACCGCCACCTTCACGGCATTCGCCTGCAGGGGATAGAGGGCGGCGATCATCTCGCGCCAGATGCGCGACACGGAAGCCGCCGGCAGGGCGCCGCGATGGCGGGCGATCAGATGACGGATGATCTGGGCCTCGCGGCTGGGCCGCAGGAAGCCGTCGCCGGTGGCGCGCTTGGCGGCGGCGACGCGTTGCACAGCCTCGGCGCGCCGGCGCAGCAGATCCAGGATCTGGTCGTCCAGCACGTCGATCTCGCGCCGAAGATCGGCCAGGCTCGGGGTATGGTCACTCATGGGAAACAGGATACCGGGGGCTGAAAAAACCGCATAGTCTTAGGGGCTTCGCCCCTGAAAAGCAAAGAAAACATTGACACCATCGGCGGGGGTCACTAAGCACGGGGGCCCGCGCCGGACAGGGTCCCGGCCGGGCTTCGCCACACCCGTCAGGGCTGGCGGAAATCCCCGCTCCAAGCCCTGTAGGATATCCCGGCTGCCTGCCATGAGTGCCGCACTCCCCCCCCTGTCACGCCACGATCCCGTCGGCCCCGGCCACCGGGTCACCTTGGGCGAAACCCTGGCCCTGAAGCTCGATTGCGGGCTCGACCTCGGCCCCTACCAGATCGCCTACACGACCTATGGCCATCTGAATGCCGAGAAGTCGAACGCCATCCTGGTCTGCCATGCGCTGACCGGCGACCAGCATGTGGTCAATGCCCACCCCATCACGGGCAAGCCTGGCTGGTGGACCACCATGGTCGGTCCCGGCAAGGTGATCGACACCGATAGATTCTTCGTGATCTGCGCCAATGTGCTGGGCGGCTGCATGGGCTCGTCGGGCCCGAAGGAAACCGACCCCGCGACCGGCAAGCCCTATGGCCTGCGCTTTCCCGTCATCACCATCCGCGACATGGTGAATGCCCAGGCCATGCTGCTGGACCATCTGGGCATCCACCAGCTGTTCTGCGTGATCGGCGGCTCGATGGGTGGCATGCAGGTGCTGCAATGGGCGGCGAGTTATCCCGACCGCGTCTTTTCGGCCATCCCGATCGCCTGCGCCGCCAAACATTCGGCGCAGAACATCGCCTTCCACGAGGTGGGCCGCCAGGCGATCTATGCCGATCCGCAATGGCATCAGGGCGATTATTTCGACCATGACACGATTCCGCGCGCCGGCCTGGCCGTGGCACGCATGGCCGCCCATATCACCTACCTGTCGGAAGCAGCATTACACCGCAAGTTCGGCCGCAACCTGCAGAACCGCGAGCGCATCACCTATGGCTTCGAGACCGAGTTCCAGGTGGAAAGCTATCTGCTGCACCAGGGCTCGACCTTCGTGGAGCGCTTCGACGCCAATTCCTATCTCTACATCACCCGCGCGATGGATTACTTCGACCTGGCGGCGCAGGCGGGCGGCAACCTCGCCAATGCCTTCCAGGGCACGAAGACGCGCTTCTGCGTCGTTTCCTTCACCTCCGACTGGCTGTTCCCGACGGCGGAGAGCAAGGAAGTGGTGCGCGCGCTGAACGCGGCGGCGGCCAATGTCAGCTTCGTCGAGATCGAGACCGACAAGGGCCACGACGCCTTCCTGCTGGACGAACCGGTGATGTTCCGCACGCTGAAAGGCTTCATCGAGGGCTGCGCCGAACAGCGCGGCCTGAACGGGAGCCAGAAATGACGACCGAGACGCCGATCAAGGATTCCGGACACAAGGATATCCGCCGCGATCTGCTGATGATCGCGGAGATGGTGGCGCCGCAAAGCCGCCTGCTGGATGTGGGCTGCGGCGACGGCGCGCTGCTGGAATACCTGGCGCGCGAGAAGCAGGTGGACGGCCGCGGCATCGAAATCCGCCAGAGCGGCGTGAATGCCTGCGTGGCGCGGGGCCTGAGCGTGATCCAGGGCGACGCCGATACCGACCTGCCCGATTATCCCGATGCCGCCTTCGATTACGTGGTGCTGAGCCTGACCCTGCAGGCGACGCGCAATCCGCGCAAGGTGCTGCACGAGATGCTGCGCATCGGCCGGCGCGCCATCGTGTCGTTTCCCAATTTCGCCTACTGGCGGGTGCGGCTGCAGCTGATGTTCGGCGGCCGCATGCCGATGACGGCGGCACTGGACGATCCCTGGTACGAGACGCAGAACATCCATCTCTGCACCATCCAGGATTTCGACGAGCTCTGCGCCCGCGACGGTTTTGTCGTCGAGCAGCGCATCGCCGTGGATGGCCATGGCAACCGCAACGGCTGGAAACTGCAGGGCGCGGCGGCGAACTGGTTCGGCGCCCAGGCTGTATACGTGCTGCACCGCCGATAGGCGGTGCATGTATTACGCTGGCGTGGGGCCTGAACCGTCGCGCTGCGTGTGCAGCCGCGCCGAGGGCGATGGGTTGAGCGCGAAGGCGCGCTGTTTCGCCTTCACCGCGCGGGCAGGCACGCCGGCATAGACCTGCTTCTCGGCCTCCACCAGCAGCACACCGGAAAAGCGGTTCCACAGGATCTCGCCCGTCTTCTCCCAGGCATTCACCGCCCGGATCACGAAGGCGCGGTCCGACGGCGGCAGCCACAATGCGGCCTGCGACTGGGTGGGCGAGAACATCGCATCGCGCATCAGCCGCGTGAGCTGCGGCGGCGTATAGGGGTGGCCCTGGCCGAAGGGCGTGGCCTCGATATGCGCCCACAGGCCGCGCCGGTTCGGCACCACGGCCAGCAGACGGCCCTGCGGGGTCAGCACGCGCCACACCTCGCGCAGCAGCGCACGCACATTCTCGGAATTCTCCAGCGCATGCATCAGCAGCAGGCGGTCGACGGACGCATCGGGCAGGGGCAGGTCGTCCTCGTCCACCAGCATGACGCGCCCGGGCAGGCCGCGCGGCCAGCGCACCACCCCCTGCGGCCCCGGCATGGCGGCGATCACCCGCTCGGCCTCGCCCTCGAAGATGCGCAGGTAGGGCGTGGCATAACCGAGGCCAAGCACTGTCAAACCATGAACATCGGGCCAGAAGGCGCGCAATCGGGGCCGCAGCAGGCGGCGCACCGCCCGCCCCAGCGGGTTGGCGTAGAATTCGCGCAGATCGATGATGTCCGGGCGCAGCATGGCGCTATATTAGCAGCTTATCCATTGCCTTGAGAACGACGCCATGCCCCTCGATATCGTGCAGATTCCCGTGCTGAACGACAATTACGTCTACCTCGCCCATGATCCGGCGACGGGCACCACCGGCGTGGTCGATCCCGCCGTGCATGAGCCGGTGCTGGCCGAATTGCGGAAACGCGGCTGGACGCTGACCCATATTCTCAACACCCATCATCATCCCGACCATGTGGGCGGCAACATGGCGCTGAAAGAGACCACCGGCTGCCAGATCGTGGGGCCGCGGGCCGATGCCGACCGCATTCCGGGTATCGATGTGGCGCTGAAGGACGGCGAGACCTGGCGCCTGGGCAAGGAGGAAGCCCGCATCTTCGACGTGCCGGGGCATACGAAGGGGCATATCGCCTTCTGGTTCGCCAATTCAAAAGCGCTGTTCTGCGGCGACACGCTGTTTGCGCTTGGCTGCGGGCGGCTGTTCGAGGGCACGCCGTCGCAGATGTGGGCGTCGCTGAGCAAGCTCGGTGCCCTGCCCGACGACACGCGCGTCTACTGCGCCCATGAATATACCGAATCCAACGCGCGCTTCGCCGTCACCGTCGAGCCGGACAATGCGGCGCTGAAAACGCGTTACGAGGCCATCAAGACGGCGCGGGCGAAAGGCCAGCCCACCGTGCCGTCCCTGCTGGGCGAGGAGAAAGCCACCAATCCCTTCCTGCGGCCGATGAGCGCAAACCTGCGCGCGACCCTGGGCATGAACGACGCCGACGATGTGGCGGTGTTCGCCGAAACGCGCAAGCGGAAGGATAATTTCCGCTAATCCTCTTTATTGGCGTCATCCCGGCCAAGCGATGCCTGTCGCATCGCGCGAGCCGGGATCCCATTTCCGTCGAGACCATGTAAACCGGCGTCCTATAAATGGGACCCCGGCTCTTCGCTCCGCTACGGCCGGGGTGACGATTCTGCTTCAGGGGCTGATGGCGACGTAGGTTGGCGTGAGTTCGGCATAGGTGGCGTCGCGCAACTCGCCGATCATGCGCCATAGCCGTTCGGCGAAATCGCGGTTGGCGGCATGGAAGGCGTGGCCGAGCGGCACGTGAAAATCCTCGATCAGCACCGGCGGCATCACCTTTTCGATGCGGGCCGCCGCCTGTGTCGCGGGCTGCTCCACCATCTGGCGGTCGCCGATGATGTCGAGCGACACCACGGCATCGACGCGTTCCAGCGCCAGCATGGCGAACATCTGCCCGCTGTTTTCGATGCGGATGATCTCGATACCCTGGGCCTGCAGCGCGTCGGCCACCAGCTGAGTGCTGCTGACCGCGAGCGGTGTGGTGAGGCCGCCGACGCGCCGGCCGTCCCAGGTGATGGCGCTGCCCTGCCGGCGATAGAGCGAATGCGCCAGCCGGGCGGCATGGCGCGTGGCATCGGGCTGGCCGTCGCGCATGGGGAAGACGAGGTCCTGCGCACGTTCGGGGGAATAGCGGAAGCCGAGGATGCCGTCCTGCCGGCCGGCCTTGACCTCCTGGATCATGCGCCGCGCCGGCATGCGGGTGAGATGCAGCCGGCCACCCAGGCGAACCATCGCGCGCTGCACCAGTTCGACGGCGATGCCGGGCCGCGCCGGTATGGCGGGACCGCTGCCGGAAAGATAGGGGCTGGCTTCCTGCTCGATATAGGCCAGCCGCAACTCGGCCGCGCGGGCAGGCGAATACAGGCCGGGCGACGACAGGCCCAGCAGAACCAGGCCGGCGATGACGAGTCGACGAATCATTATCGTCCAGTCTAGCCACGGAAGCCGGGCGGCGGAATACGATAGTAGTGCGGGTGTCCGCATGAGGCATCGGTACAGCCCCTTTCGTCATCCCGGCCAAGCGATGCCATTCGCATCGCGCGAGCCGGGATCCCGTTTCCGTTAGTGCCGCACAAATGGGACCCCGGCTCTCGCTGATGCTCGGCCGGGGTGACGGGAGACTTTTACAGCGGCCGTCGCGCCTTCAGCGCGGCCCCGAGCGTGCCGTCGTCGAGGTAATCCAGTTCGCCGCCGACCGGCACGCCATGGGCGAGCCGGCTGATCGCCACGCCGGCATGCTGCAGGCGGTCGGTGATGTAATGCGCCGTGGTCTGGCCTTCCACCGTGGCGTTGGTGGCGATGATCACCTCGCGCACCTTCTTTTCGCCTGCCTGCACCCGGGCGATCAGGCCATCCACATTGAGGTCGGCAGGGCCGACGCCATCCAGCGCCGAGAGCGTGCCGCCCAGCACGTGGTAGCGGCCGCGGAACACGCCGGCGCGTTCCAGCGCCCAGAGATCGGCCACGCTTTCCACTACGCAGATCAGGCCGGCATCGCGGCGCTCGTCGGTGCAGATGGCGCAGGGATCGCGGGTATCGAGATTGCCGCAGACCGAACAGGCATGCACGCTGTCGCCCACCTCGCGCAAACTCGCCGCCAGCGGGTTGAGCAGGGCGTCTTTTTTCTTGAGCAGATGCAGGGCGGCGCGCCGCGCCGAACGCGGACCCAGGCCGGGCAGGCGCGCCAGCAGCTGGATCAGCCGCTCGATCTCGGGACCGGCCATGGCGGAAAACTCAGAAGGGCAGCTTCATGCCCGGCGGCAGCGGCAGGCCGGCGGTGAGCTTCTGCATCTCGTCGGCCATTTCGCGGTCGGCGCGCGCCTTGGCATCGGCATGGGCGGCCTTGATCAGGTCTTCCAGCACCTCGACCTCGGCCGGCACCAGCAGGCTGGGGTCGATCTTCACGCCGCGCAGTTCACTTTTGCCGTTCAGCGTAACGACCACCATGCCGCCGCCGGCCGATCCCTGCACCTCGCGCTGCTCCAGCTCGGCCTGCATTTCCTGCATGCGCTGCTGCATCTGCTGCGCCTGTTTCAGCATATTGCCGAGATTCTTCATGACGGACTCCTATCTCAATCCAGCTCGTCGAGCGGATCGATATCGTCGGTGACATAGCCGTCGCCGGCGTCTTCCTCAACAGCTTCGGGCTCGGGCGGCGCGGCCTCGCGCACGCTCTCCAGCACGGCGCCGGGGAAAGCGGTCAGCACCGCCTGCACCAGCGGATGCGCCTGCACATGGGCGCGGCGGCGCGATTCCTCGGCCTGTTCCTGCTCGGCCAGAGTCGGCTCGCCCGGCAGCTTGCTTAAACTCACCACCCAGCGCTGGCCGGTCCAGCTTTTCAGCTTTTCGATCAGGCGGCCGGGCAGGTCGTGATGGGCGCCGGGCTCCAGCCGCAATTCGATGCGGCCGGGCTCGAAGCTGACCGGATGCACGTCGTTATAAAGCTCGGCCGCGAGAATCCCCTCGCGCATGTCCTTGGCGAGCTGCACCAAAGCGGGGAAGCTGGTCGGCATCGTCGCCAGGGCGACGGTTTCGCCCGGCTGCGGTGCGGGCGATGCAACCGCACGCGGCTGCGCAGCGACGGCGGTTGCCGTTGCGCCATTGCCGCCACCACCATTACCGCCGCCCAGCGGCGCGCGTGGACCACCGGGCGCAGCGTTGGGAGCGCCGCCCTTCTCTTTCCATTCCTTCGCCAGATCGGCCGGGCTGGGCAGGTCGGCAGCGTAAGCAAAGCGCACCAGCACCATCTCGGCCGCCGCCAGCGGCACCGGCGCGCTGCGCACCTCGGCCAGGCCTTTCAGCAGCATCTGCCACGAGCGCGCCAGCACCGGCATGCCCAGCTTGGCGGCCAGTTCCTTGCCGCGCTGGCGCTGGCTTTCGGGCAGCGTCACGTCGTCGGGCGTGCCGCCGATGACCTTCACGCGCGTCAGCCAGTGGGTGAGATCGAGCAGGTCCTGCATCACGACAGCGGGATCGGCGCCGAGATTATACTGCGCCTGCAGGTTATCCAGCGCCTCGGCCAGCTGGCCATGCAGCAGCAGGTCGAGCAGCGCGAAGACCTGGCCGCGATCGGCCAGGCCCAGCATGTCGCGCACCAGTTCGGCATTCACCTGACCGGCGCCATGGGCAATCGCCTGGTCGAGCAGCGAGAGGCCGTCGCGCACCGAACCTTCGGCGGCGCGCGAAATCAGCGTGAGCGCGTCGTCGTCGATCTGCGCGTTTTCGGCTTCGGCGATGCGCTTGAAATGCCCGTTCAGCACGGCGATCTCGACGCGCTTGAGGTCGAAGCGCTGGCAGCGCGACAGCACCGTGACCGGCACCTTGCGGATTTCGGTGGTGGCGAAGACGAACTTCACATGCGGCGGCGGCTCTTCCAGCGTCTTGAGCAGGCCGTTGAAGGCCGCCGTGGAGAGCATGTGCACTTCGTCGATGATGTAGATCTTGTAGCGCGCCATCGAGGGCGCGTAGCGCACCGCCTCGATGATCTCGCGGATATCGTTGATGCCGGTGCGCGAGGCGGCGTCCATCTCGAACACGTCGGGATGCCGGTCCTCGGCGATGGCCTTGCAGTTGTCGCAGACGCCGCAGGGACTGATCGTCGGGCCGCCCTGGCCGTCGGGCCCGGTGCAGTTCAGGGCGCGGGCGATGATGCGGGCGGTGGTGGTCTTGCCCACGCCGCGCACGCCGGTGAGGATGAAGGCCTGGGCGATGCGGCCGGTGGCGATGGCATTGGTGAGCGTGCGGACCAGCGCATCCTGGCCGATCATCTCGGCGAAATTGCTGGGGCGGTATTTGCGCGCGAGCACGCGATAGGGCGCCGGCTGACTCATTCGCTCACAGGCTCATTCGCTCACGGGCCCTTTGCTTGAATGGGCTGCGCCCGGGCAGCAAGCGCCGGGCCTGGGCAAGGATGCGGTGGGAGGCTGACAACGACCCGAGCGGAAACTCGTTACGGCTGCTTCCTTCCGGACCTGACCGGGTTGGCGAGGCGCCCGTCCGCCACCAACCTCCCGGGCTTTATATCCGTTATTAGGCCATGGTTTTCAATGGGTAGGGGTTCCCATTTCGGCCGTCGATTCCACCCCTCATTCCGTCATGGGCCGGCAATGGACGCGGCGCGCCGGATATGCCAGCGTTTCGGCATGCTTACCGCCCCTCGCCCGTCCAAACCCATCGTCTTTTCCGGCTCGAATCTGGACCGCGCCGGCAATCCGCGCCGCAACCCGGAATGGCTGGGGGAAAAACGCCGCCGGGCCGACAGCCGCTTCCTGCCCTTACGCGAGCTGAAAGCCCTGGTGGACATCACGGCGAAACCGGCGCGCATCGCCTGGCTGGACACCGCCTGGGCCGATGCCCATGCCGCCCTGCCCTGCCTGTTCCTCGGCCTGGACGAGGCCGGCATCGCGCATTTCGCCGTCGACTGCGACGGAGACGAGACCACCGCGACCCTGCATGGCGAGGCCGTCAAGTTCATCGACGTGCGCTCGATCGCGGCGATGCTGCCGCCCGAGGAGGCCGCGATCCTGGCCCAGGCGCGCAGCCTGGTCGACTGGCACCAGCGGCACCGCTTCTGCGCCCAGTGCGGCAGCCCCACGCAGATCGCCGAGGCCGGCTACAGCCGGCATTGCACGAACGAGGCCTGCAAGGCGCAGCATTTCCCGCGCACCGATCCGGTGGTGATCATGCTGGCCGTGCGCCGCGACGAGACGACCGGCGAGGACATGGTGCTGCTGGGCCGGCAGTCGCGTTTTCCGCCCGGTATGTATTCGGCGCTGGCCGGCTTCATGGAGCCGGGCGAAACCATCGAGGAAGCCGTGCGCCGCGAGATTCTGGAAGAGGCCGGCATCGAAACCGGCGCGGTGCGCTACGTCGCCTGCCAGCCCTGGCCGTTTCCGTCTTCGCTGATGATCGGCTGCATCGCCGAGGCGACCAGCAGCGACATCACCGTGGACCCGACCGAACTGGAAGAGGTGCGCTGGTTCAGCCGCGACGAGCTGGAGGAAATGCGGGTGAAATCCACCGACATGGAAGCTTCGCCCCGCCTGTCGCCGCCGCTGGCCCTGGCGCATCAGTTGGCGAAGCGCTGGCTGGCCGGCGCCTGACACGTCAGCTCTCGAACAGCCGCCGCACGTTATCCCTGATGAAGGCCGCGTCCGGCGGATTCTGCACGGGATTGCCGGCGCGGTGGCCCCAGATGCTGGGGATCGGCTTCAGTTCGGCCTTTGCCAGATGCGGCAGCTCGGCCTCGTTGTCGGCCACGCGGAAATACAGGTCGGTGGCGCCCGGCATCAGCAGCACCTTGGCCCGGATCGCCTTGAGCGCCGCCGTCAGGTCGCCGCCATAATGCAGGCTGCTGATATCGCCGGCCTCCCAGGTGCGCAACTGCGCATAGAGATCGGCGGCATCGCGGCGGGCATAGCGCTCTTCCCAGTCGGTGCGCAGGAAAGTCTCCAGATCGGGCGCCTTCAGCGCCGACAGGTGCAGGTCGGCGCGGTAGAAATCCTGGCTGAGTGCCCAGCTGGCATAGATGCGGCCGAAGGCCCGGATCGCAGCCCGGGGCGGCGCGCTGAACCGGCCGTGGCCGACATGCTCCGGCGCGGCCTCCAGCGTCGCCATCAGGCTTTTCAGGAACACTCTGTTATGGGTGGCGGTGCGCGCGCTGCCGCAATTCACGACAATGCGCGCCACGGCATCGGGAAAATCGGCGGCCCAATGATAGGCCTGCTGCGCGCCCATCGACCAGCCATAGACGCCGTGCAGCCTTTCGACGCCGAACTGCTCTTTCAGCAAGCGGCGCTGTGCCGCCACGTTGTCATGCGCCGTGACCAGATGCGGATAATCCGGCGTGTTCGACGGGCTGGAGGACAACCCGTTGCCGAACATGTCGGGGATGACGATGAACCAGCGTGTCGGATCGAGCACGCCATCGGGGCCGATCAGCCATTCCAGATCGGGATGCTGCGCCGAATAGCTGGTGGGATAGAGCACCACATTGTCGCGCGCCGCATTCAGCGTGCCGTGGCCTTTCCAGGTGATGAAGGCGTCTCCGATCGTCTCGCCCGACTGGGTTTTGACATCGCCAAGCGCGAAGCGGCCGGATTGCGTGGGCCAGGTCATGTGCGCAGCATCCCGAGCAGTTTGCGTGCCGCGGCCGCCGGCGTGATTTTGCCCTGGGCTACGGCTTTTTGCTGGCGCGGCAGTTCCGCGGCAATCGCCGGGTCGCGGCGCAGCCACTCCAGCAGGCCGTCCTGCAATTCGCGTAAGAGCCAGTGCTCGGCCTGGCGACGGCGCTGGGCCTGGAGTGCGCCGGTCTTGTCCAGCGCCTTGCGATATTCGCCGATGATGCGCCAGACATCATTGATGCCCTCGTTCAGCAGGGCCGAAACCATCTGTACTTCGGGTTTCCAGTCGGCATGGCGCGGGCGCATGAGCTGCAAGGCCATGCGGTAGTCGGCCGCCGCCAGCCGTGCCTTGGGCAGCAGGTCGCCATCGGCCTTGTTGATGATCACCAGATCGGCCAGCTCCATGATGCCGCGCTTGATGCCCTGCAGGTCGTCGCCGCCGCCCGGCGCCAGCAGCAGCAGGAACATATCCACCATCTCGGCCACCGTGGTTTCCGACTGGCCGACGCCCACGGTTTCCACCAGCACCACATCGAAGCCGGCGGCCTCCACCAACAGCATCGCCTCGCGCGTGCGTCGCGCCACGCCGCCCAGCGAGCCGCCCGAGGGCGAAGGCCGGATGAAGGCATTGGGCTCGCGGCCGAGCTGTTCCATGCGGGTCTTGTCGCCCAGGATGGAGCCGCCAGAGAGCGACGACGAGGGATCGACCGCCAGCACGGCGACCTTGAGATTCTGTCCGGTGAGGAACAGGCCGAAGCGTTCGATGAAGCTGGATTTGCCCACGCCGGGCGTGCCGGAAATGCCGATGCGGATCGCGCCGGCTTTCTTGCTGGTCGTGCCCTGGCCCGTATGCGGCAGGATGGTTTGCAGCAGGGTATCGGCGGCGGCCTGGTCCTGCGGGTGGCTCGATTCCACCAGCGTGATGGCACGGGCCAGCGCGCGGCGGTCGCCGGTCAGCAGGCGTTCGGCCAGCTGGGCAGGATCGGCGGCGCGGCGGCCGGCATGGAGCGTGGGCGACATGGCGCGACCTTAGCCAAGCCCCGCCCGCCGCGCCACCAACAGATGGGCGCCACCGGCAGATGACGTGCCACCGGCAGACGACAGGCGAATCGCCCCTTCCCGCCGGCCGCCTACCAGGGCCGGATGTTGAACAGGGCGGTCAGCTTCTGCTTGAGCTGCAGCGAGGAGAAGGGTTTGGCGATATAGGCATCCACCCGGTGCTCGCGCGCCTGCAGCACGAATTCCTTGCCGGCATTGCTGGTGAGCATGAGGAACTTGGTGCGCACGCCCATCTCGCGGATTTCCTTCAGCAGGTCGAGGCCGGTGACCTCGGGCATGTTCCAGTCCGAAACGATCAGGTCGTAATGCCCCTTCACGCCCCTGATCATCTCCAGCGCCTTGGCGCCGTTATTCGCGGTCTCCAGCTTTTCCACGCCGTATTGCCGCAGCATCATCTGGGTCATGCGCTGCGAATAGACGTCGTCTTCGACCAGCAGCACCCACAAATCCTTGAAGTCCGTCATTCCGCCCTGTCTCCATCCCCCAGCATGGCGCGCTGGTTGCGCAGCCAGTTGCTGCCCTGCTCCAGCGCGTCGTTCAGTTGCGTCAGCAAGACGGCATCGACCGGGCCGGCCAGGCCTGCCGCCTCGATCCGCCGCGCCAGATCCAGCACGCGGTTGAGCCCCAGGCTGCCCGCCGGCCCGCGCAGGGTATGCGCCTGCCGCGCCAGACGCGGCCAGTCGCCCGTCTGCATTCCTGCCTGCATGGAAACAGCCAGTTCGCGCCGCACATCGCCCAGCATGGCGAAGAACAGGTCGATCAGCTCGGCCAGACCCCTGCGACCCACGCCATCGACCAGCATGCGCAACGCGGCCGGATCGTGATCGAGAGCGGATGCGGTTTCGCTGCCAGGCGCAAAAGCGGCTTCCGCCGTGTCGCCGGCAAGGCCCAGCGCGCGGCGCATGGCGAGGTCGAGCGCCTCGGGATGCACCGGCTTGGCCACGAAACCGTCCATGCCGGCTTCCAGGCAACGACGCATGCCGTCGGGCCCGATGCTGGAGGTGACGGCGATGATCTTCACCCGGCCATGGGGAGGCGGCAGGGCGCGGATGGCGCGCGTGGCGGCGATGCCGTCCATCTCGGGCATGTGCAGGTCGGTGAGGATCAGGTCGAAATCCTGCGTGGCGGCCAGATCAAGCGCGGCGCGGCCGGTTTCGGCGAAGATCACGTCGTGTTCGCCGGCATCGTCGCGCGCCGCCAGCAGGCCGCCCAGGACTTTACGATTCACCGCGTTGTCCTCGGCCACCAGGATGCGCAGGCGCGGCAGGGGCGCACGCGGCGCGGCCGCCGCCCTGGCGCGCGGTGCGGCACCTTCGCGCAACGGCAGGCGCAGCCAGAATCGGCTGCCCTCACCCGGTTTGCTGTCGACGCCGATCTCGCCGCCCATCGCCTCGACCAGCGCGCGGCAGATCGCCAGCCCCAGCCCGGTGCCGCCGAAGCGCCGCGTGATCGAGGAATCGGCCTGGGAGAATCGTGCGAACAGCCGGCCGGCCTGCTCGGGCGCGATGCCGATGCCGGTATCCTGCACGACGACATGCAGATGGCCGTCGGCCACGCCGGCCTGCACCGTGACACCACCTTTCTCCGTGAACTTGATCGCATTGGAGATCAGGTTAAGCAGCACCTGGCGCAGGCGGCCGGGATCGCCGCGCAGGTATGGCGGCAGCTCGGGGGCGATCTCGTGACGCAGCTCCAGACCCTTTTCTGCAGCGCGTGGCGCCAGCAGCGCCACGGCAGCCTGCAGCTGGGCGGCGAAATCGTAATCGATATCCTCCAGGTCGATGCGGCCGGCCTCGAGTTTGGAGAAATCGAGGATGTCGTTGAGGATGGCGAGCAATGCCTCGCCCGATTGCAGCGCGGTGGCGGCCAGGCCGCGCTGCTCTTCGTCCAGCCTGGTGTTCAGCAGAAGGCGCGTGAGACCCAGCACGCCGTTCATCGGCGTGCGGATTTCGTGGCTCATCATGGCCAGGAAATCGGATTTTGCCTTCGTCGCCGCCTCGGCCTGGAGGCGGGCGGCATGCAGCGCGGCGCGCGAGATGGTGCGCGCACGCAAGGATGCGATGGCCGAGCGCGTCATCAGCAGCACGGCGAACATCAGGCAGAGGAAATACAGCAGCATCTGTTCCTGGCGCGGCACGTCGAAAACCGGCACGAGATCGAGCAGATGGCAGACCAGCAGCACGATGAAATTCAGGCTGGCCATCGCCGCCACCCAGGCGATCACGCGGCCGTTGTTGGTGAGCATGGTGAGTGCCAGGCCCAGCACGCTGAACAACGCGAAGCTGGATGCCAGACCGCCGGTGCCGAGCGTGAGTACGGTGTTGCCCAGGCCGCCATTCAGCGCCATCAGGCCGATGGCCAATGCAATGTTGCCGGTGAAGCGGATCAGCAGCGCACCGGCCAGCGGCCCGCCGATCATGGAGACGAAGCCCGCCACTTCCCACAAATTGAGGCCGGAGCGGATCAGCAGATAGGGTGGGATCAACAGCAGCGCGGCGGCGACCGACAAGGTGAGCTGGAGATTGCTGCGATAGCGGTGCAGCCTGCGCGGATCGCCCGCGCGCAAGACGGCCGGCGGCACGAAGGCATCGACGATGCGGGCAAACAGGCGGCGCCGGTTGGACGCCTCCCGGGGTCGCGCTTCCGGGTCGGTCTGCGTGGCGGCGACAGGCTCGGCCAGCATGGTCACGCGGTTCACCCGTTTGATTGTTTCCCCGGCGGCAGCCTAGCAAACCCCGCCCTCATCACCAAGAATTTACAACTTTCGCGAGCGGGTGGGCGATTTTGCATAGAACGAGATTGACAGCGACTCCCCGGGATTCGTATTCCGGTAAGATCATGGCGAATCGGAATGAATCACCGCTTCCGAACGATCCCTTGCGCCGGCTTGAGCAGGCGCGGGCCGACCTGTCGCGCACGGCGCGCCGGGAGGCGGACCGGGGAGCGGACCGGGGCGAGGAGACGGGTGCCGACACTCCCCGCCCGGAAACGGTCGACCCCGCCGCCGTGGCCGCGCGCATCGATCTGATGCGGGCCCGTTTCGCCAAGGCGCGCGGGGATGTGGTTTCCGCCCTGCTGTTCCTGGGCGATGCCCAGCGCGACTGCGACGCCCTGCTGGAATCATGCGAGGCGGCCGGCTGGAGCATGATGGCGGCCGGCGTGGAACTGCTGAGCGACTGCCTGCGCCGCGCCCTGCCGTCGGAAGAGCGCCATCTGGGCGTGATCGGCCTGCTGATCGATGCGCTCTATGCCCTGCGGCGGGCCGAGACGCGGCCGGACATGGACCGCGCCGGCGAGGACCTGCTGCGCGGCCTGCGCCTGGCGGTATCGCGCGAATTGCCGCCGACCGACGCCTGAGCGATCCGGCCACGGTGTAATCCGACCTGGACGCGGACAAAACCGCGTCAAGCCGTTATTTCCGCAAAATGGCGCTCTGGAAATCGGCGAAACAAGACTAAAGTATAAGACATGCGCCACGCCGTATCGCTTGCGACCGGATTCCTGCTGGCCCTGCCGATGGCTGCCGGCCCCGCCTTCGCGGCCGCCGGCCAGAACCCCGAGTCCGAGCGCCTGACCCAACGCCTGCACAGCGCCGAACTGGGCTTCAGCGTCTATGCCCTGGGCGCCAAGGGCGTGGACTTCACGGTGACGGCGGAACGCAAGGCGGAGACCTTTGAAATGGCCACCGCCATGCGCACGGCCGGCATGCTGGACTGGGCGATGAGCTTCACCATGACCGGCCAGGCCGCGGCGCGGATCGACGGCGACGGGCTCAAGCCGCTGCGCTACGACCTCCAGAGCGATGGCAGCTGGTCGAAGCGCATGACCCGCATGCGCTGGGGCGATGACGGCCTGCCGGTGGCGGAAGTGATCCCGCCCAATGACGAGGACGACCGAGACGAAGTGCCCGACCATCTCAAGATCGGCACGATCGATCCCACCACGGCAATCTTCGCCCGCGCCCTGCGCGAGGGCAGCGAACCGCCCTGCACGGGCAGCGACGCGGTCTATGACGGGCGCCGGCGCTATAACCTGCATTACGCACCCGTCGGGCCCGACATGGTGCATCCGCATAACCGCACCGCCTATGACGGCCCGGCCTTCAAATGCGTGATCCGCAGCGAGCCGATTGCCGGTTACGACCGCAAATACCTGGCGAGCTGGAGCGAGAAAGACCAGCAGCCGACCTATATCTGGCTGGTGCAGCCGCCGGGTTTCGCCGTCTGGCTGCCGGTGAAGCTGGAGGGCGGCTTCCGCCTCGGCTCGGCCAGCGGCTGGATCAGCCGCGCGAAGCTCAACGGTCGCGAATGGCTGGCGCCGCTCGGCTTCATCCGCGCCGAGATGCCGCGCGAGCTCACGCCCTGACCGAACCGTCCGCTGTCGAACAGAGGCGCAGGGCCTTGCGCAAGGCCCCAATGCGCAAGGCCCTGGTGGCCGAGGACAACCCGGCCGGCCGCGCTGCCTTCGAGAAACTGCTGAATGCGCTGGGCTTCACTACTTTGTTCGCCATGGATGGCCGCGAGGCCATCGGCCTGTTCGTGCAGAATCCCGATATCGCCCTGATCCTGATGGATGTGCGCATGCCGGGCCTGAACGGCATCAAGGCGACCCAGGAAATCCGCCTGGCCGGCGGGCCCAGGGGGATGACGGTGCCGATCATCGGCATTACGGCGGCCGACGGGGCCGAAGTGCGCCGGGAATGCCTGGCCTGCGGCATGAACGATGTGCTGGTGAAGCCGGTGGACCCGCGCAAGCTAGTCGAGGCGATCCGGGCTTTTTCTCATTAACATATTGATATAAATAATATTAATCGAAAAATCCGTCACTCCGGGCATGTCCCGGGCATCTTTTCCGTACCTACTGAGGCTCCGGGGGACAAGTCCGGGGACTGCAACGGCCCGTCTGACCGCCGCCCGCCTTGACTTCTGCCCCCCAAACCGCTTTATTCCGCCCGCTTTCTGAAGCTTTGGAAGCAATCCGGTCCGAGGATCGCCGTCCGTCCGCGAGTGTCGCGCACGGGCGTCAATTCGTTTTGGGCCAGTCTTTGAGGAATTTCAGGGTCGACATGTTCGAGTCTCTGAGCGGCAAACTGGGCGAGGTTTTCGAGCGGCTGCGCAAGCGCGGCGCGCTGACGGAATCCGATGTCTCGGAAGCCCTGCGCGAAGTGCGCGTGGCGCTGCTGG
>JBKBJT010000032.1:0-41454 GCA_046294345.1 Ferrovibrio sp.
GCTTCCGCGCTCATCACCCGAAAATCTCCCTGACGCGCTGCAGACCGGCGCAGAGGGCATCCACCTCCGCCCGGGTATTATACAGACCAAACGAGGCCCGCACCGTGGCCGGCACACCGAAGCGCTCCATCAGCGGATGGGCGCAATGCTGGCCGACGCGCACGGCGATGCCTTCACGGTCGAGAATGGTGCCAATATCGTGAGGATGGATGCCTTCCAGCACGAAGGAGATCACCCCGGCCTTGTCCCTGGCATTGCCGATGATGCGCAGACTGTTGATCGCCTGCAGCTTCTCGGTGGCATAGACCAGCAGATCGTGCTCATGGGCCGCGATGGCCTCCAGCCCGATTGACTGCACATAGTCGATGGCGGCGCCAAGACCGACGGCCTCGACGAAAGCCGGCGTGCCGGCTTCGAACTTGTGCGGGATGTCGTTGTATTCGGTCTTTTCGAAGGTCACCGACAGGATCATGTCACCGCCGCCCTGCCAGGGCGGCATCGCCTCGAGCAGCGCAGCCTTGGCATACAGCACGCCGATGCCGGTCGGACCATAGAGCTTGTGGCCGGTGAAGACATAGAAATCGACATCCAGCGCCTTCACGTCGACGGCCATGTGCTGCACGGCCTGACTGCCGTCGATCAGCACCTTGACGCCCTTTTCATGCGCCACCCGCACCACCTCGGCCACCGGGACGATGGTGCCCAGTGTGTTGGAGACATGGGTGATCGCCACCAGTTTCGTCCTGGGGCCGATCAGCTTGACGAACTCATCCCAGATCAGCTCGCCGGCATCGTTCACCGGCGCCACTTTCAGTACGATGCCGATGCGGTCACGCAGCAGTTGCCACGGCACGATGTTGGCATGATGCTCCATATGGGAGATCAGCACCTCGTCGCCCGCCTTCAGGAAAGCCTGCCCCCAGCTATAGGCCACCAGGTTGATCGCCTCGGTGGCGTTGCGAGTGAAGACGATTTCACGGCTGTCGGGCGTGCCAATGAACCGCGCCACGATGTCGCGCGCCTTCTCGAACTGGTCGGTGGCCGACTGGCTGAGGTGATAGATGCCGCGATGCACGTTGGCATAGGAATGCTCCAACATGCGCGTCATGGCATCGATCACGGCGCGCGGCTTCTGCGCGCTGGCCCCACTGTCGAGGAAGACCAGCGGCTTGCCGTAGACCTTCTCGGCCAGGATGGGGAAATCGGCACGGATACGGTCGATGTCGAATCCGGCGGCGGGTTTCACGGCAGCCAGCGCGGTCATGCCTTGCCGCCTTTCTCCGGGGCCAGCCAGGTCTCGACAAAAGCCTCGACATGGTCGCGCAGCGCGCCCTCGGGTACGGCCGAAACGATTTCATAGGCGAAGCCGCTGAGCAGCAGGCGGCGGGCCTCGGCAACAGGGATGCCGCGGGCCTGCATGTAGAAGAGCTGCTGCGGATCCACATCGCCAATCGAGGCGCCGTGGCTGCATTTCACGTCATCGGCCAGGATTTCGAGTTCCGGCTTGGTGTCGATCTGCGCCCGGTCGGCCAGCAGCAGCGTGCGGCTGAGCTGCTGGGCATCGGTCTTCTGGGCATGCGGGGCGACGCGGATGCCTCCCTGGAACACCGCATGGCCCTGGTCGTCGACCACATGCTTGAACAGCTGGTTGCTGCGGCAATCGGGCAGAGCGTGATGCAGATGCAGGGTATGGTCGATATGCGCCGTGCCACGCGCCAGCACCAGGCCCTGGATATCCACTTCGGCATCGCTGCCGGCAAATTCGACCTGCAATTCATGGCGCGCCATTTTGCCGCCAGCCTGTACCGAGACATGGGCATAGCGGGCTTTCGCGCCCACCGACACACGGCCAAGGGCTGCATGGTACGTGGTGGCGGATTCTCCCTGCAGGCGGATATGCGTGAGTTTCGCACCCTCGGCCAGTTCGATGCCAGCCACGATGTTGCTCCAGCCGGCCTCCACCGACCCGGCGTCGCGATAGCTCTCGATCAGGATGGCTTCCGCCTTGTGACCCAGTCGCACCAGATGCCGCAGGTTGACCAGGGCCGGTGCCCCGAAGGCAACCAGTTCGACCGGGCGATCCAGCACCACGCCATCGTCGATCTGCAACAGCAGCCCGTCGCTGGCGAAGGCCGCGTTAAGTTCGGCAAGAGATGTTGCACGATCATCGCCGGCCGAGGCCAGCGCCGCCGGCAGTTCGGCTCCGGACTGACTAAGCGGCAGCAGCCGCACGCCCTTGGGCAGGTCGGCCAGCTTCGAAGCCGCCGCATCGAAGCGGCCATTGACGAAAACCAGACGGAAAGCATCGGCCTTCATCGCGGCGGCATTCAAACGCGCCGTATCCACACTGCCTTCGTTGGCCGGCTTTGGCGGCACCTGCCGCTCCAGGCCGGTCAGGCTGGTGAATTTCCAGGTCTCCAGCCGCGCGGTCGGCAGGCCATGACGCAGGAAGCTGTCCAGCGCGGCCTGGCGGCGCGCACTCACCTCGGGCAGCGCGGCGCCAGGCAGGCTGGCCGCTGCGGCCCGGTGGGCGTCGCTGAGGCGGTCGATGAAAGATGGGACAGACATCGGCGATCCCTCAGGCCGCATCCGCGACGATATCGGCATAGCCCTTGGCCTCGAGCTCAAGCGCCAGTTCCTTGCCACCGGTCTTTATAATCCTGCCCTTGGCCAGCACATGCACGACATCAGGCACGATATAGTCCAGCAGGCGCTGGTAATGCGTGATGACCAGCGCGGAACGTTCCGGGCTGCGCAGGGCATTCACGCCCTCGGCCACGATTTTCAGCGCGTCGATGTCGAGGCCCGAATCCGTCTCGTCCAGGATCATCAGGCTGGGTTCCAGCATCAGCATCTGGAATACCTCGTTGCGCTTCTTCTCGCCGCCCGAGAAACCGACATTGACGGCGCGCTGCAGGAATTTCTCGTCCATCTGCAGCTGCTTCATCTTGGCCTTGGCGGTCTTGAGGAAGGTCATGGCATCCATGTCGGCCAGGCCCTTGTGCTTGCGCACGGCATTCACCGCCGAACGCAGGAAGGTGGCGTTGGCCACACCGGGAATTTCGACCGGATACTGGAAGGCCAGGAAGATGCCCTCGCGGGCGCGCTCTTCCGGCTCCATCTCCAGCAGGCTCTGGCCATTCAGCAGGATATCGCCTTCAGTGACCTCGTAGCCGTCGCGGCCGGCCAGCACATAGGACAGGGTGGATTTGCCCGAGCCGTTCGGGCCCATCACGGCATGCACCTCGCCCGGTTTGATGACGAGGTCGATGCCGTGCAGGATTTCCTTGCCGTCGACTTTGGCGTGCAGGTTCTTGATCTCAAGCATGGGGCAGGTCCTTAGTATTATTCTTTTCCGCTCAGCCGACCGAGCCTTCGAGGCTGACGCCGAGTAGCTTCTGCGCCTCGACGGCGAATTCCATCGGCAGCTTCTGCAACACTTCCTTGCAGAACCCGTTGACGATGGTGGAAACGGCATCTTCCTCGGACAGGCCGCGCTGGCGGCAGTAAAACAGCTGGTCGTCGGAAATCCGCGAGGTGGTGGCTTCGTGCTCGACTTTGGCCGAGCGATTCTTCACCTCGATGTAAGGCACAGTGTGGCCGCCACAGCGATCGCCGATCAGCAGGCTGTCGCACTGGGAATAGTTCCGTGCGCCGGACGCGCCGGGCATCACACGCACCAGGCCACGATAGGTATTCTGCGCCTTGCCGGCCGAGATGCCCTTGGAAATGATCGTCGACTTGGTGTTCTTGCCCAGATGGATCATCTTGGTGCCGGTATCGGCCTGCTGGGCATTGTTGGCGACCGCAACGGAATAGAACTCGCCCACGCTGTCGTCGCCCTGGAGAATCACGGACGGGTACTTCCAGGTGATGGCCGAGCCGGTTTCCACCTGGGTCCAGGAAATCTTGGAGCGCGCACCACGGCAGGCGCCGCGCTTGGTGACGAAATTGTAGATGCCGCCACGGCCTTCCTTGTCGCCGGGATACCAGTTCTGCACGGTGGCGTAGCGGATTTCCGCATCCTCCATGCAGACCAGCTCGACCACAGCGGCATGCAGCTGGTTCTCGTCGCGCATCGGCGCCGTACAGCCTTCCAGATACGAGACATAGGCGCCCTTGTCGCAGATAATCAGGGTGCGCTCGAACTGGCCGGTCTTGGCCTCGTTGATACGGAAATAGGTGGAGAGCTCCATCGGGCAGCGCACGCCCGGCGGCACGTAGACGAAGGAGCCGTCGGAGAACACCGCCGAATTGAGCGTGGCATAGAAATTGTCGGTGATCGGCACCACCGAACCCAGGTATTTCTGCACCAGATCGGGATGTTCGCGCACGGCTTCCGACATCGAGCAGAAGATGATGCCGAGGTCCTTGAGCTTTCCCTTGAAGGTGGTGGCGACCGAGACGCTGTCGAACACGGCATCCACCGCCACGCCAGCCAGGATTTCGCGTTCCTTCAGCGGAATGCCCAGCTTTTCGTAGGTGGCGAGCAGCTCTGGGTCGACTTCATCCAGGCTTTTGAGATTCTTTTTCTTCGGCGCGGAATAGTAGTGGATATCCTGGAAATCGATCTCGGGATAGCTGACCTTGGCCCAGGACGGTTCGCCCTTCTCCTCCGCCATGCGCAGCCAGGCGCGATAGGCCTTCAGGCGCCAGTCGAGCATCCATTGCGGCTCGCCCTTCTTGGCCGAGATGAACCGCACGGTATCTTCGCTCAGGCCCTTGGGCAGGATTTCGGATTCGATGTCGGTGACGAAGCCGTACTTATATTCGCCGGCCAGGCTTTCGACGGTTTCGATGGTTTGGGCATTGGCAGCCATGGGGCAGCTGTCCTTCGTTACTCGGCGTTGTCGGTCACGCCCGCATCCGCACGCGGCGGATAGGGGCCAAAGAAATCGTAGGGCCGGGCCAGCTCGGCCAGGGTCACGCTTTCCAACGCGGTGCGGATGGCCGTGTTGATCCGGTTGATGCCACGGCGCGACACGCAGAGATTCTCGCGATCGCAGGCGCTGGGCTGGTGGTTGCTGGAGCATTGCGTCAGCGCGATGGGGCCATCGAGCGCGGTGACGATGGCCGCCACCGAGATGCCCTCCGGCTTGCCGGCCAGGCGATAGCCACCATGGGCGCCGCGCTGGGACGAAAGCAGGCCGGCCCGCGACAGCCTGGCCATGATCTTGGCCACTGTCGGACCGGGCAGGCCGGTGGCCGCCGCGGCGTCGCCGGCATTGTGCACGCCGTCCGGCTCGGCCGCCACATGGGCCATCACCATCACGCCGTAATCGGCCAGGCGGCTCAGACGCAACATATTGCAAATCCTTCGCAATTACGAAACCAGACCAGATCGGTCTGATTCCTCGGCGGCAAATAAGACCAATCCGGTCTAGTTTGCAAGATGATTTCCGGATAGCCGAAGTCAAGCCGATGTTGCCGGGCTTTAAACCCGTTTTAAGAGCTGCCGGTGCAAAGGTTAATATTCCCGGGTCATCGGAGGCGGCAGTGAATCGTAAACAACGGCGGGCACAGGCAAAAATGGCCAGCACCCCCAGTCCGGCCGGGGCCCCGCCGGCAACGGTGCAGATGGAAGCCAACCGCCTCAACGATCAGGCCCTGCGGCTGCATGCCGCGGGTCGCACAGCCGAGGCGATCCCCCTGCTGCGCCAAGCCATCGCCCTGAATGGCCGTCAGGCGCTGTATCACAACAATCTGGGCGAATTGCTGCGCCTGAACGGCGACATCGATGCGGCTCGCACCAGCCTGGCACAGGCCACCGCCCTGGCACCGAACTACGCCGAGGCCCATAACAACTACGGCAACCTGATGGGCCAGGTCGGCGACCTGGATGCCGCCGTCAAAGCCTATGAAACCGCGATCCGGCTGAGACCCGATTACGCCGAGGCCATGAGCAACCTGGGCGCCGCGCTGATCAACCGGCACGACCATGCCGGAGCGGTCGCGATCCTGCGGCGAGCCATCGGCCTGAATCCCGGTATTGCCATGTTCCACAAAAATCTGGGCATCGCCCTGACCGCGCTGGGCGATGTGGCCGGCGCCGAGGCCGCCTTCAAGGCCACCTTCGAAGCGCCCGTCAAACTGCCGGGCGACAGCGTCGAGCTGATGATCGCCCTGGGCGACGTGCAACGCTACAACGGCGATATCGAGGCCGCCCTGCACTGGTATCACCGCGCCTGGCAGACCAAGCCCGGCGAAGGCGAGGCGCATATGCGTTACGCCGTGGCGCTGATGGTGAAGGGCCAGTATCGCGAGGCCTGGCCACATTTCGCGGCACGCTGGAGCCTAGCCGACACGGACGTCGACAAGCGCCCCTTCACCCAGCCATTCTGGCGCGGCGAGGCCCTGCCGCCGGATGGGAAGATGCTGCTGTTCACCGAACAGGGCGTGGGCGAGTCGCTGGTGCTGTGGAGCCTGATGCCGGAACTGCAGCAGCGCGGCATCGCGCCGGTGGTGGAATGCGATCCGCGCATGATCCCGATCCTGCAACGCAGCTTCCCCGGCATCGAGACCTATGCCCGCACCAACCCGCCCCATGCCCGGCTGCGGGAATCCGATCTTGTCGTGCAGGCCACATTGTTCGATCTGGCCCAGGTGTTCCGGCAATCGCCGGCCGATTGCACCGGCGTGCTGCCGCTGCGGGCCGACATGGCGCGCGCCGAGACCCTGCGGGCGAAATACCGCACCGGACATGACGGCCCTCTGGTGGGTGTTGCCTGGCATTCCGCCAATCCGAAACTGGGCGCGCCCAAATCGGCCCAGCTTGCCGATTTCGCGCCGTTCCTCTGCCTGCCCGGCTATCGCTTCGTCGACCTGCAATATGGCAACCGCGAAGCCGACCGCGCCGCCCTGAAAGCTGCCTGCGGCGCCGAGCTGCTGGTCGACGCGGAAATCGACCAGCTCAAGGATCTGGATGCCTTCGCCGCCCAGGTGGCGGCCATGGATATTGTGATCACCACCAGCAATACCACGGCCCACATGGCGGCCGCGCTGGGCAAACCGACATGGGTGCTGCTACACAAGGGCATCTCGCCGCACTGGTACTGGGGCCTGGAAGGCGAAACCACGCCCTGGTATCCGACGGCCCGGCTGTGGCGCCAGCCGGCGGCGAATGACTGGCGCGGCCTGGCAGAATCCGTGGCCGCGGAATTGAAGCGGACCGCGCTCTCCACTACATCTTAGCGGCCATGGATTCCACGCCACATCCCGCCGCCGAGCCGCCGATCCCGTTGGAAACCGCCTTCCGCGCCGCCATGCGCCGGCTGGCTGCCACCGTGACGGTGATTTCCACGCGGTCGGAAAGCGGCCTGCGTCATGGCATGACGGCCACGGCGGTCACTTCGGTTTCGGCCGATCCGCCCGCCGTGCTGACCTGCGTGAACCGTTCGGCGGCTTTGCATGCCCAGCTTGGCCTCGGCCGACGGATCTGCATCAACCTGCTGCATTGCAGCCAGCAGCGGCTTTCGGAAGTGTTCAGCGGCGCCGTCGAAGGCGAGGCCCGTTTCGCCGAGGGCGAATGGCTGAGCGATGCCGATGGCGTGCCCTATCTGGCCGATGCGCAGGCCAATATCTTCTGCGAGGTCGAGGCGCTGCATGCTTATGGCACACATTCGATCTGCATTGGGCGCGTCGTGCGGGTGATGTGCCGTTCGGATGTGGCGCCGCTGGTCTATCAGGACGGTGCCTATATGTGCACCGGTCCGCTGGTAACGCCGCAGGAATAGAATTCAGGAATAAGCGCGCCTAGGAATACAGGGCGTCTAGGAATACAGGGCGACCGTGCGCAGCAGGCGGCGGAATTCATTCACCACCTGGCGTTCCACCGTTTCGTTCAGCGCCACCGCGCTGCGCAGCTTGCGCGGTCGCAGCGGCACCACCTGCGCCGCCGCATAGGCGGCAGGTCTGGCCGCCGGGCTGTCGGGCAACGGACGCGGACGCGGCGGCAAGGGCGTGACCTTGGCGGCCGGCCGCACCGCCGGCGGGGCCTTGATCTCGGGCAGCGGCCCAAGCTTCAGCTTCGGATGCTGCCTGAAGCCCGCCGAGGCATAGACGGCGATCTGCAGCTTGCCATCAGGCATTTCCTCGATCAGCAGCAGATTTGGAAACCGCGCCGCCAGCAGCGCATAGGTCTCGTCGGCGAGGAAACTCGGCTCGGGAACCGCGCACCAGCGCTTCTGCGCCTCGAACCCCAGCGGCCGGCCATGGGCGCGGTAGAGCCGCTGCATGGCGTCGGTGAAGGGGCCGTCCTTGTGGAAGACCACCACGATCTGGCGATGCACATCCTGCGGATTGTGGCGACGGCAGACCAGCAGGGCCAGCTCATCGGGCCGCGCGCCCAAAGCCGCCGCAGCGCTGAAAAAACCCAAGACGGTGCCGGCCGCCCGCACATCCTGGGTCAGGAAGCCGAGGCGGTCGGCATGGGGCAGCGTGCCGATGGGGCTGAAGAAGCGCGGTTGCAACGTCATGCCGGTATCCTAGCCGCTTCCCCCGCCCGCGTCTTTGGTTAACCGCCAAGCAGGCGGCCGAACCAGCCGTAACGCCAGCCGGCGACGCCCAGGGCGACTACCAGAGCGAGCAGCAGATACCAGCCCCAGGGCTGGCGTTTCTCGGCGAAGGGATCGGTCAGGGCACGTTCCGAACCGGGCGGTAGCTTCGCCAGTTGAGTCAGGCTGCCGCCGAAGGGGATGTTGATGAGCGCACGGGCATTCACCGCCCAGCCATTGGCATCCAGCAGCGGGCCAAGATTGCGCTGCCGCAGTTTCATCGCCGCGATCACCATCGAGGGGCCGGAGACCAGCAGCACGACGCCGATGACGGCGAGCGGAATCTGCCACCAGGCCAGATTGAGGAAACCAGTGACCACCGAGGCCAGCGCGGTGCCGATGGCACCGATGGCAAGGCCGATGGCCGCGAAGATGCCGGCGAACTTGGCGACATCGAAGGCCGGCGGTGGTGGAGCAGCGGCAGCCGGTGTGGCGGTCGCACCGCCTAAGGCCTGACTGCCGGTTTCCAGCAGCTTCTGGGTCATCTGCGTCTCGCTCGCCTTGCTGCGCGCGGCGGCGAATTTTTCGATCTGTTCGCCGATGAATTTGCCCACTTTCTTGAACGGCAGCCAGAACGCCTCGCGGATGCTGATCGGATGGCTGACGATCTTGACCACCACGGCGTCCCAGTCGCGGCCCTGGCGGTCGTAGAACACGCCATTGCGGCCGACCATCAGCTGGTCGGCATCGCCTCCGGTGACGGCGGCGGCGATGGTCATCTTCTCGTTGCTGCCACGCCGCACGCAGTCGCAATACAGCAGATAGATGCGGCTGAGCGTGGCCAGCGTGGCATGCCTGGATGGATCGTCCACCCGGATGCAGAGATCGCAGGAGCGGCCATCGATATACAGCGTGCCGACCTGGAAGATCGCCTTGCCGCGCCGCGTATAGAAATCGCGGAAGGAAATGAAATTGTTCAGCAGCGGCACCAGGTCGCGCAGATAGCGCGCCAGCGTCTCGACGGCGGCGATGGCCTCGAATTCCGGCGCCAGTGCGGCATCGGCCACGATCAGCGCCGCCACCTTCTCCTTCACGCCGGATGCCGCGATCTCACGCACCCGGGCGACGCCGAGTTTCTCGACCAGCCCGCCCTGCTTGCGCGCCAGCCAGCCGATGGCCGGGCCGAGGCGGGCCTGCAGCTCACGCCACTCCGCTTCGTTCAGCATCTCGCGCGGGCCAAGCAGCGGCAGCACGGTCGCCTCGCGCAGTTTTACCACCGCGTTAGCCCAGGCCGGATTGACGCCATCCTTCAGCGGCAACGGGCGTTCGGCCGCAACACGCGCCAACGGAAACGCCGCGACGGCCGCAGCGCCGGTCGAGAGATTGCCGTCGGCGATCGCCGCGAAATCCCCGGCATCGGCATTCAGTGCGGCGCCGGCCTGCGGATCGTAAGCCGCCAGACGGCAGCGGAAAAAATAATCGTCCGCCTTGGCCGACACGGCCTGCAGGGCCTCAACGGCTGGCAGGGTCGCCTCGCCCAGCGGCAGGATTTCCGGCTTGGCATGGGCCTCGTCCCACCAGGCCAGATAGGCATCAACGGCCGCGAAGAAGGCTTCCGCCTCTTCCTTGCCGATGCCGGTCTCGCCGCCGCGGTCAGGCCGGGCACCGACCAGGGCCATGATTTCCCTGATCGCCGCAGCGGTCTCCGGCTCCTTCGCCGCGCCGGGCGGTACGATGCCGTCGCCGTTCAACATGGTGCCGGCCAGGATGCGCTGCACATCGGCGGCATCCGCGGGCGTGATCGCCGGGGCGTCGGCCTTGCCGATATTGGTGAGGATACGCTTCGCCGAGGCGAGGATGCGGGCGCCTTCAGGATGACTGTCGTCGATCAGCGCCAGCGGCAATTCCCCATGACCGGCAAACATCGCATCGGCATCGCGCAGCAGGCCGCAGGCCCAGCGCACGGCTTCCAGCAGTTCCGGCACGCGGATGCGGCCATCATGGTCGCTGTCGATCAGATCAAGCGTGCGGCGGTCGAACTCGACGCTGCCGGTGGGGCAACTCAGCGCCAGCCAGAGCTTCTGGTCGAGCTGCGCGAGATGCCGCAGGTCTTCGGCCGTCTCGATGCGGACCTGGTCGAAACCGCCGGCGCGGAAAAAACGCCAGTGATGGCGTGGCGATGTGGCGTCGTTATCCTGGGCTGCCATGGCATTCCTCGTTCTAAGGCGGTCAAGGCGGCCGCTTGTCCCCCCACCGAGAATATTAGCCGCTGCGGACCGCCCCGACGAGGCCGATCCGGCCGGAACGGGAGACGAACGAATCTAGGGTCTGGCCATGATGGCGCCGAACCTGCTAGCCATGCAGCGGACAGGGGGAGTCGAATCCATGCTGATCAATTGCGTCGCCTATCGCCAGGGCGAGAAACTGGCCGACCTGCCAATCCAGAAGATCAGCGACTATATCGGCCAGACCGACACCGTGGTCTGGGTTGCGCTGAAGGATGCCACGCATGACGAACTGACCGAGATGCAGACCGAATTCGGCCTGCATGATCTGGCCGTCGAGGATGCCCAGCATGGCCATCAGCGCCCCAAGATCGAGGAATACGGCGATTGCCTGTTCGTGGTGATGCAGCTGCTGACCATCGTGAACGGCGAGCTGGAAGTGGGCGAGGTGGATGTTTTCATCGGCCGCGACTTCGTGTTGTCGGTGCGCAACCGCAGCAGCCAGACCTTCCTGGGCGTGCGCGACCGCTGCGAGCGCGAACCCGAACTGCTGAAGATGGGCTCGGGCTTCATCCTCTACGCCCTGATGGATGCGGTGGTGGACCGCTACTTCCCGGTGATCGATGCCTTCGAGACCGAGCTGGAAGAGATCGAGGACCAGATCTTCACCAAGGGCGCGGCGCGGCAGAATATCGAGCGGCTATACGACCTGAAACGAAAGGTGATGCAGCTCAAACATGCCGTGGCACCGCTGATGGAAGCCGTTTCCAAACTGCATGGCGGCCGGGTGCCGCGCGTCTGCGCCAGCATGCAGGAATATTTCCGCGATGTTTCGGATCACCTCGTGCGCATCAACGCCTCGATCGACAGCATCCGCGACACCATCGGCACCGCGATCCAGGTGAACCTTGCCATGGTGACCATCGAGGAAAGCGAAGTGAACAAGCGGCTGGCGGCCTGGGCCGGCATCTTTGCCGTGGCCACCGCCTTCGCCGGCATCTGGGGCATGAATTTCGAATTCATGCCGGAGCTGAAATGGCAATACGGCTATCCCGCCGCCCTGCTGGTGATGGGCGGCATCTGCGGCCTGCTCTACTGGCGTTTCAAGAAAAGCGGCTGGCTGTAAGTGGGATTTGCTTCGGCAGGCGGAGGAAAAATGGTGGGCGCACCAGGGCTCGAACCTGGGACCCGCTGATTAAGAGTTCTCGGGTGCATAAATAATTTCATGCACTTAAGTCTCCCGACGAGTCCAGTTCTTTAGCAAATTTTCTATTTTCTTGGACGTGCTACTCTTCGCATCCGTTAAGACAGAATTCTTATCGAGGTAGCTATGGATATTCCACAAATACTGACATCAGTTTCAACTGCAATAGATATTGCCAAAGGCCTTCGTGAAGCGACCAACGTTGTCAGCGAAGCCGAATCAAAATTCAAATTAGCCGAGTTAACCAGCAAGCTAGCTGATGTAAAAATCGCGCTTGCGGACATGCAGGAAGAACTACACACAAAAGACAAAGAGATCGCTCGGCTAAGAGAGGCATTTGCCATCCGAGAAACGCTGATCGACAAGAACAATCAGAAATACGTCCCCGACAAAGATGGGAATCCAGTGGGATACCCCGTCTGCCCTCGCTGTCTCACCGTGGATGGGCGGATCATTCAAATGCAGCAGAATGGAAGGTCGATGATGGTCGCTAGTTGCCCAGAGTGTCAGCGCACCTATCATGGCGTCTCTGAGTACTTGCCACGCGACTGATCAAGAATCAGTCCACGCAGGTTCTGAAGCAGACGATGTGATGCCGTAACACGGCATCACATGGTGAAATTCCTTGTCAAATAGTCACGTCTCACGTAACAAATTAATCGTCGCGGGTTGGACCTTTTACACAACGAAAAGGAACAGGTCATGAGCCAGTGGAAACTGCGACGTGAAGGCTCAAGCATTATTGCTGAAGCTGGGGATAACGATGTCCGAGTAGATTACTTCCCGACGCTTGGCCGCTATTGGCAATTTACTCCATCGATTGCTTTCTTACGTCTTCCGCAAAGAGAGCGAGCGGAAGCTTGGCAAGCCGCATTCCTATATTGGTCTGCTGCAAAATCTAGCTAGCCATCCCTCATCGAGGTCTCGAAGCTCAAGCTATCTCTCAGCCAAAACGGATCACCACGCTGATCTGAGATCAGTGTCGCGAATCGAATAATCAATCACTTGCGACTCGGTTGAATCGCTTATGACTTGGACGTTTTAGTGAAGGCTTTCGACGTCCAAGTCGCGAATCGCGACTAAGTGCTTGGAAAAATGGTGGGCGCACCAGGGCTCGAACCTGGGACCCGCTGATTAAGAGTCAGCTGCTCTACCAACTGAGCTATGCGCCCATTTTTCCTCTGGCGACGCGGGGCCGCCGAAAGCCGCGTGAAAATATCCGGATTCGCCGGAATTGCAAGCGCTTCGGGCTGGGGAAAAAGATTTTTCCGGTCAGGGGTTTAGCCTGTCCTTGCCGAGCCTCGGCGGGGCCGATGGCTACAGCCCGCTCATATGGCGGGGAATCTCCACGTCACGGTGGACATAAACGTTGATCAGCAGGCCCAGACCCACCATCAGGGTCATCATCGCGGTGCCGCCATAGGAAACCAGCGGCAACGGCACGCCCACCACCGGCACCATGCCAGACACCATGGCAATGTTGATGAAGACATAGAGGAACAGCATGGTGGTGAGGCCGCCGGCCAGCAGGCGGCCATACTGGCTGCGCGAGCGCAGGCTGATGGCATAACCATAAGCGATCATCAGGATGTAGAGCGTGATCAGAACCAGGGCGCCGATCAGGCCGTGTTCCTCGGCCAGCATGGTGAAGATGAAGTCGGTCTGCTTTTCGGGCAGGAAGCTGAGATGGCTCTGGGTGCCCTGCATGTAGCCCTTGCCGGTGAAGCCGCCCGAGCCGAGCGCGATCTTGGATTGCAGGATGTGGTAGCCCGAGCCAAGCGGATCTTCCTCGGGGTTCATGAAGGTCAGCACCCGCTTCTTCTGGTAATCGTGCAGGAAATTCCAGGCCAGCGGCAGGGCGGCGCCGCCGGCCACGATCACGGCGATGAATTTCCAGGCCCGCACCCCGGCAAAGAAAAAGACGGCGCCCGACGAGGCCAGCAGCAGCATGGCGGTGCCCAGATCGGGCTGCTTCATTACCAGCCCCACCGGCACCAGCACGATGGCCAGAGGAATGAACAGCCAGCGGATGCGGCCGACTTCCTCGTAAGACAGGCCATGGAAATAACGCGCCAGCGTCAGGATCAGGGCGATTTTCATGATTTCGGAGGGCTGGACATGGAAAATGCCGAGATCGAGCCAGCGCTGCGCCCCCATGCCGACCCGGCCGAACAGTTCCACGGCCACCAGCAGCACCACGCCGACAGCGTAGACGGCATATGACAGCCGCATCCAGACGCGGATGTCGGTGACCGCGATGGTCACCATGATCACCAGGCCGATGACGAAACGCACCATCTGCCGGTCGGCCCAGGGATCGATGTCGCCACCGGCGGCGGAATACAGCGTGGCGAAACCCGTGCTGGCGATCAGGGTGATCAGCAGCACGAGGCCCCAGTTGATGTCGCGCAGCTTGCGGCCGAACGTGAGATCGTTGCCCCGGCTGGACCAGTGCGGCATCTCAGCTGCCTCCCCTGGCCGGCACGGCCGAGGCCGTGGTGGGGCCCGGCGGCGTACGCGGCTTGCGCGAGGGATCGAGGCGCTGGGTTTCCAGCATGATATCGCGGGCAATCGGCGCCGCAGCCTTGGAACCGGAACCGCCATGTTCGACGATCACCGCGCAGGCATAGCGCGGCGCCTGGATCGGCGCATAGGCGACGAACAGCGCGTGGTCGCGCTCCTCCCACGGCTTCTCCTCGTTCTTGCGTACGCGGGTCTCGCGCTCCTGGCGGCTGATGCGGCGCACCTGACTGGAGCCGGTTTTGCCGGCCATGGCATATTGCGCCAACGTGATTCGCGCGCCGGCGGCCGTGCCGCGCGGCGGCGAGGTGACGCGGATCATCCCTTCCAGCACCTGATCGAGATGCTCGCGCTTCAGGCCCACATGCGGCCAGCGCTGGGCCGCCAGACGCGGATCAGTGGCCGGGCCCAGCGCGCTGTCCTCGCGCACAATGTGGGGGGAAACGGCATAGCCGCCATTGGCCAGCCGCGCCGCCATCACGGCAAGCTGCAGCGGCGTCGTGGTGACATACCCCTGTCCGATACCGATCACCAGATTCTCGCCCTGCGCCCAGGGCTGGCCCAGCACGGCCTGTTTCCAGGCCCGTGTCGGGATCAGGCCCCTGCGCTCGCCGGTCAGGTCCACGCCGGTCGGCTCACCCAGGCCAAGCCGCTTGGCCATTTCGGCTACCTTGTCGACGCCGGTGCGCCGCGCCGCCTCGTAGAAATAAACGTCGCAGCTTTCCTCGATGGCCGAGACCAGGTTCATCGTGCCGTGGCCACCCTTCTTCCAGCAATGGAAGGTGTTGTTGCCGAATTCCATATGGCCGGGGCAAAAGACGCGGGTATCGGGCGTGACCGTGCCGGCCTCCAGCGCCGCCAGGCCGACCAGCATCTTGAAGGTGGAGCCGGGCGGATACTGGCCCTGGATCGCCTTGTTGATCAGCGGCTTGTATTTGTCGCCGTTGAGCTGGCGCCATTGCGCCTGGGTGATGCCGACATTGAACCAGTTCGGGTCGTAGCCCGGATTGGAGACCAGGGCGAGGATATCTCCGGTATGGATGTCGAGTACCGCGGCGGCGCCACTCTCCTCGCCGAAACGCTCCATGGCGAAACGCTGCAGGTCGGCATCGATGGTGAGCACGATGTCGTCGCCCGGCTGGCCGTTGTTACGCCGCAATTCACGGATGGCGCGGCCATAGGCATTGACCTCGATCTCGCTGTGGCCGGCACGTCCGCGCAGCCGCTCGTCGTAGACCTTCTCGACGCCACTCTTGCCGATACGGAAACCCGGCAGCTCCAGCAGCGGATCGTCGCCCAGTTCGTTCTCGGCCACTGCGCCGACATAGCCCACCACATGGCTGAACATCGGGCCGTAGGGATAGTCGCGCGTTTCGCCCACATCGAGCTGCACGCCGGGCAGGTCGGGGCTGTGCAGATTGATCTTGGCAAAATCATCCCAGGACAGGTTCTCGGCCACCACCACGGGCACGAATTTGCGCCGCCGCTCGATTTCACGCTTCACGCGCTGTTTCTGGCTCTCATCGACCTGAATCAGGTGCGCCAGCGCTTCCAGCGTGGCATCCACGTTGCGCGCCTGCTCGGCGACGATCAGCACGCGGTAATTGCGGCGGTTCGAGGCCAGTTCATGGCCGAAGCGGTCGAGCACCCGGCCGCGCCGCGGCGGCAGCAGGCGCATGCTGATGCGGTTTTCCTCGGCCAGCAGGGCGTATTTGTCGGATTCCATCACCTGCAGGTAATACAGCCGCGCCGCCAGGGCGCCGAACAGGCCAAGCTGGGCCGTGCCCAGCAGCAAGGCCCGGCGGGTAAACACCCGCTGCAGGTCGTTGTCGCGCCGGTTGATCGCCATGGCCGCCTCAGGCCGTGACGGAGGCGCGCAGCCAGCGACGCTCCAGGCGGCTCAACAGCCAGTAGATAGCCGGATACAGCGCCAGCGACAGGGCAAGCTGCGCCACCAGCGGCACCACAGGCAGCACCTGCCAGTGCAGCAGCGACATGAGCGCCCAGCACAGCGGCAGCACCACGCCGACCACCAGAGCGAAAGCCGCCCAGTTGACCAGGAAGGACGAGCCGAGGAAGACGCGACGCTGCGACACGCCCAGTTCGTGAGCCAACAGGAGAACCAGCGCGTTCAGGCCGAGCGGGCCGCCGCTGAGCAGATCGAGCAGCAGGCCGATGGCGAAGGCACCCACCATGGTCATGAGGTCGGACCGGAAGATGCTCCAGTAGAATACCGCCATCAGGGCGAAAGCGGGACCGACCACGTCGAAATGCGGCAGGCCGAGCGGCAGCAAACCGAACAGCACCAGCGCCAGGCTGCTTAAGATAGGCAGCAGGGCACGGATGCGGCGGCTGGTCTGGCGGAGCAGCGCAGACATCCCGCGCCCTCCTACGGGTCCCGCGGCGGCGGCGCGAGCGGCAGAACCTGGGCGGCCGGGTCCTCGGCGTCGATCCGCGTCTCGTCGAACTGCATCACACGCAGGAAGCCCAGGCGGCCGAGATCGACCAGCGGGCGGACGCGCACGACACCATCCATCTCGGCGATTTCGCCAACCGGAATGCCGGCGGGAAACTGCCCGCCATCGCCCGAGGTGACCACCTGCATGCCGATGGCCGGCTTGGCGGCACCCGACAGGTATTCCAGGCGCGGCAGCGGAGAATTGTCACCAGCCAGAACGGCACGATGGCCGCCTTCCTGCAACATCACCGGCAGGCGCGAGTTCAGGTCGGTCAGCAGCAGGATGCGCGAGGCGCGGTGGCCCACCTCGGCGACGCGGCCGACATAACCGCCCTCGCCGATCACGGCCTGGCCCTTCCTGATGCCGTCCTTGGCGCCGACATTGAGCAGCGCGGTGCGCACGAAGGAACCGCCGCCATCGGCGATCACCCGTCCGGTCACGTAGGTCTGGCTCAGGTCGGGGCCAGCGGCCAGCAGGCGGCGCAGGGCGGCATTATCCTGCTCCAGCCGGCGCGCCACCTCCTGCCATTGCAGTAGGCGGGCATTCTCGGTGCGCAGGCGGAAGTTTTCTTCGTGCACGAAGAGGATGTCGTCGACCCAGCCGACCACGGCATTCACCACCGCCACCGGCTGCGCCACCGCGCTCAGCACGGGTTCCACGATATCGGCCACCAGGGCGCGGGTGCGCTCCACCAGCGGACGGTCGATGCGGCTGACCAGAACGAGGCCAACGGCGGTAGCCAACAGCAGAAGGAACGCAAAACGCTGCAGCAGCGCGCGAAACGGCGCTGCGATCCAAATGCTGCGTCCCGACCGTCTTGCCATGCGCTCCCGTCAATGCCCTCCGTGCCGTCGCACCCGTTCAGTACGAAGGATTGTACAGAACGTGCTTCAGCGTCTTCATTTCTTCCAGTGCGCGGCCGGTACCCAGCGCCACGCAGGACAGCGGCTCATCGGCGATCGAGACCGGCAGACCGGTCGCGTGCCGCAGCACCAGGTCCAGGTTGCCCAGCAGCGCGCCGCCGCCGGTCATCACGATGCCCTTGTCGACGATGTCGGCTGCCAGTTCCGGCGCGGTATGCTCCAGCGCGACCTTCACGGCCTCGACGATGGCGCCGACCGGTTCGGCCAGGCTTTCGGCAATCTGGCGCTGGTTGATCACCAGTTCCTTCGGCACGCCGTTCATCAGATCACGACCCTTGATCTCCATGGAGAGGCCGTTGCCGTCTTCCGGTGGCGCGGCTGAGCCGATCTGCTTCTTGATGCGTTCGGCCGAGGCCTCGCCCACCAGAAGGTTATGGTTGCGGCGGATATAGGCGATGATCGCCTCGTCCATCTTGTCGCCGCCGACGCGCACGCTGCGCGAATAGACGATGCCGCCCAGCGACAGCACGGCCACTTCCGTGGTGCCGCCGCCAATATCCACCACCATAGAACCGGTCGGCTCGGTGACCGGCAGGCCGGCGCCGATCGCGGCGGCCATCGGCTCCTCGATCAGGAACACGCGGCGCGCACCGGCCGACTCGGCGGAATCCATGATGGCGCGACGCTCGACCGCGGTTGAACCCGACGGCACGCAGATGATGATCTGCGGCGAGGCGAAGCTGCGGCGGTTATGCACCTTGCGGATGAAATGCTTGATCATTTCCTCCGCTACCTCGAAATCGGCGATCACGCCGTCGCGCAGGGGGCGGATCGCCTCGATATTGCCCGGCGTGCGGCCCAGCATCTGCTTGGCTTCGTCGCCAACCGCCAGAACCTGCTTCTTGCCGCGATTATTGGTGATCGCCACAACCGAGGGCTCGTTCAGCACGATGCCTCGGCCCTTGACATAAACCAGCGTATTGGCCGTGCCGAGGTCGATGGCCATATCGGCCGACATAAAACCCATCAAACGCGAGAACATCCAGTAAGATCCTCACCAACGAAATGTCGCGCCGTTATCGCCTCGGGCACCGGTGCAGCGCAACCCCCAGTCCCCCATATTTTCAGTCCCACGCCGTCCACATGCCGAATGGCGCGGTTTCAGCCCCCCCATCACGCACTGAGGGCCGCCGGCGCGGTCTTTTCCCGCTTCACCAGCAGCTTGTTGAGCGCATGGATATAAGCCCGGCAGCTCGCCACCAGCGTATCGGCGTCGGCAGCCTGTCCGTTCACGGTTTTTCCGCCCTCTTCCAGCCGCACGGTGACCTCGGCCTGGGCATCGGTGCCCTGGGTCACGGCATGCACCTGATAGAGCTGCAGATTCGCGGTATGCGGGAACAGCGCCTTGATGGCGTTAAAGCTGGCATCCACCGGGCCATTGCCGGTGGCCTTGACCGATTTCGCCGCGCCGTCGATCTCCAGTTCCAGCTCGGCGCTCTGCGGCCCCTTCGAGCCGGCGATCACCTGCAGGCTGACGAAGCGGATGCGTTCATTGCCGCGGGCCATGGTGTCATCGACCAGGGCGACGAGGTCCTCGTCGAAAACCTCCTTCTTGCGGTCGGCCAGGTCCTTGAAGCGGGTGAAGGCATCGTTCAACTGGTTGTCGGCGAGATTGAAGCCGAGCTCTTCCAGTTTCTTGCGGAAGGCATGGCGGCCGGAATGTTTGCCCATCACCAGGGTCGAACGGTTCAGGCCGACCGATTCCGGAGTCATGATCTCGTAGGTGCCGGCATGCTTCAGCATGCCGTCCTGATGGATGCCGCTTTCATGGGCGAAGGCGTTCGCACCAACGATGGCCTTATTCGGCTGCACCACAAAACCTGTGACAGCCGAGACGAGGCGCGAGGCCTTCATGATGTCGGTGGTCTTGATGCCGGTCTCGTAGGGCATCGCATCGCCGCGTGTGCGCAGGGCCATGACGATCTCTTCCAGCGCAGCATTGCCGGCGCGCTCGCCCAGGCCGTTGATGGTGCATTCCACCTGGCGCGCGCCACCGATCACCGCGGCCAGCGAGTTAGCCACGGCCAGCCCCAGATCGTTGTGGCAATGCGCGGAAAACCTGGCTTTATCGCTGTTCGGCACGTTTTCGATCAGGTAGCGCATCAGCCGGGTATATTCCTCCGGCACGGTGTAGCCTACCGTGTCGGGGACGTTGATCGTGGTGGCGCCGGCCTTGATCGCGCTCTCGATCAGGCGGCAGAGAAATTCCGGATCCGAGCGCGTGCCGTCTTCGCAGCTCCACTCGATGTCGTCGCAGAGATTGCGCGCATAGGACACGCTGTCGATCACCGCCTGATGCACCGCATCGGGCTCCATCTGCAGCTTGTATTTCATATGCAGCGGCGAAGTGGAGATGAAGGTGTGGATGCGCGCGCGCTTCGCCGGCTTCAACGCTTCCCAGGCGCGGTCGATATCCTTGCGGCCGGCACGGCTCAGGCCGCAGACGGTGGACTCCGTCACGCGCTTGGCGATCTCGTTGACGGCTTCGAAGTCGCCGTTGGAAGCGATCGGGAAACCGGCTTCGATGACATCGACGCCCATGCCTTCCAGCACGGCAGCAATCTTGAGCTTCTCTTCCAGGTTCATCGACGCGCCGGGCGACTGCTCGCCGTCGCGCAGGGTGGTGTCGAAAATGATGACGCGCTCGCGCGCGGATTGGTTGGTGGCGCTCATGTCACATATCCCTCGCCGGGCAATCCGGCCGTGCCGTCCGCCGGGTCGTCCGATTCTGCCGCAGTTTCCGTGCTTTAACCATAGTGTACACGCTTCGGCCCAATTCGATCAAAGGGCGAAAAGCTTCGCCGGGACATGAACTTACGTCCGCACTCTGGGCCAGCATGCTTAATACTCGGTGAATTCCCCGAATTACCGGGGAATTTCTCCAATAAGTTGAAAAGACGGCATTATTTGGGCAACCGCCCTGCAGCCCAGCCCCAGCTAGGCCAGTACCCGCTCTGCCAGGGCCTGCATATCCGGCGGCAGCGGATACATATGCGCATATTGGAGTATCTGCTTGGCAACCAGCCTCAGACGATTCTCAAAGCTCAGCAACGGCATGGTCCCCAGGAGCGGGGTGTTGAACGGGGCGATGTCGCCACGCTGGAATTCCAGCGCCATGCTCATGCGTGGCTTCTCGGCGAAGGGGCTGGATTGTGCGCCCCAATGCAGTACCGCCTGATTCCAGATGAAAAAATCGCCCGGCTGACCCGGCAGGGCACGGATCGACTGGTAATCGACTTGCAGAGCCCCCTCCTCGGCCGTGCCGTAAACCGGATCGCGGTTCGCCGGCAGGATGTACATGCAGCCATTGAGCGGCGAGGCCTCGCTCAGCGGCACCCACATGGTCAGCGATAGTGGCGAGCCATCAGGGGCCAGAGCCCGGCGGCCCTTGTCGCGATGTGGCCGCCAGCCGGCCTGGCCGGCCTTGGGATCGACATGCCAGACCCAGAAATCCGGCATGACTTGATAATCAGCCCCCAGAAACATCGCGATCAACTGATGCTGGCGATAAAAGGCAGCCCAGGCCTCGTCGAAAAGGAACATGAACACTGGCGGTATGTTCAGCGCGACGCAACGTTCGATGGCGCGCGACAGGCGGCCTGCAAGGTCGACCAGTTCCTCGTCGCGCTCCTGGAAGTATCCTTCCAGCTTCATTTTCTCTGCTGCCAGCATTGCCGGCTCATTGCGCAGCGACTGGATTCTGAATGTGCCCTTCAGGCGCTCACGGATGGTGAGTTCGGGGAATGTTTCGCGCCAGAAGGCTTCCCGAGTCATGTCTCGGGTAAGATTCAGCATCGCGCCATCGGTAGGGGGAGCGGCAATATCGGTCATGGGCATCGCAACCAGAATTATGGCCCAGCCTACGCCAGGCGCCTACCGCTTGCCAGCAGCTTGTGCCGCCATCCCATCACCCCTGCCGATACAGCGTCACGACGCAGGCGCCGCCAAGCCCCAGATTGTGCTGCAGGGCGACGCGCGCGCCTTCCACCTGCCGCGCCTCGGCCGTGCCGCGCAACTGCTGCGTCAGTTCGTAGCACTGGGCCAAACCAGTGGC
This sequence comes from Ferrovibrio sp., assembly GCA_046294345.1. Lineage (GTDB taxonomy): Bacteria > Pseudomonadota > Alphaproteobacteria > Ferrovibrionales > Ferrovibrionaceae > Ferrovibrio. The sequence goes on from JBKBJT010000032.1 coordinate 21,878, forward strand.
GCCGAGTGGATGCCCCTTGGAGAGCAGGCCGCCGGATGGGTTGGTGACCACCTGACCGCCATAGGTGTTGCCGCCATCCTGCACGAAGCCTTCTGCGCCGCCTTCCCCACAGAGGCCAAGCGCTTCGTAGGTGATCAGCTCGTTATGGGCGAAGCAATCATGCAGTTCCACGACATCCACATCCCCTGCACCGATGCCGGCCTGTTCATAGACCTTCTCGGCCGCCGCCCGGCTCATGTCGGCGCCGACCAGCTGCATCATGTCGCGGGCCTCGAAGGTGGAAGGATAATCTGTCGTCATTGCCTGGGCGGCAATCTCAACGTCACGGCGCAAACCATGCCTTGCCGCGAATGAGTCCGACACCAGCAGCGCCGCCGCCGCGCCGCAGGTGGGCGGGCAGGCCATCAGGCGCGTCATCACGCCGGGCCAGATCGCCTGTGCCTGCATCACGTCATCCACGCTGACTTCCTGACGGAACAACGCCAGCGGATTGTTCTTCGCATGCCGGCTGGCCTTGGCGCGGATGCGGGCAAAGGTTTCAAGTTTCGTGCCGTATTTCTGCATGTGGCTGAGGCCGGCGCCGCCGAAATAACGCAGGGCCAGCGGCACATCGGGCATGCCGACGATCTCGTCGCAGACGGTATCGAAATCCGTGAACGGGCTCGGCCGGTCGTTATAGACCGAACCGAGCGCGCCCGGCTTCATCTGCTCGAAGCCCAGCGCCAGCACACAATCGGCGGCGCCGCTCTGGATCGCCTGTCGGGCCAGGAACAATGCCGTCGAGCCGGTGGAGCAGTTGTTGTTGACATTGACGACCGGAATGCCGGTCATGCCGATGCGATAGAGCGCCTTCTGGCCGCAGGTGCTGTCGCCATAGACATAGCCGGCATAGGCCTGCTGCACGGCATCGTAGCCGATGCCGGCATCCTTGAGCGCGAGTTGTCCCGCCTCGGCGCCCATCTCGTCATAGGATTTGCTGCTGCCCGGTTTGGCAAACGGAATCATGCCCACGCCGGCGACGAAAACCTTGGCCATATCATTTCCTCCTGATTTGCCGGAGATGATAGGCGAAGGCGCCGGGAAGCCGGAAACGAAAACGGCCGGCGGTTCGTCGCCGCCGGCCGCTGACGCAACGTTTGTGCAGACTTAGTTCGAGCGGGCCTTGTCGACCAGCTTGTTCTTGGCGATCCAGGGCATCATGGCACGCAGCTTGGCGCCCACTTCCTCGATCGGGTGCTTGGCCAGGCGAGCGCGGGTGGCCTTGAACGAGGTCTGGTTCACCTTGTTCTCCAGCATCCAGTTGCGGGTGAAACGGCCCGACTGGATGTCTTCCAGTACGCGCTTCATCTCGGCCTTGGTTTCCGGCGTGATGATGCGCGGGCCGGTGACGTATTCGCCGTATTCGGCCGTGTTCGAGATCGAGTAGTTCATGTTGGCGATGCCGCCTTCGTAGATCAGGTCGACGATCAGCTTCACTTCATGCAGGCACTCGAAATAGGCCATCTCGGGGGCGTAGCCGGCTTCCACCAGCGTCTCGTAGCCGGCCTTGATCAGTTCGACCAGACCGCCGCAGAGCACGACCTGTTCGCCGAACAGGTCGGTCTCGCATTCTTCCTGGAAGGTGGTCTCGATGATGCCGGCCTTGCCGCCGCCATTGGCCGAGGCATAGCTGAGCGCGATTTCGAGCGCGTTGCCCGAGGCATTCTGATGCACGGCAACCAGCGACGGCACGCCGCCGCCCTTCAGGTATTCCGAGCGCACCGTATGGCCGGGGCCCTTCGGCGCGATCATGAACACGTCGAGGTCCTTGCGCGGCTCGATCAGGTTGAAATGGATGTTCAGGCCATGGGCGAAGGCAAGGGCGGCGCCTTCCTTCATGTTGTCGCGCAGGTCGTTGTTCCACAGGTCCGACTGGCCTTCATCGGGCGTCAGCACCATCACGACATCGGCCCACTTGGCAGCCTCGGCGGGCGTCATCACCTTGAAGCCAGCCTCCTCGGCCTTCTTCACGCCGGCCGAGTTCTTGCGCAGCGCGACCGCGACGTTCTTCACGCCGCTGTCCTTCAGGTTCATCGCATGGGCATGGCCCTGGCTGCCATAGCCGACGATGACAACCTTCTTGCCCTTGATCAGGTTCAGGTCCGCATCGCGGTCGTAGTAAACGCGCATGATCGTATCTCCTCGGGACTGCGTCGTTGTTTATGGAATGGTTCAGAGGGGCTTCGGGCCGCGGCTGATCGCCACCACGCCGGTGCGCGACACGTCGATCAGGCCCAGCGGCTTCATCAGCTCGATGAAGGCTGTGATCTTTTCGGGTGCGCCGGTCAGCTCGAAGATGAAGGATTCGATGGTGCTGTCCACCGCGCGGGCGCGGAAGATGTCGGCAATGCGCAACGACTCCACGCGCTTCTCGCCGGTGCCGGCCACCTTGATCAGCGCCAGTTCGCGCGCCACATGCGGACCCTCAACGGTCAGGTCGTGCACGTTATGCACCGGCACCAGACGACCGAGCTGGGCCTTGATCTGCTCGATCACATTGGCCGGACCGGAGGTGACCACCGTGATGCGCGACAGATGCGCGGCATCCGATACCTCGGCCACCGTCAGGCTTTCGATGTTGTAGCCACGGCCCGAGAACAGGCCGACCACGCGGGCGAGGATGCCGGGTTCGTTATCGACCAGAACGGACAGGATATGGGACTGGATCGGCTGCTGCGGCGCAGGCATGGGACGGAACTCTCTTTTCGTTATCCGGCGGCGTCAGACCAGGGCCATGCCGTCTTCACTGACGGCGGCATTGTTGGGGTCGGCCGGCTTGTCATCAGCCAGGATCATCTCGTTATGCGCGGCGCCCGAGGGCACCATGGGGAAGCAGTTCTCCGCCTTGTCGACGGCGACATCCACCACCACCGGGCCATTGATCGCCATCATCTCCTTGATGACGCCATCCAGATCGGCCGGGCTGGTGCAGCGCAGGCCGGTGCAGTGGAAGGCTTCGGCCAGTTTGACGAAATCGGGCAGCGATTCCGAATAGCTCTGCGAGTAGCGCCCGCCATGCAGCAATTGCTGCCACTGGCGCACCATGCCCATATATTCGTTGTTGAGGATGAACACCTTCACCGGCAGGCGGAACTGCGCCGCCGTGCCCAGCTCCTGGATGTTCATCAGGATCGAGGCTTCGCCGGCGATATCCACAACCAGCTTGTCAGGATGGCCGAGTTGCACGCCGATGGCGGCCGGCAGGCCATAGCCCATGGTGCCCAGGCCGCCTGAGGTCATCCAGCGGTTCGGTTTGTCGAACTTGTAGAACTGCGCGGCCCACATCTGATGCTGGCCGACTTCGGTGGTGATGAAGGTGTCGCGATCCCTGGTCAGCTCATAGAGCCGCTGGATGGCATATTGTGGCTTGATGATCTTGTCGTCCTGCTTGAACTTCAGGCAGTCCCGGGCGCGCCACTGGTCGATCTGCTGCCACCATTTGTCCAGCGCCTTGCGGTTCGGCTTGTAGCCGCCCTGCTTCCAGGCCGCGATCATCTGCTCCAGCACGCGGCAGGCATCGCCGACGATGGCGATATCGCAATGCACTGTCTTGTTGTGCGAAGACGGGTCGATATCGACATGGATCTTCTTCGAGCCTGGCGAAAAGGCATTCAGGCGGCCGGTGATGCGGTCGTCGAAGCGCGCGCCAATGGCGACCATAACGTCGCAATCATGCATGGCATGGTTGGCTTCCCAGGTGCCGTGCATGCCCAACATGCCGAGGAACTGCTTGTCAGTGGCGGGATAACCACCCAGGCCCATCAGCGTGTTGGTGATCGGGAAACCGGTCAGCTTGACGAATTCGCGCAGCAGTTCGGACGCACGCGGGCCGGCATTGATGATGCCGCCGCCGGTATAGAAGATCGGGCGTTCGGCCGCAGCCATCAGCGCCACGGTCTGCTTGATCTTGGCCTCGTCACCGTCCACGCGCGGACGATAGGTCTTGTGGCGGATATTGTCCTTGGCGGTGTAGCGGCCCGCCGCCACCTGCACATCCTTGGGCAGGTCGATCACCACCGGGCCGGGACGACCGTTGGTGGCGACGTAAAAAGCCTCGTGCACCACACGGGCAAGATCGTCGACGTTCTTCACCAGGTAATTATGCTTGGTGCAGGGCCGGGTGATGCCGGTGGTATCGCATTCCTGGAAGGCGTCGGTGCCGACCAGATGGGTGGCGACCTGGCCGGTCAGGCAGATCAGAGGAATCGAATCCAGCAACGCATCGGTCAGGCCGGTGACGGCATTGGTGGCGCCGGGACCCGAGGTGACCAGCACCACGCCGGGTTTACCGGTGGAGCGGGCATAACCTTCCGCAGCGTGAACGGCGCCCTGCTCGTGCCGCACCAGGATGTGGCGGATGGCGTTCTGCTTGAACAGCGCGTCATAGATGGGAAGAACGGCGCCGCCGGGATAGCCGAATACGACTTCGACGCCCTGGTCGACCAGGGCCTTGATCACGATTTCGGCGCCGCTCATCTGCTGGGTCGGCGCGGCCTGCGCTCCGGACTGCATGACTCTTCCCCTGAAAACCTGCTGCGGGAGACAAAAATCGGCCGGAACATGCCGCTCCGACCGTCGAAAAGCGCGCCAACCTAAACGGCCCCTCCGCGCACGGTCAATAGGTATCTCACAATGTTCGGAAAGATTTCTGCCTCTGGGTTGAAATTTTCTTGCCCGGAAACATCATTTTCCACAACCCGGTCGGCCACAAACTGATGCCGGAACCAGGTGGTCTGCCGCTTGGCGTAATGGCGGGTGTTGAGCTGGCCGATCCGGATCGCGTCTTCGAGGCTCATTTTTCCATCAAGATGTTGAATAAGCTCAGGTAATCCATGGGCTTTGCGGATCGGGGCATCGGGGGGTACGTCGGTGCGGTCGTGGAAGGCCCGGACCTCGTCCAGTGCGCCGGCCGCGATCATGGCCTCGAAGCGTCGGTCGATCCGGGCATAAAGCGCCGCCCGGGGCGGCCGCAGCAGCAGGCGATAGACCGGATTGGGCAGAGGCGGCGCGGCCGAACCGGCCTGCCAGTCGGCCAGCGAGCGCCCCGTGCCGATCTTCACCTCATAGGCCCGCACCAGCCGCTGGCTGTCGCCCGGCTTCAGCCGTTCGGCCATGGCCGGATCAATGGCGGCCAGCGTGGCATGCAGGCCGGCGGGGCCATCCTGCTCCAGGCGTTGCCGTGCTTCGCTGCGGGCTTCCTCCGGGATCGGCGGCAGGTCGACCAGCCCCTCGGTCAGGGCTTTCAGGTACAGCCCGGTGCCGCCCAGCAGGATGGGCACCCGGCCGGCGCGGATGGTCTCGCCGATGGCCTCCAGCGCCAAATCGCGCCACAAGGCGGCCGTGCCATGGACGGCGGCATCCAGCACGCCATAGAGCCGGTGCGGCACCCGGGCCATTTCCTCGTCGGTCGGTCGGGCGGTCAGAATGCGCAGGTCGCGGTAGACCTGCATGCTGTCGGCATTGATCACCGTGCCGCCTATTTTCTCGGCCAGGCTGAGGCCAAGCGCCGACTTGCCGCTGGCGGTGGGGCCGGCGAGCAGGATGACGGGGGCGTGACGGGTATCCATGGCGACGGGTACGGGATGGGGGTATTCAGGGCGGGTTGCGCCGCCCCTTCTACAGCCCTAGAACAGGCGGATGCAAAACATTCTCACCCTGATCACCGCGCCCCACAATGCCGTGCTGACGCCCCGGGTGGCGAATGCAGTCCGCGACGCCCTCGCCCTGGCCCGCGGCAAGGTCGGCCCGGCCGACTGGCTGGAACCCGGCATCGCCTGCGACATCCCCTTCGACAACGTGGTGCCGGACGAGGCCGTCAAAGCGGCCCGCACCGCCCTGCGCGCCACGCCGGTGGATGTGCTGGTACTCAAACCCGAAAACCGCCGTAAGAAGGCGCTGGTGGCCGACATGGAATCGACCATCATCCGCAACGAGATGCTGGACGAGATCGCCTTCCTGGCCGATATCGGCGACCGTGTGGCCGAAATCACCCGCCGCGCCATGAATGGCGAACTCGATTTCTATGAAGCGATCCGCGAACGCGTCAGCCTGCTGAAAGGCCAGCCGGCCAGCCTACTCGACAAGGCCGGCGAACGCATCAAGCTGATGCCCGGTGCTGCCGCGCTGGTGGCGACGCTGAAACAGAACGGCGTGCATTGCGCCCTGGTTTCGGGTGGCTTCGATTACTACACGCAGCCGATCGCCCAGCAGCTCGGCTTCGACGAGCAGCAGGCCAATCACCTGATCCTGGAAAACGATGCCATCGCCGGCATCCGCGAGCCGATCCTGGGCCGCGAGGCCAAGCTGGAGGCCCTGCAGCGCGTGGCGCGCGAAAAGGGCATCGGCATGGAAGACTGCATCGCGGTGGGCGACGGCGCCAATGATCTCGCCATGCTGGGCGCGGCGGGACTGGGCATCGCCTTCCACGCCAAGCCGAAAGTGCAGGAAGCCGCAAAGTTCAACATCCGCCACGGCGACCTGACTGCCCTGCTCTATGCCCAAGGCTATCGCCGCGACGAAATTTTCGGGCGCTGAGCGTTAACGCGCGGCCTAGCCGCCATCGCCACCGCCGCTTCAGCGGGCGGTCCACCCGCCATCAATCGCAATGGCCGTGCCTGTGATGGATTTCGCCATCTCACCGCACAGGAACAGGGCGAGCGCCGCCACTTCCTCGATCTCGATGAAGCGCTTGTTCGGCTGCGAGGCCAGGATCACCTCGCGCACCACGCGGTCGCGCGGCATGTTATGCACCTTGGCCTGATCCTCGATCTGGCCTTCCACCAGCGGCGTGCGCACATATCCTGGGCAGATCGCGTTCACCGTGATGTTGGTCTCGGCCACTTCCAGCGCCACCGACTTGGTGAAGCCGATCTGGCCATGCTTGGCCGACACATAGGCCGACTTGAACGGCGAGGCCACCAGGCCATGGGCCGAGACCAGGTTGATCACCCGGCCCCAGTTCTTCTGCTTCATGCCCGGCAGGGCCGCCTTGGTGGCATGGAAGGTGGAATTCAGGATGATGTTCTGGATCGCATGCCACTTGGCCTCGGGGAATTCGTCCACCGCCGAGACGAACTGGATGCCGGCATTGTTGACCAGGATATCGACGCCGCCGAAGGCATCCTCGGCCTTCTTCACATGGGCGGCAACGGCGGCGCCATCCGACATGTCGGCGCCGTCATACAGCACCTTCACGCCGTTTTCGGCAGCCAGCCCGGCGCGGATCTTCTCGATGGCGGCCGCGTCGCCGAAACCGTTCAGCATCACATTGACGCCCTGCCCGGCCAGCGCCCGGGCGATCCCGAGGCCGATGCCGCTGGTGGAACCGGTGACGACGGCGGACTTGCCTTTCAGCATGGCGCGACCTTTCTTTAAGGGAGGCGGAAACCGGCCGGAGCCTAGCGGAAAAGCCCGGGTCCTGCCTAGCGCCCGGCGAGCACCCCTGCCACCGTCGCCCCCTGAGCCTTGCACCCCCTCCCACCCCGTGGGAAAAATGAGATCACGAGTCGAAAGCCTGTAAGGAACCTTCTGGCATGCTGAATCGCATCACCCACCTGGACGACGAGCCCGACCAGCCGGAAAAGAACGGCGACGCCGAGGCCAAGGCGAAAGAGAAGTCGCCCGGTATCGAGGAGCGGCTGTTCAAGGCCCGCACCATCCTGATCTACGGCGGCATCGACCAGAAAATCGCCAAGGAAGTCTCGGCCCGCCTGCTGGCCCTGCAGGCCGCCGGCGACGAGCCGATCACCATCTTCATCAACAGCCAGGGCGGCCACGTCGAATCCGGCGACACGATCTATGACATGATCAAGTTCGTGAAACCGGAGGTGCGCGTGGTGGGCACCGGCTGGGTCGCCTCGGCCGGCGCGCTGATCTACGCCGCGGCCAAGAAGGAAAACCGTTTCTCGCTACCCAACACCCGCTTCCTGCTGCACCAGCCGTCAGGCGGCGCGGGCGGCACGGCCTCGGACGTCGCGATCCAGGCCAAGGAAATCATCCGCATGCGCAAGCGGCTGAATGAGATTTTCGCACGCGAGACCGGCCAGCCGATCGAGCGGATCGAAAAGGATACCGACCGCGACTACTGGATGAGCGCGGAGCAGGCCGTGGAATACGGCCTGGTCGGCAAGATCGTGCAGAACGCGGCCGAGATCGGCTGAACACCTGCCATCAGGACAAAGAAAAAGGCCGGCTCCGAGATAATCTCTCTGGGCCGGCCTTTTTTATTGGCTGCCAGGGCCTAGGACTTTAAAGGCACCGGCACGAAGCGCGGCTCGCCGCCACGCTGGATCTGCAGCAAGGCCACCTTGCGCTTGGCATCCTTCAGTGCTTTCAGCATCTCGACGGCGTCGTCGGGATTGCGCACTTCCGACTGGGCCATCTCGATGATCACGTCACCCACGCGCACGTCGCGCTTGGCGGCCGGACCCTCGGGGTCGACATCGGTGACCACAACGCCCTTCACGTCATCCTTGATGTCGTGCTTCTGACGCAGTTCCTTGGACAGCGGCGCAACCCGCAACCCCAGATCGGCCAGTTCGGTCTCGTTACGGCCGGGCTTGGCGCGGTTGGCATCGGCCTTCTGGCTATTCTCGGCCTTGGCTGAGGCCATGGCGGCTTCCAGCTCGCCCAGCGTGGCCTTCACCGCCTGTTTCTTGCCCTTGCGCATGATCTCGACATTCACGGTCTTGCCGACCGGCGTTTCCGCAACGCTGCGCGTCAATGCATTGGTGGTGGCGATCGGCTTGCCGTCGAAGCTGACGATCACGTCGCCGGAATCGATGCCGGCCTTCTGCGCCGGACCGCCGGGCACGACCTTGGCCACCAGCGCGCCGCGGGCCTGGCTCAGACCCAGCGCCTCCACCATCTCGTCGGTGACCGACTGAATCTGCACGCCGAGCCAGCCGCGCTTGGTGCGGCCGAATTCAATCAGCTGCTGCACCACCGGCTTGGCGAGATTGGCCGGCACGGCGAACCCGATGCCGATCGAGCCACCGGTCTGCGAGAAGATCGCGGTGTTGATGCCGATCACATTGCCGTTCTTGTCGAACAGCGGCCCGCCGGAATTGCCCTTGTTGATCGAGGCGTCGGTCTGCAGAAAGTCGTCGTAGCGGCCGGCATTGATGTCGCGGCCGCGCGCCGAGACGATGCCGGCGGTGACGGTGCCGCCCAGGCCGAAGGGATTGCCGATCGCCAGCGTCCATTCGCCGACGCGAATCTTGTCGGAATCGCCCCATTGCGTGGCGCTGAGCTGGCGGCCGTTCTTCATCTCGATCTTCAATACGGCGATATCGATTTCCGGATCGCGGCCCACCACCTTGGCTTCCAGCTCGGTGTTGTCATGCAGGATGACACGCACCTGGTCGGCCTCGGCGATCACATGGTTGTTGGTTACCACATAGCCGCGTGCGTCGACGATGAAGCCCGAGCCCAGCGAGGAAACCTGACGCGGCGGGCGGTTGCCCTCGCCGCGCTGCTGGCGGTCGAAGAATTCCTTGAAGAAATCCTCGAACGGCGAGCCCGGCGGGAATTGCGGCATGCCCTCGGGCAGCCCGCCGCGATTCTGTACCGTCTGCGTGGTCGAGATATTCACCACCGAGGGCAGCAAACGCTCGGCCAGGTCGGCGAAATCGCCTTCCGGCGCCCGCGCCTGCGCGGCAGCAGCCAGCCCGGTGGCAACGAAAAGCGCCGCCGCCAGCGCCGTGCCAGTGCGGGTCAGACCGGCGCGGATCAGGCGGGTGTTCAACATGACGTTCATGACTTAGCCTCCACGCCGCCCTCGGCGGCGATCGTAATCGGTCCTAGCGCTGGCCCGGCCGGCGCGGTGCGCCCGTCGGGCTGTCGAAATAGCGGAAGAACTCCGAATCCGGCGACAGCACCATCGTGGTGTCGCTCTGCTGCAGGGCCTTGGTATAGGCCTGCAGCGAGCGGTAGAAGCCGTAGAATTCGGGGTCCTTGTTTGCCGCCTCGGCGAATATCTTGGTCCGCTCGGCATCGCCCTCACCGCGCAGGATTTCCGAGCGACGGCGTGCATCAGCCAGAAGGATGGTACGCTGGCGTTCGGCTTCGGCGCGTATTTTCTCGGCCAGCTCGAAACCGGTGGCGCGCTGCTCGTTGGCTTCGCGCTGGCGCTCGGTCTGCATGCGGCGGAAGATCGCCTGGCTGATGGTATCAGGGAAGTCGGCGCGCTTGATGCGCACGTCGACCAGTTCGATACCCAGGCGGCGCGAATCTTCCTGCAACGTGGTCGTCACCTGCTGCATCGCCGACGGGCGGTCGCCCGAGATGATGCTGGTGGCATCCAGCTTGCCGAAAGCGCCGCGGAAGGCATTCGCCACCGACGGTGCCAGACGACCGCGCAGGCCAAGTTCGTTACGGACGGTCTGATAGAACAGCAGCGGATTGGTGATGCGATAGCGCACGAAGCTGTCGACCACCAGGCGACGCTGGTCGGTGGTGAGAATTTCTTCCGGCTGGGCATCAAGCCCCAGGATGCGCTTGTCGAAATAGACCACATCCTGGATCAGCGGGATTTTCATATTCAGGCCGGGCTCGGAGATGACGCGGCGCGGATCGCCGAACTGTACCACCAGGGCCTGCTGGGCCTGGTGCACGGTGAACAGCGAGGCCTTGACCAGGAAGCCGGCGGCGACCAGGACAACGACGATGACGGTGAGGAGCGTGCGGTTCATGATGGCATCTTCCTCAGCGCTGCTGCTGTTGTTTTTTCTGCAGCTCTGGCAGAGGCAGGTAGGGCACCACGCCCTGACCAGAGGAACCCTCGATGATCACCTTGTTGGTGCCGCGGAGGATTTCCTCCATGGTCTCCAGATACATGCGCTTGGTGGTGACATCCTTGGCCAGACGGTATTCGTTGTAGACCTGGGTGAAGCGGCTGGCATCGCCCTGGGCATTGGCGATCACTTCCTGCTTGTAGGCCTCGGCCTGCTGCAGCATACGCTGCGCCTCGCCTCGGGCACGCGGGATGATGTCGTTACGATAGGCTTCCGCCTCGTTCTGGGCGCGCTCGCGGTCAGCCTGGGCCGCCTGCACGTCGCGGAAGGCATCGATCACCGATGCCGGCGGCTCGGTGCGCTGCAGGGCGACCTGGGTGATCACCACGCCGGCATTGTAGCCATCGAGCACCGCCTGCATCACGCGACGGGTGTCGTCGGCGATCTTGGTGCGGCCCTCGGTCAGGATGAACTGGATATTGTTCTTGCCGACCACTTCGCGGATGGCGCTTTCGGCCACCTGCTTGATGGTGCGCGAGGGGTCGACAACGTTGAACAGATACTGGCCGGCATCCTTCACCTGCCACAGCACGGTGAAGTCGATATCGACGATGTTCTCGTCACCGGTCAGCATCAGGCTTTCCTCCGGCACGTCGCGCTGCTGCGCGCCGCGGGTGGGGGAATCGCCCAGACTGCGGAAACCGATTTCCTCGCGGTTGACGGTGGTAACCTTCGGGGTCAACACGCTGTCGACCGGCCAGGGCAGGCGATAGCGCAGGCCGGGTTCGGTGACCGAATGCACCTTGCCGAAGCGCAGCACGACGCCCTGCTCGTCGGTATCGACGCGGTAGAAACCGGTGCCAAGCCAGATCGCGAGCGCGACCAGGATCAGCAGGAGGATGCCGCGACCGGATACGTCACCGCCGGGCATAAGATTCCGGAACTTGTCCTGGCCCTTGCGGAGGATGTCTTCCAGGTTCGGCGGATTGGGGCCGCCGAAGCCACCGCCACCGGGGCCGGACGGGCCGCCGCCGCGTGGTCCCTGCCCCCAGGGCCCGCGACCACCGCCGCCACCTTGCCATCCGCCACCTTGATTGCTCCAGGGCATCCTGTTGTCCTTCTGTGCCGGGCCGGATGCTGGATCGCCAGTGATCCGCCTCCCCTACCCTGCCGGAATGGCTGCGCCACCCGGCCTTGTGCCTCAAACCTGTTTACCTTTTGGCCGGCGAATTGCCGTTGCCGCGCCATCGCGATATATCACCCGCAAGGCACAATAGCCCTTTCGCCTGCCAACAGCCGACAATATTGGAACGTTTACAGGGATTTCAAGCATGACCGGGGTGACGGAAGCGCAGATCATGGACGCGCTGCGCGGTGTGGTAGACGCGGATCATGGCAAGAATGTGGTCGAACTCGGCATGGTTGCCGGACTTGTCATCAAAGGTGGCAATGTCGGCTTCGTGCTAGAGGTCGATCCCCGTGCGGGTGCTGCCAAGGAGCCTTTGCGCAAGGCCTGCGAGCAGGCAGTGGCCAAACTGTCGGGTGTGACCTCGGCCACCGTAGTCCTCACCGCCGAGCGGCAGGGGGCCAAGAACCAGCCTGCCACCGCGCCCCATACTCATGCGCATGCGCACGATCATGGCCATAACCCGCCCCCGAAAGGTGCCGGCAAGCCGGGTGCGGCGCCGGAAGTCGGCCCGCGGCCTGCCATCCCTGGCATCAAGTCGATCATCGCCGTTGCCTCGGGCAAAGGCGGCGTCGGCAAATCCACCACGGCGGTCAACCTGGCCCTGGCTTTGGCCCAGGCCGGCAAGAAAGTCGGTTTGCTGGATGCCGATATCTACGGTCCCTCGCTGCCGCGCATGATGGGGATCACCGGCAAACCCCATTCGCCGGACGGCAAACGCCTGCATCCGCTGCAGGGCTGGGGAATTCCCTGCATGTCGATGGGTTTCCTGGTGCCAGAAGACACGCCGATGATCTGGCGCGGCCCGATGGTGATGAGCGCGCTGGAGCAGATGCTGCGCGACGTGGCCTGGGGCGAGCTGGACGTGCTGGTGGTCGACATGCCGCCCGGCACCGGCGACGCCCAGCTGACCATGGCCCAGCGCGTACCGCTGGCCGGTGCGGTGATCGTCTCCACGCCGCAGGACATCGCCCTGCTGGATGCCCGCAAGGGCCTGAACATGTTCCGCCGCGTGGACGTGCCGGTGCTCGGCATCGTCGAGAACATGAGCTATTTCTGCTGCCCCAATTGCGGCCATCGCAGCGAGATTTTCGCCCATGGCGGCGCCCGCAAGACGGCCGAGGAACTGGGCTGCGATTTCCTGGGCGAATTGCCGCTCAATATCGCGATCCGGGAAACTTCGGATGGCGGCGCGCCGATCGTGGCGTCGCAGCCCGACAGCGAGGAGGCCAAAGCCTATCGCGCCATTGCCGCCAAGGTGGCCGAGAAGCTGGACCGCGACGCCGGCGCCAGCCGGATGCCGAAGATCACGATCCAGTAACCAGTTGCATCAAGGCATAAAAAAGGCCGGGCGGAATGCCCGGCCTTTTCCTTTTTATGGGCCGATCAGGGTCAGGCTTCGCTGGCCTTTTCCTCGCTGATCGCGGCCTGGGCCGCGGCCAGCCGGGCAATCGGCACACGGTAGGGCGAGCAGGAGACGTAATCCAGGCCGGCCTTGTGGCAGAAGCGCACCGACGACGGGTCGCCGCCATGTTCGCCGCAGATGCCGAGCTTGATGTCCTTGCGCGCGCCGCGGCCACGCTGGGCGGCGATCTTCACCAGCTCGCCGACACCGGACTGGTCGATACTGACGAAGGGGTCGCGCTCGAAGATGCCGGCCTTCAGGTAGTCTTCCATGAACAGCGCCGAGTCATCGCGGCTGATACCGAGCGTGGTCTGGGTCAGGTCGTTAGTACCGAAGGAGAAGAATTCGGCCGTCTCGGCGATCTCGGCGGCGCGCAGGGCGGCGCGCGGCAGTTCGATCATGGTGCCGACCAGATACTTCACCTTCTTGCCCTGCTCCTTGAACACGGCAGCGGCAACGGCGTCGACGCGACCCTTCAGGATGTCGATCTCGGCCTTGGTGGCGACCAGCGGGATCATCACTTCCGGCTCGACCGGCTTGCCGCCGGCCTTGGAGACCTGCACCGCCGCCTCGAAGATGGCGCGGGCCTGCATCTCGTAGATTTCCGGATAGCTGATGCCGAGGCGACAGCCGCGATGGCCCAGCATCGGATTGGTCTCTTCCAGGGCCTTCTTGCGTTCCTTCAGCGCAGCCACGCTCAGACCCGTGCCCTTGGCGACGGCATCGAAATCGGCCTCGGTCTTGGGCAGGAATTCATGCAGCGGCGGATCGAGCAGGCGGATCGTGACCGGGCGACCGGCCATGATCTTGAACAGCTGCACGAAATCGTCGCGCTGCATGGGCAGTATCTTGGCAAGCGCCTTCTTTCGGCCCTCGACATTGTCCGACAGGATCATCTCACGCACGGCCGTGATGCGGTCGGCATCGAAGAACATATGCTCGGTGCGGCACAGGCCGATGCCTTCGCAGCCGAAGCGCACCGCCGTCTCAGCATCGGCCGGGGTTTCGGCATTGGTGCGGACCTTCAGCTTGCGCAGCTTGTCGGCCCAGGCCATCAGCTGGCCGAAATCGCCTGAAAGCTGCGGCTCGATCATCGGCATCAGGCCGAGGATCACTTCGCCGGTCGAACCGTCGATGGTGATCACGTCGCCCTTGTTGACGACCAGGTCGCCGATGGTCATGCGGCCCGCATTGTAATCGATGCGCAGGCTGCCGGCGCCCGACACGCAGGGCCGGCCCATGCCGCGCGCCACCACGGCGGCGTGGCTGGTGGTGCCGCCACGCGCGGTGAGGATACCCTTGGCGGCATGCATGCCGTGGATGTCTTCCGGCGAGGTCTCAACGCGGCAGAGGATCACGGCCTCACCCTTATGGGCCATGGCCTCGGCCTCGTCGGCCAGGAAGACCACCTTGCCCGATGCGGCGCCCGGCGATGCGGCCAGGCCCTTGGCGATCACCTTGCGCTCGGCCTTCGGGTCAGGCGTCGGGTGCAGCAGCTGGTCCAGCGAAGCCGGATCGATACGGTCGACCGCCTCGGCCTGGCCGATCAGCTTTTCCTTCACCATGTCGACGGCAATCTTGATCGCGGCCTTGGCGGTACGCTTGCCCGACCGGGTCTGCAGCATCCACAGCTTGCCCTGCTGGACGGTGAATTCGATGTCCTGCATGTCGCGGTAATGTTTTTCCAGCTTTTGGAACACCGCGACCAGCTGCTTGAAAGTGGCCGGCATCGATTCTTCCATCGACGGCAGCTCGTTGCCGACGGCCAGGCGGGCCGACTTGGTGAGTTGCTGCGGCGTACGGATGCCGGCGACCACGTCCTCGCCCTGGGCGTTGATCAGGTATTCACCGTAATAGATCTTCTCGCCGGTCGAGGGATCGCGGGTGAAGGCCACGCCAGTGCAAGAGGTCTCACCCATATTGCCGAACACCATAGCCTGCACGTTCACGGCCGTGCCCCAGGATTCTGGGATATGATGCAGGTTGCGATAGGTGATGGCGCGCTGGTTCATCCAGCTGGAAAACACGGCGCCGATGGCACCCCAGAGCTGGTCGCGCACATCCTGCGGGAAGGGCCGACCCAGTTCCTGCTCCACCTTCTTCTTGTAGGCGGCGACGAGCTGCTTCCAGTCGGCGGCCTTCAGCTCGGTATCGAGCACCAGGCCGTATTCCTCCTTGTGCATCTCGAGGATTTCCTCGAAATGCTCGTGGCCGACGCCGAGCACGACGTCGGAATACATCTGGATGAAGCGGCGGTAGCTGTCCCAGGCGAAACGCTCATTGCCGGACTGTTTGGCCAGCGCCTCGACGGTCACGTCGTTGAGGCCCAGATTCAGCACGGTATCCATCATGCCCGGCATCGAGGCCCGCGCGCCTGAGCGCACCGAGACCAGCAGCGGCATCTTCGCGTCGCCGAACCTGGCGCCGACCAGCTTCTCGACCCGGCTGAGCGCGGCATCGACCTGGCCGGTCAGTTCCTTCGGATATTTCTGACCGTTCTTGTAATAGGCGGTGCAGACCTCGGTGGTGATGGTGAAGCCCGGCGGCACCGGCAGACCAAGATTGGACATCTCGGCCAGGTTTGCGCCCTTGCCACCCAGCAGTTCGCGCATGTTGGCGCGGCCTTCGGCCTTGCCATCGCCGAAGCTGTAGACCCATTTGCCCTTGATTGCGGTCGGCGCCTTGGGTGCTGCCTTGCGGGCGGGAGCCCGTTTCTTCGCGACCTTCTTGATGGCGGGCTTCTTCGTGGCCTTCTTGGCCTTCACGGTCTTGCGCGCTGCCACGGCCTTCGGTTTGGCCTTGAGCTTGGTCTTGGCTTTCTTCTGCTTCGGCTTGGCCATAGCTCTGTCACCCCTCGATCTGGGAAAAGTCGGCGATACGATCCATGCTTCCGACCGCGGCCGAAAGCAAACTCAGGCGATTGCGCCGCACGGCGGCATCGTCGCTGTTCACGGTTACCTTGTCGAAGAACACGTCGACCGGCTGACGTAGCCGCGCCAGTGTGGCGAGATAATGGCGGAATTCCGCCTCGTCCTCGATTTTTCCGGAGGCGCGGTCCAATTCGGCAAGAGCAGCGACCAGCGCCAGCTCCTCGTCCTGAGCAATCAGCTTGCTTTCCACGGCACCGAGTTTCAGCTCGGGCGTTTTCTTCAATTCGGCCCGCACGATGTTGTTGGCACGGCGATAGGCCGTCAGCAGATTGCCGCCATCCACCTCGTTCAGGAAACCACGCAGGGCATCCACCTTGGCCAGCACGCGCACCAGATCGTCGTCGCCGCCCTTGGCGAAGACGGCAGCGATCAGGTCGTGACGCACGCCCTGTTCGCGCAGATGCACCTTCAGGCGGTCGACGAAGAACTGCATCAGTTCCTCAACCACATTGCGCGAACCGTCAGCCTGCACGATCTGCAACGACAGTGCCGAACGGAACAGCGGCCGCAGCGGCAGGCTCAGCCTGTTTTCCAGCACCAGCCGGATCACGCCCAGGGCGGCGCGGCGCAGCGCGAAGGGGTCCTTTGAACCGGTCGGTTTCTCGTCGATAGCGAAGAAACCGGCCAGGATGTCGATCTTGTCGGCCAGAGCGACCGAAATGGCGACCGGATCGGTCGGGCAGCGATCGTTCGGACCCTGCGGTGCATAATGCTGGGCAATAGCCTCGGCCACAGCCGGTTCCTCGCCGTCATGCAGCGCGTAATAACGGCCCATGATGCCCTGCAGCTCGGGGAATTCGCCGACCAGCCCGGTGACCAGATCGGCCTTGGCCAGCTTGGCGGCGCGCCGTGCCTGCCTCGCATCGGCATGCAGGGCGGCCGCAATCTCGTAGGCCAGGCGTTCCACGCGCTCGATCTTCTGCGCCACGGCGCCCAGCTTGGCATGGAACACGATGTCCTTCAGCGCAGGCAGGCGGCTTTCCAGACTCTGCTTGCGGTCCTGGTCCCAGAAGAACTTTGCATCCGACAGACGCGCGGTCAGCACGCGTTCGTTGCCGGCAATCACCTGCTTGCCACCATCGTCGGTCAGCGTATTGGCGACGATGACGAATCGAGGGGCCAACTGGCCGTCTTTGGTATTCAGCGCAAAATACTTCTGGTGCGCACGCATGGTGGTGGTCAGCACCTCGCGCGGCACATCCATGAACTGCTGCGGAATGCTGCCCAGCAGCACCACCGGCTGTTCGACCAGACCGGTTACCTCGTCGGCCAGGCCGGGATCATCGACCAACACCAACCCCTCGTTGGCGGCAGCGAAGCTGGCGTCTTTCAACACCGCGGCGCGGCGCGTGGCGAAATCAGGCTCGACATAGGCCGCCCGCAGTCGGCGCAAATAGTCGGCGGCATCGCGCACGGCAAAACGTTCCGGCGCCTGGAAACGGTGGCCGGCCGTAGCATCGCCGGCCGTGAGATGACCGAATTTGAACGGCACCACCTCACCCTCGAACAGGCATAGGATGGAGTGCAGGGGCCGCACCCAGCGCAGGCCGTGATCGCCCCAGCGCATCGACTTCGGCCAGGGCAACTGGGCCAGCGCCTCGGGCAGGATGCGAACCAGCGCATCCTTCGTGGCCTCGCCCGGCTTCTCGATCACGGCAAACCAGAATTCACCCTTGCCGGTATCGCGCTTTTCGCACTGATCCAGCGAGGTCAGGCCGGCGCCGCGCAAAAAACCCTGCACGGCCGCATCGGGCGAACCAACACGGGGCCCTTTCTTTTCCTCGCGCAGATCCGCCTGCATGCGCGGCAGGCCCTTCACCACCAACGCCAGGCGGCGCGGCGTGACATAGGACGTGATGCTCTCGACGTTCAGCGCGGCTTTTTTCAGGCCCTCGCCCACCAGACGCGCCAGATCCTCGGCGGCGCGCTGCTGCATGCGCGCGGGAATCTCTTCCGAATGCAGTTCGAGCAGGAGTTCGCCCAGCATCTCAGGCGCCCTCAACCACGTTGTGACCGCGCGATTTCAGCCACTGGGCACAGCAGGCCTTGGCCAACGCGCGCACGCGGCCGATATAGGCGGCGCGTTCTGTCACGCTGATCACGCCGCGCGCATCGAGCAGATTGAAAGTGTGGCTGGCCTTCATGCACTGGTCATAGGCCGGCAGGGCCAGTCCCTGCGCGATCAGGGCATGGCACTCTTTCTCGACATCTACAAAGCGGCGGAAAAGCTGCTCGGTATCGGCATGTTCGAAATTGTAGGCCGAGAATTCGCGTTCGGCCTGGTGGAACACCTCGCCGTATTTCACGCCGCGGTCGTTGAAATTCAGGTCGTAGACGTTCTCCTTGCCCTGCACATACATGGCCAGGCGTTCCAGACCATAGGTGATCTCGGCCGAGACCGGGTCGCAGTCGAAACCGCCGACCTGCTGGAAATAGGTGAACTGCGTCACCTCCATGCCGTCGCACCAGACTTCCCAGCCCAGGCCCCAGGCACCCAGCGTGGGGCTTTCCCAGTCATCCTCGACGAAACGGATATCGTGACGCTTCGGATCGATGCCCAGC
The DNA here is from genome assembly GCA_046294345.1 of Ferrovibrio sp. Taxonomy (GTDB): domain Bacteria; phylum Pseudomonadota; class Alphaproteobacteria; order Ferrovibrionales; family Ferrovibrionaceae; genus Ferrovibrio. The sequence goes on from JBKBJT010000032.1 coordinate 40,733, forward strand.
GCCTTGAGTGAACCGAGATAAAGCTCCAGCACATTCGCCGGGCTCGGCTTCAGGATCACCTGGAACTGATAGTAATGCTGCAGGCGGTTGGGGTTGTCGCCATAGCGGCCATCCTTGGGCCGGCGTGAGGGCTGCACGTAAGCGGCATTCCAGGGCTCGGGGCCAAGGGCGCGCAGCGTGGTGGCCGGATGGAAGGTGCCCGCCCCCACTTCCATGTCATAGGGCTGCAGCAGCAGGCAGCCCTGACGCGCCCAGTAGGTCTGCAGGGTGAGAATCAGGTCCTGAAACGACGAAGCCGCGGCGATTCCGGTGGGCGCCATCGCAGGATCCTTTGCGCTCTCGCCTTATGCGTTGGGGTGGTCGAAAATCGGGCGGACCTTAACCACCGACCGCCATGGGGTCAAGCCATTGAGACCCCGGACTTAAGGCCAAAAATGTCGCGGCAAAACCCTAGCTCTGGGCGGGGGGATAGGGGCAGTCGGCACGGCCGCAGGATTTCGCCGTGCCGGGGGCGACATAGGCCCCGCAGACCGGGCAGGCGGCCAAATCCTCGGCCTGCCCTGGCGGCGATTTCACCTGCGGCGGCGGGGCCGGCGGGGCGACGGGCGGCTTGGGCTTGTTGACGTAGCGAAAGCCGTACCAGACGGCGGCAATCACCAGAATCAGCAGTAAAAATTTGAGCATCGGGGGCTGGGTACCGGGCTGGCTGGATTAGACGGCGG
>JBKBJT010000033.1:0-41450 GCA_046294345.1 Ferrovibrio sp.
CGGCGGCTGACGGATCAGTCGGAGCGTTTGCTCAGCACGCGGCTGACGGCATCCTGCCAGCCGGCATAAAGCCGCTGGCGCGTGGCGGCATTCATGCGCGGCTCGAAGCGGCGTTCGCAATGCCAGCCATAGGCCACGGCATCCAGCCCGGAATAGACGCCCACCGCCAGGCCGGCCAGATAGGCAGCGCCGAGCGCCGTGGTCTCGATCACGCGCGGCCGTTCCACCGCCACGTCCAGCATGTCGGCCAGGAACTGGCAGAGCCAGTCGTTGGCCACCATGCCGCCATCGACGCGGAGCGCCGTGGGCGAGGACGCGCCATCGGATTTCATCGCGGCGGTGAGGTCGCGCGTCTGGTAGGCCACCGATTCCAGCGTGGCGCGCGCGATATGCGCCGCGCCGGCATCCAGTGTGAGGCCGAGCAGCGCGGCGCGCGCATCCGGGTCCCAGTAGGGCGCGCCAAGGCCGACGAAAGCCGGCACCAGGTAGACGCCATGGGTTTCCGGCACGGCGGCGGCCAAAGTGGCGGTCTCGGCGGCATCCTTCACCAGATGCAGGCCGTCGCGCAGCCATTTCACGGCGGCGCCGGCCACGAAGATCGAGCCTTCCAATGCGTAGGTGGTTTCGCCCTTGAGCCGGTAAGCCACCGTAGTGAGCAGGCGGTTTTCCGAGCGCACGGCTTTGTCGCCGATATTGACCAGCGCGAAGCAGCCGGTGCCGTAGGTGGATTTCACCATGCCGGGCTGGAAGCAGGCCTGGCCGAACAGCGCGGCCTGCTGGTCGCCGGCGATGCCGGCCACCGGAACGGCATGGCCGAGGATATCGGCCGTGGCGGCACCGAACATGCCGCTGCAATCCTTCACCTCGGGCAGCATGGCGCGCGGCACGTCGAACACCTTCAGCAGCGTGTCATCCCATGCTTGAGCATGGATGTCGAACAGCATGCTGCGCGAGGCATTGGTGGCGTCTGTCGCATGCACCTTGCTCCCGGTCAGGCGGAACAGCAGAAAACTGTCGATGGTGCCGAAGCACAATTCGCCCTTCTCCGCCCGCGCCCGTGCACCCGGCACGTGGTCGAGCAGCCAGGCGATCTTGGTGGCCGAGAAATAGCTGTCGATCAGCAGGCCGGTTTTCTGCTGCACATGACTGCCCAGTCCATCGGCGAGCTTCTGGCGGCAGACATCGGCCGTGCGGCGATCCTGCCAGACGATGGCGCGGTGGATCGGCCGGCCGCTGGCGCGTTCCCACACCACGGTGGTCTCGCGCTGATTCGTAATGCCGATGGCGGCGATGTCGCCGCCGCGCAGGCCGGCCTTGGCGACGGCCTCGCGCATCACGCTCTGCACGTCGCGCCAGATTTCCTCGGCATCATGTTCGACCCAGCCATCGGCCGGATAATGCTGGGTCAGTTCCTTCTGGGCCACGGCCATGGGCAGGCCGCTGCCATCGAAGACGATGGCGCGCGACGACGTGGTGCCCTGGTCGATGGCGAGGACAAACTTGCTCATAATTTTACTCGGCCGCCGCGCAGCCTTCGGCCTTGAACACGCGCTTCGTGCTGGCGGGATATTTGCCCAGTTTGGATGCCGGGCGGATCGGCCGCGCCACCAGTCCGCCGCCACAATTGGGACAGATGCCTTTCAGGATGTTTTCACCGCAGTCGCGGCAGAAGGTGCATTCGAAACTGCAGATCATCGCAGCCGCGTCGGGCGGCAGGTCGGTGTTGCAGCATTCGCAGTTCGGACGCAGTTCAAGCATGGCGCTTATCCTTTCGCGATCTGCACGGCCTTTTTCGCCAGGGCGGTAATGCCGGCCCAGTCGTTTTTCTGCAGCATCTCCTTCGGCGCCAGCCAGGAGCCGCCGACGCTGGCCACGTTCGACAGGGCGGCATAGGCGGCGAGGTTGCCTTCGGTGATGCCGCCGGTGGGGCAGAAGCGCATCTGCGGGAAAGGGCCGGCCAGGCTCTGCAGCGCCTTGATCCCGCCCATCGCCTCGGCGGGGAAAAACTTGGCCCGCGTGAAGCCCTGCTCCAGCGCGCGCATCACCTCGCTGGCCGTCGCCACCGCCGGCAGGAAGGGCAGCCCGGTATCCTTCGCCGTGTAATACAGCGCTTCCGTGGCGCCGGGCGAGATGACGAATTTGGCGCCGGCGAGCTGGCTGGCGGCGAACTGCGCGGCATTCAGCACCGTGCCGGCACCGACCACCGCTTCGGGCACCTCGGCTGCGATGCGCTTGATCGCCTCAAGCGCAGCGGCCGAACGCAGGGTGATTTCCAGCACCGACAATCCGCCCGCCACCAGGGCCTTGGCCAGCGGCACGGCCTGGGCGGCATCCTCCACCACCAGCACCGGGATCACCGGTGCGCGGTTCAGGATCGCATCGATGGCGGCGGTACGCTCCATGGTCTTCTCGCTGGCCTTGTCCGGCATGATTCCTCCCGTGGTTTGTTTTGCACAGGATAGCCGGAGAAAACCCGGGAAGGCTACTGCCTAGGCGGAGGGGTGAGCCTTGCGCGGATCGGGGCCGTAGCGATTCGGGCCGCGTGTACCGGGGTAGAAGAGCAGCACCAGCCAGAAGGCAAGGCCGATCACTGGGATATAAGTTAGCAGCACAATCCAGCCGTTCCAGCCGATATCGCGGCAACGTTGCGCACCGGCGATATTCATGACGATGGCCGCGGGGACGGCATATAGCCATATCAGCATGTCCGCCAGCCAGCCATGCTGGATCGTGTTCAGCGCAAAGGCGATGAAGGTAAATGGCAGCGACAGGAACAACGCCAGCAAGAGCAGGTTGAAATAAGACCCACGGCGGCGACGGCCGGAAAAGCGGAAAAGGTCGCGGTAGAACGGCTCTCCCGCCATCCAACACCTATTCCTTCAGGCCGCCGCTTTTCAGGATGAAATCGGCGATTTCGGCCACACCTTCTTCCGCCTTCAGGTTGGCGAAGATGAAGGGGCGCTGGCCGCGCATCTTCCTGGAGTCGCGGTCCATCACCTCCAATGATGCGCCGACCAGCGGCGCGAGGTCGATCTTGTTGATCACCAGCAGATCCGAGCGCGTGATGCCGGGGCCGCCCTTGCGTGGAATCTTGTCGCCGGCCGAAACGTCGATCACGTAGATGGTGATGTCGGCCAGTTCGGGCGAGAAGGTGGCGGCCAGATTGTCGCCGCCGGATTCGACGAAGATCACATCGAGGCCGGGGAATTTCTTCTGCATCTCGGCCACGGCGGCGAGATTGATCGAGGCATCCTCGCGGATCGCCGTATGCGGGCAGCCGCCGGTTTCGACGCCGGCGATGCGTTCCGGTGCCAGCGCGTTGGCGCGGGTGAGGAATTCGGCATCTTCCTTGGTGTAGATGTCGTTGGTGACGACGGCGATGTTCCAGTCATCGCGCAGGTGCCGGCAGAGCCGTTCGACCAAAGCGGTTTTGCCTGAGCCGACCGGCCCGCCGATGCCGACGCGCAGGGGATTGCTATTAGAGGAACTCATGAGCGGAACAGCCTCGTATACTGGGTTTCGTGTTGCATCGACATCAGGTCGACCATCGGTGCCGCCGTGCCGCATTCGTCCAGCGGACAGGCCAGCGCGCAGTCTGCCACGCTTTCCACCACCGGCAACAGGGCAGACAGCGCGCGCTGGCCATCCGTCTGGCCCAGCGGGATCAGGCGCACGGCGGCCGAGACCAGATTGGCGGCAAAGGCATGCAGATAGGCGGCCAGCACCGGGCGCAACGGCAGTTTATGCGCGGCGGCCGCCACGCCGATGGCGATGCTCAAGGCCACCGGCCGCTCGCCGCGGGCGGCGGTAAAGGCATCCAGCGCCGGATGCCCCCAGGCGGCGCGCGTGACCATCACGAAGGACCCACCCTGCTGCGCGCTTTCCAGCGCGGTTTCCGCCGTGCCGCGCCAGGCGGCGGCGAGATCGGCAAGCTCCTGCAGCCGCGCAGTATCATCGGCGGCCTGATAAGCCTCTTTCAGCAGCACGGCGTCCACCCAGGCAGCGCCATGGCGCAGGACATGGCCGATCCAGTCGCCAAGCGTGGCGGCGTTTTTCACCCGGCCGGTTTCGACGGCGTATTCGATGCCGTGGCTGTAGGAAAAGGCGCCGATCGGATAGCTGGGCGAGAACCAGGCCAGCAGGCGATAGAGATCGCCGGGTGCAATGCCGCCTGACTCAGTGCTTGTGGTCATGGTCATGGCCATGGTCGTGCTCATGCCCCGGATCGTCGGCATGGGGATGCACATGGGCGTGGCCGCCATGGGCATGGCCGTGTTCGTGTTTGCCATAGCGCGAGCCGAGGCCGTAGGGATGCGCCGGATCGTGGTTGTGCTGGCCATAGGCGCCGCCTTCGGGATCGAAGGGCGCCTCCACGGCCTGCACCTGCGCACCGAGACCTTTCAGCATGTCGACGATCACATGGTCGTCGCGGATCAGGATGCGGTCGGCATGGATGGCAGCCGGCAGGTGCCGGTTGCCCAGATGCCAGGCCAGCCGGGCGAGCAATTGCGGCGAGGCGGCGCGCACCTCCACCAGCGGCTCGATGGCCGCCTTTACTTCAACATAGCCACCCTGCTCCAGTTTCAGTCCGTCGCCGTCGCGCAGCAGCATCGCCTCGGGCAGGTCGAGCAGGAAGCCGGTACCGTCATCGGCGTTAAGCCGGATGCGGCGGCGGTGGCGGTCGTGATGCGCCAGCGTGACGGTGGCCTTGCGCTCAGAGGCGGGCCAGTGGCCAGCGGGGATGACGGAGGTGGCGCGGAACACTGTTTTCTCCCTAATCGTCATGCCCGGACGTGTTCCGGGCATCCACGTCTTCCGGCATTGCCGAACTCTACCACGTGGATGGCCGGGTCAAGCCCGGCCATAACGCGTTTTTATTTTGCCTAGAACAAAAAATACCGCTGCGCCATGGCGAGCACTGAAGCCGGTTCGCAGGTGAGCAACTGGCCGTCGGCACGCACCATATAGGTTTCCGGATCGACCTCGATCTTCGGCATGTAGGCGTTATGCACCATGTCCTGCTTTTTCACGGTGCGGCAGCCCTTCACCGCCACCAGCGGACGCTGCAGCCCGAATTTGGCCGCGATGTTGTTATCCAGCCCGGCCTGGCTGACGAAGGTGAGGCTGGACTGCACCCTGTTGCGGCCGAAGCTGGCGAACATCGGCCGGTAATGCACCGGCTGCGGCGTGGGGATCGAGGCGTTGGGATCGCCCATCGGCGCCGCCGCAATCGAGCCGCCCTTCAGGATCATGTCGGGTTTCACGCCGAAGAAGGCCGGCGACCAGATCACCAGGTCGGCGAATTTGCCGATCTCGACCGAACCGATCTCATGCGCCACGCCGTGGGAAAGCGCGGGATTGATGGTGTATTTGGCGATATAGCGTTTGGCGCGCAGATTGTCGTTGTCGCCCTTCTCCTCGGGCAGCCGGCCGCGCTGCTTTTTCATCTTATCAGCTGTCTGCCAGGTGCGGATGATCACCTCGCCCACCCGGCCCATTGCCTGACTGTCGGACGACATCATCGAGAAGGCGCCGAGATCGTGCAGGATGTCTTCGGCGGCGATCGTTTCGCGCCGGATGCGGCTGTCGGCGAAAGCGACGTCTTCCGGAATCTTCTGATCCAGGTGGTGGCAGACCATCAGCATGTCGAGATGCTCGTCCACGGTGTTGACCGTATAGGGCATGGTCGGATTGGTGGACGACGGCAGCACATTGGCCAGGCCGGCGACGCGGATGATGTCGGGCGCATGGCCGCCGCCCGCGCCTTCGGTGTGGAAGGCGTGGATGGTGCGGTGTTTGAACGCGGCGATGGTGTCTTCCACGAAGCCGCTTTCATTCAGCGTATCGGTGTGGATCGCCACCTGGATGTCATGCTGCTCGGCCACGTTCAGGCAGTTGTCGATGGCGGCCGGGGTGGTGCCCCAGTCCTCGTGCAGTTTCAGACCGCAGACACCGGCGGCGACCTGCTCGACCAGCCCGTCGGGCAAAGCGGCGTTGCCCTTGCCGAGCAGGCCGATATTCATCGGAAAGGCCTCGGCCGCCTGCAGCATGCGCATGATATGGAACGGACCGGGCGTGCAGGTGGTGGCCGAGGTGCCGGCCGCCGGGCCGGTGCCGCCGCCCATCATGGTGGTGACGCCGGAATAGAGCGCTTCCTCGATCTGCTGCGGGCAGATGAAATGGATATGGGCGTCGAAGCCGCCGGCGGTGACGATCTTGCCCTCGCCCGCGATGGCCTCGGTGCCGGGCCCGATGATGATGTCGACGCCGGGCTGGATATCGGGGTTGCCGGCCTTGCCGATGCCGACGATGCGGCCATTTTTCAGGCCGATATCGGCCTTCACGATGCCCCAGTGATCCAGGATCAGCGCGTTGGTGATCACGGTATCGACCGCACCATTGGCATTGGTGACCTGGCTCTGGCCCATGCCGTCGCGGATCACCTTGCCGCCGCCGAATTTCACTTCCTCGCCATAAAGCGGCGTGTTGGCGGCATAACCGTCCGGATGGCCTTTGCTGGGCGCGTGGACCGGAGGCTGGGCGGTGAAATCCTTTTCCACCTCGATGATGATGTCGGTATCGGCCAGCCGGACCTTGTCGCCTACCGTGGGGCCATACATGCCGGCATAGGCGGAACGGGGAATGCGGATCGCCATGGCTGTTGCCCCTTACCTGACCGTGCCCATGATCGCGGCGCGGAAGCCGTAGACATTGCGTTTGCCGGCATAGGCCACCAGCGACACCGTGCGGGTCTGCCCCGGCTCGAAACGCACGGCGGTACCGGCCGGGATATCCAGCCGCATGCCGCGGGCTTTCTCGCGGTCGAATTTCAGCGCCGGGTTGGTCTCGAAGAAATGATAGTGGCTGCCGACCTGGATCGGCCGGTCGCCGGTATTGGCCACCTCGACGCTCACCGTCGGGCGGCCGGCATTCAGTTCGATCTCGCCGGGGGCCGTGATGATTTCGCCGGGAATCATGCTGCGCCCTCCGTCAGCGGATCGGGTTATGCACGGTCACCAGCTTGGTACCGTCCGGGAAGGTGGCCTCCACCTGAATCTCGTGGATCATCTCGGCAATCCCGGGCATCACCTGCTCGCGGGTGATCACGCTGGCACCGTCGCGCATCAGCTCGGCCACGCTTCGGCCGTCGCGGGCGCCTTCCACCACATAATCGGTGATCAGCGCCACGGCTTCGGGGTGGTTCAGCTTCACGCCGCGCTCCAGCCGGCGGCGGGCGACCATGGCCGCCATGGCGACCAGCAATTTGTCCTTCTCGCGGGGCGTGAGATTCATGCCGCTGCGCTCCCCCTGGCAGACTGGATTCAGACGGTAAGATAGCGGCGGACGTCGTCGCCTTCCAGCCGGGATGCGTCGCCTTCGACCACCACCTCGCCACGCTGGAGCAGGATGAAGCGGTCGGCCAGAGCCTTGGCGAAGTCGAAATACTGTTCGACCAGCACGATGGCCATGGTGCCGCGGTCGGCGAGGCTGCGGATAACCCGGCCGATATCCTTGATGATCGAGGGCTGGATGCCCTCGGTCGGTTCGTCCAGCAGCAGCAGCCGGGGGCGCGTGACCAGGGCCCGCGCGATCGCCAGCTGCTGCTGCTGTCCCCCCGAAAGGTCGCCGCCGCGACGGTTGCGCATCTCGTGCAGCACCGGGAACAGGGCAAAAATCTCGTCGTCGATGCTGCGCTCGCCCCTCGGCAGCGGCGCCAGGCCGGTTTCCAGGTTCTCGTAGACCGTGAGACGCGGGAAGATTTCGCGGCCCTGCGGCACCATGGCGATGCCGCGCCGGGCGCGTTCATGGGGCTTCAGCCCGACAATGTCCTCGCCTTCCCACTGAATCGAACCGCTGCGCACACCCTGCAGGCCGACCAGCGCGCGCATCAGCGAGGTCTTGCCCACGCCGTTGCGACCCAGCACGCAGGTGATCCTGCCGGCTTCGGCCGTCAGCGCCACGTCGCGCAGGGCATGGCTGGCGCCGTAATAGAGATTCAGTCCTTCGGCTTTCAGCATGAGATCAGCGCCGCCCCTTCATCGGCCCAGGTAGACTTCGATCACGCGCGGATCGTTCTGCACATGGTCGACGCTGCCTTCCGACAGCACGCTGCCCTCGTGCAGCACGGTGACGCGGGCGCCGAGGTCGCGCACGAATTCCATGTCGTGTTCCACCACCACCAGGGTGCGTTCGCCCTTCAGCGACAGGATCAGCTCGGCGGTCTGTTTGGTTTCGGCATCGGTCATGCCGGCGACGGGCTCGTCCAGCAGGATGAGCTGGGTGTCCTGCACCAGCAGCATGCCGATCTCGAGCCACTGCTTCTGGCCATGGCTGAGTGCGCCGGCGGAATCGCGCAGCCTGGCGGCCATGCCAACGGTGTCCAGCGCCCAGGCGATGCGGTCGAGTGCTTCTGAATCCAGCTTCGCGGTGAGCGTGCGGAAGGAGCCGCGCGGGGCCTTCAACGCCAGTTCGAAATTCTCGAACACGGTGAGATTCTCGAACACCGTGGGTTTTTGGAATTTACGCCCGATCCCGAGATTGGCGATTTCGGTCTCGTCCAGCTTGGTCAGGTCGATGCGGCCGGCGAACAGCACCTCACCCTCGTCGGGCCGGGTCTTGCCGGTGATGATATCCATCATCGTGGTCTTGCCGGCGCCGTTCGGGCCGATGATGGTGCGCAACTCGCCCGGCGCCACCATCAGCGCGAGGTTGTTGATCGCCCGGAACCCATCGAAGGAAACCGTGACACCATCGAGATAAAGCTGGGTATCCGAGACGCGCGGCTTGTGCACCACGTCGGGCGAAATACCGGCAGTGGCGGGCTCAACCAGCGGCGTCGGATTGGGGGTTGCCGCGCGCATCATTCAGCCGCCTTTTCAGTTGGCGTGGCCGGCTGATAACTGCGCCGTTCGGCACGCCAGGCCTGCCACTGGCCGACCAGGCCGACGATGCCTTTGGGGAAGAGCAACGTGGAGGCGACGAACAGCGCGCCCAGCACAAACAGCCAGAGTTCGGGTGCGGCGCCGGTGAGCCAGGTCTTCACCAGGTTGATCAGCACGCCGCCCAGCACCGCGCCATAGAGCGTGCCGCGGCCGCCGACCGCCACCCAGATGGCGATCTCGATGGAATTGGCCGGCGAGAATTCCGAGGGGTTGATGATGCCGACCTGCGGCACATAGAGCGCGCCGGCCAAGCCGGCGAGCAGGGCCGACAGCACGAAGGCAAACAGCTTGGCCGAGGTGGGCGAGTAGCCGAGGAAGCGCACGCGGCTTTCGGCATCGCGCACCGCCAGCAGCACGCGGCCGAGTTTGGAGCGGGTGACGAAGCGGCAGAGCAGGAAACACAGGCCAAGGCTGAGTACCGACGCCACATAGAGCCCGATGCGGGTCTCCGGCGCCTGCACCGGGAAGCCGAGGATGTCCTTGAAATCGGTCAGGCCGTTATTGCCGCCGAAGCCCATGTCGTTGCGGAAAAAGGCGAGCAGCAGGGCGAAGGTCATCGCCTGGGTGACGATGGAGATATAAACCCCGGTGACGCGCGAGCGGAAGGCGAACCAGCCCAGCACCAGCGCCAGCAGGCCCGGCACCAGGAACACCATCAGCAGCGCGAAGGGGAAGCTGTCGAAGCCATACCAGTACCAGGGCAGCTCCTTCCAGTTCAGGAAGACCATGAAATCGGGCAGTTCGGGATGGCCGTAGACGCCGCGCGTGCCGATCTGGCGCATCAGGTACATGCCCATGGCATAGCCGCCGAGCGCAAAGAAGGCGCCATGGCCGAGGCTGAGGATGCCGGCATAACCCCAGACCAGATCGAGGCTGAGCGCCAGGATGGCATAACAAGCATATTTGCCGAGCAGCGGGATCAGGTAGCCCGGCAGGTGCAGGGCCGAACCGGATGACGGCAGCAGGTTCAGCAGCGGCACCAGCACGATCAGCACGAAGCCGAGGCCAAGGAAAACCGCCCAGCCACGCCGGTCGAGCAGAGGCCTGGGCTGCGCCAGCGCTTTGAGATCCTCAAGCCCAGTCTTATTAGGCATCGGCGGAGCGCCCCCTGGCCGCGAACAGCCCGCGCGGGCGTTTCTGGATGAACAGGATGATGCAGACCAGCACCACAACCTTGCCCAGCACCGCGCCGGCCACCGGCTCGAGCAGCTTGTTGACCACGCCGAGCGTGAGCGCACCGACCAGCGTGCCCATCAGGTTGCCCACGCCGCCGAATACCACGACCAGGAAGCTGTCGACGATATAGATGGTGCCGAGATTGGGCGACACATTGCCGATCTGGCTTAAGGCCACGCCGGCCATGCCGGCAATGCCCGAGCCCAGGCCGAAGGTGAGCGCGTCGATGCGGGCGGTAGGAATGCCCATCACATCGGCCATGGCGCGGTTCTGCGTCACGGCGCGCATATGCAGGCCGAAGCTGGTCCGGCGCAGGATCAGCGCGATCAGGCCCAGCACGGCGAAGCAGAAGATGATGATGTAGATGCGGTTCCAGGTGATGGCGAAGCCGCCGGCCAGTTCCAGCGCGCCGGTCATCCATTCCGGATTGGCGACTTCCTTGTTGGGCGCACCGAAGATGGCGCGCACCGCCTGCTGCAGGATCAGGCTGATGCCCCAGGTGGCCAGCATGGTCTCCAGCGGCCGGCCATAGAGGAAACGGATCACGCCGCGTTCCAGCGCAATGCCGACCAGGGCTGCCACCAGGAAGGCCATCGGCAGGGCCGCGAGCAGATAGGCGCCGATCCATGAAGGTGGCAGGAAGGCGCGGAAGATTTCCTGCGTCACATAGGCCGAGTAAGCGCCCAGCATGATCATCTCGCCATGGGCCATGTTGATGATGCCCATGACGCCAAAGGTGATCGCCAGTCCAACGGCGGCCAGCAGCAGCACTGAACCGAGCGAAATGCCCTGCACCAGATTCTCGGCGTAGCCATAGAGCTGCAGCTTGAACTGCAGCTTGTCGAAAGCGGCATTCAGCGCCGCCTTCACGTCCGGTTCGCTTTTCCGGCCCAGGCGGGCCTGCAGCAGGGCGCGCACGCGCAGGTCGGAGGAACCGCCCAGCACCTGGATCGCCTGCAGACGCTTTGCCTTTTCGGGATCGGCCAGATCGATGGCGGCGAGGCTGAGCGCCATGGCGGATTTCACGCTGCCGCTGGTTTCCTTTGCATAAGCCTCGCGCAGCAACGCGACGGTTTCCGGCGTGGCGTTGTCCAGCAGGGCATTGGCGGCGGTCCGACGCTGCACCGGGTCCGGGCTGGACAGGCCCAGCCGGCCGACCGCCTCGCGCAGCACGTTGCGCAGGTTGTTGTTGACGAAGATGACGTCCAGTTCGCCCGGCGCGACTATGCCCAGCTTTTCCTGTGCGACGGGATCGGTGAGCGCCATGTCATTGCCGCTGGCATTGCCGATGACGACGGCCCCGTCGCTCTTGCGCAGGAACAGTCGGCCGTCGGCCAGCGCCTGGAAGACCGGGATGGCACGCGGATCGGCCAGATTGGTCAAAGCATCGATGGCCTTCGCCTTGTCGGAAAAATTGTCTGCCTTCAGCGCGGCGACGGCACCGGCGAAATCCAGCGGACCGCTTGCCTTCGTTGCCCCGGCATCACCCAGCAGGGCGCGCGCATCGTCGGGCAGCGTTATCGCCTGCAGGTCTTCCGGTTTGGCCATATCCTCGATGTCGCCGGTGGCGGCATTGGTGACGACGATCATCTCGCCGTCCTTCTCGCCGATCACCACGGCATTGTCGGCCAGCCGCAGATAGAGATTGCCCTGGGCCAGCGCGGCCAGCGCGGCCTTGGCCTTCGCGTCGTCGTTCTGGGTCAGCGCGGCGATGGCAGGCCTGGGATCGCTCTCGGCCAGACCGGCCAGGGTATCGGCCAGATCCTGGGCATGGGCCGGACGCATCACGACCAGCAGGGCCAGCAGCAGCACGACCATCAGAATGGGCAGGAAACGGTTCATCGGCACCAGACGCTCTGCGAGTTTTAAAGACGGGACGGTTTTTATGGTTGTTCTGGTGGTGCAGTCGGTGGCGGTGCCGGCCCCTTCCCGCGTCACGGGACGGAGGAAGGGGCCGGTCGCCATTACGTCACGCCGCGCTCAGTTGGTCAGCGCCGCGTATTTCGGCTTCTCGCAGTTGCCGCAGACCCACGGGAAGGTCCAGTCGGCCGTCAGCTTGGCGCTTTCCGGGATGTATTTCGACCAGGCATCGGCCTTCACCGGACCCTTGGTCTGCCAGACGATGTTGAACTGGCCATCCGGGCGGATTTCGCCGATCATCACCGGCTTGGACAGGTGATGGTTGGTGTTCATCACGGCCGTGAAGCCCGACGGCGCCTTGACCTTCTGGCCATACATGGCCTGGCGCACGGCATCCACGTTGGTGGTGCCGGCCTGGGCAACGGCCTGCGCCCACATCTTGAAGCCGATATAGGTGGCTTCCATCGGATCGTTGGTGACGCGCTTGTCGTTCTTGATGAAGGTCTTCCACTGCTTGATGAAAGCGTCGTTGACCGGGTTCTTCACCGACTGGAAGTAGTTCCAGGCGGCCAGGTGACCGACCAGGTTCTTGGTGTCGATGCCGGCCAGTTCTTCCTCGCCGACCGAGAAGGCCACCACCGGGATGTCGGAGGCCTTGATGCCCGCGTTGGCCAGCTCCTTGTAGAACGGCACGTTGGCATCGCCGTTGATGGTGGAGACCACGGCGGTCTTCTTGCCGGCCGAGGCGAACTTCTTGATGTCCGCCACGATGGTCTGCCAGTCACTGTGACCAAACGGCGTGTAGTTGATCATGATGTCTTCCTGCTTCACGCCTTTCGACTTCAGGAAGGCCTCAAGAATCTTGTTGGTGGTGCGCGGATAGACGTAGTCGGTGCCGGCCAGCACCCAGCGCTTCACCTCGCCGCCTTCCTTGCCCATCAGGTATTCCACCGCCGGGATGGCCTGCTGGTTCGGCGCGGCGCCGGTGTAGAAGACGTTCTTCGAGCTTTCCTCGCCCTCATACTGGACGGGGTAGAACAGCATGCTGTTCAGTTCCTCGAAAACCGGCAGCACGGATTTGCGCGACACCGAGGTCCAGCAGCCGAACACTACCGCGACCTTTTCCTTCGAGATCAGCTCGCGCGCCTTTTCGGCAAAGAGCGGCCAGTTGGAAGCCGGATCGACCACCACCGCCTCGACCTTCTTGCCGAGCAGGCCGCCCTTCTTGTTGATGTCGTCGACCATCATCAGGACGGTGTCCTTCAGGGTCGTCTCCGAGATCGCCATGGTGCCGGACAGCGAATGCAGGACGCCGACCTTGATCGTGTCCTGCGCCAAAGCGCCCTGGCTGGCGAAGGCGGCCGCCCCAAGCATCGCGCCTGCCGCGGCCATGGTCCGCATGAATTTGCTCATTCTCTTCCTCTCCTGCTTTGGGTCTGGCCCCCCCATGGGCTCAGCCGCACAAGTCAGGAATGGCAAGGAGCGTGCCAAGGCCGGAATGTCGCCATGGCATGGTTCGATACCTCGAGTAATCCGCTGATTCCGCGCTGCAATATGACAACCGCATGCTGGGGATGGATTACTACCCCGATGATTCTACAGCGATCCTGTGAACTACTTCGGCGCGCGGACGCCTATATTTTAGGCTTATACTGCTTAAAAACAGGCAGAGGTTAAATTACAGGCAGTTCAGAAATGCCAGTGGCGCGGCATGTCCCCTGCCCGCCCCAGGCCGGGGCGCAAAGCGGCCCATAAAACCCCGAACTGGCGGCGCAGCCGTGCGGGATCGGAATCCAGCAACCGCACCAGCAGCAGGTCGTCGATCACGGTCGCACCCCACAGGGCGCCATCGGGTTGTTCGGCAACCGGCAGCAGATCGCGCAGCCGGTCGCGCAGCAGCGCCGGTTCCGGCAGCCGGGTCAGGATCAGGCCCTGGGCCAGCGCGCCATCGAAACCGGCGGGGTGCCGGAGCGCGGCTTCCAGGCTGCCCTCCTCCAGCCTAGTGGCGTCGCGCCACAGCAGGCGTCCGTCCAGCGAGAGCCGCCAGCGGTCGAACAGCCGGCCGGCGGTGAAGCGCTCGCCGCGCGCGATGCGTCCGAAGACGGTGATGTCGCCGGCCAGCAGCCGCGCATCGCCGCGCAGGTCGATACCGACCCGGCGATCCAGCCGCGCACCATCGAACATGATGGTTTCCTGCGGCAGCCATTCCAGTGCGGCGCCGGCCGCGACCGACAAAGCGATGTCGATATCGGCCGACGCGCTGTTGCGTTCGGCGCGATAGATCTTCTCTGCCGCCTGGGGGGTGCAGAGCGCATCCGCACCGGCCTCGACAGTGACGCCGAGCCGGAGGCGGTCGCCGCCCGTGAGGCCGCCGGCAGTGGTGACCAGCACGGCGGCGAAGGCCTCGCCCGGATCGGGCGCGGGCATCAGGGCGCGGCAGGGATCATGCTGGTAAAGATCGGCGATGCGGCTGAGGCCACCCGGCGCAATCGGGGCCACGATACGCAAATCCAGGGCGCCATCGGCACGCTGCAGACGCGGCGCATCGCTGGTCATGGCGCTTCCCATGCCGCGTCAGAGCAGGTCGGTCTGGTCGGCCAGCATCGGCTGGCTGACATCCTCGGCCGATACGATCGCATCGGCCGGCCGCACCGGCCACTTGATGCCCAAGGCCGGATCGCACCAGTTGATGCCGCGTTCCAGGTCCGGATTGCTCTCGGCGCTGGCCTTTACCAGCACCTCGACGGTGGGTTCCACGCTGCACCAACCGACGGCGAAGCCCGACATGGCATAAAATTGTTGGGCGCCCATATAGGACATTTCGCCCTGCATCACCTTGCCAAAGGTGTCGGACTTTCGGCGGACATCAATGGCGGCAAAAAAGATCCGGCCGCGCAGCACGCGCAGCAGCATGGCCTGACTGCCGGGGGCGACCTGATAGCGCGGGCCACGCACCGTGCCAGGCTTGTGCGCATAATGAATCCAGTCTTCCACGAAACGGTCGTGGATGCCGATCTGGCCCATATGGCTTTCGCTGTGGATGGGGCTGGACCAGCCCTCGCCCAGCATCAGGGTGGGCGCGCGCATCAGCAGGCAGCCGGGCAGGACGGGCGAAGCGATCTGGAACATGGCGGACCGGACAAAAAGAAAGGGCCCTCATCATCGATAAGGGCCCTGCGCTTGGCAAGGCGTGGGGAGTTCCTCCGACCGTATTACTGGCAGGCTGTGCCGTCGGTGAAGGCAACTCTGCCGCTGGCCGGCGTGCCATTGCAGGCGCCGGAGCCGCGAATATTGCCGGTCGAGCCGGCATTGATGGTGGTTCCCGTATCGACCCACACCATGTTGTTGGCCGTACCGCCGCCCGAGGCACTGATCGTGTTATTTGTCACCGTCAGCGTGGTGTTGGGGTTATTCGCACCCAGCGCCGTCATCGTTGTGGCTGCTCCGCTGCCGGTAGCCGTGAGGGTGTTGCCGCGCACAGTGACGCTGGTGTTCTGGCCAATGCCCAGGGCAACAGCCGCATTGGCGCCGCTCTGGGTCACAGTGATCGTATTGTTGGCGATCGTTACATTGGTCGACCCATCCGCGACGATGACCGCTCGGCCGCCGGTGCCGCCACTATAGGCATTCGTAACCGTCAGGCCGGAAAGTGTGCCGCCAGAATTCACCTGCACAGTTCCGCTACCCAGGTTGCTGCCATTGACCGCCGCCCCGGTGCTGACCGTGGCGAGGCGACCCGAGGCGTTGCGCACCGTAACGGCACCGGTCAGCGTCTGGCCGGTGGCCAGGCTGACGGTGTTGGTCGTGTTGAATGTGCCGGACAGCAGGACCGTTGAATTGTTGCCGGCATTGGCGACGGCCGTAGCGAGGTTGGCGCCGCTGGTGCTGGCGCTGTTCAGCACTGTAAGACTGCCGCCATTGGCCGTCTGCGTCGCCGTTTCAGGTGCGCCGAAGGCACCTGACCGGCTGACGATGTCGATGTCGCGCACCACCGGATCGGCCATGCGGCGCTCCATGGGCGTGAGTTGCGACGCGCTCCTGCCGAAGCTCTGCAGCGGGATGCGCAGGCGGGCCGAGAGGAACCCCTGGCTGCCGCGCGGATCGTCATGCTGCCATTCCGCGCCCAGGGCCAGACGCGCGCCGTCCCACAGGCCAGGCACCGCGTCGAACACCATCTCGGCGCGCAGGCGCGGACCCTGTACGTCGGGCACGGCATCGCTGTCGCCGGTGAAACGGTAGCCGCCGGCATAGAGGCGGAGCTGCTGCGCCGCTTCTGAATCGAAAAAGGGCAGCCGCCAGCCGATTTCGGCATCGAAGCCGCTCAGGCTGCGCTCCTCGCCGCCGCGGAAGATCACGCTGGTGCCGGAAACCTCGGCGGTGTTCAGGGCATCGACCTGATGGCTGCGCCGCCCCTGCGGCAGATAGGCATTGGCCCGCAGGTCCCAGTCCAGCGACAGGGCCTCGAAGCCCAGCGTCACCTGGCTGAAGTAATTATCCAGCTCGCTCTTGCGGCGATCGAAATAGGCATAGGTGCCGAGATTCCAGCCGCTCTCCAGCATGTGGCGCAGGCCGAGGCCGAAATTGCCTTCCAGGCCGTCGCTGTCGTCCATGCGGGTGCGCAGGCTGGTGAACAGCAGCGTCGTGCCGTCCTGCGCCAACGGGACGAACAAATCCGCCTCGCCCAGGTTGCGCTTGGTGCCTGCCTTGCCTTCAACATCGATATGCGGAGCCCATTTGGGCGCACGCTCGGCCGGCTGGCTCGTTGCTGCCGCAGGCAGCAGCATGATCGCGATCGCGGCGACCGCAAGACCCCCGACACAACGCTGCATACGATGATTTGCCACTCCGCCGGCCCTCCCCAAGCCGCCGGATTCCTTCATTTTCGGCGATCCGGCCCGATCTTCATCGCCTCGCCGTCAGGCAAGGTCAAGTGATTTCGGCCAGCGGGAAGCCATGCGAAGCCACCTGCAATTATGCGGGGCCCTGCCACGCGTGTCCTGTATGAACAGAAATGATAAAATAATTCACCCAGCAATTGCAGCCCGCATCCGCCACGACTCGACGGATGCGGGGCCGTGCCGGTCAGGCATCCGTCAGTCAGGGCACATGCGGCATGATTACGGAAATCGGCGTATAGAAACACGTGCCGGCGACGACCAGGTCGCCCACCAGAATACCGGCCAGACGGTTGTCGACGAAAACGGGGCCACCGCTGTCACCAGGATGGACCGGCGCATGACCGCTGGTGACGTTTACCGGCACCGCGTCGATATTGCCGCCCTGCTGCAGGTTGATCCGCATCATCGAGGTATTGTTCAGCACGGCGACGACGTTGTTGCCCTGCGCGAGCTGCCCCCTTTCAACCTGGGTGAGCTGTTTGACCGAATGATGGCCGGACCAGCAGCCGGCCATTTCCATCACGCCGCCATCCGCGCCGTCGCCCCACGCATTCAGGCTGCGCGAGGCGGGCATGAAACCGCGCCATTGCACCGCGCTCAGTTGCCCCTCGATCGGCGCGACATTCCCGTTCAGGCGGACAATGGCCGCATCGAAGCGCGGATTCTGCCCCCCGGGCGGTTCCAGATTGACCACCACGTTGCCGATCAGGATGCGGTTCTGTTGCAGGGTAAAATCCACACCCTCCTGCGGCGGCGCATAGACCGGCCGACCCGGAGCGCCCACCACATGGGCCGCCGTGATGAGATATGCATGCTGCTGTCCCCGCACGATGGCACCGGCCGTTCCCAGCTCGAAATCATTGCCATCCTGCGGCTGTCCGATGATCGTCGACCCGCCAAAAAACTGCATCTTCGTTCTCCCGTTTCGGGGGCCGGCAATCCCGGCACCACCCCGTTGGTTTCACCTGCACACGCGGCGCGAGGCTTCATCCACGCCACGCCATGCGCATAAAGATGCATGCCCCATCCGGTTGCGGTCATACCGCCATGCATGTCGTGTCCATGCCTCGGCAGTGGGTACGACAGGCCAGTAATTCCGTGGCAGGGCCGTGTGCGTCAACGAAGGCGGTATATGCCGCGCCGCCGCGTTATGCCGGACGGATCGAGTCGGCACCCCTTACCGCGGCTGCCCGGACTTCCTATCTGAAAGACGGGAGCGGAGGAGAAGGACCGCGATGGAAGACATCGAATGGCTGCTGCACGAACCGGGCGCCGGTCGCATTCTGAAAGTAAACGAGCGCGCACGCATCAACGATGCGCAGTGGGATGCCGTGATCGAACGCATCGACGTGGCACCGGGCCTGCGCGTCTTCCTCACCCATGCCACCATCCACCATGACATCGTCGTGCAGCCGCGCGACACCCAAACCACGCCCTGGGCCAGCAGCACCATCGCCGTCGCCGGCCATGTCGAGATCGAGATGCCCGACGGCCTGCGGGTGACGGCCGGACCGGACCAGGCCGTGCTGTTCCGCCCCTCCGGACGCAATCCGCGCTATCACGTGAAGGCGCCGCAGCGCCTGCGCCTGGCCGGCTACGCCCTGCGCCGCGACCGGCTGGATCGCATTTTCGACGGCGCCATTCCGCCGGCGCTGCTGCCGTTGCTGGAGCTCGAGGTGGAGACCAGCCGCGCGATATGCATGCGCGCCACGCGACGGCTGCGCCACCTGGCCGAGGGGCTGTTCGCGCCGGGCCTGAACGGCCCGCTGCGACTGCTGTTCATCGAGGGCATCGTGCTGCAGCTTTTGGCCTGCCAGATGAGCAGCCAGATTCGTCCGACCGGCATGCTGACGGCGCGCGAACGCGCGGCGGTAACGACGGCGCGTCGCCTGCTGCTACTCGACATGCGCCAGCCGCCCGGCCTGAGCGACCTGGCCGATGCGGTGGGCCTGAGCGAGAAACGCCTGAATGCCTGCTTCCGCAGCGAATTCGGCAGCACGGTTTTCGAAGTGTTGCGCAACCACCGACTGGAGCATGCGCGCATCGCGCTGGAAGCCGGCGCGGCGCCGCTGAAGCAGATCGCCTGGCGCGTCGGTTACAATCACGTCAGCAATTTCATCACCGCCTATACCGCGCGCTACGGCGCGCCGCCCCGGCGGCATGCCATGAATAATCAGATTGCTGCGGCTAGGCCAGCATCGCGGGCAGGGTGACGATCTTCACGCCGGCCTGTTCCAGCCCGGCGCGGATATGGCGCGCCATGGAAACCGCGCCGGCGCTGTCGCCATGCACGCAGATCGAATCGACGTTGCAGGGAATGCGTTTGCCCGAGAGCGAGACGATGGCCTTCTCCTGCACCATGCGCAGCACATTGGCCAGCGCTTCGTCGTTGTCGTGCACCATGGCCTTCGGCTGGCCGCGCGGCACCAGATTGCCGTCATCGTCGTAATTGCGGTCGGCGAAAACTTCCTGCGCTACCGGCAGGTTCATCTTGCGCGCCGCATCCACCATGGCCGAACCGGCCGGCGCCAGGAAAATCAGGTCCTTCGAGACGCCGGCGATGCCGCGCGCCAACGCCATGGCCAGATCCATGTCGGTGGCGGCCTTGTTGTTGATCGCGCCATGGGGCTTCACATGGGTGACTTTGCCGCCTTTTGTGGCTGCCACGCCCATCAGCGCACCGACCTGGTAGGCAATCAGGGCTTCGACCTCTTTGTTGTTCATCGTCATCGGCCGGCGACCGAAACCCTGCAGGTCGGGATAGGAGGGATGCGCGCCGATGGAGACGCCATTCTTCACGGCCTCGGCCACGGTATCCTGCATCACGCTCCAGTCGCCGGCATGAAACCCGCAAGCGACATTGGCCGAGGTGACGACGGAGAGCATCGCCGCATCGTCGCCCATGCTCCAGGCGCCGAAGCTTTCGCCCAGATCACTGTTGAGGTTCACCTTCAGGGTCATGGTCCGTCTCCGCGATTCAGCGCCAGTGCCCACTGGGAGCATCCACGGCGCCGCTGATCAGGTTCACAGTATATAGGGCATTGTGATCGAGCCAGACATCAGGCATGGCGGTGCGAATGCCCTCGATCAGGCGGCGGATACCCTGTTCCTGCGCGCGGCGGATCGCCTCGGCCTCGGCGACCGTGATCGCCTGGAAGGTCAGGGTATCGCCCGGCTTCATGCGGCCGACGCGCGGCAGGTCGGCCGAGATCACCGTGGCGATCTTGGTATAGCCGCCGGTGGTCTGGCGATCGGCCATCAGGATGATCGGCTTGCCGTTGCCGGGAACCTGGATCGAACCGGTGACCAGGCCTTCGGAGGCGATATCGGCGCCGCGCGTATGCTCCACCGTTTCACCATCCAGGCGCAGGCCCATGCGGTCGGCCTCTTTGGTCACGGTATAGGTGGCCGACAGGAAGGTCTCGATGCCTTTCGCCGTGAAGCGGTCATCCTGGGGCCCAAGCACGACGCGGGTGGGACCGCTGCCATAGTCGATGGCATCGGCCAGCTCGCGCTCGTCGCCCTCGGGGGCGGCGCCGAGCGCCAGCGGCAGGCGGTCGCCGGCCTTCAGGGCGCGGCCCTCGAAACCACCGAGGCCGGAGCGCATATAGGTGGAATAACTGCCCATGAACAGCGGCAGCGCGAAACCGCCCTGCACGGCCAGATAGGCCACGCTGGCATCCTCGATGGCGCCGATGGAAAGCCGGTCGCCACGTTTCAGCAGAACCGAACGCCAGGGCTTCAGCGTCCGCGCCTCCGACCCGTCGGCCGGCTGCAGCACAAGCTTGGCAACGCCGCCGAAAGCGATGCGCACGCTTTCAGTCGCCACGGTGAAACCCGGGCCGAGATAACCGATCTCCAGCGCCGCCGTGTTTTCCGGATTGCCGACGAGTCCGTTCACCAGCCGCAGGGCAATGGGATCGGTGGCGCCGGCCACCGGCATGCCCAGCGCCTGCGCGCCAAAACGGCCGAGATCCTGCACGCTGGTCATCAGGCCGGGCGTAACGATGTCGAGGAAGCCGGCGACGTTCATGGCTTCACCTGCCCCTCATCGACCTGCAGCGCCGCGTAGTCGAATGTCCCTTGCTCCACCCGACTGAGCATGGCGGCATAATCGTCGGCCGAGATCGCCGTGAAGGTGACCTCGTCGCCGGCGGCAAGCAGGATCGGCTCGGGCCGGGCGGCATCGAAGAGTTTCAGCGGCGTGCGACCGATCAGGTGCCAGCCGCCCGGGCTTTCCCAGGGATAGATCGTGGTCATCGATTCTGCGATGGCCACCGAACCCTGCGGCACCTTCAGGCGCGGTTCCTTGCGGCGCGGCAGATGCAGCGATGCATCCAGCCCGCCCATATAGGCGAGGCCCGGCATGAAACCGAGCATGTAGACGAAATACCGGCCGGCCGTATGCGTGGCGATCACGGCCTCGGGCGTGGTCTTGCAGCGCTCCGCCACGTCGAGCAGATCGGGCCCCAGGTCGGGCGCGTAGCAGACCGGCAGGCGCCAGAGTCGGCCGGTGCGCTGTTCGGCCTTCAGCCCGGCCAACATGGCGCGGACCTGTGCTTCCAGATCGGCACGCGATGTACTGAGCGGATCATATTGCACCAGCAGGGCGCGGAAGGACGGGATCGTCTCGACCACGCCGGCCAGCTTCGCATCCGCCAGCGCGGCATGCAGGGCCATCACCTGCGCATTCACCGCGCGGTCGATGCCCTCGCCGAACTCGACGCTGAAGCCGGTATCGCCGAAAGAGCGGATCTGCGGATAGCTGGTCATGCCGCAGTCATAGGGCTTCGCGCCTCAGGCGACAACAGGCAAGGCTTCGATGTCGTAGGCGTGGCCGATCCTGCGCTTCAGCACCGGGTCTTCCAGTTCCATCTCGAAGCGCACGGCCGGCCGGATGCCGCCGATAGCGCCCAGCGTGCCGCCGAACATCAGCGAACCGGGCGGCAGGGTGGCGCTGTTGCTGTAGCGCTGCATCAGGTCGGCCGGACTGCGCAGGCCAGAGACCGCACCTTCCTGGTAGAGCACACGCTGGCCGTCGATGGTGGCCCAGGCGCGCAGGATCAGGTCGTCCCAGTGCTTCTCGACATCCTCATAACGCCACAGGGCTTTCGCCACCACTTTCGAGCAGAGCTGCTTGGACAGCGCCACGCCGGCCGCTTCTGCCTTGCGGTCGGTATGGTCGGAACCGACCGTGACCCAGAGACCATCGGCCAGCGACACGACCACCGGCTCGACCTCGCCCGAAGTATCGGGGCCGAGCACCTGCAGATGACCGGTCTGGCTGAGCTGGCCAGTGCCGATGCGGTAGAACAGCGGCACGGAAGACGGCCGCGGCACGCCGATGGCAGCCAGTTCCTCGATATGGTGCTCGATGACATGCTGGTCGCGTCCGGCCCAGCCGGCCACGATCAGGGTCTCGATCTGTATGGCGACGTGGTCGCGGCGCTCGCCCCAGAGGCGGTCGAAAGTCAGCATGGTCAAGAATCCTGCATTCAGCCGAAGGTGTTGGGCAGCCACAGCGCGATGGCGGGGAACAGCGCAAGCAGCACGATGGATGCCAGCATCGCCAGCACAAAGGGGACCGAACCGGCGATCACGTCATTCAGCGTGCCGTTGCTGCGCAGCGACTGCACGACGAAAAGGTTGAGGCCGACCGGCGGGGTGATCAGCGCCATCTCGATCAGGATGATGATGACGATGCCGAACCAGATCGGATCGAAACCCAGGCCGAACATCACCGGCGCCACGATAGGAATGGTGGTGATCATCATGGACAGCGTCTCCATGAAGCAGCCGAGGATCAGGTAGAACACCACGATGGCCAGCAGCATCTCGAATTTCGACAGGCCCAGGCCGGCGATGTAATCGGTCAGCATCGTGGTGAGGCCGATGGCCGAGATGACGAAATTGAGGAAATAGGCGGCCACGATGATCAGCATCACCATGGCGGTGGTGCGCATGGTGTTTTCCAGCACCTCCTTCAGCATGGCGATGGAAAGTTTGCCATAGGCCGCCGCCAGCCCAAGCGCAGCGACCACACCGAGCGAGGCGGCCTCGGTGGGCGTGGCGAGGCCGGCATAGATCGAACCGACCACCACGAGGAAGATGCCGAGCGGCGGCAGCAGGTCGACCAGGCTGCGGATGCGCTCGCCCCAACCGACGCTGACGGTCCTGCCGCCCCAGCCGGGTTTCACCATGCAGAAAACGGCCACCATGGCCATGAACAGCAGGGCAAGGCCCAGGCCGGGGATGATGCCGGCCAGATAGAGCTTGGGGATCGAGGTGTCGGTCAGCACCGCATAGATGATGATGTTGATCGACGGCGGGATCAGGATGCCCAGCGTGCCGCCGGCCGCCAGCGTGCCGAGGAACAGGCGTTCGTTATAGCCATGCTTCTTCACCAGCGGCAAAGCCACCGTGCCGACGGTGGCGGCGGTGGCCACGCTGGAGCCCGAGGTGGCGGCGAAGATGGCGCAGGCGCCGATATTGGAATGCATCAGCCCGCCGGGAATCCAGGCCAGCCATTTCACCATCGCCTCGTACATGCGTTCGGCCACGCCGGCGCGCAGCAGGATCTCGCCCAGCAGGATGAACATCGGAATCGAGACCAGCAGGAAGTCCTTCGAGGACGACCATGCCACCTCGCCCAGCGCCAGGCTGAGCGGCATCTTGGAATAAAGCTGATCGAGCAGCAGGCCGAGCGTGCCGAGGGCGCCGGCCACCGGCAGCGCGGCGGCGAGCAGGACAAGCAGGAGGATGAGGGAGGTTGCCAGCATGGGATCAGTCCTGCCGCTTGAGCGCGACGGTATGCGCGGCCTCGTCGGCGGCGTCTTCCTCGATGCTGCGCGCACCGGCCAGACGGCGCACGGTATCGAGGTCGCCACCCAGCAGCGCGAACAGCGCGCGCAGCAACAGGGGCAGCAGGGTGAAGAGGAACAGCGCGAGGCCGAGCACCCACAGCGACTGCGGCATCCACAACGGCGTCTGCAGCGGGGTGGTGGCGCGCGCGCCGAAGGAGATCGAGGTGCCCAGCACGTCCCAGGCCTGCCAGGTCAGCAGCAGCAGGAAACCGCCCAGCGACAGCAGCGCTATGATATCGAGCAGGGCGCAGATGGCCGGCGGCAGGCGGGTATAGAGGGCATCGACACGCACATTGGCGCGCCGTAGCAGGGTGAAGGCCAGCGCCCAGGCGGTGCCGATGGCAAAGGCATAGCCGGAGAGTTCGTCGGCGCCGCCGACCGAGACCAGCAGCAGCTTGCGCAGCAGTACGTCGATGGACACCAGGAAGGCCGAAGCCAGCACCAGGGCGCCGCCAATCCAGATGGCATAGCGCGACAGGCGGTCGGCGAGGCCGAGCCAGCGATCGAGCAACAGGATCATGGGCGATACCCTGACATAAAAATGCCGGAGCCCGGAGGAGAATCCGGGCCCCGGCTGGGGAGGCAGCTTACTTGGCAGCGGCGGTCAGGCCGACCACCTTGCCAATGCTGTCGTTAAAGGTGGCGACGCAATCGCCCTGGCAGCGCGCGGCCCATTTCGGCAGCACGGTCTCGGTCAGCGCCTTCTTGAGCAGGGCCTTATCGGCATCCGAGACCGGCACGACGGTCATCTTGGCCTTGGTGCCCATGGTGCAGCTATCCTTGCCGGCGTTGCAGTCGTAGCCCTGCTGGGTTTCCTCGGCGGCCGCCTTCCAGATGCGGTCCTCCAGGCCGGCGATTTCCTTCTGCAGGAAGGCGCGCACCTGCGGGTTCAGCTTTTCCCAGGTCTTGACGTTCACGCCGTGCATGACGTGGCTCCAGCCCAGCGGCAGGGCATAGATATGGGTCGCCACCTCATGCCACTTGGCCGAGTTGCCCGACAGCGTGCCGGTGATGGCGCAATCGACCACCTTGTTCTGCAGGGCGGGCACCACCTCGTTGAAGGCCATGGTGACGCCGGTGCCGCCGAAAGCCTCGACGAATTCGGCCAGCGTGCGGTTGCCGGTGCGCACCTTCTTGCCCTTCAGGTCGGCCAGACCCTTGATGTCGCCATTGCAGAACAGCACCTGGGCCGAATACGGCCAGATGCCCAGCACCTGCACGCCGAAGCGCTCGCGGTAGAACTTGTCGTAGACCGGCTTGTAGGCATCGGAAATCTTGCGGGCGGTGGCCACGTCCGGCGCTAGGCCGGCCAGGTCGACCGCCTCGTTGCGGGCATCGTCGGCCGCGACATAGCCCAGCACGGTGGAGCCGAAATCGATCACGCCCAGGCGCATCAGGCGGAAGATCTCGGCGCCCTTCAGGCCCATCTCGTTGAACGGGGTGATCTCGGCGGTGATGGCACCGTTCGACTTCTCGGTCACCTCCTTCGACCAGAAGGGCTGTTCGAAATTCTTGTACTGGGTCAGGTTGCCCCAGGCGCCGACCACCTTCAGCGCGGTCTTGGGCATTTCCTGCGCCATCGGCGCGCCGGCCAGGCCGGTCAGCAATGCACCGGCAACCGCCAGCGACTTGATCATGGTCTTCATTCTCTTCCCCTCCAGGTTGGTAGAACTTACAGGATGGCCAAACGGCTGTTCTTCAAATCGGTCACCAGCATGTGCCCGGGCGCATGGGTGACGCAGAAATCCGGTTTCACGGTCGCGATCACCGACTGGGGCGTGACGCCGCAGGCCCAGAAGACCGGCAGTTCGTCGTCCTTCACCTCGACCGGATCGCCGTAATCGGGCTGCATGATGTTTTTGATGCCGATCATTTCCGGCTTGCCGATATGGACCGGCGCGCCGTGCACGGCCGGGAACCGCGAGGTGATCTGCACGGCGCGGATCGCATCGGCGGGCTTCAGCGGCCGCATCGAAACCACCAGCGGACCATGGAACGGCCCGGCCGGCTGGGTCTGGATACTGGTGCGATACATCGGCACGTTGGTATTGCAGGCAATGTGACGCAGCGGGATGCCGTCCTCGATCAGCGCTTCTTCAAACGAGAAGGAGCAGCCGATCAGGAAGGCGACTAGGTCGTCGCGCCACAGGCTTTTGAGATCAGT
Organism: Ferrovibrio sp.; assembly: GCA_046294345.1. Lineage (GTDB taxonomy): Bacteria > Pseudomonadota > Alphaproteobacteria > Ferrovibrionales > Ferrovibrionaceae > Ferrovibrio. The sequence continues at coordinate 25,904 of JBKBJT010000033.1, forward strand.
GACCGCCTCGACCATCCGGCCGTCGCGCCAGACGTGATAGAGCGGAATATCGGTGCGGATATCGACATCCTCGCCCAGCGTCGGCAGGCGCGGATCGCCGGGTTCGGAAGCCGCCAGCAACGGGCAGGGCTTGGGGTTGAACTGGCAGAAGCGGAAGAAATCGTCGGCCAGGGCCTTGGGCAGGATCGCGAGGTTGCCCTGCACGAAGCCCGGTGCGATGCCGGCGGTGGGACCGCGATGCTCGCCGCGTCGCACGGCCTGCCGGGCCGCATGGCCGCTGCCGTAAACCCTGGCCGTCATCGCATTCATGCCTTCCCCCATGACCGTACCGTCACAATCCGGTCATGGCATCACGGGCGGGGCCATCCTGTCCAATCGCGGTTTCGGATGGAATGCGATAAGAATTTCTTATGGCTTAAAAATCAGGCGCGGCGCTGCTTATTGCGGCGCTTGGCCTCGGCCTGCGCAAGTTCGCGGGCAATCTCCACCACCGCTTCCGCCATGTAGCTGTCGGGTTTGAGCGGGTAACTGGCGGAAAAGTTCAGATCCGGCAGGCTCTGTTCGGCGCGCACCAGCCGCAGGCGTTTCTCGGCCAGTTCACGGCGGATCACCACCGGCGGTATCGCACTGATGCCGATGCGATCCAGGGTCATGCGCACGATGGTGCTGAGCGAGGCATTGCCATACATGCGCAGGTTGGGCAGGTCGGAGCGCGTCATCATCTCGCGGATGGTGATGAAGGGCCGCGTGTTGCGCGGATAGGTGATGATCGGCCAGCGCCCCAGAATGCCCAGCGGCACCGGTTCGGGCCCGAGATCGAGATCCGGGCTGGCGACCCAGGCGAGCGGATAGCTGGACAGCGCGACATTCTTGATGCGCGGCTCGCTGACCGGGCCCAGCAGGAAAGCGATGTCGAGCTGATGCGCCACCAGCCGTTCGCGCAGAATCGGCGAGGTATCGACCTCGATCTCCAGCGTCAGCGCCGGATAAACCGAATGCATGCGCTCGATCAGCTTGGACAGCCAGGTATGCACGATGGTTTCGGCCACGCCCAGCCGCACCACGCCGCGCATGGCGCGTTTCTCGCGCGCCGCCTGCAGCAGGTCGGCGCGCAGTTGCAGCATGCGCTCGGCATAGGGCAGCAATTCGTTGCCCTTCAGCGTCAGCGCCACGCCGCGTGGTTCGCGGTCGAACAGCTTCACGCCCAGTTCGGTTTCCAGCAGGGCGATGCGCTGCGACACCGCCGGCTGCGTAGTGTTGAGTTTCTCGGCGGCGGCGCGGAAGCCGCCCAGATGGGCGACCCAGACAAAGGTTTCGAGGTTGCGCAGGTCGGCCATAGGAATTCCTGTTTCAAAGATGAAAGCAGCATAAGGAAAACTTATCGGCGGCGCAGCCCTGCGGTTTGGAACAATTGTTTCATTGATAAACTTATTGAATCATTTGTTGCTATGACTGGGGAAATCGGCTTCAATCCCGTCATGCCCAGCCCGCGCCATACCGCGCCCGACTCGCTGCCGGCCCGGATCGCGGCCGCCTTCGAGACCCTGCCGCCACAGCTGAAAGCGGCGGCGCGGTTTGTGCTGGACCATCCCGACGATGTCGCCCTGCTGTCGATGCGTGAGCAGGCCCGCCGCGCCGGCGTGCCGCCGGTGACCATGACGCGGCTGGCGCGGCAACTGGGTTTCGCCGATTTCGCCGCCTTCCGCGACGTGCAGGCCAGCCTGCTGCGCCGCAGCCCCGGCAAGGCGTTCAGCGCCGAATTCAGCAACCGCGCCGACCGGCTGCAGCAGCGCCAGCAGCAAAGCGGCGATGCCGCCCTGGCCGGCCAGATCGGCTGGGCGATGGCCGAACATATCGCCAGCAGCCATGACGAGGCCGGGATCGCCGCCCTGGTGGCGGCGGCCAGGGCCCTGGACGGCGCGCGCCGGCTGCATTTCCTTGGCCTGCGCTCCTGCCATGCCGTGGCCTTCCACGCCCATTACATCTATGGCCTGTTCCGCGCCAATGGTGTGCTGCTGGACGGCGCCGGCGACACCGGCATCGACGCCCTGCGCCATGCCGGCCGCGGCGACGCCCTGCTGGCCATCAGCGTGGCGCCCTATGCCAGCGCCACGGTGGAACGCGTGGCCTATGCACGCCAGCGCGGCCTGACCATCGTGGCGATCACCGACAGCCGCGTCTCACCGGTGGCCGGCCTGGCCCAGCACAGCCTGCTGGTGCCGACCGAGACGCCTTCATTCTTCCATGCCGTCACGCCGGCCTTTGCCATGGCCGAGACGCTGGTGGCGCTGATCGCCGCCCGCGCCGGCGAGGCAGCCCTGGCCGCCATCCGCAATGCCGAGGTGCAACTCGGCGCCTTCTCCACCTACTGGTCCCCCAAGCGCAAGAAAGCCAACCCATGACGAGCCGCATCCTGCACCGCATGATCAACCACGCCTATCCGGTCGCCGTCGGCGGCGAAGGCATCGAGATCATCGATTCGACCGGCAAGCGCTACATCGACGCTTCCGGCGGCGCGGCGGTGAGTTGCCTGGGCCATGGCCATCCGGATGTGACGCGGGCCATCCACGAGCAGGCCGACAGGCTGGCCTTCGCCCATACCAGCTTTTTCACCACCGAGCCGGCCGAGAAGCTGGCCGACAAGCTGGTGGGCAGCGCGCCGAAGGGCATCAGCCATGTCTATTACGTCTCCGGCGGTTCGGAAGCGATCGAAGCGGCGCTGAAGATGGCGCGGCAGTATCACGTGGAGCGCGGCGAGCCGCAGCGCCGGCATTTCATCGCCCGGCGCCAGAGCTATCACGGCAATACCGTCGGCGCGCTGAGCGTGGGCGGCAATGCCTGGCGACGCCAGCAATTCGCGCCGATGCTGATCGAGGCGCATCATATCGCGCCCTGCTTCGAATACCGCGACCGCCGGCCCGACGAGACGCCGGAAGCCTACGGCAAACGCGCCGCCGACGAACTGGAAGCCAAGATCCTGGAACTGGGCAGGGACAGCGTGATCGCCTTCGTGGCCGAGCCTGTCGTGGGCGCCACCCTGGGCGCCGTGACGGCCGCGCCGGGTTATTTCAAGCGCATCCGCGAAATCTGCGACACATATGGCGTGCTGCTGATCCTGGACGAGGTGATGTGCGGCATGGGCCGCACCGGCACCCTGCATGCCTGCGAACAGGAAGGCATCTCGCCCGATATCATGACCATCGCCAAGGGCCTGGGCGGTGGCTACCAGCCGATCGGCGCCGTGCTGCTGGGCCAGCATATCTTCGACGCCTTCACCCAGGGCTCGGGTTTTTTCCAGCATGGCCACACCTATCTGGGCCATCCGATGGCCTGCGCCGCCGCCCTGGCCGTGCAGGAGGTGATCGAGCGCGACCATCTGCTGGACAATGTGAAGGCCATGGGCGCGCATCTGATGGACCGCCTGCAGGATCGCTTCGGCAACCATCGCCATGTCGGCGACATTCGCGGCCGCGGCCTGTTCCAGGCCATCGAACTGGTGCAGGACCGGACCACCAAGGCGACTTTCGATCCGGCGCTGAAACTGAATGCGCGGATCAAGAAGGAAGCGATGAATATCGGACTGATGTGCTACCCCATGGGTGGCACCATCGACGGCAAGAATGGCGATCACGTGCTGCTGGCGCCGCCCTTCATCTGTAAACCCGGCGACATCGACACCATCGTCGAGCGGCTGGGCGACGCGGTCGATACCGCCTTGAAGGGCATCGCCTGATGAGCGCCGCCCCCATCATCCCCGCCGTGCTGGCACCTGCCCTGATCGCCGTGGCGCCGAACGGCGCGCGCAAGCTGAAAAGCGATCATCCCGCCGTGCCGCTTTCGGCCGACGAGCTGGGCGCCTGCGCCGCGCAATGCCTGGATGCCGGCGCGGCGATGATCCACCTGCATGTGCGCGAACCGGGCAGCGGGCGGCATTCGCTGGATGCCGATCTCTATCGCGCCGCCACCATCGCAATACGCCGCGAGGCCGGCGACGACATCATCATCCAGGCCACCTCGGAAGCGGCCGGCATCTACAGCCGGCATGAACAGATGGCGGCGATGCGCGCCCTGATGCCTGAGGCCTGCAGCCTGGCGATCCGCGAGATCGTGCCGGATGCGGAATCCGAGTCCGATGCTGCTGCCTTTCTGGGCGACCTGCACAAGGCCGGCGTGATGATGCAGTACATCCTTTATTCCGATGCCGACCTGCAGCGCTTCCACGACCTGAAGGCGCGCGGCATCGTGCCGGGTGAGAAACACTTCGTGCTGTTTGTGCTGGGCCGCTACAGCGCCGGCCAGCGGTCGGAGCCGACCGACCTGCTGCCTTTCCTGCATGACTGGAGCAATACCGACGGCGCTTTCGCCGTCTGCGCTTTCGGCCCGAAGGAATCGGCCTGCGCGCTGGCGGCGCTGGGCCTGAACGGCCATGCCCGCATCGGCTTCGAGAACAACACCCTGCTCAGCGATGGCCGCGTGGCGGCCGACAACACGGCCCTGGTGCGCCAGACCGTGCAGCATGCCGGACTGATGGGCCGCGCCATCGCCGATGCGCGGGCCGCGCGCGACATGCTGGCTGAGCTACGCTAACTCTCAGGCTGCGGCCAGGCTGAAGTCCTGTTCCGGCACCGGAGCGGGACGGCCGGCGATTTTCGCGGCGATGGCCTCGGCCGAACCGAAGGCGAGCGTGAAACCCAGCGCGCCGTGGCCGACATTGAGCAGCAGGTTGTCGATGCCGCTGTTGCCCAGGATCGGCAGGCCCTTCGGCGTGGCCGGACGCAGGCCGGTCCAAGGTTCGATCTGCTGCCAAGTGGCGGCCTGGGGGAAAGCCTCGCGCGCCTGCGCTACAAGCTGGCCCAGGCGGGCCGGATCGATCTGGTCATTGGCGCCGACGATGTCGGCCATGCCGGCCACCCGCAGGCGCGTGCCCAGCCGGGCATAGACCGTCTTGCAGGCCGTGTCGGTGATCGAGACATGGGGCGCCGCCGCGTCGTCGGCAATCGGCAGCGACAGGCTGTAGCCCTTGATCGGATAGATCGGCAGATCGAGCCCGGCACTCAGGCCCAGCCGGCGGCTGGCCACGCCGGCGGCCAGCACATAGGCATCGGCCTCGATCACGCCGGCCTCGGTCTGCACGCCCAGCAATTGGTTGCCGGCGCGCAGCAGGCCGCGCACCTTGGAGCCATAGACGAAACGCACGCCGGAATTGGCGCCCGCCAGCAGCCCCTCGATGCCCAGGCAGAGGCGATAGGGATCGGCCGCCTCGTCGCCCGGCGTGAACACGCCACCATGGATGCGATGGGCGATGGCTTTCAGCGCCGGTTCGACGGCCAGGCAGCCATCGCGATCCAGCACCTGCTGTTCGCTGCCCAGATGGCTCTGGTATTCCGCCTGTGCCCGCGCGCCGGCCAGGCCGGCGGCATCGCCCTGCAGCACCAGCTTGCCGGTGCGGCTCCACAGGAAATCGATGGCACGGATATCGGCGGCGGCATGCAGCACGTCGCGGCTTAAGAATGCCAACCGCAGCAGCTTTTCGGTGGTGGCCAGCGCTTCCGTGCGTGTGCAGGCGGCCAGGAATTTCAGCAGCCAGCGATACTGGAACAGGTCGAAGCCGGGCCGGAACCGCACCGGCGACGTGCGCCCGAACAGATATTTCGGCAGGTCGAACCACACGCCGGGTGAGGCCAGCGGGGCGACATAGGAATAGCTGAGCTGGGCGCCGTTGGCATGGCTGGCACCCTGGGCTGTGGCACCGGCGCGGTCGACCACGGTGACGCGATGGCCGTCGCGCGCCAGCCGCCAGGCTGTCGTCATGCCCACCACACCAGACCCGATCACCACGATATCCATGCCGCACTCCATGGCGGCGCCACAATACGACCGCCCATCCTAAGCTAGGCAGGGGCGGCCAAGGTCACCACTGCCGATGCGGGCGGCAGCCATAACATCCGGTTATGCCGCCCCTTGGGGGAAAGCCTCCGCACCGCTAGAGTGCGGTCGCCAGAACTCGGAACCGACCATGCAATTACGCCATCTCGAAGTCTTCCATGCCATCATGCTCACCGGCACGATCACCGCTGCCGCCAAGCTGCTCAACATCTCGCAGCCGGCGGCCACCCGCCTGCTGCTGCGTGCGGAGGACCAGCTCGGCTACAAGCTGTTCGATCGCGTGAAAGGCCGGCTGCTGCCGACCCGCGAGGGCCAGGTGCTGCATGCCGAGAGCGAGCGCATCATCAGCGGCCTGGAGAACCTGCGCAAACTCTCGCGCAACCTCGGCGCCGCCACCAGCGGCCATCTGCGCATCGCCGCCGCGCCGGCTTTGTGCCTCGACCTGGTACCGCTGGCGATCAGCCGTTTCCGCCTGAAACACCCCGATGTCAGCTTTGAGGTCGAGACCCGGCAATATGCCGACCTGGTGCGCGTGGTGCTGAACCACGAGGTGGACCTGGGCATTGGCTTCGACATCCAGTCGCATCCCGGCCTCGACATCCAGCAACTGGCCGAGGCACAATTCTACGGTATTTTTCCGAAGAGCATGGAAAACCAGGTTCCTGCTACTGTGAAACTCGACTGGTTCCGCAAACACCCCTTCATCGGCCTGCGCAGCGACGACCCGCTGGGGGCCGCTTTCGGTGCCGCCGTCAAGCTGTCGGGCGTGGACCTGCAACCCATCGTCGAGGTCAAAACCAACCAGATCGCCCTGTCGCTGGTCGCGCGCGGCGCCGGCGTGGCCATTGTCGATCAGTATACGGCCGCGGCCCACGACCCGCGCCAGGTGATCGCACGGCCATTGCTGCCGCGAATCGATTTTGCAGTGCACATCATGCGGGCCAAGCATCAGCCGGCTTCGGTGCTGGCGCGCAAATTCGGCGCCGTGCTGATGCAGGTGGAAAAATCGGTTTCTGGCGCACTTGTGACGACAAACAAGCCGCAACGGACTTGACGAAACCGGCCGGACCGGTGTCCATACCATCGGGTTATGGATAGGGTACCGATACGCATGGCGGGAGGCAGGGTCTTTCCGTTATCACAGGGAGCGTATGGGCCGGTATGCCGCAACGGGGTGCGGTCTGCCATTACGCAGTTCCTGGCCTGTGTCGACGCTGCCAATAGGTCGGCGATCATCAGTCAATCGGTTGCGCCCAGACGGCGCAGTCCAATACGGAGGAGAAGTAACATGCAGTTTGCAACCAAGCACCTGCTGGGCGGCATGCTCGGCGCGGCCCTGCTGGCCGCCCTGCCCGGCACCGGCTTCGCGCAGCAGAAATTCGTCACCATCGGCACCGGCGGCGTGACCGGCGTGTATTACGCGGCCGGCGGCGCGATCTGCCGCCTGCTGAACAAGGACCGCAAGACGCATGGCATCCGCTGCTCGGTCGAATCGACCGGCGGCTCGGCCTACAACATCAACACCATCAAGGCCGGCGAACTCGATTTCGGCATGGCCCAGTCCGACGTGCACTACAACGCCCTGAAGGGCGTCGGCGCGTTCAAGGATGCCGGCGCGTTCGGCGACCTGCGTTCGGTTTTCTCGGTGCATCCCGAGCCGTTCACCGTGCTGGCCCGCAAGGAAATCAACGCCACCAAGTTCGAGGACCTGAAGGGCAAGCGTTTCAACGTCGGCAATCCGGGTTCGGGCACCCGCGCCTCGCTGGAAGAACTGCTCGGCGCACTGGGCTGGAAGCTGTCGGACTTCTCGCTGGCTTCCGAGCTGAAGGCCGACGAGCATGGCCCCGCGCTGTGCGATAACAAGATCGACGGCTTCTTCTACGGCGTCGGCCATCCTTCGGCCAACATCCAGGATCCCACCACCACCTGCGGCGCCAAGCTGGTCTCGATCACCGGTCCGGCCGTCGACAAGCTGGTTGCGGCGAATTCCTACTACGCCAAGGCGACGATTCCGGCCGGCCTGTACAACAACAACCCACAGGCGACCCAGACCTACGGCGTGCTGGCCACGCTGGTTTCCTCGGCCAAGGTCGACAACGAGACCGTCTATCAGCTGGTGAAGGCCACCTTCGAGAATTTCGACGAATTCAAGAAGCTGCACCCGGCCTTCTCGGCGCTTGACCCGAAGAACATGGTCAAGGACGGCAACTCGGCCCCGCTGCATCCGGGCGCCGTGAAGTACTACAAGGAAAAGGGCTGGATGTAATCCGGCACCACACCGTCAAGCCGGCCCGCGTAACAACGGGCCGGCTTTTTTTTGAGTGACCAGACGAATATCTCCAGGAACCGACCATGAGCAGCGCAGCAGCCCCCCGCCCCGTCTCCGAGCAGGACTTGCAGCAACTCGTCGCCGATGCCGATCTCGGCGGGCGCGATCCGAAAGGCGCGGTCGGCAAACTGATCCTTGCCGTCGCCGTGGCATGGTCGGCCTTCCAGGTGTGGTACGCCTCGCCGTTGCCTTTCATCTTCGGCGTCTTCATCCTGAACGACACCGAGGCGCGGGCCATTCATCTCGGTTTCTCGGTCTTCCTCGCCTTTACCTGCTACCCCGCCTTCAAACGTTCGCCGCGCGCCTATATCCCCGCGCTGGACTGGATTCTCGCCATCGCCGGTGCGATTGCCGCCTCCTATCTCTTCCTGTTCTATGCCGCGCTGGCCACCCGCCCCGGCCAGCCGACCTGGTACGACCTCGCCGCTGCCGGCATCGGCCTTGTGCTGCTGCTGGAATCGACCCGGCGCACGCTGGGCCCGCCGATGGTGATCGTCGCCGCTGTCTTCATTGCCTTCACCTTCGCCGGCCCCTGGATGCCCGAAGTGATCCAGCACAAGGGTGCCTCGCTGACCAAATTCCTGCAGCATCAGTGGCTGACCACCGAAGGCGTGTTCGGTGTGGCGCTCGGCGTTTCCACCGGTTTCGTCTTCCTGTTCGTGCTGTTCGGCTCGCTGCTGGAGAAGGCCGGCGGCGGCAACTGGATGATGCAGATCTCGGTCGCCCTGCTGGGCCATCTGCGCGGCGGCCCGGCCAAGGTGGCCGTGGTGTCGTCGGCGCTGAACGGCGTGGTGTCCGGTTCGTCGGTCTCCAACGTCGTTTCGGGCGGCATCTTCACCATCCCGATGATGAAGCGCACGGGCCTGTCCGGCGTGAAGGCCGGCGCGATCGAAACGGCGTCGTCGGTGAACGGCCAGATCATGCCGCCGGTGATGGGCGCCGCCGCCTTCCTGATGACGGAATATGTCGGCCTACCCTATTCCGAGATCGTCAAGCACGCCTTCCTGCCGGCGGTGATCTCCTATATCGCGCTATTCTATATCGTCGATCTGGAAGCGCAGAAGATCAACGCCAAGCCGCTGGAGCGTGCCGTCCAGCGCAGCCGCCGCGATTACTGGCTGCGCCAGGGCCTGGGCTGGAGCGGCAGCATCGCGGTGATCTGCGCCCTGTATTACGGCATCCTGGGCATCCAGGCGGTGGCCGGCGCGGCAGCGCCCTGGCTGCTCGGCATCGGCGGCATCGGGCTGTACCTGCTGTCACTGTGGTATGCGGCGAAATTCCCCGACCTGGAACTGGATGACGCCAGCAATCCCGACATCAAAATCCCGGAAGCGTGGAGCGTGGCCCGCACCGGTCTGCATTTCATGCTGCCGATCGTCGTGCTGCTGTGGTGTCTGATGGTGGAGGAACTCTCGCCGGGCCTGTCCGCCTTCTGGGCCACGGCCACCATCATCGCCATCGTGGTGACGCAGCGGCCGTTCATCGCCCTCTTCCGGGGCATGGACGGACTGGGAACCGCCGTCCGACAAGGCATCGCCGACCTGATCGAAGGCTTCAATCTCGGTGCCCGCAACATGATCGGCATCGGCATCGCCACCGCCACCGCCGGCATCATCGTCGGCACCGTGACCTTGACCGGCATGGGCCTGATGATGACGGATTTCGTCGAGTTCATCTCGGGCGGCAACGTGATCGCCATGCTGCTGCTGACCGCCTTCATCTGCCTTATCCTCGGTATGGGCATCCCGACCACGGCCAACTACATCCTGGTCGCCACCCTGATGGCGCCGGTGATCGTGGAACTGGGCGCCCAGGCCGGCCTGGCCATCCCGCTGATCGCGGTGCACCTGTTCGTATTCTATTTCGGCATTATGGCCGACGTGACGCCGCCGGTGGGCCTGGCCTCGTTCGCGGCCGCGGCGATCTCGGGCGAGGATCCGATTAAGACCGGCCTTCAGGGCACTGTGTATTCAATGCGCACCGCCGTGCTGCCCTTCGTGTTCATCTTCAATCCGCAGATCCTGATGATCGATATCAGCCATGCCGGCGAAGCGATCCTGGTGATCGGCATCGCCACCCTGGCGATCCTGGTCTTTGCCGCTGGCACCATGGGCTGGTTCCTGACCAAGAGCAGGCTGTGGGAATCCCTGCTTTTGCTGCTGGTCTGCTTCGCGCTGTTCCGCCCCGGCTTCTTCTGGGACAAGCTGTATGAACCCTACACGGAAGCCCCCGCCAGGCAGGTCTTCGAGATTGCCGGCAAATTGCCGGAGAACGGCCGCCTGCTGATGGTGGTGTCGGGCATGACCCTGGAAGGCGATGACGTAACCAAGACGATCAGCCTGCCGCTGGCTGCCGCCGGCGAGGGCCGCAAGCGCCTGGCCGATGCCGGCCTTGCCCTGAGCGCGCTGGGCGACAATGTGCAGGTCGGCGCCATCAAGTTCGGCTCGGCCGCCAAACGCGTCGGGCTGGAAAGCGGGTTCACCATCGACCATGTGCTGCTGCCGGCCGACCGGCCGAGCAAGCACTGGGTCTATCTGCCGGCACTGGTTCTGCTGGGCTTCGTGGCGCTGCTGCAATGGCGGCGCAAAAAGACAGCCGCGGCATGAAGGCCGTCGTTCTCTGTTCGGGCGGCATCGATTCCGTCACGCTGGCCTACCGGATCGCGGCGGAGCATGGGCTGGAGCGCCTGATCTCGTTCGATTACGGCCAGCGCCATCGCCGCGAGATCGAGCATGCCGCCGGCATCGCCGCCGCATTGAACGCGCGGCATGACGTGGTCGATATCGCCGGCCTCGGCCGCTTCCTCACCTCGTCCTCGCTGATCAGCGGCGGCGACGCGGTGCCGGACGGCCATTATGCCGAAGACAACATGAAATCGACCGTGGTGCCGAACCGCAACGCCATCATGCTGAGCATCGCCTTCGGCATCGCCGCCGGGGCGAAGGCCGATGCGGTGGGCATCGCCGTGCATAGCGGCGATCATTTCATCTATCCCGATTGCCGGCCGGCTTTCGTGGATGCCTTCCGCGCCATGCAGGCCTGCGCGCTGGAAGGCATGTGGGAGGTGCAGCTATACGCGCCCTTCGTCGGCTTCACCAAGGCCGACATCGTGCGCGAAGGATCCCGGCTGGGTGTGCCGTATGAGAAAACCTGGAGCTGCTACAAGGGGGCTGAGAAACATTGTGGCCGCTGCGGCACCTGCGTGGAGCGGCGCGAGGCCTTCCATCTGGCCGGCGTGCCGGACCCGACTGTGTATGAAGATCCCGATTACTGGATCGGGGCCATCGCAAAAATGAAGGCAGACAACAAAAAAGGCGGCTGATAAGCCGCCTTTTTCTTTCAGGCCGCCGCCGTTATGCCGAGCCGCTGGTCGCGGTCGCGCAACAGGCGGATCACCGGGATGCTGAGCAGCACCATCCAGGCCTTGCCGATGATCTGGCCGGCCAGGTAATCGAGGCTGCCGAAGGCAAGATACAGGAACACCACGGAATCGACGCAGAGGCCGATCAGGCTGGAGAGCAGCACGGCGCGCACCAGGCCGCGCTTCTGCAGCGGCGTGTAGACGGCGAAGTCGGCCAGTTCGGAGAGCAGGAAGGCCACGGCCGAGGCCGCCACCAGGGCCGGCGGCGCGATCAGGCCAGACAGGGCCGCGCCAACGGCGATGGCGCCGAGCGTCCAGCTTTTGCCGAGCCGGCGCTGCACCAGGTCGCGCAGCACCAGCGCCAGGCCGATCATCAGCACACCGCTGGGCGCGGTAATACCAAAGGGTGCAACCGGGATCAGGCAGGGGCCCTGCGGCACGCAGACGGTGCCGACATTGCCAATCAGCCAGTTGGCCGCCGGCACACAGGCAATGAATGCCGCCAGAAATGCATAACCCTCAAGACGCACGCGATCCATGACCGAAAAATCCTCTCGTTGCGGCGGGGATATACGGCGCGGCCGGGCCGGGTGCAAGCCCGGCCTGATTAAGGTTTGATTCGGCTGGATGAATCGCCGTTCAGGCGCCCGCCATGCCGGCCCAGGGCTGAGCGATTTCGGTCATGCCGACGCGGTTACCGTCGGGCTCGATCATCACCGCCGAAGGGCAGGCAAAGGCCAGCGGGAACGGATCGCGCCGCTTTTCGCCGGCCTTGGGATAACGGGCCTTCACGGCCGCGCGTGTGGCGGCATCCAGCAACGGGTCGCAGAAGGGCTGCCCCGGGATGCTGGCATCGATGCGCGGCTGGTGGAAGGCGGCATCCAGCGGCATGCGGTAATCGATCAGGAAGGACAGCAGCTGCATCACCGCCGGCATGATGCGGCGCCCGCCCGAAGCGCCGATGGCCAGCCACGGTTTGTCGCCGTCGATGACCAGGCTGGGCAGCATGTTGGACAGCGGACGCTTGGCGGCACCGAGCGAGTTCGGTTTGCCCGGGCGCGGATCGAACCACATGATGCCGTTATTCATCAGCACGCCGGTTTCGGGCAGCATGACGCGGCTGCCGAACAACGACAGCAGCGTCTGGGTCAAGGCCACCATGTTGCCTTCGCCATCGATCACGCAGAAATGCGTGGTGCAGCTCTTGCCGTTGTCGTCTCCCATGCCGGCGAGACGTTTCTCATATGAAGCGGTGAGGCCTTCGGCATAGGCAACGAAACTCTGCGGCGACAGGCCGCCGCGATCCAGCTTCGGCCCGGCGACCTCCAGCGCGTCGCACAGACTAGGGCCAGCGGTGAGGCCGGGCGGCAGCAGCAGCGTCTTGTCGCCATAGGCATAGCGCAATGGTTCGGCCAGACGCGCGCGATAGCCGGCAAGGTCCTGGGCAGCGATCTTCGAGCCGCCGGCCTGCAGGTCGCGCACCAGTTTCGCGGCCAGCTCGCCCTCGTAATAATCGCGCGCGCCGGCGGCACTCAGGCGCTGCAGGCTGGCCAGCAGGGCCTCGTTCTTCAGCCGCGGCGCCACGCCGGCCCAGTCGGCCGAAGGCGGCAGGCCATCGGGCAGGAACAGCGCGCGCGAGGCCGGGAATTTGCTCAAGTCCTTCGCCGCCGAGGTGACGACCATGGAGAGGAACCAGTCCACCTCGATGCCCTCGCGGGCCAGTTCGATGGCCGGGCCCAGGCTCTGCTGCCAGCTGCGGGTGCCGAAGCTTTCCAGCGCCAGCCGCATGCCCTCGGGCTGGCCCGGCACGGCGATGGAGGGATAGCCGAGGATGTTGCGGTCCTCGACCACCAGCGGCCAGCCGAACAGGTCGCCGCCCACGCCCTCGGCCAGCGGATAATCGGCCGGGTTGAGGGCAGCGGCACTGACCATGCCGTAATCGACGACATGGGCCTTTTTCTTCTTCGCATCCCAGACCAGCATGAAGCCGCCGCCGCCGATGCCGCTCATCCACGGCTCCAGCACGGCGAGCGAAAACGCGGTGGCGACGGCGGCATCGATGGCGTTGCCGCCATTGCGCAGCACCTCGGCGCCGATATCGGCCGCCTTCTGGTTCTGCGCGGCGACGACGCCGCCTTTGCTGCGGACGGGTTCTTTGCTGTAACGCAGGGAACGGCTCAGATTCTCCGACATGGGCGCAAGGCTCTCTTTTTTATCAGGCGGCAGCGAAGGGATCGGCGACGCGGGGCCAGTAGGGACCGCGCACCTTCTGGAAGGGAATGTCTGCGAAATCCGAGCGCATCGCACCCGGCGCCTCGACATAAAGAATGTCGCCGGCGATGGGCACAAACCCGGCATGGAAATGCTGGGTTGATTTCACCACCACCATGGCCTTGTCGGCAAGGCGGATACCGAACTGCTCGAAAGCGCCGGGATGGAAGGTCTGGGTGCGCAGCGAATTCAGCACCAGGTCGCGCCCGCCTTCGGCCTGGATCCAGACCGACGGCCCCATCGACAGGCTGCCGGTGAGCGCCGGCTGCGCCGCATCGGTCAGGATGCGCTTGACCGTGACATGCAGATCGAGCGGATCGCCCGAGGTGACGCCGCATTTGCCGCCCACCCGCAAATCGAAGCTGGCGCCCTCGCCGGCATCGCAGCAGAAGCGCACTGCCATCGGATCCCAGTAGACGCCGCTGGCCACATTCTCGATGCCGCGTTCGATGATGCGACGCAGGATGAAGGTGGCATCGCCGGCCGCGCCGCCGCCGGGATTGTCGGTAATGTCGGCCAGCACCACCGGCCGCTTGCCGGTGTGGCTGAGCGCACGATCCAGCGCGGCATCGATGCTCAGGTTCTTCGGCGCGGTCTGTTCGCGCAGCGACCAGATTTTCCGCCCGAGTTTTTCCGCCAGAGCCTGCGCCTTGGCTTTGTCGCCATCGGCGATCACCACCATCTTGGCCGTGGCATCCGGCACGTCCTGCATCGGGAAACCATGAGCAAACGAAACCGAAAGGATGCCGTCGCGACCCTCGCAGGCCTGCATCTCGCGCACGAAGGATGCCATCGGCTCGACCGGCGTGCGCCACAGGCTGATCATATGGGTATCGAATACCGCCATCACCGGCCTGGCACTGCCCTGCTGCTTGGCCAGCAGGATATCGTAGAGTTCCTGCGCCCGCGCATTGCTGTCGACATGCGGGTATTCCTTGAAGGTGACCAGTGCATCGGCATTGCTCAGCATCTTCTCGGTGATCGAGCAATGCAGGTCGAGCTCGGCGCCGACCGCCGCCATTGGTCCGACAATGGTCCGGATCTTCTCCAGCAGGTCGCCTTCGCAATCGTCATAGCCATCGGCCACCATGGCACCGTGCAGGCTGAGCAGCACCATGTCGACCGGCATGGCCGCCTTCAGGTCGGCCAGGATTTCGTCGCGGAATCCTTCATAAACCTTACGTACCGTAATACCAGCGGGCTGGGCGAATGCCGACAGGCTCTCTGCCACTTCTGCCTGCTGCGCTTCTGCCGCGCGACGCCAGACATGCAGCGGACCGGAAAACAGATTTTCCGGACGCCGGGTTGCATCGCCGTGAAACAGCATCCATTCCGCGAATCCCTGCTCGCCGGTCGGCAATGGCGAGAAGGTGTTGGTTTCGGTGCCAAGGCAGGCAATGAAAACTTTCATCGGCCGCAGCGGCCCAGCGCCGCCCTCCGGACGTGACTCGCACCGCATTCGACAGACTTCGACATGGACCAATGTCTCCCGGTTATATGAGGAACGCCACGCCAACGAGCATGCTGCACAGCGAAACGGCATCCGCCCGATGGCTCACGAAATCGGCAAAGACTCCCTTGACCTCCGTATGCATACCATGATCAGCTTTCGTTAGCGGTCAAACAAAAACAAGGGGGAGTACCATGCGTTCACGTCATTTTCGTCAACTCGCGTCCGTTATCGGTCTGAGCATCGGACT
>JBKBJT010000034.1:0-41296 GCA_046294345.1 Ferrovibrio sp.
GGGGTAAAGGGTCAGAATGAACCCGATGGAAGTAGAACGGATGCTCGGCCGCCACAGAGAGTGGCTGCTCAAGCGTCCCCGTGGAGCGCGTCTCAATCTTTCCCTGGCCGACCTTCAGGGCTACGACTTCAGCGGCGCCGACCTGCGTGCCGCCAAGCTGTCCGGCGCCAACCTCTCGCGCGCGGTGCTGGTCGAGACCAATCTTTCCGAAGCCGACCTGTTCGCCGCCAACCTGGAGCGCGCCGACCTGTCGCGGGCCGATCTGTCCAAGGCCGATCTGCGCGGTGCCTCTATGCGCGGGGCCACCCTGGCGGGTGCCCGGCTGATGGGCGTGGATTTCCGCGGCGGCGCGCTGATGCAGGCCTCCGACGACGGCGTGGGCTTCGGTGCCAAGGATGCCAGCGGCAAGAAGCCCAAGGCCAATACGGGCGGCGCGGACCTGGCCGAGGCCAACCTGCGCGGTTCGAACCTGACCGGCTCGAACATGAACGGCGTGAACCTCGCCGGTGCCAACCTGTCGCGCGCGAACCTGACCAAGGTGTCGCTGCGCAAGGCCAACCTGGCCGGTGCCGATTTCAAGGGTGCCTGCCTGCGTGGTGTCGACATGTCGCTGGCGCTGATCGACGGCGCCGATTTCCAGGGCGCCGATCTGAAGGGCGCGATCCTGGAAGACGTCGACATGGATTCCGCCAATTTCGCCGGCGCGGAACTGTTCGTCGATGTCTCCAGTTTTGGCGACACGGTGGCGAACATCCTCCAGGAACATGAGAAGTGGATCAAGACCGACGGCAAGGAAGGCTCGCGTGCCGATCTCGCCGGCCTGAACATGGAACGCATCGACCTGTCGGGCAAAGACCTCAGCGGCGCGAATCTGAAAGGCGCCAAGCTGGCCGGCGCCAAGCTGCAGAACGCGAACCTGGTGATGACCGACCTGTCGGAGGCCGACCTGACCGGCGCCAACCTGATCGGCGCGCTGGCCAATGGCGCCAACCTGGCCCGCGCTATCCTGCACAAGGCGATCCTGCAGCGCGCGCAGTTCGGTCAGGTGCCGCTGCGCGGTCCGGATGGCAAGCCGATCGGTCGTTTCTGGTCGGCCAGTCTGGCGGCCGCCGATGCGACGGAAGCGGATTTCTCCGATGCGTTGCTGAAAGGCGCCAACCTGATCGATGCCAAGCTGACGCGGGCGCGGCTGATCAATGCCAACCTCACCGACGCCAAGATGGTCAATACCGACATGAATGGCGCGGATACCACCGGCGCGCAGCTGCCGCCCCAGGGCTGATTGCAAAAAGCTTGATCACAAAACGGCCGGCCGGAACCGGCCGTTCTGCGGCTTTTCAGTTTTCCATGTTGCGGGCGCGCTCGATGCGCATGCGGCCGGCGTATTCGACGGCTTCTTTGTGATGCTCGGGCACGACGGTCATCAGTTTCTGGTTGAGGTTACGCGACATCTGCCATTCCTTCTTGGGCTCGTTCTTGCTGAGCAGAGCCTTGGAATTCAGGTTGGACAGGATGCGCTCCCAGATCGTGTCGGCGCAGAAGGGCAGCCGGCCCTCGCCAAGCGTGCGGTTGAGCTTTTCCAGCAGCGGGTCGGGTTTCGCCGGCATGACAAGCTTGCCGGCGGAAAGATCGGCCAGGGCGATCAGGGCTTCCGCCAGGCCGGGCCGCGACCCGAGCAGATCCTGGATCAGAGTGGTTGAATCGAGGCAGGCGGCAGCCAGTTCGTCGAGCAGCGCGCCATTGCCATTCATCGGCCGGTCGATCATGTCAGTCAGGATGATGTCCAGCCGCGCGGCATAACTCGACATGGTCTGCGTGACCTTGGCGGTCTGGAAAAAGTAGGTGAAGCGCAGTTCGTCGTCCTGCATGCGCGCGGCAAGTCGTTCATAGAGCCTGGCGAAATCGTTGTTCTCGAACGGCGGCAGGTTCTTTTCCGCCATCGCGTCGCGGGTACGCTGGATCAGCTTGTCGAACAGGGCTTCCAGTTTTTTGCTGCGTTCGGCCTGGCTCGGCAGCCCGGGCTGGGTCTGCGCGCCAGCCAGGGCATAAAGCCCCGCGCGCAGGAAATTGCTCATGTCATTCAGCTTGCGCTGATGCTGGGGCGAATGCAGCAGTTCGAGCGCGGTGGCATTCTGCTTGTCGAGGAACTCGCGGAAGGCGGCGCTGAATCCCTTGACGGCCGGCCGGCGGGCCAGGTCGTAGAGCGTCTCACAGACCGGAAACACGCCCTTGAACGGCCGCGTCACCATCGCCTTGGCCTTGGCCGATGCGGTCTTGTTGAAGATTTCCGTCTGGGTCGCGAAGCCATCGGAGCGGGCGCGGGAACGCAGAATCTTGACGGCGGTAAAATCACCCATGTTCAGCAGGGCATTGGCCTGGGCGATGGCGGATTTTTCCATCTGCTCGTTGGCATGCTGCGTCATGCCGGACTCGCCTTCCAAGCGCTTGTCCAGACGCCAGCGGCCATCAACCTGAACATAGATTTCGTATGCGTAGGCCCGCGAGCCGAACAATGACCCAAATACCATTTATATCCCCCACCAACTCGGCTTGTAATAGAATTGAAATTGGAACGAATCTTCGCGCGCAGGCCTGCATTTGACAAGGCCCGCTGTTACCTAATCCTGCTTTTCGCGACGTTCCTTGTCGGCGAGCGCCTTTTGCTCAACCAGTTGCAGCTGCTTGGCAAAACGCTCGAAGGCCTGAGAAACGGACAGGACGAACTGCCTCTGCTGCGGCTCCGGCATTTCCAGCGCGGCCTCGGCAAAGCGCCGCGCCTGATGGCGGGCAAGCCCCGCCGCATCACGGAAGGCATCGGCGCGCACCTGCTCGAACGTGGACAGGATGCAATGCCGGGTGATGCTTTCCTCGACGGTCTTGAACGAGGCTTCCTTGACCATGCCGTCCTTCAGCAGGTCAAAAACCAGCAGGGTCTCTTCGGAGATCTTGTTGATGATGCCATCGACGCGTTCACGGTCGCGCGGGGTCGGGGCCAGGTCTGGCTCGGCCGGCCGTTTGGAGGCTCGTTTGACGACACTGCGCCACATGGCGAAACAGGCGGTCCTTTCTGGGCCCGATGGATGCGTTCCGGATAGTGCGACACAACCCCGGGGTGCGCTACCACTTTCGGGCAGGATTGGTTTAAAAGCCTTAAACTTTCAGGGCACGGACGGACGGAATTTTCGGGCAAGCCCCGGAAAAGGTCGCCTTATTTTTCCGTAACCTATTCGGCCGCCGCCAAATATTTCTCTTTGGGGCGCGATCTGCTATAACCGGACCGCCTTAACAGGGGCGAGAAAAAAACGGGGTCAGCCTAACAGGGAAATGACCGGCAGTCGTGGCGGCCACCGCTGCGACCTTAGTGCTTTTTTGCATCCCGCCGCCACTGGCCGGGATGCCGGGGGTAGGGGAGGTATTGTGAATATCCTGCTGGCACTCAGCCGTCTGATCGACGGCCTGAACGGCGCCGTTGGCCGCATCGTATATTGGGCGGTACTTGTCGCGGTGATCATCAGTTCGGGCAATGCGGTTGTCCGCTACGGTTTCAACACCAGCTCGAATGCCTGGCTTGAGGTGCAGTGGTACCTGTTCTCGGCCATCTTCATGCTTTGCGCCGGCTATACCCTGCTGCGCAACGAGCATATCCGCATCGATGTGATCGTCAGCCGCTTTTCGGAGCGCACGCTGACCTGGATCGACATCATCGGAACCACGCTGTTCCTGCTGCCGATCTCGTTCATCATCATGTACCTGTCCTGGCCGGTGCTGGTCGATTCCTTCGTCCGCCATGAAATGTCGAGCGATGCAGGCGGTCTGATCCGGTGGCCGGTAAAGCTGCTCATCCCGGCCGGGTTCCTGCTGCTTGTGCTGCAGGGTATTTCCGAACTGATCAAACGCATCGCCTTTTTGCAGGGCCTGATCCCGAATCCGGCACCGAAAAAACAGGATGCCCACAGCCCAGTTGACGGCGCGGCGGAGTAATCACCCATGGTCCAGTTCCTGATCGACAACATGGCGCCGCTGATGTTTGCGGCGCTGGTCTTCTTCCTGCTGTTCGGTTACCCGGTGGCATTCGCACTGGCCGCAAATGGCCTGCTGTTCGCCTTTATCGGCATCGAACTTGGCCTCCTGACGCCGGCGCTGCTGCAGGCTTTGCCCGAACGCGTGTTCGGCATCATGCGCAACGATACATTGCTGGCCATCCCATTCTTCACCTTCATGGGCCTGATCCTCGAACGATCCGGCATGGCGGAAGACCTGCTTGACACCATCGGTCAGCTTTTCGGCCCGATGCGCGGCGGTCTGGCCTATGCGGTGGTTTTCGTGGGGGCGTTGCTGGCGGCCACTACAGGCGTCGTTGCGGCTTCGGTCATCTCGATGGGCCTGATCTCGCTGCCGATCATGCTGCGGTATGGCTACGATCGACGGCTGGCAACCGGTGTGATTGCGGCGTCTGGCACACTGGCGCAGATCATCCCGCCCAGCCTGGTGCTCATCATCATGGCCGACCAGCTGGGCCGTTCGGTCGGCGACATGTATGCCGGCGCCCTGGTTCCCGGCCTTATTCTGTCATCGCTGTATGCGGGCTATATTTTCCTGATCTCGATGATCAACAAGAACGCAGCGCCGGCGCTGCCGCCCGAGGCGCGCACGTTGCGCGGCATGCAGCTGGCGATCCGGGTGATTGTTTCGCTGGTGCCGCCGCTGGTGCTGATCTTCCTGGTGCTGGGCACGATCTTCCTGGGAATCGCGACGCCGACCGAAGGCGGGGCGATGGGGGCGGCCGGCGCGCTGATCCTGGCGTTGATCAAGCGCAAGCTGGACTGGTCGCTGTTGCGGCAGGCGATGGATACGACGGCCAAGCTGTCGGCTTTCGTGATCTTCATCCTGATCGGTTCCACCGTGTTCGGCCTGACCTTCCGTGCGGTGAACGGCGATTTGTGGGTGGAACATCTGCTGACCAGCCTGCCGGGCGGCCAGATGGGTTTCCTGATCGTCGTCAACATCATGGTGTTCCTGCTGGCCTTCTTCCTCGATTTCTTCGAGCTGGCCTTCATCGTGGTGCCCCTGCTGGGGCCTGCCGCGGAAAAGCTGGGAATCGACCTGATCTGGTTTGGCGTCCTGCTGGGCGTGAACATGCAGACCTCGTTCATGCATCCGCCCTTCGGCTTCGCGCTGTTCTACCTGCGCAGCGTGGCGCCGGTTGCCGATTACATCGACAAGGTTACTGGCAAGCTGATCCCGAAAATAACCACGGGTCAGATTTACTGGGGTGCGGTGCCTTTCGTGTGCATCCAGATCATCATGGTTGGCCTGGTGATCGCGTTCCCGGAAATGGTCACCTCGATGCTCGACCGCGGCCCGATGCTGGATGAAACCGAGGTTCAGATGCAGCTGCAGTTTGAATCGCCGAATTATGGCGAACCGGACACGGCGCCGGGCGTGCAGGACGGTGACACTGGTGCCGATGAGGGCGAGGAAGAGTCTGACGCCAGCCCAGATGAGGAAGAGGGGGAGGAAGAAGAAAGCGATACGCCGAAATAAGGCGTACGATACAACCCTATGCCTCATGAATTGAAAAGGCCGGCTCGATGAGCCGGCCTTTTTTATTCGGATGACAAGCGAAGTAAAAAGAAAGGCCCCGCGAGGGGCCTTTCCGATGGGTATCAGCCCTTTTTCTTCGCAGGCGCTTTCTTCTTCTGCGAGGCGGCGATCATGAAGTTGTCGAAGGTGTTTTCGGCAACGCGCCACCACATGACCTGCTCGTCGCGGAATTTGACCCAGCTATCGAAGACCTTCTTGAACTTGGGGTTCTTCGCGGTGGTTTCCGCATAGAGTTCGTTCGCGGCGGCCAGGGCTGCTTCCATCACCGGGCGCGGGAAGGCGCGGAGCTGGGTGCCGCCGGCGAGCAGCTTACGCAAGGCCGCCGGGTTCTGGGCGTCGTACTTGGCGACCATCCAGACGTTGGCTTCGGCGCAGGCCGCTTCCAGGACGGCCTGGTATTCCTTGGGCAGCTTGTTCCACTGCTCGAGGTTGACCATGACCGACAGCTGCGGACCGCCTTCCCACCAGCCGGGATAGTAGTAGTACTTGGCGACCTTGTTGAAGCCGAGCTTCTCGTCGTCGTAGGGACCGACCCACTCGGCTGCGTCGATGGTGCCTTTTTCCAGCGCTGGATAGATGTCGCCGCCGGCGATCTGCTGCGGAACGACGCCGAGTTTGGTCAGCACCTGGCCTGCGAAACCGCCGATACGGAACTTCAGACCGTTGAGGTCTTCAACGGTCTTGATCTCCTTGCGGAACCAGCCGCCCATCTGCGCGCCGGTATTGCCGGCCGGGATGGCGTGGCAGTTATAGTCCTTGAAGAACTCGTTCATGAGCTGGCGACCGCCGCCATGATACATCCAGGCATTCTGCTGGCGACCGTTGAGGCCGAACGGCACCGCCGTGTCGAAGGCGAAGGTCGGGTCCTTGCCGATATAGTAGTAGTTGGCGGTATGGCCGCATTCCACCGTGCCGGCCTGGACCGCATCGAGGACCTGCAGGCCAGGAACGATTTCGCCGCCGGCGAAAACGCGGATCTGGAACTTGCCGCCGGTGGCAGCCTCGACCCGCTTGGCCACCACTTCGCCGGAACCATAAATGGTGTCCAGGCTCTTCGGGAAACTGGAGGCCATGCGCCAGCGGATTTCGGGCATGGTCTGGGCAATCGCCGGAGCCGGGAAGCTGGCGGCAGCACCGATACTGCCGGCGCCGGCCAGGGCCGCGCCTTTGAGGAACTTACGTCGCTGCATTGTTTGTTATCTCCCTGTTTTATGTTTTCGACTGACGGGCCGGACTCTGCGGCCCGCTGCCGAACGCCCCCGCAGACTCGTGCTGTGATGAACGTTGCGGGGAGAGTACGAGATCGGATTGGCCGTAACAACGCGGATAAACGAAAACCTTGTAAGGCAGCATCGCCAGAGTGCCGTATGCAGATGTTTGCGTCTTCATAGGAGCAGAACCTGTTGCGGTCGGCTAACCATCAGCCGGAGCAAGGACTGGAACGATAATTATAAGTATTTGTTACATATAGTAATTTTATTTCAGAAGGGATCGCCGCGCCGTCGTTTCCAGTCGAAACTTATTGGTCCGTTTAACTGGTATCGTCCGCATCGATCCATTAAAACACCAGCCAAATGCGGGAGGACAGGCAGCGTGCGGTCAAGAGCACGAGGGCTTGGTGCTTCGGCAGATGCCGGTCGGCCTTGGGGGGATGTCTGCAGTGACATCATCAAATGGCCAAGGCCGGTTCCACGTCTTTCATTCCTAAACAGAGGATTGATTCAGTGCGCGCCATTGCCCTGATCATCAAGGCGATCAGTAGCCTGAATACCCTGCTTGGACAGGTTTTCTCCTGGTTCACGCTCGGGATCGTGCTGGTCTGCTTCACCGTCGTCGTGCTCCGATATGTGTTTTCCATCGGCTTCGTCTGGATGCAGGACCTGTATGTCTGGATGAACGGCATCATGTTCACCGGCATCGCGGGCTTCGTGCTGTTGCGGGAAGGGCATGTGCGGGTCGATATCTTCTATCGGCCGGCGCAATTGCGGCGGAAGGCGTGGATCGACTTGATCGGTACGCTCGTTTTTCTGGCACCCTTCACCTACATGGTGACCGCCTATAGCTGGGCCTATGTGGCGCGTTCCTGGCGCTTCAACGAAAGCTCCGGAAATATCGGCGGCATGCCGGGGCTGTATATCCTGAAATCGTTCATCATCGTCTTTGCCGTTGTGGTTGCCCTGCAGGGCCTGGCGATGGCCTTGCGGAGTCTGCTGGTGCTCATGAATCGCGAAGACCTGTTGCCGCCGGCCCTTCGTTACCAGAAGGAGGGCTGAGACGATGGATACCGTTCTGATCGGCGAGGTGCTCGCCGTCCTGATGTTTTTCGGCATCATCGCTGTGCTGATGCTGGGGTATCCGGTGGCCTTCTCACTGGCCGGCACATCGCTGATCTTCGGTGTGATCGGTTACTGGCTTGGCGCCTTCGATCCGTCGAACCTGAGCAGCATCGCCGGTCGTTATGTCGGTACGATGGTGAACGAAGTGCTGGTCGCGGTGCCGCTGTTCATCTTCATGGGCGTGATGCTGGAAAGTTCCAAGATCGCAGAACAGCTGCTGGTGACGATGGGCCGCTTGTTCGGCAGCCTGCGCGGCGGCCTTGGCCTGTCGGTCATCCTGGTCGGCGCGCTGCTGGCGGCTTCCACTGGTATTGTCGGCGCCACCGTCGTGACCATGGGCCTGCTCAGCCTGCCGGCGATGATGCGCGCGGGCTACGATCCCAAACTGGCGACCGGCGTGATCTGCGCTTCTGGCACGCTTGGCCAGATCATCCCGCCATCCACGGTGCTGATCTTCATGGGCGACATGCTGGCCGGCATGAATGCCCAGGTGCAGATGGCCAAGGGCAATTTCGCGCCAACTCCAGTTTCGGTGGGCGACCTCTTCGCCGGCGCCTTCATTCCGGGCCTGATCCTGGTCGGCCTGTATTCGCTCTATGTGATCTACAAGGCCGTGACCGACCCCAAGAGTTGTCCAGCCCTGGAAGTCACCGCGGAGGAGCAGAAGTCGCTTGGCCGCGACATCCTGGTTGCGCTGCTGCCGCCGCTGCTGCTGATCATCGCCGTGCTGGGCAGTATCCTGATGGGTATCGCCACGCCAACGGAATCCGCCTCGGTGGGCGCGGTCGGCGCGTTGTTGATGGCCGCGTTGCGCGGCCGGCTAAACCTCGAAGCCCTGCGTCATGTGATGATGTCGACGGCGCTGATCACCTCGATGGTATTCATCATCATCTTCGGCGCCTCAGTCTTCTCGATCACTTTCCGCATGATGGGCGGCGACAATCTGGTCGAGGAATTGCTGCGCAGCCTGCCCGGTGGCGTCATCGGTGCCATCATCTTCGTGATGCTGCTGATGTTCGTTCTCGGGTTCATTCTGGATACCTTCGAGATCATCTTCATCGTGATCCCGATTACCGCGCCCATCCTGCTGGCCATGGATGTCAGCCCGCTCTGGCTGGGTGTCATGGTTGGCGTCAACCTGCAGACCAGCTTCCTGACACCACCCTTTGGGTTCTCGCTGTTCTATCTGCGTGGCGTCGCGCCGAGCAGCATCAGCACGGGTCAGATATACAAAGGGATCATCCCTTTCGTGGGGCTGCAGGTCGTCTGCATGGCGTTGCTGTTCATCTTCCCTGAACTGGCGACCTGGCTGCCGGAAGCGGTGCTGTCGAAATAAGCCGTCTGCGAGAGCAGGCATAAAAAAGGGCCCGCTTTTCAGCGGGCCCTTTCGTTTGGCTTCCGTATGGAAGCTTACGAGATCTGGAAATACTTCTCGCGGGCGATCAGGAAGGCGCTGTCGACGACTTCCGTGCGGGTGCGCAGGATGTTCAGCGACTTGATGAAGCTCTCGGCCGTCTTCTTGACCAGGGCATCATCGCTGTTGCGGACCGTGGTGAGCACTTCCTTCGCGGCGACGGCACCAGCCTTGAGGATTTCCTCAGGGAACTTCTGGATCTTGACGCCGTGTTTGTCGACCAGGGTCTTCAGAGCCACCGGATCGTTGGCATACATGTCCGACGCGGTGTTATCGTATTCGGCCTGGCAGGCATTTTCGACGATCGCCTGCAGATCCTTCGGCAGGGCCGAGAACTTCGACTTGTTGACCACCGCTTCGGTGGCCAGGCCCGGCTCGATGAAGCTCGGGAAGTAGTAGTTCTTGGCGACCTGGTAGAAGCCCAGGGCGAGGTCGTTATACGGGCCGACGAACTCGGCGGCATCAAGCGCGCCGGACTGCAGGGCCTGGAAGATTTCGCCAGCAGCCAGGTTCACCACCGTGGCGCCGAGCTTTTCCCAGGTCTGGCCGCCCAGGCCGGGCGTGCGGAACTTCATGCCCTTGAGATCGGCGACGCCGGTCAGCTCCTTGCGGAACCAGCCGCCCGCCTGGGTGCCGGTGTCGCCGGACAGGAAGCCCTTGACGCCGAACTTGTCGTAAATCTCGTCCCAGATCTGCTGGCCGCCCATGAAGCGGACCCAGGCAGCCAGTTCACGCGAGGTCATGCCGAACGGCACGCCGGTGAAGAACGAGAGGGCGCGGGACTTGCCCTGCCAGTAATAGGCGGCGCCATGGCTCATTTCGGCCGAGCCTTCGATCACGGCATCCAGGGCCTGCAGCGGCGGAACCAGTTCACCGGCGGCGAAAACGCGGACGGTCAGGCGACCGCCCGACATGTCGGTGATGCGTTTGGCAAGCCGCTCGGCACCAACACCCAGGCCTGGGAAGTTCTTCGGCCAGGTGGTGACCATGCGCCATTCCATGCGGCCCTGCGACAGAGCAGGAGCAGCAAAAGACGCGGTCGTGGCGGCGCCGGCGAGCGCGGCACCCTTGATGAAATTACGGCGTTTCATTGCAGAAGTTTCCTCCGTATCTGCATTCGTTAACGGGCCACAGCTTCTGATTGCCCGACAAGGGAAGTATTGCCGGAACACCAGATTCTACGGGGCAGAACTAAGTGCCCAACCCTGAAAAGAAAATGCCGCGCCGACCCTGAAAAGACAATATTTTCAGGCTGTCTACGGATGATTCTTTCGTCGTAAATCGCCTCAGGCTATGCGGACAGGGGCCGCCACCCCTCAGGGTTGAGGGCCTCCAGGGGGCGGAACTGGCTCTTGTAGGCCATCTTGCGGCTCTCGGCGATCCAGTAGCCGAGGTAGACATAAGGCAGCCCCAGATCGACGGCATTGGCGATATGCCAGAGAATGATGAAGCTGCCGGGGCTGCGACGTTCGAAATCAGGGTCGAAGAAGCTGTAGACCAGCGACACGCCGTCGCTCATCTCGTCGATCAGGCAGATGCCGAACAACCGGCCATCGGCGCAGCGGAATTCCGACAGCCCGCTGCGCACCGGGCTGTCTTCCACCATGGCCCGGTAATCGGCGAATTCCATGTCGGCCATGCCGCCGCCGTCATGACGGGCCGTCACGTAGCGGCGGAAGACCTGGTAATGCTCACGGGTGGCATAGGCGGGCAGGCGCCGCGCCAGGGTGCCGGCATTGCGCTTGAGGATGCGCCGCTGCGCCACGGAGGGCACAAAATCGGCGACCGGCACGCGGACTGGTACGCAGGCGTTGCAGTTCTCGCAGGCCGGCCGATAGGCCAAGTCCTGGCTGCGGCGGAAACCGGCCTGGCTCAGCGCGTTATGCAGGCCGTCCGGATCTTCGCCGGCAAGCAACGTCACCACCTTCCGTTCCAGCTTGCCCGGCAGGTACGGGCAGGGGGTCGGCGGTGTGGCGAAGAAGTGCCGTAAAGGTATCTGCAAGCGATGTTTCACGTCGCAGTCCGTCGCTGAAGCGTCAGATAGAGCTTAGTATAAATAGCCGGCTTGGGGAGGGGGATTCTACGTTTCACCCGCCCACCGGCCTCCGCACCACCAAGGTTCCGCACAGGATGTCGTGCAGGCAGCGGCCACGGTTGTTGAACAGGGCCCAGAGCAGGATCAGGCCGCCGGTGAAGCTGACCGTCACATAAAACGCGGCCGTATGGAGCAGGGCCTGCAGGTATCCCGGTTTGCCGCCATTCCAGACCCTGACTTCCAGTCCGAACAGGCGCATACCCAGGGTGGCCGAGGCAGGCCCCCCGATGGTCAGGGTGTGATATGCAATCGGAACGGCCGCGCCGATCAGCACCAGCAGCGGCGTGAGCAGGCCGAAGCTCACGATGGTCAGAAGGCCGAGCATGATCTTGTAGACGATCAGGATTCCGGTCAGGACGCCAAGATCGATAAGGTAGGCAAACAGTCGCCGCCCGGTTACTCCGACGTATAATGCGGGATCGTCATCGGTCCGGCCCGCAGGCACATAGGGCGGTTCCGGGACCAGGTCGCGCGAAGAACGATGTTCGCCGGACATCAGCGGGTCGGCAGGATGCGGATGGCGCCATTCGCCGGACCGGGGCCGTTCAGGCCCGGCGGCGGCGGCGGCGGCGGCGGCGGGTTGCGCAAGACGCCGGGCACCGGCTGCGACCGCGCGGCACCGCCGCCGGTATCATTGCCGCCGGCTGCCGCCTTCTGCGCGTCGCTCAGCAGCAGGATGGCGATGCGGCGGTTGCGGGGATCAAGCGGGTTGTCCTTGATCAGCAGGTCCTGGTCGGCATTGCCGGTGACCTGGCGGATCCTTTCTGCCGGCACGCCGGCCTCGATCATGGCGCGCCGGGCCGCGTTGGCACGGTCGGCAGACAGTTCCCAGTTCGAATACGCGCCCTGGCCGCGGAAGGGTTGGGCATCGGTATTGCCGCTGATCGCCAGCTTGTTCGGCAGTTTCGATACGGCCTGCGCGACCTGCTGCATCAGGCGGCGTGCCTTGTCGTTCAGCCCGGCGCTGCCCGAGGGGAACATCGAGGATTGTTCCTCGTCGACCAACTGGATGCGGAAACCTTCCGGCGTGTTGTCGAACACGATCTGCTTCGACAATTCCGCCAGCTGTGGATTGCTCGCGATGGCCTGACGGATCTGCGCCTCGACCTCGCGGAAATTCTCGGCCTCGACCTGGGCCAGGCGTTCGCGCGCAGCCTGGGCGTCGATCTGCTGCAGATCGGAAAGCTGTTGCTGCTGCTGGCCGTCACCGATCTGGGCCTGCTCGCCGGTACCGGTCTGCGCCATCGAGGGGTCCTGGAAACGGTCGCCGCGCGTGCCCGCCGCCGGCGGCGGCTGGCGGGCATCGGGGTATTTCTGATCGTATTGTGGCTGGTCTTCCTGATCGCTCTTTTCGGCCGAGGGGCCGACGATCACGGTGGGCAGGCCGAAGCTGGAAATCTTGCCACCGTCTTCCAGGATGGTGCGGCCACCAAGAACACCGCCGGCGCCGGACAGACTGCGACTGACGGAGGCCGGCGAGAAGTAATCGGCCACGCCTTTTTTCTGCTCGTCGGTGGTCACATTGAGCAGCCACAGCAGCAGGAAGAAGGCCATCATCGCCGTCACGAAGTCGGCATACGCCACCTTCCAGGCGCCGCCATGGTGACCATGCGCCGCTTTCTTGATCTTCTTGACGATGATTGGGCGTTCGCCGTCGGCCGCTGCCATGGATCAATCGTCCTGCTGCATCACACAGACTGCACTTTGCTGGTCGCTTCTTCGACCTCATAGAAGGTCGGACGCACATTCGACATCAGCGATTTGCGCGCGAACTCCACCGACACCGCCGGCGCGTAGCCCTGCAGGTGCGCCAGCAGGCCGGCTTTCATGCAGAGCATATATTTCTGGTCGTGCTCCTGGGTTGCCTTACAGGCGGCGGCGATCGGCGAGACGATGCCGTAGGAAAGCAGAATGCCCAGGAAGGTACCGACCAGAGCGCCGCCGATCAGTTTGCCCAGCACTTCCGGCGGCTCGCTGATCGAACCCATGGTCTTGATCACGCCGAGCACGGCGGCGACGATACCCAGCGCCGGGAAGCTTTCGCCGAACGCGGTGAGGGCGGCGGCGGCAAGGTGGTCTTCCTGGTGATGAACTTCCAACTCCATGTCCATCAGGGATTCCATCTCGTGCGGGTTTTCGCTGCCCAGGGTCATCAGACGCAGATAGTCGCACAGGAAATCCATGGCGTGATGGTCGGCCATGAATTTCGGGAACTGCGTGAAGAGTTTGCTTTCTTCGGGCTTTTCGATGTGCTGTTCAAGCGCGAGCATGCCCTTGCTCTTGGCCAGCTTGAACACGCTGTACATCATCGACATCAGTTCGAGGTAATCGTCCTTGGTGTATTTG
Source organism: Ferrovibrio sp. (assembly GCA_046294345.1). Taxonomy (GTDB): domain Bacteria; phylum Pseudomonadota; class Alphaproteobacteria; order Ferrovibrionales; family Ferrovibrionaceae; genus Ferrovibrio. The sequence goes on from JBKBJT010000034.1 coordinate 13,796, forward strand.
GGACCTTTGAAGGAAAGCTTGAAGCCGTTCAGCGCGGCCTTCAGCACCGGCTTTGGATTGCCGACGATGAAGGCGCCAACACCTGCGCCGCCGATGATGACCAGCTCGAACGGCTGCCACAAAACAGACAGCTTGCCGCCCATGGCCATATAGCCACCGAGCACGCAACCCAGGCCAATAATCGAGCCGATGATAACCAGCATCCCAACTCTCCATGCCCGTGCCCGGCGATTCGGCCGGATACACGTCAACCCAAGTCTTTTTTATCGTATGCGGCGGGTAAATAGAATATTGAAAAAGCAATGATATTTACTCGTTCCTGAGGCGCACCCGTCCCAGCGCGCCCGCTTCGATGTCGGCCGGACGCAATGACATGGGAATGTACTGCACCGCGGCCCAGGGCGCGGCAAAATCGCCGTAATTCGACGAAAGCGGATGTCCGGACTGTCCGGTCGAGTGCATGAACTGGGATCGATTGAGGTCGGCCAGATCATAAATCGCCCGCAACGAGGCGGCGTGGCGGTTGGCATAGGGTTCCTGGTCATCGCCCAGGTCGTTGCGGCCGACATTAACCGTAAATGTGTCTCCGGGGCTGGGGGTGCCGACCTCGAAGAGCCGCCGCAGAACCGGTATATTGCTGAACGGGCGGTGAGGCGCGCGGGTGTGGTGGGCATCGCCCCAGCGCCAGCGACTGAGATCGGAACCGTAACGGCCTTTCAAATCATCGAGAGCGAGGTCCAGAGCTTCGGCGGCAAGCGCGGAGCAGGGGGTCGCCACCCCGGTGGCAACATTGCCGCACCATCGGGACTGGCCGTCCGCGTTGCTGAGAATGTTTTTCATCAGGATCGGGCGGTGCCGCCACAGGGACGTGAAAGCTTCGCCCAATTCGTCGGCGAGCACCAGGCGGGTCAACTCGCGATACCAGGCCTGGAAGATCAGGGGTTCGGCGCGGCTGATCGCCATTGTGCCGTCCCAGCCCATCAGCATGGCATGGGCGGTGGGCAATTCCGAATTCCGTGGCGCGGCTTTCAGCGGCGCGCCGAGCAGTAGCGGCAGTATTTCCGTAGCCATCAGCGATAGAGCATCGCCTTGGATCTGCTTGAAGCTTTCCACCGAATGAATCGGCCGCTCGCGCAGCAGTTGCTCGATCCGGCGCGCACGGAAGGGTTCAGCCCATTCCGAGGTGATGAAATAGGGATAGCTGTCCGGCACGATCTTGTGGTTCGCCGTCACCAGCATGCCCTGTGGTGGATTGTAACTGCGTGGAAGCTCGTCGAACGGAATGAAGCCGGCCCAGTCGTAACGGGCATCCCAGCCCGGCGCCGGGGCAAGGCCTTTCAAATCGTTTTCCGGTTTGCGGATCGGTACGAGGCCCGGAGCAAGAAAACCGATATTCCCCTCGCGATCGGCATAGACGATGTTCTGCTGGGGAGAGACGAAACGGCGATAATTATTGATGAAACTAGACCAGTCCGTGATCGTGTCGACGCCGGTCAAGGCATCCGCCGTGGTATCGTCGTCGCGCAGGGCGGTCCAGCAGAAAGCCAGCACGTATCCGGGTTCAAGCATGCGCCTGGAGGCGTCATGCACATCGGAAATGACAGGGCCGTGGCGGGTTTCGCGCACGGTCATACTGACAGGGTCTGCGCCACGCACCTTGATGATCTCTTCGCGCAGGATGAAGGGCGCGCTGCCGTCGGGCGTGATGTAGCGGGATGAATCGGTGGGATCGATCTTTTCAATATACAGATCCTGCGTATCCGGGCCGGTATTGGTGAACCCCCAGGCCACGCGACCGTTATGGCCGAGGATCACGCCGGGTACGCCGGGCAGGGTGGCGCCGATCACTGCGCCGGACGGCGAGGCCATCTGCGCGAAATACCAGATGGCAGGTGTCGTCAGGCCAAGATGCGGATCATTGGCCAACAGGGGCTGTCCGGTGACGGTGCGCTTGCCACTGACGACCCAGTTGTTCGATCCCAGACCTTCGGGTCGTGGCGGCGGCAGCATCTGCTGAAGACGCTCGATATCGATGGCGTCGGCGACCTGGCGATACAGATCGCTGAAATCGGCCAGTGCCACTGGCGCATCGCCTGGATAAGGCGGATAGAATTCCTCGGTTTGCTGCCGGGTCAGACGCTGCGACAATCCTAGCCTAGCCAGTTCGCTGCCCCAGTTGCCGCCAAGATCCCAGGCCATCATTTTCAGCCAGCCGAGCGTGTCTGCGGGTGTCCAGGGTTCAGGCACAATGTCGAAGATCAGGAATTCCGGCGGCAGAGGACCGGAGCGGGTTTCAAGAAATGCATTCACGCCGTTGGCATAGGCCTGCAGATAGGTCTGTGTGCCCGGCTGCAGCGCGGCGAAGGCCGCGACCGCCTTGCGGCGGATACCGAGCGTGCGAATGAACTTGTCGGTGTTGAGTGCCTGCTGGCCAAACACTTCGGAGAGGCGACCGGCCGCGACACGGCGCTGAACCTCCATTTGCCACAGGCGGTCCTGAGCATGGGCATAACCAAGACCGAAGGCGGCATCGGCACGGCTGGCGCCACGAATATGGGCGACCGCATGACGGTCGCGCACGATATCGATTGGTCCGGACAACGGCGTGGCAACAGCGATATCCCCACTCATATCAGGCAGAGACAGGCGTGCCGTGATGTACAGGGCGCCGGCAATCGCGCCAGCCAGTAGAAAAAGAACCGCAAAAATACGGACGACCCAGCGCATCAATCCCCGCTCAGTATAAAGACCCGAGCAGACTTAACAGATTCGCAAGTGATTTGCAGGATTGAAAAAAACAGGCGCCTAATTCAGGCGACGGCGAGTTCGCGACCGCCGGTCAGGCTGTTCTGTACGCTGCTGAACGCGGCCAGGGCAGCGCTGGAAATCGGCGAGGGGGCCGGCGTAGCCGGAGCGGGCGCCGGAGCAGAGGACTGGGTCGTCTGCGTGGGGGCCGGAGCGGGGACCGGTGTTTCTTCAGCACCATTATTGGTCGTATCGAAAGTGACCTGCCGCACTGGGGCTTTTTCGGCTTCCTGATCGCCGCTTCCGAACTGCGCGCGGAGTTCCGAGGCTTCGATCTGGTTCTGCTGGTATTCGCGCACCACGCGCGGGCTGGGATACTGCTGCTGTACTTCCCCGGTTTCGCTGTTGCGGATTTCCACGATGGCAAGCCGGGTCACCAGATCGAGCCGGATGAACGGGCTGAGATAGGCGGCCACATTGCGGGATGGCGAGGGAATGGTGATGACGCTGTTCTTGTTGCCGCCAGAACGCGCCGAAAGGCCCGCGAAACCAGAGAGGTCATCAGCGGGCGTCGAGTAATCAGTGTCTGCTACTGTACGGGCACCGCGGGCTATCGCGCCGCTGCTGCCCGCCACGGCGTAACTGCCAATGGACTCGAGCGGCATAATGGGCTTCTCCCACGCCAAATATGGTTACTCGATTTTGTGTTTACTATAAAAATCGCGGATTTGCAAGCGGAAATTGTTTGTGCACTGCGAATAGTCTCGGCAGTAGTGTTAATTTTGAAGATTGCCCCGACGGCAAGGTTGAGGCAGACTCCATGCAAGGCGGTGGTTAACCATAACTGCTTCATTTGATTTGTTTTTTAGGGGGAAGCGATGGCGAAGGTGGCTTTTATCGGCCTAGGCGTGATGGGCTATCCGATGGCCGGGCATCTGGTTAAGGCCGGTCATGCGGTCACGGTCTGGAACCGGTCCGGCGAAAAAGCTGACCGTTGGGTGGCCCAGCACAAGGGCCAGAAAGCCGGCACCCCGAAGGACGCTGCCGCCGGGGCGGAATTCGTCATGGCCTGTGTGGGCAACGACGACGATCTGCGTTCGGTGGTGTATGGCGAGACGGGCGCCTTCGCCGGCATGGCCAAGGGAGCAACCTTCGTCGATCACACCACGGCCTCGGCCGACGTCGCCCGCGAACTGCATGCCAAGGCGAAGGCCGCCGGTTTTGGCTTCATCGATGCCCCGGTTTCCGGCGGCCAGGCCGGCGCCGAGAACGGCCAGCTCACCATCATGTGCGGCGGCGACGCCGCCGATTACGAGAAGATCAAGCCGGTGATCCAGGCCTATGCGAAGATGCAGAACCTGATGGGCGGTCCAGGCAGCGGGCAACTCACCAAGATGATGAACCAGATCTGCATCGCCGGCCTTGTGCAGGGGCTTGCGGAAGCCCTGGCCTTCGGTCGGGCTGCGGGCCTTGATCTGATCAAAGCCGTGGAAGTGATTTCCAAGGGCGCTGCGGGCTCGTGGCAGATGGACAACCGGCATAAGACCATGATCGAAGGCAAGTTCGATTACGGCTTCGCGGTCGACTGGATGCGCAAGGATCTGGGCATCTGCCTGGCCGAGGCGCGCCGTAATGGTTCCAGTCTGCCGGTGACGGCGCTGGTGGACCAGTTCTACGCCGAAGTACAGCAGATGGGCGGCAACCGCTGGGACACGTCGAGCCTGATGGCGCGTCTGGAAGCGACCAAGACCAAGAAATAGTGACTGCAGATGGGCGTGGCGGCCGGAGTTATTTGCCTTCGGCCAGCATGCGCGCGATGTCGCGGGCGAAATAGGTCAGCACGCCGTCACAGCCCGCGCGTTTGAAGGCCAGCAGACTTTCATGCGCCACGCGGCTGCGGTCGAGCCAGCCGCGTTCGGCAGCGCCCGCCAGCATCGCGTATTCGCCCGACACCTGATAGGCGTAGGTCGGCAGGCGGAAAGCCTGCTTCACGCGCCAGCAGATATCCAGATACGGCATGCCGGGTTTCACCATCACCATGTCGGCACCCTCGGCGATGTCCAGCGCCACCTCGCGCAGGGCCTCATCGCCGTTGGCCGGGTTCATCTGGTAGGTGCGCTTGTCGCCCAGGCCCAGGTTGACGGCCGAGCCGACCGCATCGCGGAACGGGCCGTAGAAGGCCGAGGCATATTTCGCGGCATAGGCCATGAGCTGCACATGTTGCAGCTTTTCCTGCTCCAGCGCCGTACGGATCGCACCAATGCGGCCATCCATCATGTCGGACGGCGCGATAATGTCGCAGCCGGCGCGCACCTGCACCAGGGCCTGCTGCACCAGGGCGGCGACGGTTTCGTCGTTCAGGATCTGCCCGTCCTTCAGCAGGCCGTCATGGCCATGCGAGGTATAGGGATCAAGCGCCACATCGCACAGCACGCCCAGATTGGTCGTGGCAGCCTTGATGGCGCGGACGGTGCGGCACACGACATTGTCCGGATTGTGCGCCTCGCGGCCATCATCGGTCTTCAGCCCGGGATCGGTGGCCGGGAACAGCGCAATGGCGGGAATGCCCAGGGCTTCGGCCTCTTTCGCGGCTATCACGGCATTGTCGATGCTCAGCCGCTCGACGCCCGGCATCGACGGAATCGGTATATTGGCTTTGCCGTCATGGACGAAGATCGGCCAGATCAGGTCATCGACGCTCAGGCGGTTTTCGGCCACCAGGCGACGGCTCCAGTCGGAACGGCGCAGGCGGCGCGGGCGCGAGGCGGGAAAGGGCGGAAGGGGGGCGATGCTCTCGGTCATTCAGAGAGCTTTATCAAACCGCTCCTGAAACGCAATCCAGACCCAGGGCGATGTGCCGAAAATACGGCCGAGCCGCAGGGCCAGACCGAAGGAAATCGGCCTTTCGCCGCTCAGGACCATGCGCAGGAGTTTCCTCGGCATGCGGGCTTCGCGGTGGAAATGATCTGGATCGGAGCCATGGGCCGTGATCGCCCGCTCAAGCAGAAGGCCGGGATGGATTGGCAGCATGACCAGACCTCGCAAGTCCGCCTCGGACAAGGCAAGTATCGGGCAGGCTGGTTAATGCCCGGTAACACCGCCGCCGCGCGGCGGTCGGCCGGCGAGACGATCGAACTGGTCGAGCAGATCAGTCATGTCCTGATCCAGCTTTGGCGTCGCAACCGGTGCGTCATTGGCCGGCGGCCGCGCCGGCGCCGGCAGGACAGGCTGGTCGCGGCCCGACAGCCTGGCGGCCAGTTCGACATCCTCGCGGCAGCGGATGGTGAACCAGAATGTCGATCCGGCGCCGGGAGCGCTGACGACACCGATCTCGCCGCCCATCAGATGCACCAGGTGCCGACAGATGGTCAGGCCCAGACCGGTCCCGCCATAGCGGCGCGTCATCGAGGCGTCGGCCTGGGTGAAGGGTTCGAATAGTTTTTCCTGCTGATCCGGCGCAATGCCGATGCCGGTATCGCGAATGGCGCAATGCAGCATGAACTCGCCATTCTGCAGCGCTGTACTCGTGATCGTGACGGTGACATCGCCATTCTCGGTGAACTTGATCGCATTGCCCAGCAGGTTGGTCAGCACCTGACGCAGGCGCAGAGGATCGCCGATCACGTGCTCGGGCACACCCGGCGCGATATCCAGATTCAGGCGGTTGCCGCCTTCGCGTGCGCGGGGCGCCATCAGGGTCAGCACATTCTCGATGGTGGGATGCAGATCGAAATCGATGGACTCGATCTGCAGTTTTCCCGCCTCCAGCTTGGAGACGTCGAGGATGTCGTCGATCAGACCCAGCAGATCGCGCGCCGACTGCTGGGCCACTTCGGCATAGCGCTTCAGCGCTGCGTCCTGCTCGTCGCGATGGATCAGGCTGAGCATGCCGAGCACGCCGTTCATGGGGGTGCGGATTTCATGGCTCATCATCGCCAGGAAGCTGGATTTCGCGCGGTGCGAGGCTTCCGCGGCATCGCGCGCCAGGGTCAGGGCCTGGGCCGTCTCGGCTAGCTTGACGGACTGTTCTTCCAGCAACTGGCGCTGCCATTCCAGTTCGTTCATCTGGCGGCGGATCTGGTCGATGTCTTCCAGGCTGCCGATCATGCGCAGCGGCCGGCCGGCGGCATTGCGCGTCACATCCGCACGCGCCAGCACCCACAGATACTCGCCATTGCCGCGCTGTATCCTGAATTCGCATTCATAGGGCCGTCCGCTGCGCAGGCTGTCGTTGACCTGGCGGGCGACACGAACCGCATCGTCAGGGTGGATCAGGCTGTTGAATTCAGTGATCGTGCTGCGCGCGGCGAGCGGCGACGGGTGGCCGCTATCCTGCAGGTAGTTGGCAATGATCAGCAGGTCGCCGCTGGCCAGGTTCCAGTCCCAGATGCCAAGCCGGCTGCTGCGGGCGGCTGCTTCAAACAGATCGTTGCTGGCCTGCAGGGCGCTGCGGGCAGCCGCCATGGCGCGTTGCTGGATCATAACGCGCATCGCCAGGGTAATAAGTCCGGCAATCATGTAGGTGGCGACCAGGCAGGCCATCAGCGACAAGGCCGGCACCAGCCGCTCCGACGAGGTGGCGAGATTGGCCTGCCACAGCGTGAACGAGGCAAGGATGCCGCCGATCAGCACCGCGGCCTGGGCGATCAGCAGGCTCGGCGGGGAAATATCGGCCGAAGGGTAATAGGTGCGTGCTGCACAGGCCGCGCCGAACAGGAACAGCAGGGCGGCGCCATCGGGCAGGGCGGCGGCATGGGATGTCCATTCCGATTCCTGCGGCAGGATATCCAGCGCGGCCATGGCCAGCATGGTGGCCATGGCGAGCATCGTCATGGCGATGGTCCAGCCCAGGGGCACATTGCCGGCCGTGGCATTCACCGTTGGCCTGACGCAGAGGCGAAGCGCGCCGATCAGGCCGCCGATGGCGACGACCGGCCCCATATGGCCGAACCAGCGTTCGGTCTGGCTCAGGCTGTCGAAGGTGGCGGCAACGTGCTGCAGCCCCGGCATCTGCATCGTGCCCAGCAATCCCCCAAGGCAAAGCAGGGCAAGGACAGCAGCGGTCAGGCGCGAAAGTATCGAATAGCGATCACGTGTCAGCAGGGCGATGCCGGCCAGGAAAGCGGCCAGCGCTATATCGGCATGGAATGGCGAATGGCCGGGCAGGGCGGTCGTCATTACGCCGGTCAGGAATGGCGGATAGGCCAGCAGGAAGGCCATGCCCAGCAGAACGATGGCCAGGCTGTAGGCGATGCCGCGCAATGGCCAGCCGGAGGCGGCCGGGGAATCCGGCGCGGCGGCGGAGGGGGCTGGCGTCAGCATCGCTTGAAATGGCAGGTCATGGCGGGACGCAAAGCTAGCATGCGGATCGCAGGCATGCGACTCTGGCGCAGGACTGCGGTCCCGGACTCTGCGCAGCCGGAGCGTTGACGGCGGTTGGAGGGGCGATTAAGACCCGCATTAAGGGAGAAAACGCAATGCTGTTCGAGTTATCCGATGATCAGCGGGCCATCCAGGAAACGGCGCGGCGTTTCGCCACCGATCGCATGCTGCCCAATGCTGCCCGCTGGGATGAGGAAAAGCACTTTCCGACCGAGGAACTCAGGGAAGCCGCCGCGCTGGGGTTTGGCGGCATCTATGTGCGCGACGATGTGGGCGGTTCGGGCCTGAGCCGTCTGGACGCCGCGATCATCTTCGAAGAGCTGGCCGCAGGCTGCACATCAACGGCGGCTTATATCTCGATCCATAACATGGCCGCCTGGATGATCGACCGCTTCGGCAACGAGGCGCAGCGTCAGCGCTACCTGCCTAGCCTGTGCAGCATGGAGAACTTCGCCTCCTACTGCCTAACCGAGCCCAATGCAGGTTCCGATGCCGCATCGCTGCAGACGAAAGCGGTGGATGCCGGCGATCATTACGTGCTGAACGGCACCAAGGCATTTATCTCAGGTGGCGGCCGTTCGGATATCTATGTCTGCATGGTACGGACTGGCGAGACGGGCGCGCGCGGCGTCTCTTGCCTGATCGTCGAAAAGGGCATGCCGGGTCTTTCGTTCGGCGCGCAGGAACGCAAGCTCGGCTGGAACAGCCAGCCGACCGCCATGGTGATTTTCGAAGATTGCAAGGTGCCGAAGGCAAACCTGGTCGGCGCCGAGGGCGAGGGGTTCCGTATCGCCATGGCGGGGCTGGATGGCGGCCGGATCAATATCGGCGCCTGCTCGCTGGGCGCGGCCAAGGCCTGCCTGACCACATCACGAGAATACGTCGCGAACCGCAAGCAGTTCGGCAATGCCATCGCCAGTTTCCAGGCTACGCAGTTCAAGCTGGCCGACATGGCCACCGACCTGGCCGCCGCGCGGCTGATGATCCGCCAGGCCGCGTCGATGCTGGATGCGAAACATCCCGAGGCGACGATGTATTGCGCGATGGCCAAACGACTGGCCACCGATTCCGGATTTGCCATCTGCAACGAGGCGCTGCAGCTGCATGGCGGATATGGCTATCTGAAGGATTATCCGGTGGAACGCTATCTGCGCGATGCGCGCGTGCACCAGATTCTGGAGGGCACCAACGAGATCATGCGCGTGATCATCTCCCGCGCGTTGTTGTCAGGCTCGTTTCACGATTGATCGACGTACCCGTAAGGACACCATGACCGACGATATCCTGTTTTCCGTTCGCAACGGCGTTGCCGCCATCCAGCTCAACCGCCCGAAAGCCCTGAACGCCCTGACGCATGACATGTGCGTGCCGCTCGAACGCCACCTGCGCGACTGGGCCAAGGATCCTGCCGTCAAAGCCGTGATCATCAAGGGCAGCGGCGAGAAGGCCTTCTGCGCTGGCGGCGACATCCGCAAGCTTGCCGACCGTGAGCCGGGCGGCGCCGAGTACCGCCGCCTTTTCTGGCATGACGAATACCGCTGCAACACGCTGATCGGCGAATTCCCCAAGCCCTTCATTGCCCTGATCGATGGCATCTTCATGGGTGGCGGCGTTGGCCTGTCGGTACATGGCAGCCATCGCATCATCAGCGAGCATGCGCATTTCGCCATGCCGGAGACCGGCATCGGCCTGTTCCCGGATGTCGGTGGCACATATTTCCTGCCGCGCTGTCCGGGCGAGCTGGGCACCTATCTGGGCCTGACCGGCACACGGCTGAAAGGTGCCGACATCATCGCGGCCGGCGTCGCCACGCATTTCGTGCCGCGCGAGAATATGGCAGCACTTGAAGAGGCCCTGGTTGCCGCCGCGCCAGCCGACAAGACAGGTGTCGATGCGGTTGTGGCGCGCTTTGCGACCGATCCCGGCCCTTCGGCCCTGGCACAGGCGAAGCCGCAGATCGACCGATTGTTCTCTGGCGCCACGGTGACCGAAATCATGGCGGCACTGGAAGCCGACGGCAGCGACTTCGCGCAGGAGCAGGCCCGCACCATCCGCGCCAAATCGCCCACCTCGGTGAAGCTGACGTTCGCCCAGCTGCGACGCGGCCGCAGCCTGTCACTGCGCGACTGCATGCGCCTGGAATGGCGCATGTGCAACCATGTGGCGGAAGGCCATGACTTCTATGAGGGCGTGCGGGCCGTGATCATCGACAAGGATCATCATCCGAAATGGCAGCCGGCGACGCTGGAAGCGGTTTCGGATGCCGAGATTGAGAAATATTTCGAACCGGTGCCGCAAGGCGAATTGCAGTTCGACTGAACATCACAAAAAACAGGCCACAAGAACACAGGCGGAGGAATATCATGGCGAATATCGGTTTCATCGGCGTCGGCAACATGGGCGGCCCGATGGCGCGCAACCTGCTGAAGGCCGGGCATAAGGTTAAAGCTTTCGACCTGATGCCCGAGCTGGTGCAGAAAGTGGTCGAGGCGGGCGGCACCAAGGCCGCTTCGGCGCAGGAAGCCGCGCAGGACGTGGATGCCGTGATCAGCATGCTGCCAGCCGGCAAGCATGTGCTCAGCGTCTATACCGGCGAAAAGGGCATCCTGGCCGCGGCACGCCCCGGCACGCTGTTCATCGACAGTTCGACCATTGACGTGAAGTCCGCCCGCGAGGCCATCGCCGCCGCCGAGGCCAAGGGCATGCTGATGCTGGATGCGCCGGTATCGGGTGGCGTGGCAGGCGCCGAGAATGCCGCGCTGACCTTCATGGTCGGCGGCACGGACGAGGCCTTTACGAAGGCCAAGCCGATCCTGGAGGCCATGGGCAAAAAGATCGTGCATGCCGGCGGGGCAGGAAATGGCCAGGTGGCCAAGATCTGCAACAACATGGTGCTGGGCATCAGCATGATCGCCGTGTCCGAGGCCTTCGTCATGGCCGAGAAACTCGGCCTGTCGGCACAGGCGATGTTCGATATCGTCTCCAGCTCATCGGGTTCCTGCTGGGCCCTGGTCAACCACTGCCCGGTGCCTGGTCCGGTGCCGACCTCAGCGGCCAACCGCGATTACAAGCCGGGTTTCGCGGCCGAACTGATGCTGAAAGACCTGAAACTGTCGCAGGAAGCGGCGCGCAGCGCCGGGGCACAGACTCCGCTGGGCGCCGAGGCCACCGCGCTGTTTTCCGAATATGTTCAGGGTGGCAACGGGCCGTCCGACTATTCAGGCATCATCCGCATGATCCGCAGCATGAACTGACCGATATCCGTCAGCTTCGGTCGGGCCTAGCCTTCGGTAGGCTGCGCAGGTCATCCCGGGTCAGATCGGTCACGAAGGCGGCATCCTTGTCCCTGATTTCCAGGCGGAGATGCCGCCATTCGATCTCTACCCGCTCCTCGGTCAGGCCCAGCAGCCTGTCGATTCCTATAATGACTGAAAAGACCTTGCCGTTCTGATCGACGACAAGGTTTTCAATCTCGCCGATCTTGCTGCCCTGGGCATCGTGCAAGGGCTGGCCGAGGATGACCGCCTGTGCCTGGCTGTGCTCGGGCATGTTCTCCCTGACAGAGAAATCGGGGGCCTTTGATTTCTCGCCTTCGGGGATGCCGGGAACTGCGTTGGGCCCCGGGACGGCGGCGCGTGGCTGACGCGGCGCCGGTTCTTCCTGTTTGGGAGCCTGAGCCAGGGACTGGGCTTGGGCCATCACAGGATGCTGTAATCCCAGGGTGGCCGAGGCGGCGATTGTGGCCACGATGATACGCGAACGGGATAAGCGTTGTCTGGTCATGGAACACCTTCCATTCAGCGCGAGATAGCAACAGGCGCGATACCGGCAGGCATATGCGGCGAGCTGCTTCTCGATTGGAGCTGTTGCCTGATTGTCGATGAATCGTCAGCGAGCCGGGCCGGGCGATGGATGTGATCGCCCAGCACCAGGAATGGCAGGCTGGCAATGATGGCAGCCATCAGGATGAGGCAGATGTCGCGCATGGCTTGCTCCCTGCTCGTGTGCTGGCGGAGGCGAACTCCGCTGCGCAGGAATAAACAAACCAGAAAGCGGGAAGTTCCGCGGTTTATGCCGGCGGCAGGACGGCGGTTGCCTCGATTTCGATCTTGGCACGGTCTTCCAGAAGGGCGGCGATCTGCACCAGGGTCATGGCCGGATAGTGCTTGCCGATGATCTCGCGGTAGACCTTGCCCAGATCGGCATTGCGGGCGAGGTAATCCTTCTTGTCGACCACATACCAGGTCATGCGGACGATATGTTCGGGGCGGGCGCCGGCTTCGGCGAGCACGCGTACGATGTTGCGCAAGGCCTGGCGGGTCTGCTCAACAAGGTCGTCGCTTTCGAAACGGGCCTCGGCTGTCCAGCCGATCTGGCCGGCCACGAAGACAAGCCGACCCTCTGCGGCGATACCATTGGCATAGCCTTTGGGCTTTGCCCATTCAGTCGGATTGAGAATCTTCATCCGTATCCCTCCGAATATTTTATATATAAAATATATTGCCGGACCCGGCAAGCGACATATCTCTGGGAATGTAAAGCAAGAGGCCGGGAGTTTGACGCTTGAGCCGGCTGACAAAGAAATGGTAACAGACCTGACATGTCACACGCGACAGGGAGTGGTGACGGGGAAGCGATCGTGGAGTTTCGCCGCATCGGGGCGGCGCTGAAAGTGATCGCGGTAGATCCCATAACCGGCATGGAAGTATCCATGGTTGGCGATCCGCGCCTGTCGCAACAGGAGCTGGCCCGACTTGCGGTTCAGAAGCTGCGCTATATGCAGAAAAAGCAGCAGAACCCGGGTTGACCGGCCGTAATGGGGGACAATGGAGTACTTTCTTCAGCAGCTTATCAACGGCGTGACTCTGGGTGCGGTCTACGCATTGATCGCCATCGGCTATACGATGGTCTACGGCATCATCGGCATGATCAATTTCGCCCATGGCGAAATCTACATGATCGGTGCGTTCATCGCGGTGATCGGCTTCTCCGTGCTGGGACTGCTTGGGATCACCTGGGTTCCGCTGGCCCTGATCATCGTGCTGGCCGCCGCCATGATCCTCACTGGCCTGTATGGCTGGACGGTTGAGCGCATCGCCTACCGGCCGCTGCGCGGCTCATTCCGGCTGGCGCCGCTGATCTCGGCCATCGGCATGTCGATCTTCCTGCAGAACTATGTGCAGATCGCCCAGGGTGCCAGGATCAAGCCCCTGCAGCCCATGATTCGCGGCGGCGTCGAACTGATCCACGGCGAGACCTTCTCGGTCAGTCTTTCCTACATGCAGATGATCATCATCGCGCTCACCATCCTGCTGATGGGCGGTTTCACCTGGTTGATCGCGGCGACACCGCTTGGCCGCGCCCAGCGCGCCTGCGAACAGGATCGCACCATGGCCGGCCTGCTTGGCGTGAATGTGGACCGTACGATTTCGCTTACCTTTGTGCTGGGTGCCATTCTGGCCGCGGTGGCAGGCGTGATGGTCAGCCTGTATTACGGCGTGGTCGATTTCTACATCGGCTTCCTGGCGGGCCTGAAAGCATTCACGGCTGCCGTGCTCGGCGGCATCGGTTCTCTGCCCGGTGCGATGCTGGGCGGGCTGCTGATCGGCCTGATCGAGGCTTTCTGGTCGGCCTATTTCAGCATTGAATACAAGGATGTCGCGGCTTTCTCGATCCTAGTCATCGTGCTGATCTTCCGCCCCACCGGCCTGCTTGGCCGTCCGGAAATCGAGAAGGTCTGACATGACGCCAGCACAACGCCTCCGCGACGCGGTGCTCGCCGCCCTGGTCGCCGCCGCCCTCTCGTTCCCACTGCTGGGTTTCGAAACTGTCGATACCGGCGGTCCGCTCGGCATCAACACCCGCTTTGCCTGGGTCGGCTATGCCGCCGGCATCGTGTTCGTCGGCCGTCTGGCTTTCATGGCCCTGCTGGACTGGCACCGCCAGCGCGGCGGCCGTGTGCAACAGAATGGCGCGGCGGCCATCGAGCGCCGCGATTTTCTGACCCGTCTGGGCAGCAAGGCCGATGCATGGCTGATGCCGGCACTAATCGTCTTTGCAGCGGTTCTGCCGTTCCTGCCATTTGCCGACCGCACCGTGGTCGACCTGGCCACCGTCGTCCTGATCTATGTGATGCTCGGCTGGGGCCTGAACATCGTGGTGGGTCTGGCCGGCCTGCTCGACCTGGGTTACGTGGCCTTCTATGCCGTGGGTGCCTATACCTACGCGATCCTGGCGATCCAGTTCGGCCTCAGCTTCTGGATCTGCCTGCCGCTGGCCGGCATTTTCGCCGCCACCTTCGGCGTGATCCTGGGCTTCCCCGTGCTGCGTCTGCGCGGCGATTACCTCGCCATCGTCACGCTGGGCTTCGGCGAGATCATCCGCATCGTGCTGCTGAACTGGACCGAGGTGACGTCGGGTTCCAATGGCATCTCCGGCATTCCGCGTCCGTCCTTCTTCGGTGCCCCGTTCACTGCGGATCCGCCAGACGGCGTGACATCGTTCCATCAGTTGTTCGGGCTGGAATTCTCGTCGCTGCACCGGATCGTGTTTCTGTATTACGTGATCCTGGTGCTGGCCCTGATCACCAACCTGTTCACCATGCGCATCCGCAAGTTGCCTGTGGGCCGCGCCTGGGAGGCCTTGCGCGAGGACGAGATCGCCTGCAAGGCGCTGGGCATTAATCCGACCAACACCAAGCTGACGGCCTTTGCCATCGGCGCGATGTTCGGCGGTTTTGCCGGCAGCTTCTTCGCCACGCGGCAGGGTTTCATCAGTCCGGAAAGCTTCTCTTTCATCGAGTCCGCCGTAATCCTGGCCATCGTGGTGCTGGGCGGCATGGGCAGCCAGGCCGGCATCGTGCTGGCGGCGGCCTTCCTGACCCTGCTGCCCGAACTGGCGCGCGAATTCTCGCTTTACCGCATGCTGGCCTTCGGCGCCGCCATGGTGCTGATCATGATCTGGCGGCCACAGGGGCTGCTGTCCTATCGGGAACCGACGATCAGGCTTTCGAAACTGAAAGCCTCGGCGGGAGGAGGTGCGCCATGACGACGCCCCTTCTGCAGGTCGAGCACCTGACCATGCGGTTCGGCGGCCTGGTCGCCGTCAACGATGTGTCCTTCGACGCCATGCCCGGCCAGATCACCGCGATCATCGGGCCGAACGGCGCCGGCAAGACCACGGTGTTCAACTGCATCGCCGGTTTCTACAAGCCGACGGTCGGCAAGTTGACCCTGCGCCGCGATGGCGAACCCTATCTGCTGGAACGCATGCAGGGCCACGACATCGCGGCCAAGGCCCGGGTGGCGCGCACCTTCCAGAATATCCGGCTCTTTCCGAAGATGACGGTGCTGGAGAACCTGATCGTCGCGCAGCACAACAAGCTGATGCGCGCTTCGGGCTATACGTTCCTCGGCCTGTTCGGACTGGGCGGTTATGGCAAGGCCGAAGCCGATGCCATCGACCGGGCGCGTTACTGGCTGGAACGCACCAATCTGACCGATCTGGCCGACGAACCGGCCGGGGGCCTGCCATATGGTGGCCAGCGACGGCTGGAAATAGCACGCGCCATGTGCACCGAGCCGGCGCTGCTGTGTCTGGATGAACCGGCTGCCGGCCTCAATCCGCGCGAATCCGCCGAACTCAACACCCTGTTGCAGTTCATCCGCAAGGATCACGATTGCGGCGTGCTGCTGATCGAGCATGACATGAGTGTTGTGATGCAGATTTCCGATCATATCGTGGTGCTGGATTACGGCCGCAAGATTGCCGACGGAACCCCGGATCAGATTCGCAACGATCCGACCGTGATCCGTGCTTATCTGGGCGAGCCGGAAGGCGACGAGAAGGGGGCCGCCTGATGCTCAGCATCTCGGGAGTGCACACCTTCTATGGCGCCGTTCACGCGCTGAAGGGCGTGGATATCGAAGTCGGGCAGGGCGAGATCGTGGCCCTGATCGGTGCCAACGGTGCCGGCAAGTCCACCCTGTTGATGACCATCTGCGGCAATCCGAAGCCGCGCCATGGCAGCATCCGCCTCGCCAATGAGGATATCGTCGGCATTCCGACGCATATGCTGGTGCGTCGCGGACTGGCCCATGCACCGGAAGGCCGGCGCATCTTTCCGCGCATGACCGTGCTGGAAAACCTGCGCATGGGCGCCGTGGCCGCCGATCCCGCGCATTTCGACGACGACCTGGAAAGGGTCTTTACGCTGTTCCCGCGTTTGAAAGAGCGGCGCGAGCAACGTGGCGGCACATTGTCGGGCGGTGAACAGCAGATGCTGGCCATCGGGCGTGCGCTGATGAGCCGGCCGCGCCTGCTGCTGCTGGACGAGCCTTCGCTCGGTCTGGCGCCACTGGTGGTGAAGCAGATTTTCTCGATCATTGAGGAGATCAACAAACGCGATGGCGTGACGGTGCTGCTGGTCGAGCAGAATGCCTATCACGCGCTCAAGCTGGCCCATCGCGGTTATGTGCTGGTCAACGGCAAGATCACTATGAGCGGCCGCGGCGCCGATCTGCTGGCAGACGAGCAGATTCGCGCGGCCTATCTGGAAGGCGGTCACGGATGAACGAGATTCTGGGCGAGAGCATTCCCGTATTCATCGGCCTGACCGTGATCCTGGTCGGCGGCTGCGGTTTTATGATGGGACAGGCCATCGCCAATACCTGGCGACCCTACTGGCAGGTGGTGCCCTATAGCCTGCTGCTGGCGGCCACCAGCCGCTTCCTGGCCTTCGCCCTGTTCGAGGAACAGCTTCTGGCGGTAGTGCCATACCTCACAGCTGCGGTTGTCGTGCTGGGCCTGGCCACTTTGGGATTCCGGCTGACCCAGGCCGACCTGATGGTTCACCAGTATCCGTGGCTATATGAGCGGTCCGGCTTGCTGGGGTGGAAGGACAGACAGGCGTCACCTTAGGTTGTTGCCCGAAGGCCCCGGACTGATTAGAGTTTCGCATCAGTATTTTAAACAGGGAGAGGATATCATGCGTAGACTTATGACTGGTTTGGCGGTTGTCGCTGCGGTTGGCCTGTTCGCCGGCGCTGCTTCGGCCCAGGTGAAGATCGCGCTGAATGGCCCGATCACCGGCCAGCTCGCCAGCTTCGGCGAGCAGATGAAGCGCGGTGCCGAGATGGCCGTTGCCGACCTGAACGCCAAGGGCGGCGTGAACGGCCAGAAGATCACGCTCGTGATCGGCGATGACCAGTGCGATCCGAAGCAGGCGGTGGCGGTGGCCAATCGCGCGGCCCAGGAAAAGGTCGCGGCCGTGATCGGCCATTTCTGCTCGGGTTCGTCGATCCCGGCCTCGGATGTCTACAAGGAAGAAAACATCCTGCAGATCACGCCGGCCTCGACCAATCCGAAATACACGGATCGCGGCTACAAGAACACCTTCCGCGTCTGTGGCCGCGATGACCAGCAGGGCATCGTCGCCGGCGACTACATCATGGACAAGTACAAGGGCAAGAAGGTCGCCATCCTGCATGACAAGACCGCCTACGGTCAGGGTCTGGCGGACGAGACCAAGAAGCGCCTGAACTCGAAGGGCGTGAAGGAAGCCATGTACGAGGCGATCACCCCTGGCGAGAAGGATTACTCGGCGCTGGTGTCGAAGATGAAGCAGGCCGGCATCGACCTGATCTATCTGGGTGGCTATCACCCCGAAGGTGGCCTGATCGTGCGCCAGGCCAAGGAGCAGGGCCTGAACGCCGTGCTGATGGGCGGCGACGCCCTGGTCGACAAGCAGTTCTGGGCGATCTCGGGCCCGGCCGGTGAAGGCACCCTGATGACCTTCGACGCCGATCCGCGCAAGAACCCGGTTGCCAAGCCGATCGTCGACAAGTTCAAGGCCGGCGGCTACGACCCCGAGGGCTACACCCTCTATACCTATGCCGCGATCCAGGTCTGGGCCGAGGCTGCAACCAAGGCGAAGTCGTTCAAGACGGGCGATGTCGAGAAGGTGATGCGCAGCAACAAGTTCAGCACCGTGCTGAACGAAATCTCCTTCGACGCCAAGGGCGACACCACGTCGCCGGCCTACAAGGTCTATGTCTGGAAGAACGGTTCCTACGACTACGTGAACTGATCCCATCCGATCAGGAGAAAGCCCGGCCCGTGCCGGGCTTTTTTCCGCCCAGAGCGTGCCTGTTATGTTCTTTTGGCCGAAAGGGCAGGTAAACACCCGGTTGTCATTTCCCTTGTTGCTGGGGTTGGCACCTGCCACCGGATATTGTAGGGTCCGGCGTCTTTTCCCGAGGTGCTCCGCCGATGTCCAAGCCCACGGTCGCTCTTGCCGCCGATCATGCCGGTTTTGAATTGAAAAACCTGCTGCGGGATGAGCTTAAGGCCCAGGGCTATCCGGTCCTCGACCTCGGCACCAATTCTTCCGACAGCGTCGATTACCCCGATTTCGGACGCAAACTGGCCCAGGCCGTGGCCGACGGTCAGGCCCAGATGGGCGTCGTGGTCTGCGGGACCGGGATTGGCATCTCAATTGCCGCCAATCGCGTGCCGGGCTGCCGGGCCGCTTTGTGCCATGACAGCACCAGCGCACGTCTGTGCCGCGAGCATAACGATGCCAATGTGCTGGCGCTCGGTGCCCGCCTGATCGGCGTGGAGACGGCGCGCGACTGCCTGAAAGCTTTCCTCGAAACCCCGTTCGCCGGCGGACGCCATACCCGCCGCGTGGAGAAACTCGGCCAGCCTGCCTGATCACAACCAGAATACCCCAGAGCCGGAGTACCCAGATGTCCAGCACCGCCGCCAAGCCCACCGTCACTCATGCAGGCTTTTTCGAGCGTTCGCTCGCCCAGGCCGACCCCGAGATTTTCGCCTCGATCACTGCCGAATTGGACCGGCAGCAGAACCAGATTGAACTGATCGCTTCGGAAAACATCGTCAGCCGCGCCGTGCTGGAGGCGCAGGGCTCGGTGATGACCAACAAATATGCCGAAGGCTATCCGGGCAAGCGCTATTACAACGGCTGCGAATTCGTCGACATCGCCGAAAGCCTGGCCATCGAGCGCGCCAAGAAAATCTTCGGCTGCGGCTTTGCCAATGTGCAGCCGCATTCCGGCGCGCAGGCCAACCAGGCCGTGTTCATGGCGGTGCTGAAGCCGGGCGATACCTTCATGGGCCTCGACCTGGCCGCCGGCGGTCACCTGACCCATGGCGCCGCCGCCAACCAGTCGGGCAAGTGGTTCAACGTCGTCAGCTATACGGTGCGGCAGGACGACCAGCGCATCGACATGGACCAGGTGGCCAAGCTGGCCGAACAGCACAAGCCGAAGCTGATCATCGCCGGCGGTTCGGCCTATCCGCGTTTCTGGGACTTCGCGCGCTTCCGTGAAATCGCCGACAGCATCGGTGCTGTGTTCATGGTCGACATGGCGCATTTCGCCGGCCTGGTGGCGGGCGGCGCGCATCCTAGCCCGTTCCCGCATGCCCATGTGGCGACGACCACGACGCACAAGACCCTGCGCGGTCCGCGCGGCGGCATGGTGCTGACCAATGACGAGGCCCTGGCCAAGAAGATCAATTCGGCGGTGTTCCCCGGCCTGCAGGGCGGCCCGCTGATGCATGTGATCGCGGCCAAGGCCGTGGCCTTCGGCGAGGCGCTGTCGCCGGAATTCCGCACCTATGCGCAGGCTGTTGTCGACAATGCGAAGGCCATGGCTGGTGCGTTGCAGGAGCGCGGCTACGATCTCGTTTCCGGCGGCACCGACAATCACCTGATGCTGGTGGATCTGCGCTCCAAGGGCCTGAAGGGCAATGTCTGCGTCGAGAGCCTGGAGCGTGCCCGCATCACCACCAACAAGAACGGCGTTCCGTTCGACACCGAGAAGCCGACCATCACGTCCGGCGTGCGCCTCGGCAGCCCGGCTGGCACCACGCGCGGCTTCGGCGTTGCCGAGTTCCGCCAGATCGGCGGCCTGATCGCCGATGTGCTGGATGGCCTAGTGAAGAAGAGCAACGATAATTCCGATGTCGAGCGGGCGGTAGCCGAGAAAGTGATGGCTCTGTGCGCCCGCTTTCCGATCTATCCGAAAGCCTGACGGCACCATTCAAGGCGGGGGAAGCTGAACAATGCGTTGTCCGTTCTGCGGCAATGACGACACCCAGGTGAAGGATTCACGGCCGACCGAGGATAACTCGGCGATTCGCCGTCGGCGCTTTTGCCCCAATTGTGGCGCGCGTTTCACGACATTCGAGCGCATCCAGCTGCGCGAGCTGACCGTGATCAAGAAGAACGGCCTGAAAGTGCCGTTCGACCGCGACAAGCTGGCCCGTTCGATCATGATCGCCACGCGCAAGCGTCCGATCGATCCGGATCGCATCGAACGCCTGATCAACGGCATTGTCCGCCGACTGGAAAGCTCGGGCGAAAGCGAGATCAAGTCGGATGCCATCGGCGAACTGGTGATGGATGGTCTGGCTGCCCTCGACAAGGTGGCTTACGTCCGCTTTGCCTCGGTCTATCGCAATTTCCGCGAGGCCAAGGATTTCGAGGAATTCATCGGCTCGTTAAGCGGGGCTGGCAGCGACGATGACTGACAAGGCCGCGGCTGCCCGGGACGAGCGCTACATGCGCATCGCGCTCGGGTTGGCCGCGCGCGGGCTGGGCAATACCTGGCCCAATCCGGCCGTCGGCTGCGTGATTGTGCGCGACGGTCGCATCGTCGGTCGCGGCTGGACCAGGGTTGGCGGCCGCCCCCATGCGGAAACCGAAGCCTTGCAGCAGGCGGGCGATGCCGCGCGCGGCGCCACTGCTTATGTGACGCTGGAGCCGTGCAGCCACCACGGCCGCACGCCGCCCTGCGCGGAAGCGCTGATCGAGGCCGGCATCGGCCGTTGCGTCGTGGCGCTGGAAGATCCGGATGCGCGCGTGGCCGGCAAGGGGCTGGCCATGCTGCGCGAGGCCGGCATCATCGTGAGCGAAGGCTGCCTGGCCAATGCGGCCGCCGACCTGAATGCCGGCTTTCTGTTCAGCCGCGAACGCAGCCGTCCGCTGGTCAGCCTGAAACTGGCGGTCAGCCTCGACGGCCGCATCGGTGCCCATACCGGCGACAGCAAATGGATCACCAATCCGCAATCGCGGCGCCGCACCCATCTGCTGCGCGCCCAGCATGATGCTATCATGGTGGGCAGCAACACCGCCCTGCAGGACGATCCGGAACTGACCTGCCGTTTGCCCGGCCTGCCCATGCGGCCGCCGGTGCGCATCGTGCTGGATGGCCGTTTGCGCTTGAGCCTGACCGCCAAGGTTGTGGCCACTGCGCGGGAGACGCCGACTTGGCTGATCACGCGAAACGACGTCGATCCAACGCGGCGCGATGCCTTTCGCGATTGCGGCGTGGAGGTGATCGAGGTGGAGTCGGACGCCGCCGGCTTTCCGGATTTGCCCCAGGCTTTTTCCGCCTTGTCGGAGCGGGGGCTGACCCGAATCCTGGTGGAGGGCGGGGGCAAGCTGGCCGCCAGCCTGATCCGGACCGACCTGGTCGACCGGATGATCTGGTTCCGCTCCCCCAGCGTGATTGGCGGCGATGGCCTGCCGGCCGTGGCCGGTTTCGGTATCGATACCGTAGCGGAAGCCCCCCGGTGGCGACGGGTCCGGGCCGATATTCTGGGCGACGACCTGCTGGAAACCTTCGTCCGTCCCCTCTAAAACAAAGCCATGTTCACCGGCATCGTCACCGACATCGGCACCGTCACCGCACGCGAGGCGCGCGGCGATACCCGTTTTCGCATCCGCACGGCCTATGATACGGCCAGCATTGCCATCGGCGCATCCATCGCCTGTTCCGGCGTCTGCCTTACCGTGGTGCAAAAGGGAGAGGACTGGTTCACGGTTGATGTCTCGGCCGAAACCCTGTCGCGCACAGGACTGGGGCATTGGCACGAAGGCAGCCGCATCAACCTGGAGCGCAGCCTGCGGGTTGGCGACGAACTGGGCGGCCATATCGTCTCGGGCCATGTCGACGGCGTCGGCGAGGTGACGATGGCCAAACCTGAAGGTGATTCCCTGCGGATCGAAATCAGGGCGCCCGATGCCCTGGCGGCTTTCATCGCCGAGAAGGGCTCGATCACGGTGGATGGCGTTTCGCTCACGGTGAACAGCGTCGAGGGCGCAAAATTCGGCGTCAACCTCATACCGCACACCCAGCAGGTGACGACGCTCGGCAACCTCAAGGCCGGCGACCGGGTCAATCTGGAAATCGATACGCTGGCGCGCTACGTCGCCCGCCTGCAGCAATGGAACAAGCCGGCGTGAACAGCATGGACGACATCAAGCGTTACATCGCTTCGGCGGAAGAGATCATCGAAGAGGCGCGGCACGGCCGCATGGTGATCCTGGTCGACGAGGAAGATCGCGAAAACGAGGGCGACCTCTACATTCCCGCGGAAATGGCCGATGCCGCCGCCATCAATTTCATGGCGAAATACGGGCGTGGTCTGATCTGCCTGACCCTGACCCGCCAGCGCATCGAGCAGCTCGGCCTGCCTTTGATGGCGCAGAACAATGCCTCGCGGCATCAGACGGCCTTTACCGTCTCGATCGAGGCCCGCGAAGGCGTCACCACCGGCATTTCCGCTGCCGACCGGGCGCAGACCGTTGCCGTGGCCATCGATCCGACCAAGGGTCCGCAGGACATCGCCGTGCCGGGCCATATCTTCCCGCTGATGGCCCGCGATGGCGGTACGCTGGTGCGCGCCGGCCATACCGAGGCGGGTGTTGATATCGCCCGCCTCGCCGGTCTGAACCCGTCCGGCGTGATCTGCGAGATCATGAACGACGACGGCACCATGGCCCGGCTGCCCGACCTGATCTCGTTCGCCCAGCTGCACAACCTGAAGATCGGCACCATTGCGGACCTGATCGCTTATCGCCGCCGGAACGACAACCTGATCCAGCGCATGGTGGAAGGCGAGATCGACAGCGTTTGGGGCGGAAAATTCCGCATGCTGGTCTACCGCAACCGGGTTGAGTATGCCGAGCATATTGCCCTGGTGAAGGGTGACGTGGCCGATGGCCGGCCGGTCATGGTGCGGATGCATGCCATGAACGTGCTGGAAGACGTCCTCGGTGACCATGGCGCCCGTTCCGGTGTCCTGCATGGGGCCATGCAGATGATCGGGGAGGAGGGGCGGGGCGTCGTGGTCCTGATCCGTGAGCCCCGGGCTACCGCCCTGTCCGACAAGGTGCGCCAGAAGATCGGCGAACCAGTTGAAAAGTCTGCCCAACTCCGGGATTATGGCATCGGGGCGCAGATCCTGATCGATCTGGGGGTTAAGGACATGATCGTCTTGTCCAACGTTGAACGCACAATCGTCGGCCTGGAAGGCTATGGCCTGAGTGTGGTCGAAACCCGGCCCATCAAGGTTCGCAGGGAGGTCTGAGAGCATGGTGGCGCGCAAAGGCAAGCCGGCCGCGAAGAAGAAGCCGGCCAAGATGCAGAAGTTTTCAACCAGCAAAAGCCAGGTCAAAGGCAATCTTGCCATCGATATCCGCAAGCCGCGGGTGCTGATCGTGGAAGCCAGGTTCTACGAAGATATCGCCGATGCGCTGTTCGAGGGCGCCAAGGCGGTGATCGAGGCTTCGGACTTCGACTATGACCGCATCGATGTTCCGGGCGCGCTTGAGCTGCCGGCAGCGATCCGCTTTGCGATGAACCGCAAGGGCGACAAGGCTTATGACGGCTTCGTGGCGCTGGGCTGCGTCATCCGCGGTGAGACGGCCCATTTCGATGTGGTGGTGAACGAGAGCGCGCGCGGCCTTCAGCAGCTGGCCATCGATCATCAGCTCTGCATCGGCAACGGCATCATCACCGTTGAAAACGAGGAGCAGGCCTGGGACCGCGCCCGCAAGGATCGCCAGGACAAGGGTGGTCAGGCGGCGCTGGCTTGCGTCGCCATGATCGGGCTGAAGCAGCTCTTCTCGATATGAGCGAAGGAGGGCAGCGCCGCGGATTTCGCAACGATCGACCAGCAGGCCGCCGGTCGGTCGCCCGTCTTTTCGCGGTGCAGGCCCTGTATGAGATCGAATTCGGCGGCGGTGTTGCCGAGGCCGTGATCGCCGACTTTCGCGCCAACCGCCAGAACGAAGAGATCGAAGGCGTGCAGATGCGCGAGGCGGATGCCGACTGGTTCTCCGAGATCGTGCGCGGCGTATCCAAGCGTCAGGACGAGATCGACCGGATCATCAAGGACGCCATGCCGCGCGCCGACGCGCTTGACCGCATGGAAGCGATCCTGCGCTATGCGCTGCGTTGCGCCACCTATGAAACGCTTGCGCGCGTCGATGTTCCGGCGGCCACGGTGATCGATGAATACCTCGGCATCGTGCGTGCTTTCTTCGGTCCGCGCGAAATCAAGCTGGCCAATGGTGTTATCGATGCCGTGGCGCGCAAGCTGCGCCCCGGCGAATTCGCGGCCTGACAGACCCATGGCCGGGCAACGCCTCGGCGAATTCGAAATGATCGCGCGTTATTTCGCGCCTCTGGCGGCCGATGCTCCGGGGGCTTTCGGTTTGCGCGACGACGCTGCCACGATCGCTCTGCCGCCCGGTGAGGAGATGGTGGTGACCACGGACGCCATGCTGGAAGGCGTCCACTTCCTGCTCAAGGATGGCGCCGCCCGAATCGCGCGCAAGCTGCTGCGGGTCAATCTGTCGGACCTCGCCGCCAAAGGCGCGCGGCCGATTGGATACCAGCTTGCCATCGCACTGCCGGAATCACTGGCCACTGACGAATGGCTGGGCACCTTCTGTGCCGGGCTGGCGCAGGATCAGAAAACCTTCGGCATTTCCCTGTATGGCGGCGATACGGTGCGCAGCCCAGACCGCCTGATGCTGAATGTCACGGCATTCGGCGCGGTTCCGGCCGGCACGATGCTGCGGCGCGACCTGGCGCAGGCCGGCGATCATCTATATGTGACCGGCAGTATCGGCGATGCTGCTCTTGGCCTGGAAACGAAGCTTAATCACCGCTTGTTCTCATCGGCGGCAATGATGTTTTTCGATTCCCGTCTGCACCTGCCGACGCCGCGCCTTGCCTTTGGGCAGGGCCTGCGCGGCCTGGCCCATGCCGCGATGGATGTCTCGGATGGTCTTGTGCAGGACGCTGGCCATATTGCGTCGGCGTCCGGGTTGCACGCGGTGATTCATGCCGAAGCCGTGCCGTTGTCGCTGGCCACGCGTCAGGCCATCGCGGATGACAAAAGCCTGCTGTCGACCGTACTGACCGGCGGCGATGATTACGAACTGTTGTTCGCGGCACCGCCCGAGGCCGCGCAGGATGTCGCGGCATTGTCGAGCCGTGTGAGTCTGGCCGTGCACCGTATCGGCAACCTTGAGGCCGGCAGCGGAGTTTCGGTGATCGATGCCAGCGGGCAGCCTCTGGGCCTGGCGCGGGGCGGCTTCCAACATTTCGGCAGCACGCTAGAATAGCGGCGAAAGGCAGGATGCGCAGGCATGCGTAAAATCGGGTTGATCATCTTGGCTCTGGTGGTGCTGCTCACGCTCGGCGGCGGCGGCGTTGCCGTGTATCTGCTGGTGATCGCGCCGAAGAACCAGCCTGAGGAAGAGGCTATCGATCCCAATGATCCGCCGCCACCGCCGGTTCCCAAGCGGCCGGCCTTCATTCCGCTTGAACCGTTCAGCGTCTATGTGAAGCCGGAGGGTCAGCCCTCCCGGGAAATCATCGTGATCCTGCATCTGGAAGTGCCGCCCGATAACGTGCCGCAGGTGAATGAAAAGATGCATCTTCTGCGCGATGCCTATATCCGCGAATTGCTGAAAGGCGATCCCATCGAGGTGCCGGCCCGTTTTACGGCCAAGGATCTGTATGTGGTTCGCGACCGACTGCGCGGTCCGACCGAGCAGGTGATGGGAAAAGGGCTGGTGACGCAGGTCCTGCTTCTGAATATTATTGGCCAGCTAAAGTAAGTAGAATCGCGCCCAACAGAACTGGCCGTCTCCCATGACCGTACTCTCGCCGGCCGCTGCAAAGCGGAACGTCCTCATTCTTGCCGTCTGCATGGCCTTGGCGAACTCCGCGGTTACCCTGCAGGTGACGCTCGGCGGCTTGGTGGGCCACATCCTGGTCGAGGACAAGGCCTTTGCCACTTTGCCGGTCACCTTCGTTGTGGCTGGTACGGCGCTGGCTACCATTCCGGCCTCCATGCTGATGCGCAGGATCGGCCGGCGGCTGGGTTTCATGCTGGGTTGCCTGGTCGGCAGCAGCGGCTCGCTGATCGCCGCTTTGGGCGTCTACCTGGGGCATTTCTGGCTGTTCTGCCTCGGCGCCTTCATCTTCGGCGGCTCCAGCGCCTTCGTTCAGCTCTATCGCTTCGCGGCCGCTGATATCGCGCCGCAGAATTTCAAGAGCAAGGCGATTTCCTGGGTCATGGTCGGCGGCCTTGTCTCGGCCATCCTGGGGCCCGAGATTGCCAAATACACCCGCGAATTACTGACCCCGCACCTGTTTCTGGCTTCCTATCTGGCCGCAGCCGCGCTGCCGCTGGTCGTTCTTGTGATCCTGACGGCGGTCACCATTCCGGCGCCCACGCTGCAGGAACTGAAGGAGCAGGGGCGACCGCTGCTGGAGATCGTGCGGCAGCCGACTTTCGTGGTTGCCGCGATGGCTGGCATGTTCGGCTATGGCGTGATGAACCTGTTGATGACCGCGACCCCGCTGGCCATGCAACTCTGCGAGCATCCCTTTGCCGCTGCCGCGACTGTGATCCAGTGGCACGTGGTCGGCATGTTTTTCCCCAGCTTCTTTACCGGCAACCTGATCGGTCGCTTCGGCGCCCTGCGGATCATCATGGTCGGCACGGTGCTGAACCTTGCCTGCATCGGCGTGGCGCTGAGCGGGGTCGGCGTGTGGCATTTCCAGATCGCTCTGCTGCTGCTCGGGGTGGGCTGGAACTTCATGTATATCGGCGGCACCTCGCTGCTGACCGAGGTCTACCGGCCGGCCGAACGCAACAAGACCCAGGCCCTGAACGACTTCCTGGTCTTCGGCACGGTCGCCCTGGCCTCGCTGGGATCTGGCAAGATGCTCTATCACTGGGGCTGGGATTTCGTGCCGCTGTCGGCCCTGCCGTTCATCCTGATGGCTGGTCTGGCCGTGCTGTGGCTGCTGCTGCAGCGCAAGCAACCAGCACTGGCTGAATAAGCATTGGAAAAATAAGCCATATTGCGCCGGTTCGGCTTCTCTGGCATAACGACTCCGTGTTCCACCCCGCGTCGAGTCTGGGGTTCAATAACTAGGTAGCAGTCGCGTAACCCGAGGCGGGCAGCGCAGCCCGGTCGGGCGTGTCTCGATTACATAATCCAAGGGAACGAAGGGAAACGCTCATGACGGAGTTGTG
>JBKBJT010000035.1:0-17759 GCA_046294345.1 Ferrovibrio sp.
GCGCCTCGACCTGAGCGGTCGAGATGTCCTGGCGCGCGATGAATACGTTCTCGTAGAACGCCATCGGCAGCTCTCCTTCTGGCTTTAGCGGCCCGGCGGCGGCGCACCATGCGACGACGGATCGGACCTGGCCGGACCCGGCATGGGTCCAGCAAGGAGCTATGTGAGGGCGCGGACTATAGCGATTTTCCCCCCATTGGCAATATGGGGTCGCATGGCGGGGCCATCGCCTTGAAGTCACGCCGGAGTTCTATATATGTTCTGAAGTGTCCGGCGGCAAGGGGCAGGTGGGCACGATCCGGCAAAATTTCTCAAAACACTCTGATTTCGCCTGGAAATCTCGGATTTTGACGGAAAATGCCGCGAAATGACCGAATAGCGCCGGAAACAGGAAAACGCGATGAAAAATGACGGAAAACACTCGATTTGATATCATTGATATCAATGATATCATTTATTAACGAGTACGGAGGCGGCCATGGCCAGCATCGTGATCCGCAATATCGACGACGACCTCAAGGCCCGCCTGCGCCGGCGGGCGGGCCGGCATGGCCGTTCGATGGAGGAGGAACTGCGCGAGATCCTGCGCAGCGCTCTGGCCAGCGAAAGCCTGGGCGGGCGGGAATTCATCAATGCGATCCGGGACCGGCTGGAGCCCTTCGGCTATGTCGAGCTCGACCTGCCGCCCCGCACCGACATGGGCCGCGAACCGCCATCCTTCGATTGATGCGCCATCGACCGATGAGTCGCCGCCATGCTGATCCTTGATACCAATGTGGTGTCTGAATTGATGCGGCCCGAACCCGACATGGCCGTCTGGGTGTGGATGTCGCGCCAGGTGCCGGCGTCGCTGCACACCACCAGCATCACGTTTGCCGAAATTCTGTATGGCCTGACCCTGCTGCCCGAAAGCCGGCGCCGGCAGGGCCTGCTGGTTGCCGTCGGCAGGATTTTCGCCGAACAGTTCCAGGGTCGCATCCTGTCCTTTGACGAAAATGCCGCGCCGGATTATGCCGCGCTGATGGCCGAGCGGCGGCGGCTCGGCCGGCCGATCGCGCTGCTGGATGCGCAGATCGCCGCCATCGCACGCCGGCAGAAGGCCATGGTGGCAACGCGTAACGTGAAGGATTTCGAGGATTGTGGGATCGGCGTGGTGAATCCGTGGGAGCTGTGACCCATACTGGCGGAGCCATGATGGAAACTGGGGGCAAGTTGGTGATGTCTGCGGGTGTCGGCACCGTACGGCGAGTGAGCGCGATAGCGTTGATGGTGCTGCTGTTGGGTTGCGCAAAAACAAACCATGACGCCTATCCGGAAGGGTGGCCGCAGTTAACGGGCATCGGCCCTGATTGCCGGGGTATAGCAGGCATCTATTCCATGTCGGGCAGTAGCAGCGATCCGCGGTTCCCAGCCGTCCGTTGGCCAGTCACGGGAACAAGAATAGAGCCGCCTGTCCGCTGGCATGTTCCGGTTGGTAAGCCGGATATGCTGCGGCTGTCCTTCATCAAGGATGATGTCCTGCGTATTGAAACCGGATGGTACGATGAAGCCGAGTGGATTCCTCATGCGGCGTCGACACTCGTGCTGGCGTCAGATTCCGACTCAAGTGAACATGTCGCCAGATACAACTGCGACGAACATGGTCTTGAGATTCCACCGGGCCCTCATATTGGCGTGGCCGGTTACAATTCATATTTTCGGGGGCTGATCAAAGCTGAGGACGGCTCTCTGGTATTGCGAGATACTAGCAGCGCTGCAGGAGTTTGGGTTTTTCCCCCTTTTCCAATGATCAGCAATTCGACGACTTGGTATCGGTTTGAGGCGGCGCAGTGACTCGAACCGCCTATCTGGCCGCCGAGGGTTTCGAGGCGCAGCTGCGCGAGGAACTCGGTGCGCGCGTCATGGCCGAGCATGGCCGGCTGTTCATGGCCGAAGGCGAGGGGCCGTCTGCATGGGCGGCGAACACATGGTTCGACGTGCAGGAGGTTGCCATCGAGTCCATCGGCGATGCGGCGGCGAAGCTGAAGGCGATCCAGCGTAACTGGGCCGCTTATGCGCCGTTGCATCACCGGCGGGCCAAGCTGATCGTCGAAAAGCTGCCGCATGTTTCGGCCAAACCGCTCGGCTTCGGTGCGCCGCTGCCCACATCGCCGCTGGGCAGCTTCACGCTGCTGGCGCCGGATCGGATGCTGTATGCCGCGCGCTGTTCCAGCCCGCTGCCGAATGGTGAATTCATCTTCCACGAGGACCGCGAAGGCCCGCCCAGCCGCGCCTATCTGAAACTCTGGGAGGGCCTGACGCGGCACCGGCTGGAATTCGGGTCAGAGCTTCCGAAGGCCGGCGACATCTGCCTCGACCTTGGCGCGTCGCCCGGCGGCTGGACCTGGGTGCTGGGCTCGCTGGGTGCCGATGTCACGGCCATCGACAAGGCGCCGCTGGCGCCCAATGTGGCGGCGATGCCCAATGTGCGCTGGCAGCAGGGCAGCGCCTTTGCGCTTGAGCCGAAGGAATTTCCGCGCGTCGACTGGCTGTGTTCGGATGTGATCTGCTATCCGGCGCGGCTGCTGAAACTGGTGCAGCGCTGGCTGGAGCCAGGCGGTGTGTCGAACGCCGTCTGCACCCTGAAATTCCAGGGCGAAACGGATTTCGAGACGGCGCGCACCTTCGCCGCCATCCCCGGCAGCCGGCTTTTGCACCTGCACCACAACAAGCATGAACTGACCTGGCTGTGGCGCCGGCCCCAGTGACGTCGACCATCGTCATCCCGGCCGAACGCAGTTAGAGCCGGGATCCCATTTCGTGTGTCACAAAAAATCGGACCCCGGGTCAAGCCCGGGGTGACGAGAGGGAACGGACGGTTATGTCCGCGGTTTCTGGGTGATCACGCCGTACCAGCCCAGGCCGTCATAGGTTTCGTAGCCGATGGTATGGGCAAAGGCGATCAGCGATCCGTCGGCGCCATAGTAATAGCCGCGGTCCTTGTCGCCGGTTTCCAGCGGGAAGGGCTGGTACAGGCCCTGATTGTCGGACGAGGCGATGATGCGGCGCTTGGCATCCAGCAGCAGCACGCGCGAACGCTGCCATTCTTCCGGGCTTAAGGATGGTTCGTCCTTTACGATGCTCATGCCCTGCTTGTCCCAGTCGAACACCACGCCCAGCACGCCCAGGGGCTCGCCGTGGATCTGGCCGCCCGAGCGCACGGCGGCGGCATAGATCGCCACCGCCTTGTTGTCGTGGCTGGGGCTCTGGCTGATGTCGTCGACGATGTAATCGTCGCCGCTGGCCGATTGCATGGCGGCCTGGAACCAGCGTGTCTGCGCCACCGAGGCCTTGGCCACGCGCGGAAACAGCTTGGGATTCGAGGTGGCCACCACGCGGCCGCGTGCATCCGCCAGCACGAGGTTGAGGTAGACGGTGTAGAAACGGTTGATCATCGCCAGCCGTTCGCCGGCGCGGGCGAACAACTCGTCGCTTGGCTCGGCCAGGGCCTGCCACATGGCGTCGTCGGTGGCCCACCAGCGGCAGTCGCAGGTGCGTTCATACAGGTTGCGCACGATCAGCTGCACCATGGTCTGTGCCATGTCGGTCAGGCGTGGGCCTTCCAGGTCCTTCACGATCTGGTCGACGATTTCTTCCGCCGCGCGTTTGGATTCCGTGATGCGCTTCAGCACCACCTCGCGGAAGCGCTTGGAATTCTGCGAGGCCTGGTTGGCCAGCGATTTCACTTCCTGTGCCACCACGGCGAAACTGCGTCCCACTTCGCCCGCGCGCGCCGCCTCGATCGAAGCGTTCAACGACAGCAGGGTGGTCTGGAAAGCGATCTCTTCGTTATTGGCACCGAATTGCTGTACATCCTGTTCGATGCCGTCGATGAGCTGATGCACCTGCAGGTGATGCGTCTGTGCGGTCATTGTTTTTGCACTCTTGCTTATGGCGAGACGCGGTCATAAATGCAGGATGTATGCCGACGAGTTTTACGCGAAGCTTCGGGGGCATGCGCAATTTTCGTGGGTGCTACATGCGAATTGTAAGCAGAAAACGGACACATACTCACGTTATCTTCCGTATATGATCGAAGCGGCCCGCTGGAATTGGCCGTAATTTCGGCAGGCATTCGGGTCAATTGGTGAAAAAATAGGCTGGAAGGTTTGGTCGCCATGCAGATACGCCAGGAACGGGACGCTTTCGGCAATGTAGACGTGCCCGCCGGCAAATACTGGGGCGCGCAGACCCAAAGGGCGCTCAGTTTGTTCCGCATCGGTGGCGAAAAGCTGCCGCCGGCATTGGTGCGCGCCATCGGCCTGCAGAAACTCGCCGCCATCCGCGCCAATGCCAGGCTGGGCGAAGTGCCCGCCGATCTCGCCACCGCCATCGAAAAAGCCGCACGCGAAGTTTGGAGCGGACAATTCGACGATCATTTCCCGTTGCCGGTGTGGCAGATCGGATCCGGGACGGCCACCAACATGAATGCCAACGAGGTGATCGCCAACCGCGCCAACGAATTGCTGGGCCAGCCGCTGGGCACCAAATCGCCGGTCCATCCCAACGATCACGTCAATCGCGGGCAGTCGTCGAACGACACTTTCCCGACGGTGATGCATATCGTCACCGTGCTGGAACTAAAACAGCGCCTGATTCCGGCGCTTGAAGGATTGCACGCGCAACTCGATGCCAAGGCGAAAGCCTGGGCCGATATCGTGAAGATCGCGCGCACGCATCTGCAGGATGCCACGCCGATGACATTGGGCCAGGGCTTCGGCGCCATGGCGCGTCAGGTCGAGCTTGGCATCGCGCGCATCCATGACAGCCTGCCGCGTCTTTACATGTTGGCCCAGGGCGGCACGGCGGTGGGCACCGGGCTGAATGCCAAGGCCGGATTCGATGCCGCCTTCGCGCGCGAACTGGCCGATCTCACCGGCCTGCCATTCGCCGCCAATCCGAACAAGTTCGAGGGCATGGGCGGCCATGACGCGCTGGTCGAAGCCAGTGGCATGCTCAACACCATCGCCGTGTCGCTGGCCAAGATCGCCAACGACATCCGCTTCCTCGGTTCCGGCCCGCGCGCCGGCCTGGCCGAGCTGGTGCTGCCCCATGACGGACTGACCTCCTCCATCATGCCGGGCAAACGCAACCCCACCCTGGCCGAGGCCCTGCTTCAGGTCTGTTACCAAGCCATGGGCAACCATGTGGCCGTGACCCATGCCGCCGCTGCCGGCCATTTCGAGCTGAACGTCGCCAAGCCGGTGATCGTGCATAACATTCTGCAGTCGATCCGCCTGCTGGCCGATGCAGCGGCGGTATTCGGCAGCGACATGGTGGCGGGCATCGAGCCCAACACCGCCACGCTGCAGCGCAACGTGGAACATTCGATCATGCTGGCCACCGCGCTGAACCCGCATCTGGGCTACGACCGCGTGGCGCAGATCGTCAACAAGGCCTTCCGGGACGGCACGAGCCCCAAGCAGGCGGCCATAGAATTAGGCTTCCTGACGGCGGAGGATTACGACCGCCTTGCCGATCCGCACAGCATGCTGGGGCCGCGGCCATAACTGTGTATTCGGGGCTTGTGCCCACCGCCTTCCCCGGCCGTGATATGCTATACAGGCAATCATGCAACGGCGGGGGAGGATGTCATGATAGTGGTCAGTGCCATTGTCGCGGCCGGACTCTACACCGCCATCGGCCTGGGGGTAGTGTATGTCGCAGTCAAGTGGTTGGGATTCAGGGAGGGCGCAACGGCGTTATCAGTGTTTTTCGCGCCGCTCGTCGCCTATCTGATTTTCTCGGGCCAACTTGCCGGATTCTCGGGATTTGGCGTCGAACTGAAATTCCGTGAGGCATCGCAGCGTGCGGTGGCCGAGACGATAGACGCCCGCAAGATCCAGCCGGATGTCGAGGCTGCGGGCGAAGCCGACATGGACAAGCTGCTGATGGTTCTGTCGGCCTCACCGGTGCTGTTACTCACGGCCCATGATGCCGACCTGACCGAGGACCAGCTCACCCGGCTGACGTTGCGCTATGGCGCGGCGATATACACCTCGCTGACCCAGGGCGAATTCGAGATGCTGGTGGTCGTCGATCGTGACGGCAGGTTCCTCGGCAGTTTCCCAAAAGCGTATTTCCTCGACCTGCTGCGGATTCCGTTTGTCCAGTATGATGTCTCGGAATCGCAGGGGGCAGAGCTGTCAAGATCGGTCAGGCAGGGCCTGCAACATACCGAGTTGCGGGTGATCGTGAAGACACCGCGGCAGCGCGCGGAAGCGGAAGGCAAGAAGGAGTATGTGGTTGAACAGGCCAGCAACCTCGATGCCCTGAAAACCATGGCCGCCGCACGCGCAGATGCCATCGTCGTTACCGGCACCGACGGGCGTTACAAAGGCTTTGTCCGGCGCCGCGACCTGATTGACCAGCTGGTGTTCGCCCGCTCGGCCAGTTGAATTCGGCGGTCTGCGACCCGGGGCCGGATATGCCGCCCGGCCAAGACCCTGTCCGGCGATGTGATTGAATATTAATCAACGTAATACCCGCAGGTGTGTTAACCTTCGCCCAAGTCGCCCGGTCGAGGCGGCGTGATTGGGTGGGAGAGACGGGTATGGTGCTGTATGTCTTCGGCGCCATCGTGCTGCTCGGCGCGGGCACGGTGGGCTGGTATTACATCTACGACCGCTGGATCCAGCGCGATCATGCGATCCGCCGCAATTTTCCGATCTACGGCCGCTTCCGCTACATCATGGAGAATCTGGGCGAGTATTTCCGCCAATACTGGTTCACCGCCGACTGGGAGGAACGCCCGTTCAACCGCCTGACCCGAGCCTGGGTCTATCGCTCGGCCAAGGGCGTGTCGAACTACGTGGCCTTCGGCTCCGAGGTCGATGCCCAACAGCCCGGCCATATCTATTTCCTGCATTCCGCCTTTCCGGTGAATGACGAGGAAACCGAGGCCTATACCGGCAAATGGATCGGCAAGGACATCGTCGGCAAACCCTACAAGCCGAAAAGCTTCTTCAACATTTCCGGCATGAGCTACGGCGCGTTGTCGTCGGCCGCGATCACGGCCCTGTCGGAAGGCGCCGCCATGGCCGGCATCTGGCTCGATACCGGCGAGGGCGGCCTGTCGCCCTATCATCTGAAGGGCGGCTGCGACATCTGCTTCCAAATCGGCACGGCGAAATACGGCGTGCGCGACGGCGATGGCAACCTTGACGAGGCCAAGCTGCGCAAGGTCGCCGAGATCGAGCAGGTGCGCATGTTCTGCATCAAGCTCAGCCAGGGCGCCAAGCCCGGCCGCGGCGGCATCCTGCCGGGATCGAAGGTGACGCCGGAAATCGCTGCCATCCGCGGCATCGAGGAAGGCAAGGCCTCGATCTCGCCCAGCCGGCATCGCGACATCACCGACATTCCTTCGCTGGTGACCTTCATCAACCGCGTGCGCCGCGTGACCGACAAGCCTGTCGGCATCAAGATGGCGGTTGGCAGTTACGATTTCCTCGACGAATTCTTCGCATATCTGCAGGAGCGGCCAAACGAGGCGCCGGACTTCATCCAGGTCGACGGCGCCGAAGGCGGCACCGGGGCGGCGCCGGCGCCGCTGGCCGATTATGTCGGGCAGTCGATCGTGCAGTCGCTACCCCTCGTGGCGCAGCGGCTGCGCGAATACGGCCTGCGCAACCGCATCCGCCTGATCGCCTCGGGCAAGCTGCTCACGCCCGACAAGGTGGCCTGGGCGATCTGCATGGGTGCTGACTATGTGGTCTCCGCGCGCGGCTATATGTTCGCGCTGGGCTGCATCCAGGCGATGAAATGCAATACCGGCCATTGCCCAACCGGCGTGACGTCGAACGATCCGCGTTTCATGCGTGGTCTTGATCCCACCCGCAAGGCGGTACGCGTTGCCAATTACGCCAAAGCCGTGCAGCATGACGTGGAGGCCATCGCCCATGCCTGCGGCTGCAAGTCGGTGCGCGACCTGAAGGGCCAGCATGTCCGCGTCAATGGCGGCGACATCATCATGTAGACGTCGGCAGCAGCGCGGCAACGCCGGCCGGATCGAGTTTCAGGCCGATGCCGCTCAGGTTCAGGCGCCGTGCCTCGCGCAGCAGCCAGAGTAACGTGGCCACAGCCTGATCGTGACTCATGCCATCGGCATGGATGTTGGAGATGCAGTTGCGCTCTGAATCCGCGCGGCCGATATGCGGTGCCCAGGTGAGGTAGATTCCTAAGCTGTCGGCGACACTGAGACCCGGCCGCTCGCCGATCAGCACGGCCACCGCTTTGGCATTCAGGCAGGCGGCGACATGGTCGCCCAGCGCCACCCGCGCCTGGCTGGCCAGTATGATCGGTGCGATACGCCAACCTGCCAGCCCCGCTATGCAGCGCTGCAAGACCGGCACGGCATGCGTCATCACGGCGCGCGCCGACAGGCCATCGGCGATCACGAAGGCAATATCCCAGTCGTCGGCGTGATCCTTCAGCATTGCGGCCGAGGCATCGTCCAGCCGGCGGCCAAGATCGGGGCGGCGCAGATAGGTGGCGCGATCCGGTGCCTGGCTGTGCAGCGTCAGGCAGGGCAGGGGCGCGAACCGTTCGGCCAATGCGACGACATCGACGGCGCCATGCACGGCATCACGGGCGCGGCCATGGGCGGCCTGGAATTCCAGCAATGCCGATGTCGGCAATGCATCCCCGCTGCGGCCCAGGCCGATACGGGCCCGTGTCGCCTGGCGCCAGCGCGCCCAGATGTCGTTCGTCACGTCATTCATGATGGCGTCAGGCCGGCCAGCCGGCGCTGCACGGCCTGATCCGGCGGCGGCAGGCGACCGGTTGAATCCAGCATCCCCATGCGGGCGAGCCAGGCCTCGAATTCCGGCGCGGGGCGGAGGTTGAGCAGATGGCGCAGGCCGAGCACGTCATGGAAGGACAGGCTCTGGTAATTCAGCATCACGTCGTCGGCGCCCGGCACCGCGATCAGGAAATTCACGCCGGCCGTGCCCAGCAGGGTCATCAGGCTGTCCATGTCGTCCTGGTCGGCTTCGGCATGGTTAGTGTAACAGACATCCACGCCCATCGGCAGGCCAAGCAGCTTGCCGCAGCAATGGTCTTCGAGGCCGGCGCGGATGATCTGCTTGGCATCGAACAGGTATTCCGGACCGATGAAGCCGACCACGGTGTTGACCAGTAGCGGCCTGAACGCACGCGCCACCGCATAGGCGCGCACTTCCAGCGTCTGCTGGTCCACGCCGTGATGGGCATCGGCCGAGAGCGCGCTGCCCTGGCCGGTTTCGAAATACATCACGTTGTCGCCGACGCTGCCGCGCTTCAGCGTCAGGGCGGCCTCGCGGGCCTCGCGCAGGATGGCGAGGTCGACGCCGAAGCCTTTATTCGCGGCCTCCGTTCCGGCAATCGACTGGAACACCAGATCGACGGGCGCGCCGCGTTCGATCATCTGCAGCGTGGCGGTCACATGGGCGAGCACGCAGCTTTGGGTCGGGATATCGAAACGCTGGCGGATCGCCTCCAGCATCTCCAGCAGACGGATGCCATCGGATACGCTGTCGCTGGCCGGGTTGATGCCGATCACCGCATCGCCGATGCCGAACAGCAGACCATCCAGCAGGGCGGCGGCGATGCCCTCCGGATCATCGGTGGGATGATTGGGCTGCAGCCGGCTGGCCAGCCGCCCGGGCAGGCCCAGGGTGTTGCGGAAGGCGGTGACCACCCGACATTTTGCCGCCACGGCGATCAGATCCTGGTTGCGCATCAGCTTGGAGACGGCGGCGACCATCTCAGGCGTCAGGCCCGGCGCCAGTTTCGCCAATGTCGCGGTATCGGCCTGATAGGAGAGCAGCCAGTCGCGGAATTCGCCGACGGTGAGCGCGGCGACCGGTGCGAAGGCCGCCGCATCGTGACTGTCGATGATCAGTCGTGTCACTTCGTCCTGTTCGTAGGGCACGACGGTGTCGTCAAGGAAGCGTCGCAGGGGCAGGTCGGCCAGCGCCAGTTTTGCGGCCACGCGGCGCTCGTCGCTTTCGGCCGCGATGCCGGCAAGCTGGTCGCCCGAACGCAGGGGCGAGGCGCAGGCCAGCAATGTCTTCAGGTCGGCGAAGACATGGCGGGTTCCGTTCAGGCTGGCAGCGTAGGGCATGATATGACCGGCCGGTAATCAGCAAGAACCATACCAGAGACCTGAAGCCGTTGCATGACGGAATGGTTTCCGTGAAGCTGCGGCCAGCGAACAGGAGGCCGATATGGAACTTGGATTGAAGGGCAAGCGAGTCGTGGTGGCGGGTGGCAGTCGCGGCATCGGCCGCTCGATCGCCCTGGCCTTTGCCGGCGAGGGCGCGGATGTATCGATCTGTGCCCGCTCGGAAGGCGCGCTGCGCGAAACCGAGGCGGAACTGAAGCGCGCCGGTGGCCGGGTGCATGCCGCCACCTGCGACCTAGGCGACGGCGCCGCCGTGCGCGGTTATGTCGAGGCGGCCGCCATGGCATTGGGTGGCATCGACATTCTCGTCAACAATGCTTCCGGCTTTGGCCGCACCGATGACGAAGCCGGTTGGGCTGCCTCGATCAATGTCGACCTGATGGGCAGCGTGCGCGCCAGCCACACCGCCATCCCGCATCTGGAAAAGGCCGGCGGCGGTTGCATCCTCCATATCTCGTCGATCTCGGGCCTGGGTGCCAATGTGCGCACGCCGCCTTATGGCGCAGTGAAGGCCGCCCTGATCCAGTACACGCTGACCCAGGCCGCCGCGCTGGCGAAACAGAACATCCGGGTGAACTGCATCGCGCCGGGCTCGATCGAGTTTCCCGGCGGCGTGTGGGATCAGGCCAAAACCAATAATCCGAAGCTCTACGATGCCATTCTTGGCGGCATTCCCTTCGGTCGCATGGGCACGCCGGAGGAGGTCGCCAATCTGGCGTTGTTCCTGTGCTCACAGGCGGCGAGCTGGGTCACCGGCCAGACCGTGGCCGTGGATGGCGGCCAGAACCTATAAAAATCAGGCCACTTTCAGCGCCGGGTTGAGCGGCGCGAAGCATTCCGGCCCATCCACCTTCACGCCGTTGACCACCGGCGTGACGCGGTAGCGCGCCATGCTCTCGGCCGGATAGGGCTGCATCAGGCGCTGCAGGATGCCGGGCGGCGTGGCCGGGTCGAGCCACAGCGCAAAACGCTCGGGCGGCAGGATCACCGGCATGCGCTCATGCAGGGGGCTGAGATAGTCGTTGGCGGCCGTGGTGAGGATGGTGAAGCAGTCCTCGCCGCCATAGGCCGGCTCGCTCTGCCACAGGCCGGCAAAGGCA
This sequence comes from Ferrovibrio sp., assembly GCA_046294345.1. Taxonomy (GTDB): domain Bacteria; phylum Pseudomonadota; class Alphaproteobacteria; order Ferrovibrionales; family Ferrovibrionaceae; genus Ferrovibrio. Next base: position 11,302 of record JBKBJT010000035.1, read on the forward strand.
AACAGACCGCCGCCCTTCAGGCCGATACGCCAAGGTTGCTTCTGGGGTTGTTTGTTCTTCTGGCCTTCAACGAGCTGCCATTCATAGAAACTGTCGGCCGGCACCAGACAGCGGCGTTTCGCGAAGGCTTCCGCGAAGGTGGGTTTGCTCGCCGCCGTCTCGCTGCGGGCATTGATCAGCGGCGCATTGTTGGGTCCGGCGAAGCCCCAGCGCAGAGCGGCGAGTTCGCCCTTGCCGGGCGCGGGGCAACGCAGCACAAAACTTTTCTGGGTCGGCGCGATGTTCCAGCGCGGCGCCAGATTGGGACGCTGCATCAGCTCATAGGCCTCGAAGAACGAGGCCAGGTCGTCAAGCGATTTGGTCAGGCTGTAACGGCCGCACATGCATCCTGCATAGCCGATTGCGCCCGAGTCGGGCTAGCCGCCAAGATGCGGCTTGGCCTCCGGCCGGGCTTTCAGGGCCGCACCTTCGCGGGAAAGGATTTTCGCCACGCGTTCAGGCGGAAAGCCGAGATCGAGCAGGGCCGGTCCGGTATTGGCCACCTCGCGGTATTCGGCGATTTGACCATCGCGCAGGGTGTAAATGCCCACGCCTTCGAACATCACGCGCCGGCCCTGAGCCTCGGGCAGCAGGGATTTGTAGGAGAAGGTGTAGCGGGCATAGAGCGTTTTGCCGTCGCTGACCGGGTCGTGCAGGTGCCAGCGGAAATCCTCGGCCGTGCGATAGAACCAGTCGTTCACCAGTTCGGCGATTTTTTCCCGACCCCGGAAGGCGCCGTAGAAGACATCGTGGTAGACGGCATCCTCGGTAAACAACTGCGCGAAGGCCTTTCCATCGCGTTTCTGCACGGCCTCGCTGAAAGCACGCAACAGGGTTGTGGTGTCCATCGTTTCCTCCTGGTTCCCGAATGGTAGGAGGAAACGACGGAGCCGTAAACTCAGCTGTTCTGGCCGGGCTTGTAGTTCGGGAAGAAGAGCTGCTCGCCGCCGATCTTGTAGGCGGCGATGGCGTCCTGGCCTTCCTTCGAGGTGAGCCAGTCGATGAAGGCCTTGCCCTCGGCTACCTTCACATGGGCATGTTTGGCCGGGTTCGCCAGCATCACGCCATACTGGTTGAACAGCTTCACGTCGCCCTCCACGGCGATCAGCAGGTCGCCGCGGTTCTTGAAGTTCAGCCAGGTGCCGCGGTCGGTGAAGGCATAGGCATTCATGGCGCTGGCGGTGTTCAGCGTCGGGCCCATGCCCGAACCGGTCTCGCGATACCAGCCTTCACCCGCCGTCTTCACGTCGATGCCGGCTTCCTTCCAGATGCGCAGTTCTGCAGCATGGGTGCCCGAGCTGTCGCCGCGCGAGGCAAAGGGCGCTTTGGCTGCGGCGATCTTCCTGTAGGCCCCGACCACGTCGCGCGCGCCCTTCACCTTGGCTGGGTCGTTTTTCGGGCCGACGATGACGAAGTCGTTATACATCACCAGGCGGTGGTCGACGCCGAAGCCGGCATCGACGAATTTCTTCTCGGCCACCGGGTCATGCACGAAGACTACGTCGGCATCGCCTTTCTCGCCGGTCTTCAGCGCCTGGCCGGTGCCCTGTGCCACCACGCGCACCTCGATGCCGGTCTTCTCGGTGAAGATCGGCAGGATATGACTGAATAGACCGGACTGCTCGGTGGAGGTGGTGCTGGCCACCACGATGAACTTACCCGAGGTCTGTACCTGGGCATGAGCAAGGCTGCCGGTGAGGGCGAGAGCAATGCCGGCCACCAGGCCGAGGGCATGTCTGCGCTTCATGAATGCCTCCGTTTTCTTGCGTTACCAGGCAAGATCGCCGTTGAGGAAAGCCTGCGCCGGCGCACTGCGCGGGGCATTGAAGAATTCCGCAACCGGCGTGCGTTCGGCGACGCGGCCGCGATGCAGGAAGATCACATCACCGGCCAGCCGCCGCGCCTGGCCCAGATCATGGGTGGTCATCACGATCTTGGTGCCGCTGGCGGCGATATCCGCGATGATGCTTTCCACCTGCCGCGTCGCATTCGGATCCAGCGCGGCGGCGGGTTCGTCCAGGAACAGAATCTGCGGTCCCAGTGCCCAGGCGCGGGCCAGGGCGAGCCGCTGCTGCTCGCCACCGGAGAGCACGCGGGCCGGGCGCTGGGCCAGTGGCGTGAGGCCGACACGCTCCAGCGCTTCCATGGCGCGGGCGAAGCGCGTGCCGGCATTCAGGCCGCGCAGCTTCAGGGGAAACAGCACATTGGCCAGCACCGAGCGGCGCAGCAGCACCGGCTTCTGGAATACCATGGCCTGGCCGAAGCGCAGGCTTTCCGGATTCTGCGCTGCCAAACCCTGCCAGATCACGCGGCCGGCGGTGGGTCGGATCAGGCCGTGGCAGAGCCGCAGCAGCAGGCTCTTGCCCGCACCGTTCGGCCCCAGCACCAAGGTCGGTGGACCGGGATGGAAGTCCAGGTCGATGCCATGGATCAGCGGCTGGCCATTGATGGCATAGTGCACGTTTTCGAGGACCAGCGGCAGAAGCATGGCAGGCGCGTGCATGGCGTGCATCTCAGGCACCCTGGGCGCGCCGTGCGGCGTTGCCCAGCGTCGTGGCGGCGGCATTGATGCTGACGGCAATCGCCAAGAGCACGATGCCCAGCGCCATGGCCAGCGCCAGGTCGCCGCGGCTGGTTTCCAGCGAGATCGCGGTCGTCATGGTGCGGGTCACGCCGGCAATGTTGCCGCCGACGATGATGATCGCGCCGACCTCGGCGATGGCGCGGCCGAAACCGGCCAGCACGGCGGTGCTCAGGCTGAAACGGCCATCCCAGAGCAGGGTGGCGATGGCGCCGAGCCGCGTCAGGCCGAGCGAGCGAAGCTGCTCCTCGTATTCGCTCCACAGGTCGGCCACCACCTGTCGCGACAGGGCCGCGACGATGGGGGTGATCAGCACCACCTGCGCCATCACCATGCCGGCGGCGGTGAACAGCCAGCCGAAGGTGCCGAGCGGGCCGGAACGCGAGAGGATGAGGTAGACCACCAGGCCGACCACGACCGGCGGCAGACCCATGCTGGCATTCAGCACCACGATGCAGGCATTGCGGCCGGGAAAACGGGCCAGTGCGAGGAAGGCACCCAGCGGCAGGCCGATGATGCTGCCGATCACCACGGCGGAAAGACTGACACGCAGCGACAGGCCGATGATGCGCATCAGTTCGGCATCGAACTGCCAGATCAGGTTCAGGGCGAGATGGAAGGCGTCGGTGATCGTGTTCACGCCACCGACTTAGCGCAGGATGGGATGGCGTCAAAGCGCCAAGTACTTATTTCCACAGGCGGTTTTGGCGACAAAAAATCTTGTGGCTAAAACTCAGCCGAACTTGGCCAGCCAGGGAAAGACTTCCAGCATGTAGTAGCTGATCTGGCCCAGACTGTTGGTGAAAATGAGAATGCCGGTGATCACCAGCAGGGCGCCGGCCACGATTTCCACCTTGTGCAGGTGGCGACGGAATTTCTGCATGAAGCGCATGAAGGGCTTCACGGCCAGCGCCGCCAGCAGGAAGGGGATGCCCAGGCCCAGTGCGTAGGTGGCCAGCAGCGATACGCCATAGCCCAGCTGGTCGCGGCTGGCGGCCACGGTGAGGATGGTGGCGAGGATCGGGCCCACGCACGGCGTCCAGCCGAAGGCGAAAGCCAGGCCGATCAGATAGGCGCCGACGATGTTGGTGGGCCGCTCGGTGGTGTTGATGCGGGCCTCGCGGTAGAGCAGCGGAATCTTCAGCAGCCCCATGTAATGCAGGCCGAAGACTACGATCACCGCGCCGGCGATTTTACCGATGATATCGATATTCTCGACGATCAGGCGGTTCAGCGCCGAGGCCGTGGCGCCCATGATGATGAAAACGGTGGAAAAGCCGATGACAAAGGCCAGCGCCGAGACGAAGACGCGGCGGGTCAGCGCCGGATCGACGCCGTCTTCATTCACCAGCCGGTCCAGCGTGGTCCCGGCGACGAAACACAGATAGGCCGGCACCAGCGGCAGCACGCAGGGGCTGAGGAAACTCAGCAGGCCCGCGCCGGCGGCGGCGGCATAGGAAACGTCAAGACCACCCATGATCGGTATTCACTCCCGGCGGTTGGGCCGCCGGTGGAATGTCAGCCGCGGGCGAATAGCGCGCGGACCGCCCCTGGCAGGCTGCCTTCCTCAAGATAGCGGACACCCAGAATGCCGCCAATCACGATACCGCCAAGTGCGACAAAGCTGCCCAGGGCCAGCGTGCCGATGCCGGTCAGGCCCTGACCGACGGTGCAGCCCAAAGCCGTGACGCCGCCGATGCCCATCAGCGTGCCACCCACCAGATGCGCCACTACGTCCTGCGCATTGGCGAAGCTCTCGACGCGGAAACTGCGATCCGCCTTGGCCATCAGGAAGGCGCCGAGGATCACACCACCCACGGTGCTGATACCGAAATCCAGCGTCGCACCGGTGAAGGTCATCAGGTATTGCAGCGCGTTGCCGATGGGCGCCACGAAGGTCATGGAAACCAGCGGCGTCGGCTCGAATTCGTCGGCGCCGAGGATACCGGTGGCCGCCCAGCCACCCGTGACGGTCAGTCCGATCACGATGGCGGCGATGATCAGCGCGGACTGGCGGCGGAAGCGCGCATCCTTGAAGACCCAAAGCAGCAGCGCGGCGGGAAGGGCCAGCGCCAGAATCCAGCGCAGCAGACGGGCATCGGCACCGAAGGCGGCGAGCAGGTCGGGCAGGGTCTGGCTGGCGAAGCCGCGGCTTTTCAGGTCGATCACCGACCAGCCTTCGAGCCACAGCCGTGCCGGACCGAACAGGCCGCGCAGGGTGGCGTAGCCGGCGATGCCGATCATCAATACCACGAGCAGGGATTTCAGGTTGCCGGCACCCAGCCGGACCAGCGTGCGGCTGCCGCAGCCACCGGCCAGCACCATGCCGAAGCCGAATAGCAGGCCGCCGATGGCGGCGCCCAGCCAGCCGAGATTGGTTGTGGCATAGATCGAGGCATTCAGATCGATGAAGCCGGTCAGGTGCAGCAGCTGGCTGCCCAGCATGGCGGTGGCAATCGCCAGCGCCCAGGCGCGCGCCCGGTTGCCGTCACCCATCAACACCAGATCGCTGATCGCGCCCATGGTGCAGAAATTGCTCCGCTGCACGGCGGCGCCGAAGGCCAGACCCAGCACCAGGCCGGCAAGATTGACGAGATAGGGCAAAGAGAGGGCACTCATGATGGGCTCGGGGATACGGTTGCGGGCCGCCTGGGCAGCAATTATGACGGGATGGCTGAGGATTATAGTATTTACATTGCAGAAGTGAAGTATTATATTAATAAACAAGTTTTATTGTTAAATATGCGATCAAGCCTCCACGGAACCACGCCATGAGTCAGATGCTCGATGTCAAAGGCCTGAACTGCCCGCTGCCGGTCCTGCGCGCCAAGAAGGCCATGAAGACGGTGTCCAAGGGCGAGGTGCTGACGGTGGAGGCCACGGACCCCAATACCATGCGGGACATGGCGGCCCTGTGCGAGGCGGCGGGTTTCACCCTGCTGTCGGCCGAAGAGCAGAGCGGGGTCTTCGTGTTCCGCATCCAGCAGGCGGCTTGAAGTCACTTTGATCCTCGCGGCAGGTGTTGGCGCTGCATTATGAATGCGCTAGCCTGCAAGCCTCGCGATTCAAGGTGTTTACGATGGCAAAGTTCACGGCCGACGACATTGTTCCGGGCCAGCGTTTCGAGCAGCGGCATGGCTTCATCTGGCGCGTCACGCGCCTGATCCAGTTTCCCGGCGAAGACGCCAAGCATGTGCAGCTGATCAACGAACGCGATGCCAGCAGCACCAAAACCGTGTCGGTCAGCGCCCTGCTGGATCGGAACCTGTTCAAGCTGGTGGAAAAATGATGCAGCCGGCGGCGCCCGCAATCATCGCGCGCCGCCTGGCGGCGGCCTGCGGCCTGTTTGCCCTGGCCGCCTGCGCCGCCGATGAACCGCCACCCGCACCCACGGTTGTGGTGCCGCCGCCCGTGGTGGCGGTGGCGCCTCCGCCACCCCCGCCGCCGCCTCCACCCCCGCCGCCGAATGTCCTCGCCGGCCATGTCGCCAGCTACAAGACGCTGTTGGAAGCCGAGGCGGCCTGGCCCAGGCTGTCGGAACGGTTTCCGATGATGCGGGATGCGCCGAAGCGTTACGTCGAGGTCGATTTGGGTGGGGACCGCGGCAAGGTGGTGCGCCTGCTGCTCGGAGCCTTCCCGGATCGCACCGCGACCATGACTTACTGCCGCAGCCTGCGCGGTGCCGGCGCCTATTGCGCGCCGCATGACCTGCCCGCGCCGGAAACGGCCGCCGCGCCTGTCATGCCGCCGGCTGCCATGAGCGCGCCTCAGCCTCAGTCCGCTCCAGCCACGCCGACTCCGGCCCCGTCGATGCCAACCGCCGCACCGACGCCCCGGC
>JBKBJT010000035.1:17769-39217 GCA_046294345.1 Ferrovibrio sp.
GGGTTAATCATTCGTTAACCTACAGTTGTGCCTGTATTGCTGTATTAACGGTTTTCTGGCACAAAAAGGGTGTTGCGAAGGCATCGCAGGACGAATCCTGTTTATCGCAGGGGCGGACCGGGTGGGCCTATCGCATCGGACAGGCAGGTTGCTGCGGTGAATCAGGCGATCAAACCGGTAGTTCAGGAAACCCTGAAGCTGGTCGGCGTGGTGGAAAGCCAGAGCCGCGAATTGCTGTCGTTTTGCCAGGAGCCCGCCAACCTCTCGGGCGTCTTCTCCGATTACAAACGCTTCGTCGAGAAGATCGAGCATTTCTACGTCTTCGTCGATCTGGTCGATGGCCGCATCCCCGAATTCGACGAGAACAAGCAGAAGCCGCTGCGCAAGCATCTTTCGAAGATCCGCTGGAAGATCACGATCCTCGAACTCGACACGACGCGCATTTATCTGATCAACATCCGCAGCTCCGGCCGGCGCCTGCCGCTGGGCTCGCGCGAATTCCTTTCCCGCCGCCTGGATCGCCTGAGCGAGATCGCGCAGTATTATGATCGCTTCGGCGAGGAACACGATCTGCCGCCGATCAGCCACGAACTGATCGAAGCCGTGCGCAAGCTGCTGGAACAGAGCATCGAAAACGCGCCGCGCCTGGATGAATTCCAGCCTGCGCCGCCACCGCCGAGACTTTCGGCCACGCCCAGCAATGTCGCACCGCCCCTGATGGCGCCGGAAACGGTATCGGCCCAGCGGCCGCTGTTCACGACCGGGTTGCCTGTCCTGCCGCCCAAACTGAACGTGAAGGAACAGTGGGGCCGCTTCTATGTCGAGAAGGGCTCGATCGTGGCCGTTTCGCAGGCCTGCAAATCGGCGGCCATCTCGCTCGACCAGCTTGCCCAGAAGATCGGCGTCAGCCGCGTGGCGCTGACCCTGATGCTCAGCGGCCAGGACCCGATGCCGCGACCGGCAATGGAAAAGCTGCAGCAGTTCATGACCGATCAGGCCCGCATGTCGCAGCAGGCCGAAGCGCGCCGCCGCGGTCTTTAATCCCAGAGCATGCATCCAACGAAATCCGCTTAGCGCCTTAGGCTGCCTTCGGTCACACGGTTTGGTAGTATATGAATACAGTTATTGCTCTGATTGGCGGATTTATCCTGCTCTTGGGTGGCGGCGAGGTGCTGGTGCGTGGCGCCGCGCATTTCTCGAAGACCATCGGCATTTCACCCCTGATGATCGGCCTCACCGTGGTCGGTTTCGGCACATCTATGCCCGAGCTGGTCACCAGCATCGAAGCCGCAATTGTGGGCGCGCCGGCCATAGCAGTCGGCAATATCGTCGGATCGAATATCGCCAATTCGCTGCTGATCCTGGGGCTGGCCGCACTGGCTGCGCCGCTCGCCATTGAAACCGCGGCATTGAATCGCGATTGCCGTGTGGTGATGATCGCCTCGGTCCTGCTGCTGGCCGCCGGTTTCACCACCGGACTGGGCCGTATCGCAGGGTCGCTCTTCCTGCTGCTGTTGCTTGGCTATGTGATCTTCACCTACCGGCAGGAGAAGCGGGCCGCGAACCATGCGGTGGAAATACCTGCGCAGTCACATTCCGCCGCCGCTATTGCTATGCCGCTCCTGCCGATCCTCGTCGGCATGGGCGGGGTGATCTTCGGGGCCCAGCTGCTGGTTCAGGGCGCCATTGCGCTGGCTGAAATCGCGGGCCTGTCGCATGCACTGATCGGCCTGACCATCGTGGCGGTGGGCACCTCGCTGCCCGAACTGGTCACCTCCATAGTGGCCGCCATCCGCAAACAAGGGCAACTCGCACTCGGCAACGTGCTGGGTTCGAACATCTTCAATATCTTCGGCATCGGTGGCGTCACCGGAATGGTGGCGCCGGGGCCAGTGCCATCGGAAATGACACAGGTCGAGTTGCCATTACTTGTAGCGATCACATTACTAATCGTGGGTTTCGCGATGTCCGGCCGCGAGATCAGTCGCCGTGAGGGCAGCGTGCTGGTGCTGGTCTATCTGCTCTATCTGGCCTTTGCGATCAACAGGGCCTGATCGGTGATCATTCCGCGGTCGCCAGTTCGGCAAGCAGAGCCGCACCGAATGGCCAGTTGCCGAGGCCGGACGACGAATTGATATGCCCGCAGGCGCCGGCATCGACCAGCCGCGCACCCCAGCATCTGGCGAAATGCTGCGCGCGAGCAAAATCCACATAGGGATCGTCGCGGCTGGCCACCACAATGGCGGGACAGGCGAAACGAATCAGAGGCATCGGCCGGAACCCATGGGTCTCGGGTGGTGTGTGGCTGTCGGAATCGATATCGGCCGGCGCCACCAGCAGCGCGCCGTGCAGATTGCCGCCATGACGTTCGACCCAATGCGCGACGAGTGAGCAGGCCAGGCTGTGCGCCACCACCAGCGGCGGCGTCGGGCAGGCGCGGATCGCGGCATCCAAACGGTTCAGCCAGTCGGTAAAATCGGGCTGATCCCAGTCGGCCTGTTCGACGCGGATAAAATCGGGGTTCTGTTGCTGCCAGTGGGTCTGCCAATGCTCCGGCCCGGAATTGCCCAGGCCGGGCACGATCAGCACCGGAGGCCGCAGCGGTCGCATGGGTTCAGCCGGCCGCGTCTTTGAGGCGCGCCAGCGTTTCCTCGCGGCCCAGCACGGCCAGCACGTCGAAGATCGGCGGCGACACCGTGCGGCCGGTGAGGGCCGCGCGCAACGGCTGCGCCAGCTGGCCCAGCTTGACCTGCTGGCTTTCGCTCAAACTCCGGATCGCGGCTTCTGTATTCGCCGCCGTCCAGTCGGAAACGGTATTCAGCGTCTCGATCATGATCTTCAGTCGCGCTTTGGCGGCATCGTCGAGATGCTTATGTGCCGCCGCATCCGGCTGGATCGGTCGCTGGGCGAACAGGAACAGCATCGCCTCGGCCAGTTCGTTCAGATCCTTGGCGCGCTCCTTCACGGCCGGCAGGATCATTTTGATCTGCGCCTGCTCGGCCTGGTTCGGCGCACGGCCGGCATGCTTCTCAATGAAGGGCAGGGCGGCCTGCAGCAGATCATCGTTGCTGCTGTGGCGGATATAATGGCCGTTCAGGTTGTTCAGTTTGGCGAAGTCGAACCGCGCCGGCGAACGGCCGACATGATCGAGGCCAAACCATTCGATCGCCTGTTCGGTAGAGATGATCTCCTCGTCGCCATGGCTCCAGCCCAGCCGCAGCAGGTAGTTGCGCATCGCGGCTGCCAGATAGCCCATATCGGCATAGGCTTCGGTGCCCAGAGCGCCATGGCGCTTGGACAGCTTGGCGCCGTCCGGGCCGTGGATCAGCGGGATATGCGCGAATTCCGGCACGGCGAAACCGGCAGCGATGTAGAGCTGCGTCTGGCGCGCGGCGTTGGTCAGATGGTCGTCGCCGCGGATGATATGCGTCACGCCCATATCGTGGTCGTCGACCACGACGGAGAGATTGTAGGTCGGCGTGCCGTCGGAGCGCAGGATGATCAGGTCGTCGAGCTGCTCGTTCTGGAAGGTCACATCGCCCTGCACGTGATCCCGGATCACGGTGGTGCCGGTCTGCGGCGCTTTGAAACGCACGACGGGGTTCACGCCGACGGGGGCATCCTTCGGGTCGCGGTCGCGCCAGCGGCCGTCATAGCGCATCGGCCTCCCCTCGGCCTTGGCCTTGTTGCGCATTTCTTCCAGCTCTTCCGGCGAGCAGTAGCAATGATAGGCCTTGCCCTCGGCCAGCAGCTTGTGGGCCACTTCGGCATGGCGCTTCATGCGGGCGAACTGCATCACCGGCTCGCCATCCCAGTCCAGCCCCAGCCATTTCAGGCCCTGGAAAATCTTGTCCACCGCATCCTGGGTCGAGCGTTCGCGGTCGGTATCCTCGATGCGCAGCAGGAAGGTGCCGCCGTGATGGCGGGCGAACAGCCAGTTGAACAGCGCCGTGCGGGCCCCGCCGATATGCAGGTAGCCGGTGGGCGAGGGGGCAAAACGGGTAACGACTTTGGTCATCGGGCAATCCGGAAAACTTGGGAAGCAGGGTTTTAGCATACGGGGGCAGGCGGGCAAGCCGCGTTCCCGTTTTGCACGGATTGGCGTCGGCAGGCCAGCCATGCAGAGAATCCGGCCATGGCACGGCTGGCCCGCATTATCCTGTGGCAGCGGATCGCCGCCGGCATCACCGCCGGCTGGCGCGATCTGCGGGATTTCGATGCTGTCGCCTGTTTCCTGGCTGAGCGCGACCGCTGGTTCCTCTGGCTGCCGGCTTTGCTGGGGGGCGGCATAGCGACGTATTTTTTGCTGCCGATGGAGCCGTCCCTGCTGTCGTTGCGGCTGGGCGTCGCCGCCGGGGCCTTGGCTGTGCTGCTGACCCTGCGTCGCCCGGCCTGGCATCTGCCGGTGCTGGTCCTGCTGACCATGCTGTGCGGCCTTTGGCTGGCGGCCGAGCGCGGCGCGGCCGTCTCCGCTCCGGTGCTGCAACGGCCGAGCGGCGCCATCTGGCTGGAAGGCCGTGTCCTCGAGATCGAGCCGCGCGATGCCGGGCATCGCCTGCTACTGGACGATCTGGTGCTGCCGGGCTTCAGTATCGACGAAACGCCACGGCGCCTGCGCATCACCCTGCGCCGCGATGGCGAACTGTTATGGCCGGGCGAACGCATCCGTGTGCGCGCCATGCTGCTGCCGCCGCCGGAACCGGCCATGCCCGGCGCCTTCGATTTCGCGCGTTACGCCTGGTTCCGGCAGATCGGCGGCGTCGGCTATACCATCAGCACGCCCGAAGCGATGCCGGCTGGCGAAGATGTCGGTTCTCACGATGCGGTCATGCTGGGACTGAGTGCATTGCGGCAGGATTGGACGCGCCGCATCGTGGCACAGGCCGATGGCGCGGGCGGCGCGATTGCCACTGCCCTGATGACCGGTGTGCGTGGCCCGATCCCGGATCACGTCGACACGGCATTCCGCGATTCCGGTCTGGCACATATCCTGTCGATCTCGGGCCTGCATCTCACGCTGGTGGCGGGGCTGCTGTTCTTTCTGGTGCGCGCCGCGCTCGCGCTCGTTCCGGCGCTGGCATTGCACCATCCGATCAAGAAATGGGCGGCGGGCGCGGCGTTGCTTGGCGCACTGGCCTATACGCTGGTCTCGGGTGCGGCCTGGCCGACGCTGCGCGCTCTGCTGATGATCGCGCTGGTGCTGCTGGCGGTGATGCTCGATCGTCGCGCCATCACCCTGCGCGCGGTGGCCTGGGCGGCTTTGCTGATGCTGGTACTCTGGCCCGACAGCCTGCTCGATCCGGGTTTCCAGATGTCGTTTGCCGCCGTCACCGCGCTGGTGGCGGCCTTCGAAGACCTCGCGCCGCGTCTGATGCGCTGGCGCCAGCAGGCCGGGCCGCTGCGCATCGCATTGCTGTGGCTGATCGGTGTGATGGCCGCCAGCCTGGTAGCCGGACTCGGATCCTCGCTATACGCCGCCTATCACTTCAATCGCGTGGCCGATTATGCACTGATCGCCAACCTGCTGGCGGCACCGCTGGTGGATTTCTGGATCATGCCACTTGTCGTGTTGGCCTTCATCCTGATGCCGCTGGGGCTGGAGGTGCTGGCCCTCACGCCGATGGTGTGGGGCGTGGATCTGCTGATCGCGCTGGCGCAGTGGGTGGCGGGGTGGCCCGACATGCTGGGCAGCGTACCGGCCATGCCGAACTGGGGGCTGGCGGCGATCACGCTGGGTGGATTGTGGGTCTGCCTGTGGCGGCGGCGCTGGCGCTGGCTTGGCCTGAGCAGCATATGCGTCGGCGCGCTTTCGCCCTGGCTGATTGCGCAGCCCGACATGCTGGTCTCCGGTGATGGCCGCCTGCTGGCGGCGCGGGCGCAGGATGGCCGCGTCTATTTCTCCAGCACGCCGCCGCGCGGTTTTGCCGCCGAGACCTGGTGGGAAAGACTTGGCACGCCGTTGCTGCACCCCTGGCCGAATCTGCGGCGGAACGAAACGGAGGGACGCGTGGGCGCCGATGGTAGCCTGCGCTGCGATCCGGCCGGTTGCGCCTGGCGTTATCATGGCTTTCTCGTCGCCCTGCCCAGACAGCCGCAGGCCATTACGGAGGACTGCCGACATGCCGATGCGGTGATCGCCACCCGGATGGCGGTGCGCTATCGCTGCCCGTACGCCCGGGTGGTGATCGACCGCAACGATCTGTGGCGCGGCGGCGCCCACGCCCTGTATCTGGACCGCCAGGCCGGCATCGGTGTCGTGACCGTGGCACAGCAACGCGGCCGCCGGCCCTGGGTGATCGTCAAAGGCCATGGCGCGCAACGCGACGGCGAAGATAGCGGAGAGAATCGCTGACCGTATGGAACAATGCCGCCATGGCGGCGTTTGAAGGGCGACAGAATAAAGCCAAGGAGGCTGCCGTGATCCCGATCCTCGCCATTATGGCCGTGCTGCTCCTGCTGGTCCTGCCGATATGGCCCTACAGTCGCAGCTGGAGCGTGGTGCCGGGTGGAATGGTGGCCTTGGTGATCCTGACTTTCCTGGCCTTCATGCTGGTGGGGAACATCGTGGCCTGAATGGCTGTGACATTTCGCTCCGCCATGGAACCCGTCCTGACAGTGGCTGTTGCCTTCTGACGATCACCAGTCAGGAGGGTCTTATGGCAAAGTTAAGTGGATTTCGTATTCTCATCATCGCCACCGATGGTTTCGAACAGTCGGAACTGGTGGTGCCGCGGGATAAACTGCGCGAGGCAGGCGCCACAGTCGATGTCGCCTCGCCCACCGGCAAACCGATCCGGGGCTGGGACAGGAAAGACTGGGGCAGTGAGATCGGTGTCGACCTGAAGATCGCCGCCGCGGAGCCGGCCGGCTATGACGCGCTGGTGATCCCGGGCGGGCAGATCAACCCCGACAAGCTGCGGGTGGACGAGAACGCCATGGCCACGGTGCGGGCCTTCCTCGATGGCGGCAAGGTGGTGGCGGCGATCTGCCATGGCCCCTGGCTGCTGGTTGAGGCCGATGCGGTGCGCGACCGAACGGTGACGTCCTACAAATCAATCCGCACCGACCTGGCCAATGCCGGCGGCCGCTGGGTCGACCGCGAAGTGGTGGTGGATCAGGGTATCGTCACCAGCCGTTCGCCCGATGATCTGAACGCCTTCGTGGGTAAGATCATCGAGGAAGTGCGGGAAGGACGGCATCGGCGTGCTGCCTGACTGCTGCCGCTGAATCCGGATATGAAAAAGGCGGGAGATGATCCCGCCTTTTTTGTATTCCGGAGATTTTGCGGTCAGTAGCGCCGCAGCAGGCCGACCAGGCGACCCTGCACCTTGACCCGGTCGGGCCCGAAGATGCGGGTTTCATAAGCCGGGTTTGCGGCTTCCAGGGCAACCGAGTTGCCCTTGCGGCGCAGGCGCTTCAGGGTCACTTCCTGGTCGTCGACCAGGGCGACCACGATGCTGCCGTTCTCGGCATTGTCGCTGCGCTGGATGATCACGGTGTCCCCATCCATGATGCCGGCGTCCACCATCGAATCGCCGGCCACTTCCAGTGCGTAATGGTCACCGTTGCCCAGCAGGCCGATGGGAACGTCGATCTGCGTGCTCATGTCGCGCAGGGCCTCGATCGGCGTGCCGGCGGCGATGCGGCCGTAGAGCGGCAGGGTGACGATGTCGCGCGCGTTATAGGGGCTGACATTCACCGGGGTGCCCTGCATCGGGCCGCCGCCTTCCACGGCGCGCGGCGTCAGCCGGTTGCGCGGTGTGCTGCTGCGGACATTGCCGCCGCCCACGCCGCCGCGGGTCGGGACCGCCGAATCGGGCAGACGCAGTACTTCCAGGGCGCGGGCGCGATGGGCGAGGCGTCGGATGAAGCCACGCTCTTCCAGGCCGGTCACCAGGCGGTGGATGCCCGACTTGGATTTCAGCTTCATGGCCTCCTTCATTTCCTCGAAGGAGGGGGAAACGCCGGATGTCTCCAGCTTTTCGTGAATGAACAGCAGCAGGTCGTGCTGCTTGCGGGTCAGCATGGTCAGCCTCCTCGGTCTGGGTTCGGCCGCCTGATCCGCGAAACGCGGCCCCGCGAATACGGGAGGCCGGGAAAAAGGAGAACCGGCCAGGCGGAACGAACAAGAAATCCACGAAATGTTCTAATGAGGTTCTGCATTCGGGTCAAGTATTTTTCCACAGGCATAGGGATATATGTTGGGTAACCTCCTTCCTTAACCATCTACAGGTTGAGCGATTCAATGCCGCAACCCGGGGCCCCGGGCTTTACGGGACCATCCGTACCGGGAAATATGGCGACATAACAAAGCCCCCAGCCGGCCAGAAGGCCGACGGGACCGGATCGCCGGCCCGAGGGGAGGGAGGACAAAATGAGTATTCGGCAGAAGCTTACCCTGGCCATCGCCGTTCTGGCCGGCCTGACGCTGGTTGCGAATGTGATCGGCGGATTGTTTTTCGGTCGCGTGCAGGGCAGCTACGCCGGGATCACCAGCACCAACCTGCCGGCCGTGGTTTCGGCCCTGAACCTGGCGGCCACCAGCGCCGAACTGACCGCCAATGCGCCGGTGCTGGCCAGCGTCACCAATGATGCCGAGCGCCAGAAGGCCGCCGCCGAACTGAAGGCGAAGCAGGACGAACTGAAACTGGCGGTCGAAAAGGTGAAGGCGACCGCGGCGCCGGAGCAGGCCGAACAGATCGAAGGCATCGACAAGGCGATCGAGACGCTGGACCGCATGATGGCGCAGATCAACCGTTCGGTCACCGCGCGGCTGAACTACACCGCCGATCGCGAACAGCTTCTGGCCAAGATCAACACCGACTATCTCAGTTTTCAGGCGCAGATGCGGCCGGCGCTGGATCGCGCGATCTTTGAGCTGCGCCAGCCCAATGCCAAGCCCGAGGTGGCTGAGGCCGCCAATGCGCTGATCGCCGCCGGCAATGCGGTGAACCAGCTGGTCGGCGTGCTGGCGGTGGCCGCACAGGGCCCGAGCAACGCCGAACTCGACAAGCTGTTCGCCGAATTCACCAAACTGAACAGCACGGCACTGGAGGAACTCGACTGGGCATCCAAGCAGTTCGATATTTCCGAGCTGCTGGCCACCACGCAGAAACTGCTGGGATACGGCCAGGGCACCGAGAGCATGTTCGGCGTGCGCCGCGGCGAATTGCGCACGGTGAATACCGCGGGCGTGGCGCTGAATCTCGCTCGCAATGCCGCAGCCGAATTGTCGGGCAAGGTGCAGGCTCTGGTCGATGAGGCCAGCAAGGCGGCCGATGGCGCGGCGGCGCAGGCCGCCGGCCAGTCGAGTACGGCGCAGATCGTGCTGGTCGTCATCACCGTGATCTGCCTGGGCATTGCGGCGCTGATCGGATTCTTTTTCGTCGGTCCGCAGGTGACGGCGCCGATCGACCGCCTGACGGCGGCGGCTCGGCGGCTCGCCGACCGCGACTGGTCGGTGGAACTGGCCGAGACGAAGCGCGACGACGAACTGGGCGAAATGGCGCGAGCCATCGAGGTGCTGAAAACCAGCGGGCAGGAAAACGAAAAGCTGCAGCGCGAGGTGGAGCAGGGCCGTGTCGAGTTCGAGAAACAGCGCAAGGCGCAGGAGGACGTGCTGGAGCAGGCCATCGGCCAGATCGTGGCAGCGGCCACCGCCGGCGACCTGACCCGCCGCATCGATGCCGACGCCCTGCAAGGCGTGATGCGCACCCTTGGCATCGGCGTGAACGACCTGCTGGGCACGGTGGAACGGGCGCTGAACGACCTGGGGCAGATGCTGGAATCGCTGGCCCATGGCGACCTGACGCATCGTATCGACGGCAATCATCGCGGCCTGTTCGCGCAACTGGCCGAGAATGCCAACACGCTGGCCGGCAAGCTGGCCGAGATCGTCGGGCGCCTGAGCCAGACGGCGGGCAATGTGCGCGATGCCTCGGCCGAGATTTCGGTCGGCAGCAACGACCTGGCCCAGCGCACCGAGCAGCAGGCCGCCAGCCTGCAGCGCACGGCCGCATCGATGGAGCAGATCACCGCCACCGTGCGTCATAATGCCGACAATGCGCGGCAGGCCAGCCAGCTTGCGGTCACGGCGCGCGACACGGCCGACAAGGGCGGTGCCGTGGTCGACCGTGCCGTCTCTGCGATGGGGCAGATCGAGGAGAGTGCGCGCAAGATCGTCGATATCGTCGGCCTGATCGACGAGATCGCCTTCCAGACCAATTTGCTGGCGCTGAATGCGTCAGTCGAGGCCGCCCGCGCGGGCGAAGCGGGCAAGGGTTTCGCCGTGGTGGCGCAGGAAGTGCGCGCGCTGGCGCAGCGTTCGGCGGATGCATCGAAGGACATCAAGGCCCTGATCCAGGAATCGAACGCTCAGGTGCGCGATGGCGCCAAGCTGGTGAACGAGGCGGGCGGTTCGTTGAGCGGCATCGTCGATGCGGTGAAGCGCGTGGCCGGTATCATCGAGGAAATCTCGATTGCCAGCCAGGAGCAGGCCTCGGGGCTGGACGAGATCAACGATGCCGTGGCGCAGATGGACGAGATGACCCAGCGCAACGGCGCGCTGGTGGAAGAGACCACGGCCTCGGCGCAGTCGCTGGCCGATCAGGCGCGCGACCTTGCCGCTTCGATCACGTTCTTCCGCCTCGATCATGAACCGGCGGCGAGAGCGGCGGAATAAACCGCCGCGTCGCGACCCGAGAAGCAGCAGAAGATCACGCGCTCGGGCTTTGGCTGCGCCGCCACCCAGCGGCGCGCCTCGGCCACGGCTATCGCCGTGGCAGCCTCCAGCGGATAGCCGAAGATACCGGTCGAGATCGCGGGAAAGGCGATGCTCGAGAGGCCGTGCTGTTGTGCCAGCGCCAGGCTGTTGCGATAGCAGCCAGTCAGCAGGGCTGGTTCGCCCCGTGTGCCGCCCTGCCAGACCGGACCGACGGTGTGGATCACATGGCGGGCGGGCAGGCGGTAACCGGCGGTGATGCGCGCCTCGCCGGTGGGGCAGTGGCCGATGCGGCGGCATTCCGCTTCCAGCTCCGGTCCGGCGGCGCGATGGATGGCGCCGCAGACGCCGCCGCCGGGCAGCAGGCTTTCATTCGCCGCGTTGACGATGGCGTCCACGTCCAGCCGCGTAATGTCACCGGTGACGACAGCGATGCGTGAGTTCGTCATGGCCGAATCCTAGCAGGGTTGCGAATCGCCGGCACGGTTTGTCTTTACCTTTTGCTAACCATGGCGAAACGACAATGGGGGCAACGCTTTGCACGCTGCGCTTGCCGTGCCTGCCGCAATCCTTTAACCGGGTCGAGATGAACGATCCTGCCGACACGCCGCCGCTGAGACTCAAGCCGCGCCGCGCTGCCACCGCGCAGTCGGCCGCCAGTGCCTATGGCGCCGTCCAGGCCCAGGCGGCGCCGGGGCAGGTGATTCCGCCGGCGCAGCGCGGGACTGCTGCCCCATCTACGAAACCGCGCGGCTTCGTTGCCGCGAACTGGCCGCTGATGACGGCTGCTGCTACCTTGCTGACGGGTGGTGTTGCTGTCGGCATGGCCGTCGGTCACGCACCGGTGCCGAAGCCTGCCGTGGCCGCCGTTGCGCCACTGGCCAATCCCGCTGTCGTTGCGCTATCGCCTGCCCCAACACCGGCTGCTGTGTCCGCAGCCTTGCCCGCAGCCTCAAGTGTGCCGCAACAGGGCTGGCGGCCGGTTTCCGATCTTTCCCGCGTCGCTGTCGCGCCGCCCCCACCGCCGATGCTGCCGCCGACCGAACCGCCGGCATCGATTGCCGCCGATGTCGCGCCACCGGCTGAAGTAACCCAGCCGGTTGTTGCCCCGGTGCCGCAGGAAACCAGACCCGCCGAGACCGCAAGGCCTGTCCAGGCAGAAAAACAGACGCAGGTTCCGGCCCAGGCTCCGTCTCCGTTGCCGACGGTCAAAAACGAAGCACCGAAGCCGTCGCGACCAGCCGCGGATATTCCGGTGGTCGTGCAGCGCGTTGGGCCGAAACAGATCGAGCCCGTAGTGCAGCTTGCCGCCGCCGTGCCACCGCCATCCTTGGCGCCGTCGCGCAGCAGCAGTGACATGCAGGCCTGGCGGGTGCGCGCCGTGCCGCCGCCCTCGGGCGCAAAACCGCCCTACGTGGCCATCATCATCGACGATGCCGGCCTTGACCGTCGTGGCACCCAGCGCGCGATGAAACTGCCCGGTCCGATCACGCTGTCGTTCATGAGCTATGCCGCCGATCTTTCCGAGCAGGCGACGGCCGCGCGTGCCGCCGGCCATGAAGTGATGCTGCATCTGCCGATGGAACCGCTGGATGCCAAGCGGCACAATCCGGGGCCGAACGCACTTTATGTCAATCTCGACGCCGCCGAGCTGCAGCGTCGGCTGGACTGGCATCTCGACCGTTTCAGCGACTATGTCGGCGTCAACAATCACATGGGCAGCCGCTTCACCGCCGATGCGACGCGCATGGCGCAGGTGATGGAGGCGCTGGGGCGTCGCCAGGTTTTCTGGCTCGACAGCCTGTCGGGACCGAGTTCCGCCGGCCCGACCCAGGCGCGCCGGCGCGGGCTGGATGCCGCCGAACGCGACCTGTTCCTCGATGACGATCGTTCGCCCGGCATCGGCCATGAAATCGCGGCCATGGAGCGCATTGCCCGCGCCCGCGGGGATGTGATCGCCATCGGCCATCCCCACGCCGCAACCCTGAATGCGCTGGAAAGCTGGATGGCCGGCGCGAAGGAAAAGGGCTTCAGCCTGGTGCCGGTCAGCACCGTGCTGCTGCGTCGCCAGCAGCAGGAACGCTGAAAAATACGGCGTGACATTCCGGCCGCCGCCGCGCAGTCTTGGCGCCGGGGAAACGGATCCGGATGGCGGCCCGTGCTGCAGGGCATAGAAACCATATTGATCGAGCATTGGGCGGCGCTGTTCCGCTATGCCCTGGCGCTGACCGGAGACCGCGAGGCTGCGCGCGACCTGATGCAGCAGGCGGCGCTGAACGCCCTGGCCTCCCGCGCCGCGCCGCCGCAAAGCGGTCGCGAGCAGGCCTGGGCTTTCAAGGTGCTGCGCAATGCCTGGATCGACCAGTACCGGCAGGAGCGCGGCTCGCCCATCGTGGATGGCGCAGCACTCGGCATGGCCGGGGCTGAAGCGCCGGCACCGTGGTATTATGACGACCGCCTGCTGGACGACCTGGCGGTGCGTGAGGCTCTGGAACAGATCGACCTGCCGCATCGCGAGGTGGTGGTGCTGGTGGATATCCAGGGTTTCCGCTATGCGGAAGCCGCCGAGATTCTGCATGTGCCGGTCGGCACGGTGATGAGCCGGCTGAGCCGGGCAAGGCTGTTGCTGCTGCAGATCATCGGCGGCAAGGTACAGGTTCTGGAAAAGGCACGGAGACGCCGGTCGTGACGCCCTCGTGGGACATGCTGAACGCCTATGTCGATGGCGAGCTGGACGCCGCCAGCGCGGCCCGGGTGGCGGCTGCCGTGGCCAGCGATCCCGATCTTGCGGCCCAGGTGGCGACTCTGACCCGGCTGAAGGCGAGCGCGGCGAACGCCGTGCCAGAGATGCCCGATATGCCGCCGCCAGCCCTGCCGCAACCGCATTATCGCCGCCGGCCGGTTGCCAGCCTTGCGCTTGCCGCGGCCTCGCTGCTGCTGGCGCTCGGCCTCGGCGTGGCAACACTGGTTTCGGTCTGGCCGGCGAAGGATAATACACCGGCTGCCCTGCTGGCGGCGGCTGGTTTGCACCACGCCTGGATCAATGGTCCGCGCGGTGCAGTTGGTCCCAGTCCGGCCACCACGCCGCTGGCGCTGACTGAAATTCCCGATCTCAGTGCCGCCGGCCTGACGCTCAGCCATGTGGTGCCGGCTGCCATGCCGGAGTACGCACTGAAACAGGGAACGGGGCAGGGCGGCGGTATCCTGCTGGGGTTTCGCGGCCCGCGCGGCTGCCGGGTCAGTCTGTGGATCGGCGCGGCTTTGCCGGATTTCACGGCCGCCCCGGTGCAACAGCAGATCGACGGGCTCTCGGCTTTTGTCTGGCGTGTCGAGCATAAGGGCTATGCCCTGATGACCCGCGACATGGATACGCAGCGTTTCGTCACTCTCGCCTCGGCCGTGGCGCGCATCACCCGCGAGCGTTTCCAGGTCGATACCCTGACCCGTATGGCACTGCAGCAATCGGCCGATCCGGCCCTGCCTTGTCCGGCCTGATCATGCCGGGCGGAAATTTTTTACTCGCTACGGAATAAACCGCCCAAACCTTCCGTCTTACTCCTTACAAGCCCGTTTCCATGAAGAGACGGGCAGAACCGGAGGAAGCACCATGGCGAAGGGTTGGAAAGAACGCGGCTTTTTCGAATTGTACGGGGACGACCCCGAGCGCGCCGATGCGCTGGTCTTCGGGCGCCGCAGTGGTGCCAGCCGGCGTGGTTTCCTGCAGGGCAGCGGCCTGGCGGCCATGGGCGCCATGGTGGGGGGCGCGATCCCCTTCAGCGGTAACATGCCATCCGGCCTGATCCCAGCCGCCATGGCGCAGGGCAGCGCGGCGGCGCCGAAAATCCTCAAGATGGATGGCAAGGCGGAACTGGTGATCCTGGGCGACAAGCCTTTTGTGGCCGAGACGCCCGAGCATCTGCTCAACGACGATGTCACGCCGAACGACAAGATATTCATCCGCAACAACGGCACGCCGCCCGAGGCGACCAGCAACCCGGATGCCTGGGACCTGACCGTCGATGGGGAGGTAAACAATGCGTTGAAGCTTACGCTGGGCGAGCTGAAACAGAAGTTCAAGCCAGTAACCTACGCGCTGCAGATGGAATGCGGCGGCAACGGCCGCAGCTTCTTCGAGCCCAAGGCCAGCGGCAACCAGTGGACCAACGGTGCGATCTCCAATGCGCGCTGGACCGGTGTGCGTCTGAAGGACGTGCTGGAAGCGGCGGGGCTGAAATCCAGCGCCGTCTATACCGGCCATTATGGTCGCGATACGCATTTGTCTGGCGATGCCAGCAAACCGGCGATCAGTCGCGGCGTGCCGATCGCCAAGGCGATGGAGGAACACACCATCATCGCCTATGCGGTGAATGGCGGGCCGATCCCGCATATCAACGGCGCGCCGCTGCGCCTGATCGTGCCGGGCTGGCCGGGTTCGACCTCGCAGAAATGGCTCAGCCGCATCTGGGTTCGCGACAGGGAGCATGACGGACAGGGCATGACGGGCACCAGCTATCGTGTGCCGATCAAGCCCATGATCCCGGGCAGCAAGGCCGATCCGAAGAATTTCCGCATCCTGGAGTCGATGCCAGTCCGTTCGATCATCACCAACATCGCCAACGGCACCGAGCTGAAGGCCGGCACGCGAGCCATCGCGTTGCGGGGGCATGCCTGGGCCGGCGAGCATAACGTGGCCGAGGTGCATGTTTCGGCCGATTATGGCCAGACCTGGCGCAAGGCGAAAGTTGCCAAAGCAGCCAACAAATATGCCTGGCAGACTTGGAATGCCGATCTGACCGTGCCGTCGGAGGGGTATTACGAATTCTGGGTCCGCGCCGTCGACAGTACCGGCCGGGGCCAGAGCCATGCGGCAGCCAACTGGAATCCGCAGGGTTATGGCGGCAACGTGATGCATCGCATCGCCGTGCTGATCCCCGCCTGAAGACGGGAGAGGGTCGCACATCCATGACGCGTTGGTTTGCTGCCGTTGTACTGGCGGCGTCGCTGGCTCTTGTTGCCGGCGGCGCCGTCTTCGCCCAGTCATCGCCTTCCGAGCGGGAACCCGAGGAACCGACCGTGTTCCCCGATGGGGAAAACCGCGACGAGGTTTTCTACATCTGCACGGCCTGCCATGGTTCCGATCTAGTCCGCGCGCAGGGGCACAGCCGCGATCGCTGGGCCGAGGTGCTGACCATCATGGTCGAGAAGCACAACATGGCGCCGCTGGAAGGCGAGGATCTGGACAAGACGCTGGATTACCTGGCCAAGGCCTTTCCGCCGAAAGGCCGCGGTTACACCAATCCGTTCCTGAACCGGGCGACGGCGAATTAGGGTTTGGGACGAATTAGGGCTTGGTGAAGCGGTAGGCGCAGCCGGCCGTCATGCGGCCATCTTCAACCCGGATGCAGCCGTCGACGCGGTCTTCCATGCGGAAGCGGCCGCCGGCGCAGGCCAGCAGGTAATCCTCGGCGTGGCTGTAGCGCCCAGTCGATAGCAGGGTATAGCCGCTGCCCGCTGCACCGAGTTCGGTGGTGAACATGAAGCTGCCGCCCGGTGCCAGAACCCGGTCCAGTTCGGTGAACAATTCGTCCAGCCTGCCGACATAGATCAGCGTGTCGGCGGCCAGGGCGACATCATAAGCGCAGTCAGCCATGGATTTGAGTGCGGCGTGCAGTTCGTTCTGCTGCAGGCTGTCGTAAATGCCGCGCCGCTGAGCCTGCAGCAGCATGCCGGGTACCATGTCGATGCCGTCAAGGCGGGCAGCATAGGGGCGGAACGGCACGCCGCTCAGGCCGGTACCGCAACCGAGATCGACGATACGCTGGCTGGCATCGGCCTCCCACCCGGCATTGACGATCAACTGCTGCAACATCTCTGGCCCGCGATAGGCGAGGCTTGAGAGACGGCTGTCGAAATGCGCTGCCCGGCTGTTGAACAGCCAATTCACGAAAGTTTCCGGCGCGCGTTCGGGCTTCTTGCCTTCGAGCGAGGCCAGAAGATGATTGATCACGCCCGATTGCGGCGACAGTTTCTGGGCGCGTTGCAGGCTTTCGATGGCTGCAGCATTACGCTTCAGGTCGATCTGGCTCATGGCCAGGCCAAGCCAGGACAGCGCAGAATCGGCCAGTGTCACAGCTTTAGAGAAACAACCTTCTGCTTCGGCATGCCGGCCGCTTTCCAGCGCACGGATACCGCGCTGCTGCCAGTTGATCGCATCGAGGGTGACATCGTGTTGCATGCCCCCAAGCTAGGCTCGCGGGGGAGGTTAGGCGAGACAATTAATTGGATTTATTATTGCGTGGGTTTACGGGTCGCTAACCATGCCGGTCGCAAGGCATGGTTAAGCGAAATTGACCATTATCAGTCTTCACCGTTCATGGCCTTCCGCAGCGTGTCGACATCGTAATTCTGGCCAATCGACATGGCGCAAATCCGCGAAATATGGGTAAGCGGCAAGCCGCTTTCCCTAGCCCAGGCATTCATCTGCGCCTGGATTTTCTGGCGGTCGCGCTTCGAAGTGGGGTTCTCGGGAATATCCACGCCGGCATCGCGCAGGCAAAGCACCACGTCGCGCGAGGCGATCCAACTGTCGCGGCCGAGGAAACGGATCAGGTATTGCCCGGTATTTCCGCCCAGGCGGGAACCGCGCTTGGCCAGCAGATCGAGCAGGCCGAGCTGGTCGTCCATCGGCCAAGTGGCCAGGAATTTGCCGAAACTGCCGTATTCGCCGGCGATATCCTGCACAAACCGGGCATTGTCGCGAACGGAACGGATTTTCTGTGGGTTGCGGACGATGCGTTTGTCGGATGCCAGCTTTTCCCAGAACTCGTCTGGTTTGTGCAGCAGCTTGCGCGGTTCGAAGTTCAGGAAGGCCGTTTCGAATCCGTCCCATTTGTTCTCGAT
Source organism: Ferrovibrio sp. (assembly GCA_046294345.1). Taxonomy (GTDB): domain Bacteria; phylum Pseudomonadota; class Alphaproteobacteria; order Ferrovibrionales; family Ferrovibrionaceae; genus Ferrovibrio. The sequence continues at coordinate 35,390 of JBKBJT010000035.1, forward strand.
CACGCTCCACACGAAACCGGCGGAAAAGACACGCTTGGCCATTTCGGCCAATGCACGGTCATCTTTCAGTTTCGCCAGCGCCTTGTGATCCGGCTTGGGCGGCAGCAGCTTTTTCAGCTTGGCTTCGCCGCCCTTGCGCTTGGCGGCACGAGCATAAATCGTCTTGAACGCGGTGGGCATGGCCTGGCTTTCTCAGGATGCGGCTTTACTGAACCGATAAGCATATCCGGGAATGGCTTGCTTGATCTCGGTGCGAATGGCGCCATCGATGCGGTCGGCGCAGGCGAACAGGCCGGCGGCGCATTCCTGCAGGTAGGCATCGGCATGCTGGTAACGACCGGATTTCACCAGAGTGAACCCGGTATCGCAGGCCTCCACTGTAAACAGGAAATCGCCGCCGGGTTTCAGTGCGGCATGCACCAGCCGGAACAGTTCCGCGACATCGCCGATATAGACCAGGGTATCGGCCGCGACCACGGCGTCATAGCTGGCAGCCGGCAGGCGGCGCAGAACGGCATGGGCTTCGCCATGCCACAGATGATTGTAAACACCGCGCTTCAGCGCCTGCTCCAGCATGCCGGCGGATAGGTCGGCGCCTTCGAGATGGCTGGCATAGGCTCGCAGAGGCATGCCGCTCAGGCCGGTGCCGCAGCCGATATCGATGATCCGGCGCGAGCCGTCGGCAGCCCAGCCGGCGCGCTGGATCAGTTGGGCCAGCATCTGCGGACCCTGGTATTGCAGGCTGGTGAGATGCTGATCGAAGTTGGCGGCGTAGCCGTTGAACAGGAAGGTGATGTAATCGTTCGGCGCCCGGGATGTGGTTTCGCCGGTCATGGCTTTCAGCAAGTGGCTGACAACACCGCAATGGGGACGTGCAATATTGGCGCGCCGCAAGCTGGCGACGGCATCGTCGGTCCGTCGTTGATTGATCTGGCTGAAGGCGAGGCCGACCCACGAAATCTCGCGGCTGTCATCGCAGGCCACCGCCCTGGCGAAACAGGATTCAGCCTCGGCATGCTGGCCCCGGCTGTCGGCCTCGATACCGCGGCGCTCCCAGTCTGCGGCTTCTGTGGAAGGATCACTTTGCATGACGCAACGATACCGTCATGCACCCGAAAGCGGCAACCGGATTATGAAAGTGGGAGGGCCGAGTCGCGGACTATTGGCCGCGTCCGCCGCGGCTGGCGAAACGTTCGGCTTCTTCGGCGGCGCGGATCAGCGCCTTGGCCTTGTTGACGCATTCGACATGTTCCGACATCGGATCGCTGTCGGCCACGATGCCGGCGCCGGCCTGAACATACATGGTGCCGTCCTTGACCAGGGCTGTGCGCAGGGTGATGCAGGTATCCATGCTGCCATTGGCCGAGAAATAGCCCACGCCGCCGGCATAAAAGCTGCGGCGAACCGGCTCCAGTTCGTCGATGATCTCCATCGCCCGCACTTTCGGGGCACCCGAGACCGTGCCGGCCGGGAAACCCGCGAACAGTGCGTCCAGTGCATCCAGATCTGGGCGGATCTTGCCCTCGACGTTGGACACGATGTGCATGACGTGGCTGTAGCGCTCGATCTGGTTGCGCTCGGTGACCTTCACCGTGCCGATCTTGGCCACGCGGCCGACATCGTTGCGCCCAAGGTCGAGCAGCATCAGGTGTTCGGCCAGCTCTTTGGGATCACTGAGCAGGTCCTGGGCCAGGGCCTCGTCCTCGGTGGGCGTGGCGCCCCGCTTGCGGGTGCCGGCGATGGGCCGGATCGTCACCGTTTCGTCGCGCAGGCGCACCAGAATCTCGGGCGAGGAACCCACGAGGCAGGGGCCGCCGAGATTGAGATAGAACATGAAGGGCGAGGGATTGGTCCGCCGCAGGGCGCGATAGAGTGCAAACGGCGGCAGGCGGAAGGGCAGGCTGAAGCGCTGGCCGACCACGACCTGGAAGATGTCGCCGGCGGCGATGTAGTCCTTAGCCTTGCGCACCATCGCCATGTAGTCGTCGGGCGACATGTTCGACTGCGGTTCGGGCAGGGCGTCCAGATCGGCGATCTGGTCGCGCACGGCGCCCAGCGGGCGGTCGAGATCGGCCATCGCATCGCTCAGGCGCTCGCTGGCCATGGCATAGGCGGCGCGAGCATCCATGCCGGTTTGCGGCCGCACCGGCGTGACCAGCGTGATCATGTCGAGCACGGAGTCGAAAATCGCCATTACGGTCGGCCGCATCAGCAGGCCGTCGGGCAGGCCGAGCGCATCCGGATTGGTGTCGGGCACCTTGGGCTCGATCAGGCGCACCATGTCATAGCCCATGAAGCCGACGATACCGGCAGCCATCGGCGGCAGGTGGCCGGGCAGATCGATATGGCTCTCGGCCAGCAGTTTGCGCAGGGATTCCAGCGTCGGCTCGGCGCAGGGCTCGAAGGCGGTTTGATCGAAGCGGGCCTTACGGTTGATCTCGGCCTTCTGGCCCTTGCAGCGCCACAGCAAGTCGGGCTTCAGGCCGATGATCGAATAACGACCACGCACCGCGCCGCCCTCGATGGACTCCAGCAGGCAGGACCACGGCCGCGTATCGGCCAGCTTGAGGAAGGCCGAGACCGGCGTTTCCAGGTCGGCGACCAGTTGCGTGGAGAGCACCTGGGCCTCGCCGGCCATATAGGCCTTGGCGAAGCTGGCATAGTCGGGCGTGATCTTCATGAGCAGCCGGTTTACAGGCCGGTGGCGCGGAGGCGGGCGGCTGGATCGACCTTGACGCCAATATCCTTCTGCACGGTCTGGCGATACTGCTGCACGAGGTCCTGCGCGATGCCACCGGCGAGCTGCTGCGCGGTCTGTTCCTTCTGGCGGGCAATCGCCGCCGGATCGGCCGGTTCGATGCGGGTCAGGCGGGCCACGACGGCATTGGCCGGGCTGGCGCCGGCGGGGCCGGTCACGATCTCGCCCGGCTGCTTGGCGTTGAACAGCGCGCTGACCACCGCGGGCGACAGTGCGCGTTCGGCCGGCTGGCCGCTGCGTGAGAGCGGCGCGCTGAGCTGCAGATTGGCGCCAACGGCCGCCGCTTCCTTGGCAAGATCGCCGCCGCTGCGCAGGCGTTCGGCGATCTGCTTCGCGGCTTCCGCGGCGGCTTCGCTGCGGGCGCGTTGCTGCAGGGCAGCCACGACACTGTCCTTGACCTCGGCCAGAGGGCGCAGAGCGGCCGGCTTGATGTCTGCCGCCTTCACGACCAGGAAACCGCCATTCGGCTCGTCGACGATATGCGGCTCGGCATCGGCATCCAAGTCGAAAGCCTCGGCCAGGAAGCTCGGCAGTTTCGGCAGGGTTTCTATCGGCTTGCCATCCACGCCCGTGCCCTGGGCATCGATATCGGCGGCACGGTTTAGCTCGGCCTTCTGTGCGGCGGCGATCTCGTCCAGGGTGGCGCCGCCGGCGATCTGGTCATCGATCTGCTGGCGCAGCTTGACTAGGCCTTCGGTGGCCTTGCGCAGGGCGATCTGCTGGCGCAGTTCAGTCTTGGCCTCGTCCAGGCTCTTGGTGGTGCCCGGCTGAATCGCGGTGACGCGGGCCAGATGCCAGCCGAACGGCGAGGTGACCGGTTCGCCCACTTTGTTCAGCGGCAGGGCGAAGACGGCATTGGCGATGCCGGCCGGCAGTTCATCCCTGGTGACGGTGCCGAGCTTCACGTCCTCGGGCTTCAGTTTCTGCAGCCGGGCGGCCATGGCGATGAAATCCTCGCCCTTCTGCACGGCCTCGAAGGCGGTCTTGGCTTCGGCCTCGGTGGCGAATACCACCTGCTCGACGGCGCGTTTTTCCGGCGTCACATAGGCGGCGCGGTGGGCGTCGTATTC
>JBKBJT010000036.1:0-38577 GCA_046294345.1 Ferrovibrio sp.
GCTTCGTGCTGGCTTTGCTGCTGGTGCTGGTCTTTTCGGTGCAGCTCGGCTGGCTGCCCTCCAGCGGCAGCGAAAGCTGGCAGCATGCCATCCTGCCGATCATCACGCTGGGGGTGGCCGGTGCCGCCGTGCTGGCGCGGTTCACCCGTTCGGCCATGCTGGAAGTGCTGGGCCAGCCCTATATCCGCACGGCCTCGGCCAAGGGCGTGCCCTGGCGCCGGGTGGTGTCGGGCCATGCCCTGCCCAACGCGGCGATCCCCACCGTCACCATCGTCGGCTTCATGATCGGCAGCCTGATCGCCGGCGCCGTGGTGGTGGAAAGCGTTTTCGCCTGGCCCGGCGTGGGCCGCCTGCTGGTCGCCTCGGTGGCCAACCGCGACCTTGCCGTGGTGCAGGCCATCCTGCTGGCCATCGCCATTTCGATGGTGGCGGCCAACCTGGCGGTCGACATCGCCTATGGCTGGCTCGACCCCCGCCTGCGGCGCGGCCGCGCCCATTCTTAAGGAGCGCGCCAAACCATGACCGATCTTGCCACCGATCTGCCTGTCGCCGCCAAGCCTGCCCCGAAGCAGGCGGCAAAGCTGCGGCGCTTCCTTGCCGCCTGGCCGCCGGCCATGCTGCTGGCCTTGGGCTGGGTTCTGCTGATGCTGGTGGTGGCGCTGGGCGCCGACCTGCTGGCGCCTTACAGCTTCACGGCTTTCGATCTCAAGGCCCGCCTGCAGACGCCCATTGGCATGGGCGGGTCCTGGGCGCATGCGCTGGGCACCGACGAACTGGGCCGCGACGTGCTGTCGCGCCTGATCATGTCGATCCGCATGAGCCTGCTGATCGCTTTCTTCGGCACGCTGATCGCCGCCACCATGGGCACCACCCTGGGTATTCTCGCCGCCCATCTGCGCGGCCGGTTCGAGGCGCTGGTGCTGATGCTGATCGATTTCCAGGCCAGCATGCCCTTCATGATCATCGCCCTGGCCGTGCTGGCCTTCTTCGGCAACGACATCACGCTGTTCGTCGTGCTGATGGGCTTCCACAGCTGGGAACGCTACGCCCGCATCGCCCGCGGCCTCACGCTCTCGGCCAACGAGCAGGGCTATGCCGGCGCGGTGCGCAACCTCGGCGCCGGCAGCTGGCGCATCTATGGCCGCCATGTGCTGCCGAACATCGCCTCGACGCTGATCGTGTCGATGACGCTCACCTTCCCCGAGATCATCCTGCTGGAAAGCGGGTTGTCCTTTCTCGGCCTCGGCGTACAGCCGCCGCTCACCTCGCTGGGCAACATGGTCGGTTACGGCCGCGAATACATCACCCGCGCCCCCTGGATCATGCTGGCGCCCAGCGCCGTGATCGTGCTCACCACCCTGTCGATCAGCATGCTGGGCGACTGGCTGCGCGACCGCCTCGACCCCACACTCCGTTAATCAAGCAAGAGAATACCAAGACATGTCCGACAAGGCCCGCAAGAACATCCTGCTCATCGTCGTCGACCAGTGGCGCGGCGACATGTTTTCCTATCTCGGCACGCCCGGCCTGAAGACGCCGAACATCGACATGCTGTGCCGCGAGGGCGTTACCTTCCGCAACCATTTCACCACGGCCGTCCCCTGCGGTCCGGCGCGAGCCTCGCTGCTGACCGGCCTGTACCAGATGACCCACCGGGCGGTGCAGAACACCATCCCGCTCGACTCGCGCTTCACCAATCTGGGGCATGAGCTGCGCAAAAGCGGCTACGATCCGGCCCTGATCGGCTACACGACCACGACGCCGGATCCGCGCACCACGGGTCCGAACGATCCGCGCTTCTTCGTGCTGGGCGACATCATGGATGGCTTCCGTCCCGTCGGCGCCTTCGAGCCATACAAGGAAGCCTATTTCGCCTGGATGGCCTCGAAAGGCTACACGCTGCCGGAAAATCCGGAGGATGTCTGGCGTCCGCGCTACGGTGCGCCCGGCGCCACGCGCGAGCCGGGCCAGTTGCCGAAAGAACTATCCGATACCGCCTGGTTCACCGAACGCGCGCTGACCTACCTGAATGGCGCCAGCAACCGCAACTGGTTCCTGCATCTGGGCTATTACCGACCACACCCGCCCTATATCGCGCCCGAGCCTTACAACAGCATGTACGACCCGGCGGACATGCCGGCGCCGGTGCGCCATGCATCGGTGGACGAGGCGGCGGCGATGCATCCGCTGCACAAATTCTATATCGATACCGTCAACCAGCGCGGCTTCTTCCAGGGCGCCGACAAGCTGGGGTCGGCGATGACCGAGGAGGAGGTGCGCGTCATGCGCGCCACCTACTTTGGCCTGATGACCGAGATCGACGACCATCTCGGACGTGTCTTCCAGTTCCTGAAGGACAGTGGCCAGTGGGACGACACGCTGATCATCTTCACCTGCGACCATGGCGAGCAGCTTGGCGACCATTACCTGCTCGGCAAGCTGGCCTATTTCGACGGCAGCTTCCGCATCCCGATGGTGATCCGCAACCCCGACCGCGCCGCCGAAGCCACCCGCGGCCAGATCGTCGACCGTTATACCGAGACGGTGGATACGATGCCCACGATCCTGGAATGGATCGGCGCCGATATCCCGCGCCAGTGCGACGGCCGTTCGCTGCTGGATTTCACCTATGGCGCCGCGCCGGCGAACTGGCGCACCGAAGTGCATTACGAATTCGACTTCCGCGACATTTTCTATTCCAAGCCGGAAGGCGTGCTGGGCACGGCGATGGACCAGAGTTCGCTCGCCGTGGTGCAGGATGATGACTACAAATACGTCCACTGCGCCGCCCTGCCGCCGCTGTTTTTCGACCTGAAGAAAGATCCCGGGCAGCTGAAGAATGTCGCCGGCGATGCGGCCTACATGCCGAAGATGCTGGAATATGCCCAGAAGATGCTGAACTGGCGGCTGGCCCATGCCGACAAGACGCTGACCGGCTACCGCGCCAGCCCGCACGGGCTGGAAATCCGGCGCTGATTATCTGGCGGGTTGGTCCGTAACCGGATTAGGGCTATAGGATGGGACGTTTCGCCAACCCTCAGCGCCCGGCCGCATCGCCGGTGCAGCCAGCCGTCCGGTGTCCGCCCTGTCCGAGTCCCGTGCCCGCCGTCTGCCATCCGTCGTGATCCTGATCGCCATGTCGGCGCTCGGTCCGATGGCGCTCAACATCTTTATGCCTTCGATGCCGGGCCTGGCGCGGCATTTCCAGGTCGATTACGGCCTGGTGCAGCTTACGCTCACCTTTTACCTGATCGGCCTCGGCCTGGCGCAGCTGGTCTATGGCCCCTTGAGCGACCGGTATGGCCGCCGGCCGGTGCTGCTCTGGGGCCTGGGAATCTTCTGCGTCGGCAGCCTGCTCTGCGCGCTGGCGCCCTCGATCGAGATGCTGATGATCGGCCGCGCCTTCCAGGCGGTCGGCGGCTGTTCGGGGCTGGTGCTGGGCCGGGCCATCATCCGCGACCTCTATGATCGCGACCGTTCGGCGGCCATGATCGGCTACGTCACCATGGCGATGTCGCTGGCGCCGATGTTTTCCCCGGCACTCGGCGGCTATCTCGATACGCTGTTCGGCTGGCGTGCCAGCTTCGCCTTCTGCGCCCTGGCCGGCGTCATCGTGCTGGTCTGCGTGATCTTCACCCTGCCGGAAACCCTGGCCGAGCCTGGGCTGGGCGAGGGGATCGGAGCGATGCTGCGGGGCTATGCCTCTCTGCTGCGCTCGCCGACCTTCTGCGGTTATGCCCTGCAGACGGCCTTCACCTCGGGCATGTTTTTCGCCTTCATCGCCGGGGCGCCTTTTGTGGTGGTGACCGTCATGGGCCAGCCGCCGTCCAGCTATGGCCTGTGGTTCATGATTGTCTCGGTCGGTTATTTCGCCGGCAATTTCTGCACCGGCCGCTTTGCGGTCAGGCTTGGGGTGGATCGCATGATCGCCATCGGGGCGGTGATCGGCCTGTTCGGCATCCTGGCCCTGGCGGCCATCGGCTGGCTTGGGCTGCTGACCTTGCCGGGCCTGTTCCTGCCCATGGCGGTGGTGGCGTTGTCGAACGGCCTGACCCTGCCGAACGGCACCGCAGGTGCGGTTTCGGTGAATCCCCGGGCGGCGGGTGCCGCCGCCGGCCTGTCGGGCGCCCTGCAGATGCTGGTCGGCGCCGGCGCGGCCGTGCTGGTGGGCTACGGCCAGGATCTCGACCCCAGCCAGTATCCGATGATCTGGACCATGCTGGGCAGCGGCTTGCTGGCCGTGCTGGCCTTTGCCGTCGCCGCGAAAATCCGCACGGGACGTACCTGAAACCGTCCTACGGTCTAGGCCGGATGCGATAAACCCGCATGGTTTGCGGTTCCGATTCGACCCGGTTGCCAGAAAACCGCATGTCTAGCGGTTTTTTGCGCTTTCCCGATGGGCAAGAGCCCGGCGCGGTGCTATGGAGGATTCGGGAACCAACTCCCGATTCGTTCATAACAACATCTGACGCATCTTTTCTGAGGAGAGAGACCATGGCTAAAGCGGCCGCCACCAAGACGGTTACTGTGACCGCGAAGCAGATCGCCACCGCGCTGGCCGAGAAGCATGAGCTTCAGAAGAAGGCCACTGCCGGTCTGTTCGAGGAATTCTTCGCTGCCGTGACCAAGTCGCTGAAGAAGGGCGAGCGCGTTCGCCTGGGCGACCTCGGCATCCTGCAGGTCCGCAAGCGTGCTGCCCGCATGGGCCGCAACCCGCAGACCGGCGAGCCGATCAAGATCAAGGCTTCCAAGAAGGTTGCCTTCCGCGCCTCCAAGGTGCTGAAGGAATCGATCTGATCCGTCCATCACGGACGCAATCGATCCAGGGCCTGCCTCGCGGCAGGCCCTTTTTCTTTGCCGCGTTTCCACCATTCGCCGCTGTCATCGTTCCGTCATCCGGGTCATGGAAAATTCACGGGACAACGGGCAGGCCCGGATTCATCTTCCCGGCCAAGGATTTGCCGCCGGGGTGATTCGCATCGCGCGCCGGCAACAGCAGGTGACCGATGAACGTGGCTTTCCGTCCCGCCCGCTACCGCACCATATGGATATCCGACATCCATCTGGGCACGCGCGGCTGCAAGGCCGACCTGCTGCTGGAATTCCTCAAATATACCGAAGCCGACACGATCTATCTAGTGGGCGATATCGTCGATGGCTGGCGGCTGAAACGCTCCTGGTACTGGAACCAGAGCCAGAACGACGTGGTGCAGAAACTGCTGCGCAAGGCGCGCAAAGGCGCCAACGTGATCTACGTGCCCGGCAACCATGACGAGGCGCTGCGCGACTTCATTGAAGACAGCGGCCTGCAGTTCGGCGGCATCACCGTGCAGATGGAGGCGGTCCACCAGACCGCCGACGGCCGCAGGTTCCTGGTCACCCATGGCGATCATTTCGACGGCATCGTCACCTGCGCCAAATGGCTGGCCCTGCTGGGCGATGCCGCTTATGGCTTCGCGCTGAGCCTGAACACCGGGTTCAATCACCTGCGCCGCCGCATGGGCCTGCCCTACTGGTCGCTGTCGGCCTACCTGAAGCACAAGGTGAAGAACGCGGTCGAGTTCATCTCCGACTACGAACGGGCGATTGCCGAGGAAGCGCGGCGGCGCCATGTCGACGGTGTGGTCTGTGGCCATATCCATCATGCCGAGATCCGCGAGATCGACGGCATCCTCTATTGCAACGACGGCGACTGGGTGGAGAGCTGCACGGCGCTGGTCGAGCATGCCGATGGCCGGCTGGAAATCCTGCGCTGGGCCGAGCTGCGCGAGAATCTCGGCTCCTTCCTGCTGGCTGGCGAGGGGGCCCTGCTGGCCGATGATGCGGCCGGGGCGATGGAGGACGATGCCATCCCGTTGCCGCCAGCCCGCCCGCGCCCGCTGCCCGAACCGGTCGGCTGAAACCCAATTGCGGCATTCCGCGCACCCGCTGGCCGGGTAACGATCCGATTCGGGGGCCGATTCGCCCACCGGTCGGCCCTGGAGGGCGTTTGACAACTCTGGGCAGCGGCGCGTTTGCTTGGTATTGTTCCCGCATGGGCGTGTTGTCTTCGATACTCGGTGCCATCGGCATCGGCGGCAAACAGGAAGCCGTGAACCTGCGTCAGACCCCGTCTGGCATGCGGTCGGGCGACATCGTGGCCGGCACCGGCGACAAGGCCGAACCGGGCAAGATGGTCACCGTGCATTACGCCGGCTGGATCTGGGAAAACAACAAGCCGACGCGGATGTTCGACAGTTCCTACAAGCGCGGCCAGCCCTTCGAGTTTCAGCTCGGCCAGGGCAAGGTCATCAAGGGCTGGGACGAGGGCGTCGCCTATATGAAGGTCGGCGGCAAGCGTGCCCTGCTGATTCCGCCCTACCTGGCCTATGGCGCGCGCGGCAACGGCCGCATCATCCCGCCCAACGCCACCCTGTTCTTCGAAATCGAACTGGTCAGCGTCCGCTAACGGATGCCGTGCCGGCCATGCTGTCGCCGCATTCCGGCGGCAGGCTTTACCGCGTTTCCAATCTTCCTTCCGGAGTCTTTCGCAATGTTGTTGTCCCGTCGCGTTTTTGCCGCCGCCGTCATTCTTGGCCTGTCCGCCGCCACCCTGCCGTTCGCCACCCAGGCCCAGGAGCAGGTCACGGCATCGGGCCTGCGCTATACCGAGGTCAAGCCCGGCAACGGCGAAACCGCCCGTCGCGGCCAGACCGCCGTGGTGCATTACACCGGTTGGCTGATGGAGGGTGGCCAGAAGGGCCGCAAATTCGATTCCTCGCGCGACCGCGGCCAGCCTTTTGCCTTTCCGCTCGGCGCCGGCCGGGTGATCAAGGGCTGGGACGAGGGCGTGGCCGGCATGAAGACGGGCGGCCAGCGCACCCTGGTGATCCCGCCGCAGCTCGGTTATGGCGCGGCCGGTGCCGGCGGCGGCGTGATCCCGCCCAATGCCACGCTGATCTTCGATGTCGAGCTGATCGAACTCAGGTAAGCCCTTCCACCACCACTTTCGGCCAGCGTGACGGCCAGGCCTTGGCCGTCACGCGCGCATGGTATTCCGCAGGCTTGCGCCGGCCGCTCGGCGTCGGTCGCACCCGGCCGGCCAGCAGGTCGGCCACGCCGTGGGGTGCCAGCAGCCGCAACGTGCCGTCATCAGCCATGGTGACGGCCACGGCGGTCGGGGTTTCCAGCCAGTGCCCGATGGCATCCGTCGTATTCCGATAGGGTTCGTCGCCGTTCTTCAGATGCATGCGGGCCATGTTGCGAACCGACCAGGCCTCGAGGATGCGGGCGGCGGCCAGCTCCGACTCCGCCGCGCGCTCGCCGGCGCGGCTGGTATCGGACGGATCGAAATATACAACGTCGATATCGTTGAGCGGCGTGCGCTGGGCAAAGCCGCAGAGCCGGTCCCACACCAGGCCGCGCACGAAACCCGCTCCGATGGCCCAGTCCGGCAGCCGCAAGGCGCGGACCAGCCAGAGGATATCCATGGCCCAGGGATCGGCGGCGATGATGTCGATGACATGCTGGTGATCGGTCCGGTCTTCTGGCGGCATCGGATCACCCTAATGCAAAAACGGCCGGGTTGCCCCGGCCGTTTTCGTGTCAGCGATGTGACGGTTGTGCTTACGCAGCCTTGGCCAGGTTGCGCAGCACGTAGTGCAAAATGCCGCCGTTCTTGTAGTAGTCGATCTCGTCCAGCGTATCGATGCGGCACAGCACCTCCACGGTCTGGGTCGTGCCGTCGGCGCGGGTGATGGTCACCGGCGTCTTCATGCGCGGCTTCAGGCCGGTGGCGATGCCCGAGATGTCGAACTTCTCCGAGCCGTCCAGCTTCAGGTCGAAGCGGGTCATGCCGTTCAGGAACTGCAGCGGCAGGATGCCCATGCCGACCAGGTTCGAACGATGGATGCGCTCGTAGCTCTCGGCAATCACGGCCTTCACACCCAGCAGGATGGTGCCCTTGGCCGCCCAGTCGCGCGAGGAACCGTTGCCGTATTCCTTGCCGGCCACGATCACCAGCGGGGTGCTGCTGGCCTTGTACTTCATCGCAGCGTCATAGATCGACATCACCTCGCCGTCGGGCATGTGCTTGGTGATGCCGCCTTCGGTGCCCGGCACCATCTCGTTCTTGAGACGGATATTGGCGAAGGTGCCGCGCATCATCACCTCGTGGTTGCCGCGACGGGCACCATAGGAGTTGAAGTCGGCGTAAGAGACGCCGTGGTCGGTCAGGTACTTGCCGGCCGGGCCATCCTTCTTGATCGAACCGGCGGGCGAGATGTGGTCGGTGGTGATCTTGTCGCCCAGGATCGCCAGCACGCGCGCGCCCTTCACATCGGTGATCGGCGCGGGTGTGGTGCTCATGCCCTCGAAATACGGGGGGTGCTGCACGTAGGTCGACTTCTTGTCCCAGCCGTAGGTCTGGCCGGTGCCGACCTTGATCTTGCGCCACAGCGGATCGCCCTTGAACACGTCGGCATAGCGCTTCTTGAACATCGCCGGCGTCACGTACTTGCGCACGGTGGCCGCGATCTCCTTGTTGGAGGGCCAAATGTCCTTCAGGTAAACCGGCTTGCCCTTGGCGTCATGGCCCAGCGGCTGGGTCACCACGTCGATGCCCAGGTTGCCGGCCAGCGCATAGGCCACCACCAGCATCGGCGAGGCGAGGTAGTTCGCCTTGGTCAGCGGATGGACGCGGCCCTCGAAGTTGCGGTTGCCCGAAAGCACCGCGCCGACGACGAAGTCGTTGTCGGTGATCGCCTTCGAGATGTTGTCGGGCAGCGGGCCCGAATTGCCGATGCAGGTGGTGCAACCATAACCCACCACCTGGAAGCCCAGGGCGTCCAGCGACTTCTGCAGGCCCGACTTGGCCAGATAGTCGCTCACCACCTGGCTGCCCGGTGCCAGCGATGTCTTCACCCACGGCTTGGTCTTCAGGCCCTTCTTCAGGGCGTTGCGGGCCAGCAGGCCGGCACCCAGCAGCACGCTCGGGTTCGAGGTGTTGGTGCACGAGGTGATGGCCGCGATCACCACGTCGCCATGGCCGAGGTCGAAATTCGACTTCTCCACCTTGGCGCGGAAGTCCAGCGCGGTTTTCTTGCCGTAGAAATTGCCCATCGCGTCCTTGAATTCGGTCGCAGCGCGGCTCAGCGGCACGCGGCCTTCCGGACGGGTCGGACCGGCCAGCGAGGGCTCGACGGTCGAGAGGTCGAGTTCCAGCGTGTCGGTGAAGACCGGCTCGGGTGCCTTCGGCGTACGCCACAGGCCTTGAGCCTTGGCATAGGCTTCCACCAGCTTGATACGCTGCGGGTCGCGGCCCGAAGCCTTCAGGTAGGCGATGGTCTCGGCATCGACCGGGAAGAAGCCGCAGGTGGCGCCGTATTCCGGGGCCATGTTGGCGATGGTGCAGCGGTCGGCCAGCGACAGCTCGTCCAGGCCGGGGCCATAGAATTCGACGAACTTGTTCACCACGCCCTTCTTGCGCAGCATCTGCGTCACCGTCAGCACAAGGTCGGTGGCGGTGGTGCCTTCCTTCGGCTTGCCATGCAGGCGGAAGCCGACGACTTCAGGCAGCAGCATGGAGATCGGCTGGCCCAGCATGGCGGCCTCGGCCTCGATGCCGCCCACGCCCCAGCCCAGCACGGCCAGGCCGTTCACCATGGTGGTATGGCTGTCGGTGCCGACCAGGGTGTCGGGATAGGCCACCTCGGTCTTGCCGTCCGTGCCGGTCCACACGGTCTGGGCCAGGTATTCGACGTTCACCTGGTGGCAGATGCCGGTGCCCGGCGGCACGACGCGGAAATTGTCGAACGCGGTCTGGCCCCAGCGCAGGAAGGCGTAACGCTCGCCGTTGCGCTCGTATTCCAGGTCGACATTCTTCTGGAAGGCCGACTTGTTGGCGGAGTAGTCCACCATCACCGAGTGGTCGATCACGAGGTCGACCGGCGAGAGCGGATTGATCTTCTTGGTGTCGCCGCCCAGCTTGGTCATGGCATCGCGCATGGCGGCGAGGTCGACCACGGCCGGCACGCCGGTGAAGTCCTGCATCAGCACGCGGGCCGGGCGATAGGCGATTTCGCGGTCCGACCGCTTGTCCTTCAGCCACTGGGCCACGGCCTTCAGGTCGTCGACGCTGACGCTGCGGCCGTCTTCGTAGCGCAGCAGGTTTTCCAGCAGCACCTTCAGCGAATAGGGCAGGCGGGACAGATCGCCCAGGCCGGCCTTTTCAGCGGCCTTGATGCTGTAATAGGCGTAGGTCTTGTTGCCGACTTTCAGGGTGCGGCGGGTTTTCAGGGTGTCCTGGCCCACCACGATGGGCACCGCACGGGCGGCGCCGGCTGCCTTGGCAACGGGGGCCTTCTTAACCGATTTCTTCACCGCCTTGGCGGCGGGCTTGCGGGCGGCAACCGCTTTCTTGGCGACCTTCTTCTTCGCGGCCTTCTTCGCCGCCTTGCGGGCGACGGCCTTCTTGGCGGCCTTCACGGTCCGGCGCGCGGATTTCGCGGCTTTCACGGCTTTTTTGGCGACCTTTTTAGCCTTGGCTTTCGCGGGGCTCTTGCGCGCCTTGGCGGCCTTGCGCTTGGTCTTCTTCGCGGCTTTCACGGGGCGATCCTTTCGTGACGGAACGTAAAGATGGGAAAGGCTGGTCGGGCGGGCCGTAAACCCGCGTCAGATTGCCGCAAATAGGTGCCGCAAAACCATGGGTTTGCCAAGCGCTTTCGGCTGGAGGAAAGTTCAACCGGGGTCGAAATTTAGGCAATGAGAAGCATGCTCAGAGCCGCCCGCCCCACCCCTTGACGGGTTACTGTCCGTACGCTTATCAACGAGGCAATAACGACGGTATGGCCATCGGTCGTGCTGCGTATGAGGAGGCGACATATGTCCGAGACATCGGCAATGCCTGACGGGCGCGACCCGTTGGGACGCGATACTATCCCGAAATTCATCGCCTATAACGCGCAGCATCGTCGCGACCGTCCGGCCATGCGCGAAAAGGACCTGGGAATCTGGCAGAGCTGGACCTGGGGCGAGGTGGCCGGCAAGGTGCGGCAGCTCGGCTGCGGCCTGGCCGCCATGGGCTTCCGGCGCGGCGACAAGCTGGCCATCATCGGCGACAACCGGCCTGAGCTGTACTGGACCCTCGCCGCCACCCAGGCGCTGGGCGGTATCCCGGTGCCGATCTATCAGGACAGCGTCGCTGACGAAGTGCAGTATGTCATCGACCATGCCGAGGCCCGTTTTGCCCTGGCCGAGAACCAGGAGCAGGTCGATAAACTGATCTCGATCAAGGATCGTCTGCCGAAACTGGAAATGATCATTTTCAGCGATCCGCGCGGCATGCGGCATTACGATCAGCCCTATCTGCGCGACCTGGAAAAGGTGATGGCCGATGGCGAAGCCTATGGCCGCGCCCATCCGAATTTCTTCGACGAGGAGATGGCCCGGGGCAAGGGCAGCGATATTTCGCTGATCTGCTATACCTCGGGCACCACCGGCCGCCCCAAGGGCGTCATGCTCAGCCACGACAACGTGGTGCGCTCGGCCCGGCTGGCGATCGATTTCGACACGATCAATGAAAACGACGAAATCCTGGCCTATCTGCCGATCGCCTGGGTGGGCGATAACTTTATTTCCTATGCCGAGGCTGCCATTGCCGGCTTCTGCGTGAATTGCCCGGAATCGGCCGATACCGTGCTGCAGGACCTGCGCGAAGTAGGGCCGACCTATTTCTTCGCCCCGCCGCGCATCTTCGAGAACCTGCTCACCACCGTGATGATCCGCATGGAGGATGCCAGCGCCATCAAGCGCGGCATGTTCCATTATTTCATCGGCGTGGCGAAGCGGGTGGGCCGCCGCATTTTGGAGCGCAAGTTCGTCTCGCTGACCGACCGGCTGCTCTATGCCCTGGGCGATCTGCTGGTTTATGGCCCACTCAAGAATGTGCTGGGCATGTCGCGCCTGCGGCTGGCCTACACCGCCGGCGAGGCGATCGGGCCGGATATCTTCGATTTCTTCCGTGCGCTCGGCATCAACCTGAAGCAGCTTTATGGTCAGACCGAATGCACGGTGTATCTGTGCATGCATACCGATACCGACGTGAATCCCGATACGGTCGGACCACCGGCGCCGGGCGTGGAGCTGAAGATCGATCCGACCAGCGGCGAGGTGCTGTATCGCAGCCCCGGCGTGTTCGTCGGCTATTACAAGAACGACGAGGCCACGGCCGAGACCAAGACGCCGGAGGGCTGGGTGCATACCGGCGATGCCGGCGTGTTCACCGATGCGGGCCACCTGCGCATCATCGACCGCGCCAAGGATGTCGGCCGGCTGACCGACGGTTCGCTGTTCGCGCCGAAATATGTCGAGAACAAGCTGAAATTCTTCCCGCATATCAAGGAGGCGGTGGCCTTCGGGGACAAGCGCGACTATGCCGCCGCCTTCATCAACATCGACCTTGCCGCGGTCGGTTCCTGGGCAGAACGCAACGGCATCGCCTATACCTCGTATTCCGATCTGGCCGGCCGCCCGGAAGTGTATGATCTGGTCAAGGGCTGCATCGAGAAGGTCAACCGCGACCTGTCGTCCGACAGCAGCATGGCGGCCAGCCAGATCAAGCGCTTCCTGATCCTGCACAAGGAACTGGACGCCGACGATGGCGAGCTGACCCGCACCCGCAAGGTACGGCGCCGCATAATCGCCGAACGGTACGGCGAACTGATCGAGGCATTGTATTCCGACCGCGATGCCATTGCGGTGGAGGCCAAGATCACCTTCGAGGACGGCCGCACCGGCACCTTCAAGGCCAACCTGAAGGTCGCCAATGCCGAAACCTACGCCACCATGCGCAAGGCGGGCTGAGGACACATGACCGCAGAGAAGAAAATCGGCCCGACCCTTCTGAAGGTCGATAACATCAGTCTGTCTTTTGGCGGCGTGAAGGCGCTAACCGATATCAGCTTCGAGATCCGCGAGCACGAGATCCTGGCGATCATCGGGCCGAACGGCGCCGGCAAGTCCTCGATGCTGAACTGCATCAACGGCTTCTATCACCCGCAGCAGGGCACCATCACCTTCCGCGGCCAGGCGCGCAAGCAGATGCGTCCGCACGAGGCGGCCAGCCAGGGCATCGCCCGCACCTTCCAGAACATCGCGCTGTTCAAGGGCATGTCGACGCTGGACAACATCATGACCGGCCGATTGCTCAAGATGAAGTCAGGGCTGCTGGCCTCGGCGATCTACAAGGGGCCAGCCGAGCGCGAGCAGATCGAACACCGCGAATATTGCGAGCGCATCATCGACTTCCTGGAAATCCAGGCGATCCGCAAGGTGCCGGTCGGGCGGCTGCCCTACGGCCTGCAGAAGCGCGTCGAACTGGCGCGCGCGCTGGCCGCCGAGCCCACCCTGCTGCTGCTGGACGAGCCGATGGCCGGCATGAACCTGGAGGAGAAGCAGGATATGTGCCGCTTCATCCTGGATGTGAATGACGAGTTCGGCACCACTATTTGCCTGATCGAACACGACATGGGCGTCGTGATGGACATTTCCGACCGGGTCGTGGTGCTGGATTACGGTCGCAAGATCGGCGACGGCGTGCCCGACGAAGTGAAGAACAATCAGGCGGTGATCGACGCCTATCTCGGCGTACAGCATTAAGGGGGCGGCGGGATGGCGTTCTTTCTAGAAGTCCTGATCGGCGGCCTGATGGCCGGTGTGATGTATTCCCTGGTCGCGCTCGGCTTCGTGCTGATCTTCAAGGCGTCCGGCGTGTTCAACTTCGCCCAGGGCGCCATGGTGCTGTTCGCCGGGCTGTTCTTCGTCGGCTTCATGGAGCTGGGCGTGCCGATGCTGGTCTCGCTGCTGCTCACCATCGCAGTGATGGTGCTGCTGGCGGGCGTGATCGAGCGGCTGGTGCTGCGTCATCTGGTGAATCAGGAAGGTATCATCCTGTTCATGGCCACCATCGGCGTGTCCTTCTTCCTGGACGGCTTCGGCCAGACCATCTGGGGCAGCAACGTGCGCCAGCTGGATATCGGCATCCCGACCGATCCGATCTTCCTGATGGATGGCGACATCCTGATCCAGTCCTTCGACCTCTGGGCCGCCCTGGTGGCCGGCACGCTGCTGGCGGTCCTGGTCGTGTTCCAGAAAACCCGCATCGGCCGCGCGCTGCGTGCAGTGGCCGACGACCACCAGGCGGCTCAGTCGGTGGGCATTCCGCTGAACGTGATCTGGATCATCGTCTGGGCGATCGCCGGCCTGGTCGCGCTGGTGGCCGGCGTGATGTGGGGCTCCAAGCTGGGTGTGCAGCCGGCCATCGTATCGCTGGCGCTCAAGGCCCTGCCGGTGCTGATCCTCGGTGGGTTCACGTCCATTCCGGGTGCCATTATCGGCGGCCTGATCATCGGTGCCGGCGAAAAGCTGGCCGAGGTCTATATCGGTCCGCTGTTCGGCGGCGGCATCGAGAACTGGTTCGCCTATGTGCTCGCCCTGGGCTTCCTGCTGATCCGGCCGCAGGGCCTGTTCGGCGAAAAGATCATCGAGCGCGTGTAGCGGTTAGGGGAAACAGGTCATGTTCTATCGCGAATCCGGCCAGTACAAGACCAGCTACAGCGCCGACCAGGCCATCTTCACCATTCCGCAGGACCGCGTCTTCTTCGCCCTGCTGATGCTGGCGGCCTTTATCGGCATCCCGCTGGTTTCCACCAACTACATCTACACCGCGCTGCTGATCCCCTTCCTCTGCCTGTCCCTGGCGGCGCTGGGGCTCAACATTCTGACCGGCTATTGTGGCCAGCTTTCGCTGGGCACCAGCGCCTTCATGGGCGTCGGCGCCGTGGCGGCCTGGAATATCGCCACCCGTGTGCCCGACCTCAACATTCTGCTGGTATTCGCGTTGGCCGGTCTGGTGACGGCGGCGGTCGGCATGTTCTTCGGCCTGCCCAGCCTGCGCATCAAGGGTTTCTATCTGGCGGTCGCCACCCTGGCGGCGCAGTTCTTCCTGCCCTGGCTGTTCGTCAAGGTCGGCTGGTTCACCAACTACGCCAATTCAGGCGTGATCACCGCGCCGCAGATCGTCATCTTCGGCTGGTCGGTCGACTCACCCATGGAGAAATATCTCTTTGCGCTCGGTGTTGTCACCCTGATGGCACTGGCGGCGAAGAACCTGGTCCGTAGCAATCCCGGCCGGCAATGGATGGCGATCCGCGACATGGACATCGCCGCCGAGATCATCGGCATCCGTCCGGTGGTGGCCAAGCTGACCGCCTTTGCCGTGTCGTCCTTCTATATTGGCGTGGCCGGTGCGCTGTATCTGTTCGTCTATCTCGGTTCGGCCGAGCCCGACGGTTTCACCATCACCATGTCGTTCCAGGTCCTGTTCATGATCATCATCGGCGGTCTGGGCTCGATACTGGGCAGTTTCCTCGGCGCCTTCTTCATCCTGCTGGTGCCGATCTTCCTGACCCGGGTGCCGCCGCTGCTGGGCTTCGACCTTTCCACGGCGCTGATCTCGCACCTCGAATTCATGGTGTTCGGCGCCCTGATCGTGATCTTCCTGATCGTCGAGCCGCATGGCCTGGCCCGGCTGTGGCAGATCACCAAGGAAAAGCTGCGTATCTGGCCGTTCCCATACTGAACCGTCGATGGCGGAACGGTAAAAACCGAGTTTGTCCTGTGTTTTTGACGTGCTAGGCTAACTGCAATTCCCGCCACAAAAGGCGGGTGTAACCGGGAGGATAAAAATGAAAGCATCCAAATGGATTGCGTCCCTTGTTCTGGGCGCGACCCTGGCCGGCGGCGCCACTGTGGCGCTGGCGCAGGAACAGGTGATTCCGTCGATGGTCTACCGCACCGGCCCGTTCGCGCCGAGCGGCATTCCGGTTGCCGACGGTTTTGCCGACTATATCAACCTGATCAACGAGCGCGATGGCGGCCTGAACGGCGTCAAGCTGCGTAACGAGGAATGCGAAACGCAGTACAACACCGAGCGCGGCGTCGAATGCTACGAGCGTCTCAAGGCGCTCGGCGGCACGATCTTCAGCCCGTACTCGACTGGCATCACCTACGCCCTGATCGACCGCGCGCCGACCGACAAGTCGGTGATCTTCTCGATGGGCTACGGCCGCGCCTCGGCCACCGTCGGCAATATCTTCCCCTGGGTCTTCACCGCTCCCGCCACCTACTGGGGCGGCGCCTCGGCCGGCATCCAGTACATCGCCAAGGAACTGGGCGGCAAGGACAAGATGAAGGGCAAGAAGGTTGCCTACGTCTATATCGACATCGCCTACGGCAAGGAGCCGATCCCGGTCTTCCAGAACTACGCCCAGGAACTCGGCTTCCAGCTCGAGCTGGTGCCGGTGCCGGCGCCGGGCCTGGAGCAGAAGTCGATCTGGCTGCAGATCCGCCAGATGCGGCCTGACTATGTCTACCTGCAGGGCTGGGGCGCGATGAACGCCGTGTCGCTGAAGGAAGCCGCTGCGGTGGGCTTCCCGCGCGAGAAGATGATCGGTATTTGGTGGTCGAGCCAGGACAGCGATGTGCAGGCGGCCGGTCCGGCGGCCAAGGGCTACAAGGGCCTGACCTTCCACGGCGCATCCAAGGACCTGCAACTGCTCAAGGACATGAAGAAGTTCCTGGTCGACAAGGGCAAGGCCTCCAACAACGGCAAGCATTACGGCGAGATTGGCTATCTGCGGGGCGCGATGAACGCCATGCTGACGGTCGAGGCTCTGCGCGCTGCGCAGGAAAAGCATGGCAAGGGCAAGGTGATGAATGGCGAGCAGTCGCGTGACGGCTTCGAAGCCATCAACCTGACCGATGCCAGCATCGAAAAGCTCGGCCTCAAGGGCTTCCTGCAGCCACTGAAGCTGGCCTGCGACAACCATCTGGGCGACGGCAAGATCCTCGTCGTGCAGTGGCAGGGCGACCAGTGGAAGCCAGTCAGCGACTGGATTCTGCCGGAGAACCAGAAGCTGTGGCCGCTGTATCTGAAGGATGCAGAGACCTACGCGCGCGAGAAGAACATCGCGTCGCGCGCCTGCGCAAAGTCGTAAGGCTCTGACGATCCCCCGCCGGCGGCGCTGGCGGGGGATTTTCTTTACCGCTTCCGCTGAACGGATTCCTGTCCATGACCGCCCAGACCAATGCCCAGCCGCATGCCGACGCCCAGCCCCTGCTGTCCGTCAACAATATCGAGGTGATCTACAACCACGTGATCCTCGTGCTGAAGGGCGTGTCGCTGCAATTGCCCAAGGGCGGCATCGTGGCCCTGCTGGGCGCCAACGGCGCCGGCAAGACCACCACGCTGAAGGCGATTTCCAATCTGCTGCGCGCCGAGCGCGGCGACATCACCAAGGGTCATATCGACTATCACGGCGAGCGGGTCGACCAGCTCAACCCCTCGGCCCTGGTCAAGAAGGGCCTGATCCAGGTGATGGAAGGGCGGCATTGCTTCGCCCATCTCACCGTCGAAGAGAATCTGATGACCGGCGCCTTTACCCGCGCCGATGGCGGCAAGGCGATCGCCCAGGATCTCGAGAAGGTCTACACGTATTTTCCGCGCCTGAAGGTGCGCCGCAAATCGGTTGCCGGCTATACCTCGGGCGGCGAGCAGCAGATGACCGCCATCGGCCGCGCGCTGATGAGCCGGCCCGACACCATCCTGCTGGACGAGCCCTCGATGGGCCTGGCGCCGCAGCTGGTCGAGGAAATCTTCGAGATCGTGCACAAGCTGAACAAGGAAACCGGCGTCAGCTTCCTGGTGGCCGAGCAGAACACCAACATGGCTTTGCGCTATGCCGATTACGGCTACATCCTGGAAAACGGCCGCATCGTGATGGATGGCGAGGCGCAGAAACTGCGCGAGAATGCCGATGTGAAGGAATTCTACCTCGGCCTCGGCGCCGGCGGCCGCCGCAGCTTCCGTGACGTGAAGCATTATCGCCGGCGCAAACGCTGGCTGGCCTGATCGCATCGAAATAGCAGGAGAGTACCTTGGCGCGCGCGAGCAACCCGAAATCGGCAAGGCCGAAGGCTGTGAAGGCACCCAAAGCCAAGAAAATGCCAAAAGCCAAAAAGATGAAGGTGCGCGCCGACGAGTATTTCGACAAGCGCGAGACCCGTTCGCCGGCCGCGCGGCAAAAAAGCCAGATCGCGGCCCTGCAGGCGCTGATCGCCCATGCCAAGAAGGCGAGCCCCTATTACCGTGAGATACTGAAGGACGTGAAGCCGGCGAAGATCACCTCGCTGGCCGCCCTGGCCAAACTGCCGGTCACGCGCAAATCCGATCTGGCGCCACGCCAGAAGGCGACGCCGCCGCTGGGCGGCCTGCTGGCCGGCAAGCCATCGGAGATCGCCAATATCTTCCAGTCGCCCGGGCCGCTCTATGAAGCCTATGGCCGGGCCACGACGAAAGTGAAGGATCCGTGGCGCTTCGCCCGTGCCATGTGGGCGGCCGGCTGCCGCCCCGGCGATCTGGTGCATAACACCTTCTCCTATCATCTCACGCCGGCCGGTCGCATGACGGAAGGTTCGGCCCATGCCATCGGCTGCCCGGTCTTTCCAGCCGGCGTCGGCAACACCGAATTGCAGCTCGATGCCATCGCGCAGCTGCAGCCGCGCGTCTATTGCGGCACGCCGTCCTTCCTGAAAATCCTGCTGGAGAAGGCGAAGGAAGCGGGCAAACCGGCCGTGTCGCTGAAAAAAGGCCTGGTCGGCGGCGAGGCCCTGCCGCCTTCGCTCCGCGCCGAGCTGAAGAATCTGGGCGCCGAGGTGCTGCAATCCTACGGCACGGCGGAGCTTGGCCTGATCGCCTATGAGTCGAAGGCGATGGAAGGCATGATCCTGGACGAGGACGTGATCGTCGAGATCGTGCGGCCGGGCACCGGCGATCCGGTGGCGCCCGGCGAAGTGGGCGAGGTGGTGGTCACCGTGCTGGCCAACCCGGTCTATCCGATGATCCGCTTCGCCACCGGCGACCTTTCCGCGATCCTGCCGGGCATCAGCCCCTGCGGCCGCACCAACACCCGCATCAGGGGCTGGATGGGCCGCGCCGACCAGACCACCAAGGTGAAGGGCATGTTCGTCACGCCGGGCCAGATCGGCCAGGTGGCGGCCCGCCACCCGGAAATCGCCCGCGCCCGGCTGGAGGTCAGTTCGGAAAACAACCTCGACGCCGTGGTGCTCAAGATCGAGGTGAAGGGCCATGTCTCGACCGTGGACGCCGCGGCACTGGCGAAAGCCGTGGCCGAGACGTTCCAGGCCGTGTGCAAGCTGCGCGGCCATGTCGAGGTGGTGGCTTCGGGCAGCCTGCCCAACGACGGCAAGGTGATCGCCGACCTCCGCACCTATCAGTAAAGGCCTGAAAAGGCTAAACTCCGCCGCGTCATGGCGTTGGCGGTCGAAGGGCTCGTCTGCATTCGCGGCGAGCGTCAGCTCTTTTCCGATGTGAATTTCCGTCTCGCGGCCGGCGAGGCGTTGCTGTTGCGCGGCCCGAATGGCAGCGGCAAATCCAGCCTGCTGCGCCTGCTGGCCGGCTTCCTGCCGGCAGCCGACGGCCGGGTGCTGCGGGATGAAGAATCCCGGCAGTTCTATGTCGGCCACCAGGATGCCGTGAAGCCGCAGCTCAGCACCGAAGACAATCTGGTTTTCTGGGCCCGCCTGCTCGGCCTCGATGACGCGGAGGCGCAGCAGCAATCCGTCGCCGCGCTGGAGGCTGCCGGCCTGTCGCGCCAGCGCCGTCTGCCGGGCCGCTATCTTTCGGCCGGGCAGAAGCGCCGCCTGGCGCTGGCGCGGCTGCTGATCGTGCCGGCCGATCTTTGGCTGCTGGATGAACCCACCAATGCATTGGACACCGCCGCCGTCGCCTGGCTGGGTGGCGTGCTGGCCAGCCATCGCGCGCGCGGCGGCGTGGTGATCCTGGCCAGCCATGTGGATGTGCCGCTGCCCGATGCGCGCCGGCTCGACCTGCCGGAAGGCCGCCTGTCATGATGAAGGCCTTCCTCGCCATCGTGGCTCGCGACCTGCGACTGGGCTTTGGCGCCCAGGGCGCCATGCTCACTACCTTGCTGTTCTTTGTGCTGGCGGTCAGCCTGTTTCCGCTCGGTGTAGGCCCGGAGCCGCAGATTCTGGCCCGCATCGCCGCCGGCGTCATCTGGGTGGCGGCTTTGCTGGCGGCGATGCTGTCGCTCGACCGCCTGTTCCAGACCGACCAGGAAGACGGCACCCTCGATCTGCTGGCCCAGGCGCCGCTGCCGCTTGGTCTCGTCGCGCTGGCCAAGACTTTGGCCCATTGGCTCACCACCGGCCTGCCGCTCACCGTCATCGCGCCGTTGCTGGCGGTGATGATGCAGATGGAACTGGCGACCATGCCGGTGCTGCTGCTGGCCCTGCTGCTTGGCACGCCGAGTTTGAGCCTGATCGGCGCCATCGGTGCGGCGCTCACCCTGGGAGCGCGGCGGGGCGCCGTGCTGGTGCCGCTGATCACATTGCCGTTAGTGATCCCCGTGCTGATCTTCGGCGTCGGGGCGGTGGAAGCCGCCGCCTATGGCCTGACACCGGCGCCGCATCTGCTGTTGCTGGGCGCCTTCCTGGCCGGCAGCCTGGCCCTCAGCCCCTTCGCCATCGCCGGTGCCATCAAGCTGGCCTTGGAATGAACCCGGCCCTATAAAGCGCCCATGCTGCACGCCCTTGCCAATCCCGCCCGTTTCCTGCGCCTGATGGGTGCCATCCGCCCCTGGGCGGCGGCGGTGGCCGTGCTTGGCCTCGGCCTGGGCCTGGGCTGGGGCCTGCTGTGGTCGCCGCCGGATTACCAGCAGGGCGAAACCGTGCGGATCATGTATATCCACGTGCCGGCGGCCTGGATGGGGATGTTCATCTATGCCGCCATGGCGGTGGCTTCGGCGACGGCACTGATCTGGCGCCATCCGGTGGCTGAGCTGGCGGCCAAGGCCTCGGCGCCGGTGGGCGCGGCCTTCACGCTGATCTGCCTGATCACCGGCTCGCTCTGGGGTAAGCCGATGTGGGGCACCTGGTGGGTCTGGGATGCCCGGCTCACCTCGATGCTGATCCTGTTTTTCCTGTATCTCGGCTATATCGCCCTTTGGGAAGCCTTCGACGATCCCGGCCGCGCCGGCCGCGCCGCCGCCATCCTGACCCTGGTTGGCGCCGTCAACCTGCCGATCATCAAGTTCTCGGTCGACTGGTGGAATACCCTGCACCAGCCGGCCAGCGTGCTGACCCTGGAAGGGCCGAAAATCCACCCGGATATCCTCTGGCCCCTGCTGATCACCGCGATCGGCGCCAAGGGCTATTACGTCTGGGTCCTCAGTCTGCGGGTCAGGGCCGAAATCCTGCACCGCCAGGCCCGCATCCTGCGCTTTTCGACCGCGACCGATCGCCGCGCGGGTTAAGCTGGGCTAGCCGTTCGGCGGCGAAGACTATATTTTCACCCGACTGTTGGCCGCAGGGGCCAAGGGAACCAAAGGGTTAACGCGTGTACTGGTCATCGCTCGGCGATTTCCTGGCCATGGGCGGCCATGCCGCCTTCATCTGGCCGTCTTTCGCCATTGCCCTCCTGTTGCTGCTCGGTCTGGGCCTGCAGAGCCGGCTGGCCATGAAGGCGGCCGAGCGCGAACATGCCGAGGCAAGGCAGGAGGCCGGTCGTGACGATGAAGGACGGCGCGATGCGTAAGGGCATGTCGCGTAAGCGCAAGCGGCTGCTGGCCGTGCTGGGGCTGGTGGCGGGTCTGGGCATCGCCGTAACGCTGGTGCTGTCGGCCTTCAACGAGAATCTGGTCTTCTTCCACAGCCCATCCGACGTGGTGGAGAAGCAGCTGCCACCCGACAAGCGCTTCCGCATCGGCGGCCTCGTCGTGCAGGGCAGCGTGAAGAAGGATGGCCTCAACACGGAATTCACGGTCACCGACATGCGCCACGAGGTGCGTATCAGCTATACCGGCATGCTGCCCGACCTGTTCCGCGAAGGGCAGGGCGTGGTGGCCAATGGCCGGCTGGACCGCGACGGCCGCTTCGTCGCCTCCGAGGTGCTGGCCAAGCACGACGAGAATTACATGCCGCCCGAAGTCGCCGATGCGCTGAAGAAATCCGGCCAGTGGCATGAAAACAGCGGCGACCATCTCAAGCTGGTAAAGCCCGGTTCATGATTGCCGAATTCGGCCATATCGCCCTGATCCTCGCGCTCTGCCTGGCGCTGGTGCAAGGCATCCTGCCGCTCATCGGCGCTGCCCGCGGCATCGATGGCTGGATCGCGCTGGGCCCGCAGGCCGCGCTCGGCCAGGCCGTGCTGGTGGCCTTTGCTTTCGGCTGCCTGACCTATGCCTATGTGACGTCGGATTTTTCGGTGCTGAACGTGGCCGAGAATTCGCACACGCTGAAACCCATGCTCTACAAGATCAGCGGCGTGTGGGGGAATCACGAGGGCTCGCTGCTGTTGTGGATTCTGATCCTGGTGATCTTCGGCGCCGCCGTGGCCGTGTTCGGCGGCAACCTGCCGGCCACGCTGAAGGCGCGTGTACTGGCCATCCAGGGCCTGATCGGCGTGGGTTTCCTTGCCTTCATCCTGTTCACCTCCAATCCGTTCAGCCGCCTGCTGCCGCCGCCGCTGGAAGGCCGCGGCCTCAATCCGCTGCTGCAGGACCCCGGCCTCGCTTTCCATCCGCCGTTTCTTTATCTCGGCTATGTCGGGTTCTCGGTGGCGTTTTCGTTTGCCGTCGCCGCCCTGATCGAGGGGCGCGTCGATCCGGCCTGGGCGCGCTGGGTGCGGCCCTGGACGCTGGCGGCCTGGTGTTTCCTCACGCTCGGTATCGCGCTGGGCTCATGGTGGGCCTATTACGAACTGGGCTGGGGCGGCTGGTGGTTCTGGGATCCGGTCGAGAATGCCTCCTTCATGCCCTGGCTGGCGGGCACGGCGCTGCTGCATTCCGCCATCGTGGTGGAAAAACGCGATGCGCTGAAAAGCTGGACCATCCTGCTCGCCATCCTCACATTCTCGCTCAGCCTGCTGGGCACCTTCCTGGTGCGCTCGGGCGTGATCAACTCGGTGCATGCCTTCGCTACCGATCCGACTCGCGGCGTGTTCATCCTGGTTTTCCTCGGCGTCGTGGTGGGCGGCAGCCTGGTGCTTTACGCCCTGCGCGCACCGGCCCTGCAGGCGGTAGGCGTTTTCGCGCCCATCAGCCGCGAGGGTGCGCTGGTGCTCAATAACCTGCTGCTGGCGGTGGCCACGGCGGCCGTGCTGCTCGGCACGCTGTATCCCGTGGCGCTGGACGCGATCAGCGGCGCCAAGGTCTCGGTGGGCCCGCAATATTTCAACGCCGTTTTCATGCCGCTGATGGCGCCGCTGGTGGCGGCCATTGCCATCGGGCCGCTGCTGGCCTGGAAACGCGGCGACCTGGCTGCCGCCCTGCAGCGCCTTGTTCCGGCGGCGATTGCCGCAGTGGCGGCGCTGGGCCTGGGTCTGTGGCTGATGGACTCGAAAGGCTTCTACAGCCTGCTGGGCCTGGTCTTGGGTGCATGGCTCGGCATCGGCGCGCTCAGCGAAGTCGCCCTGCGCGTGAAACTGTTTGCCGCGCCGCTGTCCGAGACCCTGAATCGTACCCGTTTCCTGCCGCGCGCCGCCTGGGGCATGACGGTGGCACATCTGGGCGTCGCCATGCTGGTGCTGGGCATCACGGTGTCCGAGACATGGCAGGTCGAGGTGCAGCAGGTGATGAAGCCCGGCGAAATCGCCAAGGTCGGCCCGGTGGAATACCGCTTCCTCGGCGTCACGCCGTACAAGGGCCCGAACTACACAGCCCAGCAGGGCCGTTTCGAAGTGATCGAGAATGGCCGCGTGGTGCGCGAGATGCGCCCGGCCCAGCGCCGCTACCAGCAGCCACCGATGGAAACCACCGAGGCCGCGATCCGGCCCTCGCCGGTGGCCGATCTCTATGCCGTGGTAGGTGAAGGCAATGCCGCGACCGGCTGGGCCGTGCGGCTGTACTGGAAGCCGCTGGTTTCCTGGATCTGGCTGGGTGCGCTGGTCATGACACTGGGCGGCATGCTGTCGTTGTCCGACCGCCGCCACCGCGTCGGTGCGCCGGTACGCCGGCGCCAGGCCGCGCCGTCCGCGGCCGAATAGGAATCCTGCATGCGTCTCGCCTATCTGGTTCCGCTGGTTGTCTTCGTGCTGATCGGGCTGGGCCTGGCCATCGGACTCACGCTCAATCCGCGCGAGATTCCTTCTGCCCTGATCGGCAAGCCGGTGCCGGAATTCTCGCTGCCGCCGGTGCAGGGTCGCACGCTGGGTCTGGCCACGGCCGACCTAAAAACCGGCGAACCCAGCGTGGTGAATGTGTTCGCTTCCTGGTGCGTGCCGTGCCGCGTCGAGCATCCGCTGCTGCTCGCACTCAAGCGCGACGGCATCGCGCCGATCCACGGCCTGAACTACAAGGACGATCCGGCCGACGTGGCGAAATGGCTGGACCAGCTTGGCGATCCCTTCACCCGCACCGGCGCCGACCGCAATGGCCGCGTCGGCATCGACTGGGGCGTGTATGGCGTGCCGGAAACCTTCGTCGTCGACGGCAAGGGCAACATCATGTGCAAGCATGTCGGTCCGCTGACAGACTGGGATATGGATAACAAGATTCGCCCCCTGCTGCGCGACCTCAAGGCGGGCCAGCCGAGCAAGGTGAAATGCTGAAGCACCTTGCCTTCCTGGTCATCCTGCTGATCGCGACGCCTGTCGCGGCACAGCATCTGGACGACCGTCTGGCCGATCCGGCGCAGGAGCTGCGTGCCCGCGAACTGTCGCGCGAGCTGCGCTGTCTCGTTTGCCAGAACCAGTCGATCGAGGATTCCAATGCGCCGCTGGCGCGCGACCTGCGCCGGATCGTGCGCGAACGCGTCGCGGCCGGCGACAGCGACCGCGCCATCCTGGACTATCTGGTGGCGCGATATGGCGAATGGGTTCTGCTGAAACCGCGCTTCAATTTGCAGACCCTGCTGCTCTGGCTCGGGCCGGTGCTGTTCCTCGTGATCGGTGGCGTGGTGGTGTTCTTTCTGTATCGCCGCCAGCGTGCTGTACCGGCGTCGCCAGTTGCGCCGCTGGATGCCGAGGAGCAGAAGCGGCTGGCCGCGCTGCTCGACGATGGAGAGCGGCGCTGATGCTGTGGCTCGGTTTTGCCCTGCTGGCACTGGTGGCGCTGGCTTTCCTGCTCTGGCCTTTGCTGCGGCGCCGGCATGCGGAAGCCGGCCGCAAGGTTCATGACCTCGCCGTCTATCGCGCCCAGCTCGACGAAGTGGCGCAGGAGCAGGCGCGCGGCGCGCTGACCGAGGCCGAAGCGGCGGCCGCGAAGCTGGAAATACAACGCCGCCTGCTGCGCGCCGATGCCGCCGCCGATCCGGCCGTGCCGCATCGTGCCGGTCGCGGCATCCGGATCGCCACCATGATCGTGCTGGCCCTGGTGCCGCTGCTGGGCGGCGGGCTTTATCTGGCGCTGGGTCGCCCCGATGCGGCCGAGTTCAACCTGGCGCAGGCGCGCATCCGTGCCGAACGCGAGGCGCAGCTGCGTCAGGATACCGAGCGCATGATCGCGCAGTTGCGCGAACGGCTGGCGGCTTCGCCCGACCGTGCCGATGGCTGGCTGCTGCTCGGCCGTTCGCTGCTGCTCACCGAGCGTCCGGCCGAAGCCGTCGAGGCTCTGGACCGCGCCATCGTGCTGCAGCCCGGTGAGGTCGAAGCCTATGCCCTGCGCGCCGAGGCATTGACACTCGCCGCCGACGGTTCGGTCACCGATGCGGCGCAGCGCGATTTCCGCGCCGTGCTGGAGCGAGATCCCCAGCATCCCGGCGCACGCTATTATCTCGGTCTGGCCCGCCTGCAGCAGGGCGATACGCGCGGCGCCTATGACGACTGGTATGCGCTGGCGGCCGACAGTCCGGCCGATGCGCCCTGGCTGGAAACCGTACATGGCCGCCTGCGTGAGCTGGCGCCGCGCCTCGGCGTTGCGCTTGCTCAGGCGGTGCCACAGCCCAGACCGGCCGAAGCACCGGATCGTTCCCAGGTGGAAGCCGCGCAGCAGATGTCGGAAGCCGACCGCGCCGAGATGATCCGCGGCATGGTGGATCGCCTGGCCGAACGCCTGAAGGAAAATCCCGACGATGCAGATGGCTGGCTGCGTCTGGCCCGCGCCCGCGAGGTGCTGGGCGAGATGGATGCCGCCCGCGAGGCCCTGCGCCGCGCGGTGGCGCTCCAGCCCGGGCGGGTGGAAAGCCGGGTGGCGCTGGCGTTCAACCTGGCCGGTACTGCCGTGAAAAGCCGCGACCCGCTCCCGGCAGAAGCCGTGGCCGAATTCCGCGCCGTGCTGCAGCAGGCCCCCAACCATGCCCAGGCGCTGTGGTTCGTCGGCCGGGGCGCCTATGAGGCCGGAGACAAGGCCGGCGCGGCCGAGCACTGGAACAGGCTGCTGGCCCTGCTGCCGCCCGACTCGCCCGAGGCCCGCGAACTCTCCGAACGTATCGCCAGCCTGACCCGCTGAAGCCGGCTTCCGGCCCGGGCCTGTTAACCTTCGTTTAAGGGAGTCCTGCGCGTAATCGGGCCGGATTGAGGGGCCATTCCGGCCTCCGGGCTGGGTGAGTTATGGCTATCGGACCAAGCAACAATCTTCTTTCCGCGCTGTCGCAGCTGCAGGGTTCGGCCCGTCCGGCCGCGTCGCAACCGCGTCCGCCCCAGCAAAGCCAGAACAGCTTCGCCGCCCAGCTTGGTGGCGTGAACGCGATCCGCGCCACCGCGCCGGCGACACAATCCGTTGCCCAGGTTTCAGAACAGCCGCAAAACGCCGCCGCGCCCGCCCAGCAGTCGCGGCCGATCCCATCCCGCGGCGGCTATCTCGGCCAGTACGTCAACATCGTGGTCTGATTCAACCGGCCGTATACGGCCGGTTTGATTGACGTCGCCGGACCCGGCGGCTAGCTTGGCCCCTTCTTCGTTGCCATAAAAACGATCCGGGGAAACGCCATGCTTTCGCGTCGTCTGCTGCTCAGCCTGTGTGCCGCCCTTCTGCTGTCGCCCGCCGTGGCCGTCGCGCAGCCGAAGGACAAGGTCGCCATCTCGGCCCTGCCGTTCATTTCCACGGCACCGATCTTCATCGCCAAGGAGCGCGGCTATTTCGATGCCGAGGGCATCGATCTCGACATCAAGATCTTCAACGCCGCCCAGGCCGTGGCCGTGGCGGTGGCTTCCAACGACACCCAGTTCGGCATCACTGCCTTCACCGGCGGCTTCTTCAACCTGGCGGGCAAGGGTGCGCTGAAGGTGGTGGCGGCGCAGAGCCGCGAGGAACCGGGCTACAATTTCGTAGCTTACGTGGCCTCGAAGAAGGCCTATGACGCCGGCTTCCGTTCGCCGAAGGATTTCGCGGGGAAAAGCGTGGCGATCACCACGGTTGGCTCCAGCTTCCACTACAATCTCGGCATGCTGGCCGACAAATACGGCTTCAAGCTCGACAGCGTGCAGATGAAGCCGGTGCAGTCGATCCCCAACATGATGGCGGCGCTGTCGGGCGGCCAGGTGGATGCCACCATCCTGCCGGCCAACAACGCGCTGAAGCTGGAAGCCGACGGCGCCGGTAAGATCATCGGCTGGGTGCATGAGCATACGCCATGGCAGCTCGGCGTACTGTTCGCCTCGTCCAAGATCGTGAAGGAGCAGCGCCCGCTGGTCGAGCGCTTCGTGCGCGCCTACCAGAAGGGCCTGGCCGATTATGCCGCCGCCTTCCTGGCCAAGGATTCCCAGGGCAACCGCATGATCGGCGAGAAGGCGCTGGCCCTGATGCCGGTGCTGGAGAAGTGGGTGCAGCCCAAGCCGAGCATCGACACCGTGAAGGTGGCCGCCAATTACATGGATCCGCAGGGCCGCCTGCTGGTGAAGAACATCTACGACCAGCTCGCCTGGTATCAGGCCGAGGGCCTGGTCGACAAATCGGTCAAGGTCGAGGATTTCCTCGATCTGAGCTTCGTGAAGGGCCATCAGGACCTGCCGAAGCGCTGAACAGCCAGCGAGTATAGTACATGCAGGTGGTGCTGGACGGGGTCGGCTATGCCTATGGCGATCTGCCGGTCCTGCAGGATATCGGTTTTACCGTTGCCGAAGGCGAGACGGCGGCCCTGATCGGGCCGTCGGGCTGCGGCAAATCCACCCTGCTCAATCTGGTCGGCGGCCTGCTGCAACAGCAGACAGGCCGCATCACCACGCCGGGCAAGGCGCCGCCGGGTTGCCTCAATCCGCTGACCTTCGTGTTCCAGGATTTTGCCCTGCTGCCCTGGCGCAGCGTGGCCGGCAATGTCGCGCTGGCGCTGGAGCATCACGGCCTGGGCCGCAGGGAACGCGAGACCCGCATTCATGAAGTGCTGACGCTCTGCGGCCTCGCCGATTTCGCCAGCGCCCTGCCGAAACAGCTTTCCGGCGGCATGCGCCAGCGCGTCGGCATCGCCCGTGCGATTGCCGTGAAGCCGGCCGTGCTGCTGATGGATGAACCGCTCTCGGCGCTGGATGCCCAGACGCGCGAATTGCTGATGGAAGACCTGGTGGCGATCTGGGCGCGCGAACGTACCACCACGCTTTATGTGACCCACAACCTGTCGGAGGCCGTGCGGCTGGCCGACAAGGTGGTGGTGCTGTCGCGCCGGCCGGGTCGCGTCAAACGCATCGTCGACGTGCCGGTGCCGGTGACCGAACGGCACAAGACCGAACATGCCGCCGTTCTGCAGGCCCTGCAGGACGATCTCTGGAGCCTGATCAAGACCGAAGCGCAGGTGGCGGATCGCGAGGTGCAGGATGTCTGAAATCCATCCAACCGTTCCCTTCCGCGGCCGTGGTTTCGTGCCCGCCACCCGGCGCTGGGCACCCTGGCTCGCCTTCATCGTGATCATTGCCGCCTGGGAGGCCGCCTCCGATACCGGCCTGTTGCCGGCGCTGTTCATGCCGGCGCCGCACGAGGTGGTGATGGCGCTCTACGACCTATTCGCCGATGGCCGGCTGGTGGATCATATCGCCGCATCGCTGCAGCGCATCGTCGGCGGCTGGCTGCTGGGCAGTTTCGCCGGCCTGTGCTTCGGGTTCGCCATGGGCATCTTCGTGCTGGCGCGTTCGGTCGGCCTGCCCGTCGTGGCGGCGCTGTTTCCGATCCCGAAGATCGCGCTGCTGCCGCTGTTCATCCTGTGGTTCGGCATCGGCGAGCCATCCAAGATCGCCACCATTGCGCTTGGCGTGTTCTTCCCCACCGTGGTCAGCACCTATTCGGCGGTCGACAACGTGCCGCGCAACCTGATCCGCATGGCGCAGAGCTTCGGCCTCTCCACGCCGGCCATCGTGTGGAAGGTGGTACTGCCCGGGGCGATGCCCGGGATCCTGGCCGGTTTTCGCATCTCGTCCTCGATCGCACTGATCCTGGTGGTGGCGGCCGAGATGATCGGCACCCAGGTTGGTATCGGCGCCTTTGTGCTGGCGGCCGGCAACCTGATGCAGACCGATCAACTGGTCGGCGGCGTGGTGCTGCTGTCGCTACTCGGCCTCACCATCAGCTGGCTGCTCGGGATTGCCGAGAGAATCCTGCTGCGCTGGCGGTAAGACGATGACCGAGCACCCCATTCCCGCCACCCGCGTGGTGCGACAGGCCGGCCCGGCGGCAGCCCGTGTGCTGGAAGCCGATATCGTCATACTGGGCGCCGGCATCAGCGGCATCTCGGCGGCGCTGGAGGCGGCGAAACTCGGTCGCCGTGTTGTGCTCGTCGATGCCGGACAGCAGCTTGGCGGGCAGTCCACCGGCAGCCTGCTGGGCACCTTCTGCGGTTTCTATTCCAACGGCCCCGATCCCTATCGCGTGGTCTACGGCATCGTGGACGAGATGTTCGCGCATCTGAGGAAGACCGATGCCTTCCACCTGCGCCGGGGCCGCAACAGCTATATCCCGCTTTACCAGGAGCAGGCGCTGGTGCGCTGGATCGAGCAGGCAGTGCATTGCGCCGGGATCGACGTGCTGCTGGGCGCCATCCTGCTGGAGGTGAAACGCGATGGCGGCCGCATCACGGCGCTTTCGCTTGCCACTCGCTTCGGGCCGGTCGAATTGCGTGGCCAGGGTTTTGTCGATGCCTCGGGCGATGCCGCGCTCAGTTTCGCGGCCGGTTTCGACTGCCGCCAGCCGGCCAGCCCGATCATGGGCACCCTGATGTTCACGCTGGAAGGATTTGATGAGGCGGCAGCCCTGAAACTGGATCGCTGGGCGGTGCAAAAGCATCTGGCCGAGCAGGGCGGCCGTTATGGCCTGGTGCGGCGCGATGGTTTTGTCTTTGCCTTCCCTGGCAAGGGGCAGGCCACGGTGAACATGACCCATGTGGAAACGCCGCTGGAGCCGCTGGGGCTGGCCGCTGCGCAGGCCGAGGGCCGCGCCCAGGCCGACCGCGTGGTGGCTTTCCTGCGTGGCGAATATCCGCAGGTCTTCGGCACCGCCCGCGTGCGGCAATACGGCATGCTGGGCATCCGCCAGACGCGCTGGATCGTGGGCGGCCACAGCATCACGGTGGACGAGGTGCGGCGTGGCGTGAAGCCCGCCGATGCCATCCTGCGCTGCTCCTGGCCGGTCGAACTGCATGACCGTGCCGAGGACGTACACTGGGAAGAATTCGGCGACGACCACCTGCATTACGTGCCGCTGCGCGCCATGCTGCCGGTTGGCGCCGACAATCTGGTGGCGGCCGGCCGCTGCATCGATGGCGATCCGGCCGCGCTCAGTTCGGTGCGCGTGATGGGCCCCTGTGTCGCCATGGGGGCGGCAGCGGCCCATGCGCTCGACCTGGCCGGTGCCGGCTCGGTGCAGCAGATCGACATCGCCGCCCTGCAGGCACGGCTGGCCGACAACCTGACCCGCTGCGACCGCGACTGACCCGGTCAGGTCAGCCGCGCTGTTCCAAGGTTTCCACCAGTTGGCGCAGCAGGGCGATGAAATCGGCGCGCTTGGCGGGCGACAGCGGTTCGAGGATACGATCCTGCGAGCGCATCACGCCGGGTTGGGCCGCGCGCAGCTGCTTCTCGCCATCGGGCGTCACCGCCAGCGCATTGGTGCGCCGGTCGGTTTCGGTGCGCTGGCGCACCAGCAGGCCGCGCTTGATCAGCCGCGCGACCATTTCCGCCACGGTGGAGCGGTCGATGCCGGTCTGGCGCACCAGATCGACCTGGCTGATGCCGCTATTCTGGTAGATGGCCAGCAGCAGCGCGAACTGGCGCGGCGTCAGGCCATTACTCCCGACTTCCGCAGTGTACAGATCGACGGCGAGCTGCTGGCAGCGCCGCAACAGATGCCCCGGCGCATCCTGCAGGTTGAAGCTGGCCAGCGAATCGCCGGCAGCCGCATGGGTGGTCTTGTCCCCCGACATGGGACCTCCCTATTTTATGGTTATGGTTGTTACGCCTTCCTGTTACTGGGCGGTCTTTTAGTACCGCTTCTCAGTCCACTGATAAAACGCCATTCCGAGGCTGCTCGTCCAGTGTGAGATCGAATAAATTCAGGATAGAGACGGCCGTATACATACAAACACGCTTGAACCTGCAAACGTCGAAGCGAACATGCAAAATCCGAAGAATTATCGATTTTCCCAGCGCACCCCGGAAGGGGATAATCGAAACCGCATGATCTGCGACGATTGCGGCTGGGTTCACTATGTCAACCCCAAGGTGGTGGTCGGCGCGGTGGTCGGGCATGAAGGCAGGATTTTGCTGTGCCGCCGCGCCATCGAGCCGCGCAAGGGCTTCTGGACCATTCCGGCGGGCTACATGGAAGAACACGAAACCTCCGAGGCCGGGGCCATGCGCGAAGCCCAGGAGGAAGCCTGCGCCGAGATCGCCATCGATGCCCTGCTTGCTGTTTACAACATTCCGCGCATCAGTCAGGTGCAGCTGATCTATCGCGCGACGCTGGCGTCGCCGGAATTTTCCGCCGGGCCGGAATCGCTCGAGGTGCGGCTGTTCGGCTGGGACGACATCCCATGGCAGGACCTGGCTTTTCCGTCGGTGCACTGGGCCCTGCATCACTATCGCGCGGTGGAAGGTCAGGCGCGTTTCCCGACCCATGCCAATCCGCCTGGCGAACTGGGCAATTACTGAATCCCCGGACTGCTGATCGACAGGTCTAGAACGACCCCCGGCATCGTCTAGCGATTCCATCATTCCGTCACCGAAGTGCCGTGAACCGGTCACGGCGCATTCATCGGTATGCAAAACGGCGCGCCTAAGGCTTCCCCCACGCAACGGGGAAGAGGCCATGGCCGGAGTCGTTATTGAAAGAATTCGCAAATCCTTCGGAGCCACACAGGTTCTGAAAGGCGTGTCGCTCGACATCGCCGATCGCGAATTCATGACCCTGGTTGGCCCTTCGGGCTGCGGCAAGAGCACCCTGCTACGCATCATCGCCGGCCTGGAGCAGCAGGATGAGGGCGATATCCGCATCGGCGACGAAAGCGCCGGGCGCAAACGGGCCGCCGACCGCGACCTGGCCATGGTGTTCCAGTCCTACGCGCTTTACCCGCATCTTTCGGCCCGCGACAACATCGCTCTGCCGCTGACCATGCGCCGTCTCACCGCCTGGCAGCGACTGCCGCTGCTTGGCCGGTTCCTGCTCGGCACGGCGGCCACACGAACGGTGATTGCCGACGAAGTGCATCGCGTGGCCGACATCCTGCGCATAGGCCATCTGCTGGAGCGCAAGCCGGCCCAGCTTTCCGGCGGCCAGCGCCAGCGCGTGGCGCTCGGCCGCGCCATGGTGCGGCATCCGGCCGCCTTCCTGATGGACGAACCGCTCAGCAACCTGGATGCCAAGCTGCGCGAGCATATGCGCACCGAGATCGCCCAGCTGCACCAGCAGCTTGCCGCCACATTTATCTATGTCACCCATGACCAGGCCGAAGCGATGACCATGTCGGATCGCATCGCGGTGATGATGGATGGCGAAATCCTGCAGGTGGCGGCGCCCGATGTGATCTATGCCGATCCGGTCGATCTGCGGGTGGCCGAATTCATCGGCAGTCCGAAAATCAACGTGGTGCCGGCAGAGATCGACGGCGATGGCATCCTGCGCGTCGGTGCGGCCCGCTTCGATATTGCTGCAATCCTGCCGCCAGGCAGCCAGCTGAAACTGGCCTTCCGGCCGGAAGCGGCGGAGCTGGGCGCCAATTCGCCGGCCACACTGGGCGGCCGGGTGGTCATCCGCGAGAACCTTGGTTCGGACCTGCTGGTGCATGTGCAACTGGATGCGGCTCCCGGTCCGGTGATCGTGCGTCTGCCGGCCCGCCAGCATGGTGTGCGCGAGAATGACCGTATCGGCCTGCATGTGCCGGTCGACCAGATCCTGCTGTTCGGCAATGACGGCCGCCGCCTGCGGATGGTGCCGCGGCCGGCCGAGACGCGGGAGCGGGTCTATGGCTGAGGCCGTGCTGGATCGTGTTTCGGCGCGCGGCTGGCGGATCGACCGGCTGGCCGTACCCTATCTGCTGGCCGGCCCGGCCTTTGCGCTCATGCTGCTGCTGCTGATCGGGCCGGTGCTGACCGTGCTGCTATTATCATTCACCGATTATCAGCTCGGTGCACCTGGTTTCGGCTTCATCGGCCTGGACAATTACACCGAACTGGCCAGCGAAAAAGTGTTCTGGAAATCGCTGGGCAACACGCTGGCCTATGTCGGCGTGGTGGTGCCGGCCGCCGTCGGACTGGGCTTGGGTGTCGCGCTGCTGATCGAAAGCGGCCGGTCCTGGCGTGCCTTCTATCGCGCGGCCTTCTTCGTGCCGGTGATGGCCACGCTGATCGCCATGGCCATTGCCTGGGAATTCATGCTGCATCCGCAATTCGGTCTGGTCAACCTGATGCTGAAGCCGCTCGGCATCGCGCCGCAGAACTGGCTGAACGATCCGGGACTGGCGCTGTGGGTGCTGGCCGTGATCGGCATCTGGCAATCCTTCGGGTTCAACATGGTGCTGTTCATGGCTGGCATCGTCTCGATCCCGAAACACCTCTACGAGGCGGCCGAGATGGATGGCGCCCACAGCGCGTGGGACCGCTTCCGCCTGGTCACCTGGCCGATGCTGGGGCCGGTGACGATGTTCGTGGTGGTGATCACCGCGATCCGCTCCTTCCAGGTCTTTGACACCGTGCATGGCCTGACCAAGGGCGGCCCGGTCAAGGCCACGGAAGTTCTGCTCTACACCATGTATGCCGAGGGCTTCGAATTCCTGCGCTCCGGTTATGCCGCCGCCATTGCCGTGGTCTTCCTGGTCTTCGTACTGATCCTCACCGTGGTCAAGGCGCGGCTGCTCGACCGCAAGGTGCATTACGGATGACTACGCAATCCTCCATCCTTCGCTCCACCCTGCGGCACGGCGTTCTGCTGGCCGGCGTGGCCATCGTGCTGCTGCCGTTTGCCTGGATGATCGCCACGTCGCTGAAACCCGATGCCGAGATATTCATCAGCGAAATCCGCTGGTGGCCGCAGACCCTGCATGCGGTGGAGAATTACAGCCAGGCCTTCACCCGCTCGCCGCTCGCACGCTTCCTGCTGAACGGCGTGATCGTCACTGTTTCCATCTTCGCGTTGCAGGTGGTGGTCGCCCTGCCGGCCGCCTATGCGTTGGCCAAACTGCGCTTCCGTGGCCGCGAAACGCTGTTCGCCCTGGTCCTGCTCTGCCTGCTGATCCCGCCGCATGCCATCGCGGTGCCGCTATTCCTGCTGTTCCACCATCTGGGCATCCTCGACAGTTATGCCGCCCTGATCGTGCCCTGGGTCATCTCGGTCTTCGGCATCTTCCTGATGCGCCAGTTCTTCATGACCGTGCCGGACGATCTGATCGACGCGGCCCGCATGGATGGCATGTCGGAATTCGCCATTGTCTGGCGCGTCATGCTGCCCACCGCGATCCCGGCGATCACGGCTTTCGGCATCTTCTCGGTGATCGCTCACTGGAACGATTATTTCTGGCCGCTGATCGCGCTGAACAGCGAGCAGTATTACACCCCGCCGCTCGGCGTCATCAGCTTCCGCAACCAGGAAGCCGGAACCTCCTATGGGCCGCTGATGGCGGCGGCCACCATCATCATCATGCCGCTCGTCATCGCTTTCCTGCTCGCGCAGAAGCGGTTCATCGAGGGCATCGCATTCACCGGCCTGAAATAGGCCGTAACAGGAGAGGAGAAAGTCCATGCGTAAGATCTTCATGGCGGCAGCGGCCGTCCTGATGGGGGCATCCGCCGCCCAGGCCACCGAAATCGTGATCCAGTATCCCTATGGCGAGCTGTTCAACGGCACACACCAGCAGATCGCCGCGGAATTCGCCAAGAAGCGCCCGGATATCAAGGTCAGCTTCCGCGCGCCATACGACTCGTATGAAGAGGCGACGCAGAAGATCCTGCGCGAGTCGATCACCAAGCAGATGCCCGACATCACCTTCCAGGGCCTCAACCGCATCCGCATCATGGTCGACCGCAACATCGCCGTGCCGCTGGACGACTTCATC
Organism: Ferrovibrio sp.; assembly: GCA_046294345.1. Classification (GTDB taxonomy): domain Bacteria; phylum Pseudomonadota; class Alphaproteobacteria; order Ferrovibrionales; family Ferrovibrionaceae; genus Ferrovibrio. Next base: position 35,533 of record JBKBJT010000036.1, read on the forward strand.
AAGGCCGAAAAGAACTTCGAGACCGAAGGCTTCCATCAGGCGATGTTCGATATCGGCACGCAGCAGGGCAAGGTCTACGCGCTGCCCTTCGCTATCTCGTTGCCGATTGCCTATTACAATCTCGATCTCGTGAAGAAGGCTGGCGGCGATCCGAACAACCTGCCCAAGACCTGGGACGAGGTCTTTGCGCTGGCGAAGAAGATCAAGGCGCTGGGCGGTGACGTCAACGGCGCCACCATCGCCTGGGACATCACCGGCAACTGGCTGTGGCAGGCGCCGGTTTTCAGTCAGGGCGGCAGTATGCTGAATGCCGATGAAAGCAAGGTCGCTTTCGATGGACCCGAAGGCCAGTTCGCCATCAATGTCTTCGCGCGCTTCGTGAAGGACGCCCAGATGCCGAATCTGACCCAGCCGGATATGCGCGCCGCATTCGCCGCCGGCAAGACCGGTATCCACTTCACCTCCACCTCGGATCTGGCCAAGACCACCGAGATGATTGCCGGCAAGTTCAACCTCAAGACCCATGTCTTCCCGGACGTGAAGCCGGGTGTCGGGCGCCTGCCGGCCGGTGGTAATCTGGGCGTGATCACCGCCACCGATCCGGCCAAGCAGAAGGCGGCCTGGGAGGTGATGAAGTTCTGGCATGGCCCGGAAGGCGCGGCGATCATGGCCAAGACCACCGGCTACATGCCGCCGAACAAGAAGGCCAACGACGTCTATCTGAAGGACTTTTACGAGAAGAATCCGAACAACTACACCGCCGTCAGCCAGCTTAGCCTGCTGACCAAGTGGTATGCTTTCCCCGGCGAGAACGGCCTGAAGATCACCGACGTGATCAAGGATCACCTGCAGTCTGTGGTGAATGGCCAGCGCGCCGGCGAGCCGCAGGCGGTGCTGAAGGATATGGCCCGCGACGTGCAGAAGCTGCTGCCGAAGACGCGTTCGTAATCTGACCATGCGGGCGGGGCGGTTTGAAAGCCGTTCCGCCCTTCTTCCTTGCGAAAGGCTGCCGCATGACCAAGCTGATCCACATCACCGACACCCATCTCGTCGAGCCCGGCCGTCTGCTATACGGCCTTAATCCGCAGGCGCGTCTGGCTGCGGCCGTGGACGACATCAACCGGAATCACGCCGATGCCGCCCTGGTGGTGATCACCGGCGACCTGACCCACTGGGGCGAGGGCGTGGCCTATGAGGCCTTGCGCGAGGTGCTGGACGATCTGATCCCGCCCTGCATTCCGCTGCTGGGCAATCATGACGATCGCCCGACCTTCCGCGGCGTGTTTCCCAAAGCCCCGGTGGACGAGAACGGTTTCATCCAGGGCCGTCACGACGTGGCCGAAGGCCGGCTGCTGTTCCTCGACACCAACCAGCCCGGCACCCATGCCGGCTGGTATTGCGAACAGCGGCAGGATTGGCTGCGCCGCCAACTGGCGGCTGCCGGCGACAGGCCGCTCTTCGTGTTCATGCATCATCCGCCGTTCGAGATCGGCATCGGCCCGATGGATCGCATCGGCCTGATCCAGCGCGAACAGGTGGCGGCCCTGATGCGGCCGTACCGCCAAAATCTGCGGCATGTTTTCTTCGGCCATGTGCACCGGCCGATCGTCGGCAGCTGGATGGGCGTGCCGTTTTCCACCATGCGCGCCACCAACCACCAGGTCTGGCTGGATTTCCGGGCCGAACAGCTTGCCGCCGTGCCGGGCAGCCATGAACCGCCAGCCTATGCCGTGGTGTGCCTGCGCGGCGAGGATGTGGTGATCCATTTCCATGACTATCTGGACGACAGCCGGAAATTCCCGCTGGGCGGCCAGACCCAGGACGAGCGCGAATACGCCTATACCTTCGAGCCGGCGGAGTGATCCGCCTTACTGGCCGGGCTGATCCAGTCCGGCCAGTGCCCGGGCGAAGCCCGTGGCCGAAAAGGGCTGCAGGTCGGCGGCCTGTTCGCCGACGCCGATGTAATGCACCGGCAGGCCGAATTTGTCGGCAATCGCTACCAGTACGCCGCCACGCGCCGTGCCGTCCAGCTTGGTCACCACCAGCCCGGTCACGGCGCAGATTTCCTTGAAGGTCGCCACCTGGCTGATGGCGTTCTGCCCCGTGGTGGCATCCAGCACCAGCAGCACGTGATGCGGCGCCTCGGGAAGCTGCTTCTTCAGCACGCGCACGATCTTGGCCAACTCGCCCATCAGGTCGGCCTTGTTCTGCAGCCGACCGGCGGTATCGATCAGCAGCACGTCGATCTTTTGCTCGCGGGCCTGGGTCAGGGCATCGAAGGCCAGACCGGCTGCATCGCTGCCGGTCTCGCGCGCCAGCACCGGCGCCTGCACCCGTTCGCCCCAGATTTTCAGCTGTTCGATGGCGGCGGCGCGGAAGGTATCGCCGGCGGCCAGCATCACGCTTTTGCCATCCTCGCGCAGACGGGCCGCGATCTTGCCGATCGTCGTGGTCTTGCCCACGCCGTTCACGCCCACCACCAGCACCACCTGCGGCTTGTCGCCGTCCAATGCCAGCGGATGCTCCACCGGCTGCAGCAGGCCGGCGACGGACTCGGCCAGGGCGGCACGGATTTCCTCAGGCGAGATGTCTTTCTCGAAGCGGTCGCGGGCGATCTCTTTCACGATCCGGGCCGCCGTGGTCACACCCAGATCGGCCCGGATCAGCGTTTCCTCCAGATCGTCCAGTGCCTCCTGGTCCAGCTTGCGCTTGGTGAAGAGTGCGCCGATCTGCTCGCCGAGCTGGCCGGCCGAGCGCGACAGGCCCGCCTTCAGGCGGCTGAACCAGCCCGGTTTCTTGTTGTTCTCGGGCTCGCTCATGCGGCCTCCAGCCATAACTTGCCGCCACGCGCCGCCGCGATGCGCGCGGTGACGATGCTGCCTTTTTCCATGCTGTCCGGCAGGATCACCGGCGCATAGGTCTCGTCGCGGCCCAGGCCCTGCTGTTCCACCAGGATGCTCGCCTCGCTGCCGATCCGGCTGCCGAGGAACCGGTCCAGGGCGGCCTCCGCGCGGCTGCGCAGATCGGCGGCGCGCGCCCGGCGCA
>JBKBJT010000037.1:0-35597 GCA_046294345.1 Ferrovibrio sp.
GACCGCAAGGCGCGCGAGCTGGTGGAGAGCCGCAACCGTGCCGACAGCATGATTCACTCGGTACGCAAGTCGCTCACCGAGATGGGCGACAAGCTCGCGGCGTCCGAGAAGGAAAAGATCGAGGCCGCCATCAAGGCCAATTCGGGCATCGTGGCCGCCGCCATCGACGCCGGTGCGGACGCCGCCGAGACCGAGGACGCAGATTGATTTTTCCCCTCTGGCCGCTATCTGGCGGCCTATGAGTTCTCTCCTCCATGGGAACCCCGGTGCCGGACCTCGGTACCGGGGTCTTTTTTTGCCCTAAAGCCGTGCAGTTAACGGCTTTCCGCCCGCCTTTCCGCTGGCTGGACAGGGGTTTCCCGGGGCGTTAATTAAGTCCTCTTGCCGGGTCGGTCGGGGGTAAAATCCTTAACGGCCAGCCCGGCCCAGACAGCAGAATTCCGCCGGCCGGACCCATCCGCCGCCGGCCAGACCAGGGGTGCGAAGTCCATGTCCTCCGCCAGCGATATCCGCCAGGCCTTTCTTGATTACTTCGCCAAGGCTGGCCACCAGGTGGTGGAATCCTCGCCGCTGGTGCCGCGCAACGACCCCACCCTGATGTTCACCAATGCTGGCATGGTGCAGTTCAAGAATGTCTTCACCGGCCAGGAAAAGCGCCCCTATTCCCGCGCCGCCACCTCGCAGAAATGCGTGCGCGCCGGCGGCAAGCACAACGACCTGGACAACGTGGGCTACACCGCCCGGCATCACACCTTCTTCGAGATGCTCGGCAACTTCTCCTTCGGCGACTATTTCAAGGACGAGGCGATCCCGTTCGCCTGGAACCTGATCACCAAAGAATACGGCCTGCCGAAGGACAAGCTGTGGGTCACCGTCTATCACGACGACGACGAGGCCTTTAACATCTGGAAGAAGGTGGCCGGCCTGCCCGACGAGCGCATCGTGCGCATCGCCACCTCCGACAATTTCTGGGCCATGGGCGATACCGGCCCCTGCGGCCCCTGCTCGGAAATCTTCTACGACCACGGCGACAAGGTGGCCGGCGGCCCGCCGGGCAGCCCGGATGCCGACGGCGACCGCTATATCGAGATCTGGAATCTCGTGTTCATGCAGTTCGAGCAGGTGACCAAGGAGCAGCGCGTCAGCCTGCCCAAACCCTCGATCGACACCGGCATGGGCCTGGAGCGCATCACCGCGGTGATGCAGGGCAAGCACGACAATTACGACATCGACATCATGCGCACGCTGATCGAGGCGTCGGCCGATTTCGCGCATGTCGCCGCCGATGGCGATTTCAAGATGAGCCACCGCGTGATCGCCGATCACCTGCGCTCCTCCTGCTTCCTGATCGCCGATGGCGTGCTGCCCTCCAACGAGGGGCGCGGCTATGTCCTGCGTCGCATCATGCGCCGCGCCATGCGCCATGCCCAGCTCATGGGCTGCAAGGAACCGCTGATGCACCGCCTGGTGCCGGCGCTGGTGTCGGTGATGGGCCGCGCCTATCCCGAGCTCGGCCGCGCCGAAAGCCTGATCAGCGAGACGCTGAAGCTGGAGGAAACCCGCTTCAAGCAGACGCTGGATCGTGGCCTCAAGCTGCTGGACGAGGCCACCGTCGGCATGTCGAAGGGCGACATGCTGCCGGGCGAAGTGGCGTTCAAGCTATACGATACCTACGGCTTCCCGCTCGACCTGACCCAGGATGCCCTGCGCCTGCGCGGCATCAACGTAAATCTCGACGGCTTCCAGGAAGCCATGGCCGCCCAGCGCACCGAGGCCCGCAAGGCCTGGGCCGGTTCGGGCGAGGCGGCCACCGAGAAGGTGTGGTTCGACATCAAGGAAGAGCAGGGCGCTACCGAATTCCTCGGCTACGACACCGAGGCCGCCGAAGGCCGCATCGACGCCATCGTGGTGAACGGCCAGCCGGTGCAGGAGGCCAAGGCCGGTGCCGAGGTTGCCGTCGTGCTGAACCAGACGCCGTTCTACGCCGAGTCCGGCGGCCAGGTCGGCGATACCGGCGTGATCGCCACCGCGGGCGGCGCGAAGGTGCAGGTCTCTGATACGCAGAAGAAGCTCGGCCTGCTGCATGTGCATGTCGGCAAGGTGGTGGAAGGCGTGCTGAAAACCGGTGACATGGCGACGCTCACGGTCGATCATGCCCGCCGCAGCGCGATCCGCGCCAACCACTCGGCCACGCATCTGCTGCACGCGGCGCTGCGCCGTAAGCTGGGCGATCATGTCACGCAGAAGGGCTCGCTGGTTTCGCCGGATCGTTTCCGCTTTGATATCAGCCACCCCAAGCCGCTCAGTGCCGACGAAACCCTGGCCGTCGAGGCCGAGGTGAACGAGATCGTGCGCCAGAACAGCGATGTCACCACCCGCCTGATGACGCCTGACGAGGCCATCGCCGCCGGCGCCATGGCCCTGTTCGGCGAGAAATACGGCGACGAAGTCCGTGTGCTGGCCATGGGCAGGCTTGGCGACAAGGACTATTCGGTCGAGCTCTGCGGCGGCACCCATGTGCGCCGCACCGGCGATATCGGCCTGTTCAAGATCGTCAACGAAGGCGCCGTGGCGGCCGGCGTGCGTCGCATCGAGGCGCTGACCGGCGAGGCAGCGCGCAGCTATTTCGCCGAGCAGGAAGAAACCCTGAAAGCCGCCGCCGATGCACTGAAGGCGCAGCCGAAGGAAGTGCCGCAGCGCCTGACCGCCCTGCTGGAGGAAAAGCGCAAGCTGGAGCGTGAACTCTCCGAATTGCGCAAGCAGCTCGCCACCGGTGGCGGCGCCGGCGGCCCGCAGGTGAAGGACCTCAACGGCGTGAAATACGCCGCCCGCCGGTTGGATGGCGTGCCGGCCAAAGACCTGCGCGGCATGGTCGATGCGCTGAAGAAGGAACTCGGCTCGGGCGTCGTTGCGCTCACCTCTGTGGCCGATGGCAAGGTGGCCGTGGTGGTCGGCGTCAGTGCCGACCTCACCGCGAAGCTGAATGCCGCCGATCTGGTCAAGATCGCCACGCCGCTGATCGGCGGCCAGGGCGGTGGCGGCCGGCCCGATTTCGCCCAGGGCGGCGGTGCCGACCCGGCCGGCGCCGAGAAGGCGCTGGATGCCATCGCGGCCGAGATCGGCAAGGCAGCGTGACCTCAGGGCGCAGCAGGCGCCGCGCCGCCGCCACGTCCGGTGCGGGCTGGCGGCGGTTCTGTTTCGATCTGCTCGCCGATGACCGGACCGATTCCGGCCTGGGCCATCGGTTGGTCTCCAGCCTGATCCTGCTCGGCATCGCGGCCGCCGCGCTTGCCATCGTGCTGGTGACCGTGCCGGGACTGGATGCCCGCAGCGGCTTCTGGCTCGATCGTGTGCGCGAAGCCACCGATATCCTGTTCACGCTCGAATACCTGCTGCGTATCTGGATCGCGCCGGATTACATCCACGCCGGGCGCACTGGCGCGGTGGCAATGCGCCGGCGCTACATGACATCCTTCCTCGGCGTCATCGATCTGCTGGTGATCCTGCCTTTCTGGATCAACCTGGTCGTGCCGTTCCCGCGCGATTTGTTCCTGACGCTGGAGATGTTCACCCTGTTCAAGCTGGCGCGGTATCTGCCGGGGTTGAGCATGGTGGCTGGCGTGCTGCGGCGGGAAATGTCGGCCCTGGCTGCCGCGCTGATGACTGTCGGCGTGCTGCTGGTGATCGCTTCCTGCATCATGTATGTGCTGGAAAACGAAACCCAGCCCGAGGTGTTCGGCTCGATCCCGCAGGCCTTGTGGTGGGGCATCGTCACGGTCGGTTCGGTCGGTTATGGCGACATGATTCCGGTTACGCCGCTGGGCAAGCTGTTCAATGGCTTCGTCATCGTGCTCGGCGTGGCCACCTTTGCCATCCCGGCCGGCTTGCTCGCCTCGGGTTTCGCCGAGGAATTCAAGCGTCGCGAATTCATGGTGACTTGGCGCGCCGTGGCATCTTTGCCGATCTTCAGCCAGCTCGATGCCAGTTCCATCGCCGAGATCGCCAGCCTGCTCAAGCCCCAGGTGGTGCCCGCCGGCGCGGTGATCGTGCGCAGGGGCGACCGTGCCGAGGCGATGTTCTTCATCATGGCCGGCGAGGTGGAGGTGGAAATCCTGCCCGAGCCCGTGGTGCTGGGGCCGGGCCAGCATTTCGGCGAGATTGCCCTGCTCAACCGCACCGATCGCACCGCCACGGTCAGTGCGGTATCCGCCTGCCGCCTGCTGACGCTGGAGGTGGCCGATTTCCAGCGCCTGCTACAGGTGCATCCCACAATCAGGGAACATATCGCCAGCCTGGCCGAGCAGCGTATCGCGCAAAGAAAAACGGCGGAGGGCGATTCGCCCCCTGCCGTCTAGGCAGCGACTTTCATCAGGCCGGAGAGATGCGATCCGCGACTACGCAGGAAAGCCTCCAGCAGGGCCGGGTATTCCGGCACCACAGCATCCCTTACGCTAGGGCGCTCTGCCAGCGCCTGCCGCCATGCCCGCAGATTGGGTTTGTCGGCGAAGGCGTCGAGTTCGATGAAGCGTTCGAACACGTCAAAATATCGGAAAACGGGGCCGAAGGCGGCATCGACCAGGGAAAAATCCGCGCCCGTGAAATACGGTCCTTCCCGATGCGCCAGTTCATCCTCCAGCCGCTGGAATTTGGTCACGATATCTGTCGTCTTCCGTTCGAAGCCAGTGACATCGGCGGCGACATAGAAACCCCAGATGTCATTCAGCAGCGAAGATGCGAATTCGATCCAGGCGCGGTGCTGGGCCCGCCGGATCGGATCGGCGGGATGCAGGCGGGGCGCGATCGTCTCGTCCAGGTAATCGCAGATCGCGGCGGACTCAAACAGAACCGCATCCTCCACCAGCAGCAGGGGAACCTTGCCGAGCGGTGAAATGACCTTGAACCACGCGGGCTTGTTGCCCAGGTCGATCACAATACGCTCGAAGGCTACCTGCTTTTCCGTCAGGGCGATGGCGGCCCGCTGCACGTAAGGACAGAGCGCGTGGCTGACCAGTTTCAGGTGCGTCATGATACGCTCCTCATCCGGCACGGACGGTGCGGAACTGGAAAGCACCACCGCCGAGGAGGGCCTGCGCCAGGCAGAGCACCAGAAGATACGCCGGATATTCCCAGCCGCCATTCGATGCCGAAAAGACCCAGCCGTTTCCGGCATGCACATACCAGGCGCCGATCAGGATGGGAGAGAGGGCAAGCGCCACGAGGCGCGTCTGGATGCCGGCGATCAGCATCAGGCCGCCGAGCGTTTCCGCCAGGGCCGTGACATAGGCCAGCCAGCCGGGCAAGCCGATCCCTTCGAAGAAAGCCGCCGTGCCGGCCAGGCCAAACACGAAGACTTTCAGCAGCAGGCCATGGGCCAGGAACATGATGCCAAGGCTGACGCGCAGCAGGGCAATGCCGTAGTCGCGGCTGGCGGGCGAGGTGAGGTCGATCATCGGGCAGTCTCCGCAGGTTGGTTCCGCTGCCGAAGTACCGCCTTCCATTTTGCAAATCCATATGCACTTTTGTAAGTTCAATTTGCATGACTGCAAACGGGCAAATGGTTATGCTGGCGCCATGCAGGACTGGAACGACCTTCGGCTGGTGCTGGCCATCGGCCGCGCGACGACCCTGGCGGGTGCAGCGGCCGCGCTCGGCATCAATCACTCGACCGCTTTCCGCCGACTTGGCGCGCTGGAAACGGCCATGGGCGTGCGGCTGTTCGAACGCCTGCCCGGCGGGGTGTATGCACCCACTGCGGCCGGGGAACACATGGTCGCAGTCGCAGAGCGGATCGAAACCGAGGCCGCGGCGCTGGACCGGGAGATCGCCGGTCGCGATCACAGCCTGACGGGCCGTTTGCGGGTGACGGCTTCCGAGACGCTGGCCTATCGGGTGCTGACCGGTCAAATCGCCCGCTTTCACGCCATCCATCCCGGCATCAGCATCGAACTGCTGATCGATAATCGCATCCTGAGTTTGTCGCGCCGCGAAGCCGATATTGCCCTGCGCGTGATGCGGCCGAAGGAGGGCGATCTCTACGGCCGCAAGCTGGCCGATATCGCCTGGTCGGTTTACGCCTCGAAAGGTCTGGCCGAAACCCTGCCGGCGATCCGCGACCTGCGGTTGGAGCATCTGCCCATGATTGGCTGGGAAAGCGGCGTAACAGGTATCAATACGGCCGACTGGCTGGCGCGGCACGGCGCCGATGCCCGTACGATCTACCGGACGAACAGTGTGGTGAATCAGCTTGTCGCCGCCAGAGCCGGCATCGGCGTGGCGGTGCTGCCCTGCTATCTGGGCGATCCGGAGCCGGATCTGGTCAGGCTGGTACCGCAGCCGATCCCGGCCCTGGACCGGGAATTATGGATCGTTACTCATGAGGATCTGCGCCGCACCGCACGCGTGCGGGCATTTTTCGATGTGGTCGGAGAGGGCATCATCGCCTCCCGCAACTTGCTGGCAGGTTTTGTCGGACGGCAGGAAAAGAAAAACGGCGGGGAGCGATCCGCTCCCCGCCGCAGCGGTGTCCGGAAAAAATCGAGGACGGCTTAGGCGAGCGCCTTCTTCAGGTTCTCGTCGATCTTATCGAGGAACTTCTGGGTGGTCAGCCAGGGCTGGTCCTTCGAGATCAGGATGGCCAGGTCCTTGGTCATGAAGCCGGCTTCCACCGTCTCGATGCAGACCTTCTCCAGCGTCTTGGCGAACTTGTCCAGATCGGCGTTGTTGTCCAGCTTGGCGCGATGCATCAGGCCGCGCGTCCAGGCGAAGATCGAGGCGATCGGATTCGTCGAGGTTTCGCGGCCGGCCTGGTGTTCGCGATAATGGCGCGTCACCGTGCCGTGGGCGGCCTCGGCTTCCACCGTCTTGCCGTCCGGGGTCATCAGCACGCTGGTCATCAGGCCCAGCGAGCCGAAGCCCTGTGCCACCACGTCGGACTGCACGTCGCCGTCGTAGTTCTTGCAGGCCCAGACGAATTTGCCCGACCACTTGATGGCGCAGGCCACCATGTCGTCGATCAGGCGGTGTTCATAGGTGATGCCGGCCGCCTTGAACTTGTCGGCGAACTCGGTGTTGAACACCTCTTCGAACAGGTCCTTGAAGCGGCCGTCATAGGCCTTGAGGATCGTGTTCTTGGTCGACATGTAAAGCGGCCAGCCGCGCACCAGCGAATAGTTCATGCTGGCGCGGGCGAAGTCGCGGATCGAGTCGTCCAGGTTGTACATCGCCATCGCGACGCCGCTGCCGGGGGCCTTGAAGACCTCCTTCTCGATCACCTTGCCGTCCTCGCCGACGAACTTGATGGTCAGCGTGCCCTTGCCGGGGAAACGGAAATCGGTGGCGCGGTACTGGTCGCCGAAGGCATGGCGGCCAACCACGATGGGATCGTTCCAGTGCGGCACCAGGCGTGGCACGTTTTTGCAGATGATCGGCTCGCGGAAGATCGTGCCGCCGAGGATGTTGCGGATGGTGCCGTTGGGCGACTTCCACATTTCCTTCAGATTGAATTCCTTCACGCGGGCTTCGTCCGGCGTGATGGTGGCGCATTTCACGCCGACGCCATGCTTCAGGATGGCATGGGCGGAGTCGATGGTGACCTGGTCGTTGGTCTGGTCGCGGTATTCGACACCGAGATCGAAATAGAGCAGGTCAACGTCGAGATAGGGGAGGATCAGCTTCTCCTTGATGAACTTCCAGATGATCCGGGTCATCTCGTCGCCGTCGAGTTCGACGACCGGATTCTTCACCTTGATTTTCGCCATAAGACAGATCCCTCCACGGTCACGGTTGCGTTTCGTCAGGTGGCCGGACCCTAGCAAAGCGGGCCGGCCGGGCAAAGGCTTACACCCCCGGCGGACAGGTGGATTTAAACTCTAGGGCAGGCGAAAAAAGATCAAAGTCCCGCCATTTTCGGCGGTTCGCGGCCGTGCGTCGTTGCCAGTCTCAGATCCGGCTGGGGGTTGCGGGCCGCTCCGGTGCCGGCTCAGCCAGCAGGGCGGCCACCACGGCCTCGGCATCGTCCACCACGGTGAACAGGTTGGCCGTGGTGCGGCGGGCAAAGCCGCGCTCAATCACGGCCTCGACCAGGGCCAGCAGGGGATGCCAGTAATCTTCCGTATTCAGCACGATGATCGGCTTGTCATGCAGCTTGAGCTGCCGCCACGTCACCACCTCGAAGAATTCGTCCAGGGTGCCGACGCCGCCGGGCATGGCGATGAAGGCATCCGACATGTCGACCATCATGCGCTTGCGGGTGTGCATGCTGTCCACCACATGCAGTTCGGTCAGGCCGGTATGGCCCACTTCCCAGTCATGCAGGTGGTTGGGGATGATGCCGACCACTTCACCGCCCGCCTTCATCGCGGCATCGGCGATCACGCCCATCAGGCCAATGCGGCCGCCGCCGTAAATCAGGCGGATGCCGTTCTCGGCCAGGCGGCGCCCGAGGATCTGGGCCTGGGCGGTGTAGATCTGGCTCTCGCCGAGGCTCGAGCCGCAATAGACGCAGACGGAGCGGATGGCGGTCATCGCGGGTCCAAACGAACTGGGAGGTGGCTTGTTCAGGGTGGGGATGGGTAGCCGATTCTGCCTGCCGGCGCCAGCGCCAGTACGGACCGGCCCAAGGCATTGACGTTACCCACAGGTAACGAGCGTTGAATTCTTCGTGAGGATTGAACGGGTTGTCGTCGGTTGGCCGCAGACCGGGTATACAGGATTCCGGCCCGGTACAGCAGACGGGTCTCTAACGCAGGGAAAAAACAAAATGGCAAAGTGGCACAAGGCGGTACTGGCGGCGGCGCTTGGCGTTGCGGTGACGACGACTGCCGGCCTGGCAGTAGCTCAGGCCGATATCATCAAGGCCCGGCAGGAGGGGATGAAGGCACAGGGCGCCGCCATGGCGGCGATCAAGAAGGTGGTCGACGAAAACGGCCCGGCGGCCAATGCCGTGGCGCCGGCGGAAACCATCGCCGCCACCGCGGTGAAGGTGCCCGGCCTGTTCCCGAAAGGCTCCGACAAGGGTGCGGAAACCTGGGCCAAGCCCGAGATCTGGGCCAACTGGGCCGATTTCGAGAAGCAGGCGGCAGCCAGCAAGGCTGCGGCCGAGAAGCTGGCGGCTTCGGCCAAGGCCGGCAACATGGATGCCGTGAAGGCGGACTTCGCCGCGCTGGGCGGCACCTGCGGTTCCTGCCACCGGCCCTACCGCACGCCCAAGAGCTGAGCGGAATAATTCGCTTCATTGCAGACGGGCCGGCAATGCCGGCCCGTTTTCTGTTTCAGGGGCTTTGTTTGGGCTTGCGCGGCGGACTCTCGACCGGCGGCAACGCTTTCAGATAGGCCGCCATGGCCAGCCGGTCTTCGGCGGTCAGGTATTTGGTACTCTGCTCGATCACGTCGCCCATCAATCCGCCAGTGAAGTCGCCTTCCGGCGTCATGCCGCTGCCGAGGAACTCGGCGATGTCCTTTTCGCTCCAACGGCTGATTCCGGCGGAGGGATGCGGCGTGATGTTGGGCACCGGCTTGCCTTCGGCACCGTCGGTGGAGCCGCCGAACATCCTGTCGGATTTCAGGCCACCCAGGAGGTTGCGCTGGGTATGGCATTCGCCGCAATGCCCCAGCGCGTTGACCAGATAGGCACCGCGGTTCCAGGCGGCGGGTTTCGCCGGATCGGGTGCGAAGGGGGCATCGTCGAAGTAAAGGAATTTCCAGCCCCAGACCGCGAGGCGCAGATTGAACGGGAAGGGCACGTCATGCGGCTTGTTCGGTTGTTTCACCGGCGGCTGCGCCCGCAGATAGGCCCACAGCGCCCGCATGTCGGCATCGGTGATTTTGGCAAAGGCGGTGTAGGGGAAGGACGGGAAGTAGTTTGCGCCGTCGGGCGACAGGCCCTTGCGCATTGCCCTCACGAAATCCGCCTCGCTCCAGCGGCCAATGCCGGTTTCCGGGTCCGGCGTGATATTGGGCGAATAGAAAGTGCCGAATGGTGTCGGCAGGCCTCGGCCACCGGCCAGGGGCTGGCCCTTGGTCTTGGTATCGGTGTGGCATTCGAAGCAGCCGCCGGCGCGGAACACATAGGCGCCGTATTGCACCGCATCGTCGCGATTTGGGGTGCCTGAAGGCGCCTGGGCCATGCCGGCACTGGCATGGATCAGGGCGAAAACCATTGCTGCGAGCAGGAGCCGCAGGCAGGGGCCGGGCAGAAAGCGGTTGTGGCGCATGATGGGGCTGGAAAACGGTTATTGGTAAGGATTTGCAAACTCTGAACAAGTTAGAGGTGTTGCGGGTCCTCTGGCGAGGACTTAATCTCTTTCGTCGTTCACAATTTGGCTAGCCGGGAACATAACGGTGCGGGGCAGTCGTTTCTTCTTCATCCTTCTCGGCGTCGCTGTCCTGGGCATCCTGGCAGTGATCTTCTTCGGCGCCGATCCCAACAAGCGCGGCATGACTCCGCAGGCCAACATCCCGGCGCCGCCGCCGGTGCCGGCCGCGCCCACGCCGCCGCCATCCGACAGCGTCGCCAAGGTCCCGCCCAGCTTCGATGTGGTGCGCATCAGCCGCAACTGCACCTCCGTTTTCGCCGGCCGCGCCATGCCGGGCTCGGTGGTGGTGGTCAAGACCGGCCAGCGCGAACTGGGCCGCGTGACGGCCGACAGCCGTGGCGATTGGGTGCTGGTGCCCGATCTGCCGCTCGAAAAGGGTAACCAGGAATTTGTGCTGGAATCCCAGATGCAGGGCCAGGAGCCGATCAAGGCCGAGGCCACCGTGGTCGCCGTGGTGCCGGAATGCCAGCCGGGCGAGGGCGGCGAACAGGCGATTGCCGTGCTGACGCCGCTGAAGGGTGCCAGCCGCCTGCTGCAGCGTCCCGATGGTCCGCTCGATCCGGCCCGCAAGGGTCTGGCGCTGGATGCCATCGAGTACGACCAGACCGGCAACCTGATCCTCTCGGGCCGCGCCCAGCCCGGCGCCACCGTGCAGATCTACCTCAACAACGAGCCGATTGGGGTGGCCACCGCCGACAAGAACGGCCGTTGGAGCCTGAAGCCGGAAAAGGCGGTCGATCCGGGTATTTATTCCCTGCGCGTCGACCAGGTCGAGCATGCCGGCGGCAAGGTCGCCTCCCGCCTGGAACTGCCCTTCAGCCGGGCCCGGCCGGAAGACATCAAGTTCAACGAGGACGGCTCCAGCGTGGTGGTCCAGCCCGGCAACAGCCTATGGCGTATTGCCCGCCGGCTTTATGGCGAGGGCCCACTCTACACCGAGATTTACCGCGCCAATCAGTCCCAGATCCAGGACCCGGACCTGATCTATCCGGGCCAGATCTTCGAGCTGCCCCGAAACGGTACCGCTCCGAACGGTGCGGCGGCGCCCAAGGCCCCGAACGGCGCCAAGACCCAAAACTGATCCGGATCGCTGGCCGGATCGCTGGATTGGCCGTTTGGCGGCCTTAACCGCGGGCTCGCGGCAGGCTAGACTGCTGCCATGAGAGCAATTCCCATGATCTGCCGGGCTGCATCGCCCCGGATCGGGCGTGTCGAAGGATGGTTGCGTGACAATTGATGCGCCTGAAGCGAGGCCGGGCATGGCTGCCGGGGTGCCGTCGCAGGGCATCGCGCCGGTCTTCGCCGCGCTCGACCTGGGTACCAACAACTGCCGCCTGCTGATTGCCCGGCCGCATCGCGACGGTTTCCGGGTGATCGAGGCGTTCTCGCGCATCGTGCGCCTGGGCGAGGGCCTGTCGGTTTCCGGCCAGTTGTCGGATGCGGCGATGGCTCGCACCATAGACGCGCTGAAGATCTGCTCGGAGAAGATGGCCCGCCGTGGTGTGGCCGTGGCCCGCGCGGTGGCCACCGAAGCCTGCCGGCGTGCCGGCAACGGCGCCGAATTCCTGCACGAGGTAAAGGTCGCCACCGGCATACAGCTCGATATCATCTCGACGGCCGAAGAGGCGCGGCTGGCGCTCACCGGCTGTGCGCCCCTGCTGGAGCCGCCGCACCGCGAGGCCATCGTGTTCGATATTGGCGGCGGCTCCACCGAAATCCTGTGGGCGAAACTGGCCGGCGGCGGCCGCACCGAGGTGATCGACTGGATTTCGCTGCCCTATGGTGTGGTGAACCTGACCGAGCGTTTTGGTCCCGGCGACCATGACAGCGGCTCCTACGAGCGCATGATCGAAGAGGTCTCGGCGGTGCTGCGCCCCTTCGAGGAAAAGCATCGCTTGAGTGAGAAGCTGAAAAGCGGTGCGGTACAGGTGCTGGGCACCTCTGGCACGGTCACCACTTTGGCCGGCGTTCTGCTTGGCCTGCCGCGCTACGAACGCCGGCATGTGGATGGCTGCTGGCTGGATTTTCCCACCGTGATCGAGCAGTCGCACAAGCTGGCGGGGCAGAGCGTGCCCGAACGCGCCCTGCATCCCTGCATCGGCGAGGAACGCGCCGATCTGGTGGTAGCCGGCTGCGCCATCCTGGAATCGCTCTATCGTTTCTGGCCGGCCCATCGCCTGCGCGTGGCCGACCGTGGCGTACGCGAAGGCGTGCTGGTGGAACTGATGCGGCAATCGCGCCAGAACGGAAACCGGAACAGGGGGCGGCGATGACCACGCCGCCGCGCAAATCCGGACTGAAGGTGCGGGTGAAGACCGCGCGCGGGCGCACCGTGGGCCAGGCCCGCTGGCTGCAGCGTCAGCTCAACGATCCTTATGTGCACGCGGCCAAGAGCGAAGGCTGGCGCAGCCGCGCCGCCTACAAGCTGATCGAGCTGGACGAGAAATACAAACTGCTCAAGCCGGGCATGCGCGTGGTCGATCTGGGCGCGGCGCCCGGCGGCTGGACCCAGGTGGCGGTGAAACGTGTGAAGGCGGGCGATGCGACCGGCGGCTTTGTGCTGGGCGTCGACATCAACCCGGTCGATCCCATCGTGGGCGCCACCCTGATGCAGCAGGATTTCTTGGCCGAGGGCGCCGACCAGAAGGTGATCGAGGCCCTGGGCGGCAAGGCCGACCTGGTGCTGTCCGACATGGCGGCGCCGGCCACCGGGCATCGCCAGACCGACCATATCCGCATCATGATGCTGTGCGAGGCGGCGCTGGATTTTGCCCTGCGCGTGCTCAATCCGGGCGGTGCCTTCGTGGCCAAGGTGCTGCGTGGCGGCACCGAAAATGAGCTGCTCAACACCATGAAGCGGGATTTCCGCACCGTGCGGCATGTCAAACCGCCGGCCAGCCGGGCGGATTCGGCCGAATCCTACGTCATCGCCACCGGCTTCCGTGGCTAACCCCCGCTAAAACCGGCAGCTTTTGGCGCTGGACCCGGCGCCAAAGAGGGGCTATATCCTCCGCGGCAAGGACATACTTCACTCCCTTCAGGAGCAGCCTTGCCAATGGCCGCGTCGGACCTTTCCGAGCCCGCGGTGGACCCGGCATACCTTGCCGCCACCCCTTTCATCGATAGCGATCATGCGGCCGTGCGCGCGCTGGCCCGCGAAGCGGCCGGCGACGAGACCGACCCCAGGGCCAAGGCGATCCGGCTTTATTACGCGGTGCGCGACCGCTTCCTCTACGACCCCTACAGCGTCGAAGTCAGCCATGACGGCATGCGCGCCTCGGGCGTGATCGAACGCGGCAAGGGCTTCTGCGTCAACAAGGCGATCCTGCTGGCCGCCGTGGCCCGCGCCGAGGGCATTCCGTCGCGCCTGGGCCTGGCCGATGTGAAGAACCACTTGGCCACTGAGCGCCTGCGCGCCCAGATGGGCACCGATATCTTTTACTATCACGGCTATACGGAACTCTTCATCGAAGGCAAATGGGTGAAGGCCACGCCGGCTTTCAATCTGGCGCTCTGCGAAAAATTCCGCGTCCTGCCGCTGGACTTCGATGGCGAGACGGACTCGGTGTTCCATCCCTTCGATGCCGACAACCGCCGCCATATGGAATACGTCGCCGACCGCGGCAGCTTCGCCGATCTGCCCTTCGCCGCATGGCGCGAGGCGATGCTGACCCATTATCCCGATCTGATGAAAGAAGACCGCTCCGGTGGCGACTTTGCCGCCGAGGCGGCTGCCGAAAACAATAAAAAGCCCCAGACCAAATCCGCGTGACCCAAGGAGTATCCCATGCAATTCCGTGAAGCCTACACCTTCGACGACGTCCTGTTGGAGCCGGCTGCGTCCAGCGTACTGCCGACCGAAGTGGATACCCGCACGCGCCTGACCCGCACCATCGAACTGGGCATTCCGCTGATCTCGGCGGCGATGGATACCGTCACCGAGGCGCGCATGGCGATTGCCATGGCCCAGGCCGGCGGCATCGGCGTGATCCACAAGAACCTGACCATCGAGGAACAGGCCCGCGAAGTCGCGGCCGTGAAGAAATTCGAATCCGGCATGGTGGTGAACCCGCTCACCATCCGCCCCGATGCCACGCTGGCCGACGCGCTGGCGCTGATGGAGCGTCACGGCATCCACGGCATCCCCGTCACTGAGACCCAGGGCGGCAAGCTGGTCGGCGTGCTGACCAACCGCGACGTGCGCTTCGCCACCGACATGAGCCAGCCGGTGCACGAGCTGATGACCAAGCATCCGCTGATCACCGTGCGCGAGGGCGTCACCATCGACGAGGCCAAGCGGCTGCTGCACCAGCACCGCATTGAAAAGCTGGTGGTGGTGGACGAAGCCTATCGCTGCGTCGGCCTGATCACGGTGAAGGATATCGAAAAGGCCCGCCTGCACCCCAATGCCTGCAAGGACGAACAGGGCCGACTGCGCTGTGCCGCGGCCGTCTCCACCGGTGCCGACGGACTGGAGCGCGCGCAGGAGCTGATGAATGCCGGCGTCGATGTGCTGATCGTCGATACCGCCCATGGCCATTCCAGCCGCGTGCTCGACACGATCATGGCGATCAAGAAAGTGTCCAACCGCACCCAGGTGATCGGCGGCAATGTCGCCACCAGCGAAGGCACCAAGGCGCTGATCGATGCCGGCGTGGATGGCGTGAAGGTGGGCATCGGCCCGGGTTCGATCTGCACCACACGCATCGTCGCCGGTGTCGGTGTGCCGCAGCTCACCGCCGTGGCCGATGCGGTGGCCATCGCCGAGAAGGCCGGCATTCCGATCATCGCCGATGGCGGCATCAAGTTCTCGGGCGACCTGGCCAAGGCGATTGCCGCCGGCGCCAATGCCTGCATGATCGGTTCGCTGCTGGCCGGCACCGACGAGGCGCCGGGCGAGGTGTTCCTCTATCAGGGCCGTTCCTACAAGTCCTATCGTGGCATGGGGTCGATCGGCGCCATGGGCCGCGGTTCGGCCGACCGCTATTTCCAGCAGGAAGTGGGCGACAAGCTGAAGCTGGTGCCCGAGGGCATCGAGGGCCGCGTCGCCTATAAGGGCCCGGCCGGCACCATCCTGCACCAACTGGTCGGCGGCCTGCGCGCCGCCATGGGCTATACCGGCAATGCCACGCTGGATGGAATGCGCAAGAACTGCAAGTTCATCCGCATCACCTCGGCCGGCCTGCGCGAAAGCCATGTGCATGACGTGGCGATCACCCGCGAGGCACCCAATTACCGGCAGGAGAATTAAACCTCGATGACGCCGGCCGCGCGCCTGGCCGCCAGCATCGAGATCATCGCCGAGATTCTGGAACGCGCTGCTGCCGCCGACCGCGTGGTGGCGGAATGGCAGCGGCGCAGCCGTTATGCCGGCGCGAAGGACCGCCGCGCCGTGGCCGAGCAGGTTTACGCCGTTCTGCGCGAGCAGGGCATGCGGCGCTGGCGCGTGCAGCAGGCCGGCGCGGAGCTCACGCCGCGCCTGCTGGTCTTCGCCGACGCCGCCACGCCGCTGCATGTCTGGCGCCAGCTCTGCGACGGCAGCCGCTATGCCCCGCCGCCGCTGACCGAGGACGAAGCCGCCGCGTTGTCGCGCCTGCCATCGGACGAGGACGCGCCGCTCTGGGCGCGCGGCAACCTGCCGCCATCGGTGGCCGAGATGGTGCAGCAGGCTTTTGGTACTGACGCCGAAATGGAACTGGCCGCGCTGAACGGCCGCGCGCCGCTCGACCTGCGCGTCAACACCCTGAAGAGCAACCGCGCCATCGTGCTGGAGCAGTTGCAGGCCGAAGGCATCACGGCGGCCGTCACGCCGTTCTCGCCGCTGGGCATCCGCATCCCCGAACGCGTGCGGCTGGAAATGAACGACCTTTATCGCGATGGCCTGATCGAACCGCAGGACGAAGCCGCGCAACTGGCCGGCCTGCTGGTGGATGCCAGGCCGGGCGAGGTGGTGGTGGATCTCTGCGCCGGCGCCGGCGGCAAGACCCTGTTGCTGGCCGCCTGCATGCGCAACCAGGGCGAACTGCATGCCGCCGATAACGACCAGCGCCGCATCGACCGCCTGATCCCCCGGCTGGAGCGCGCCGGCGTGCGGAACGTGACGGTGCATCCGGCCGATGCCATGCCCGATCTGCTGCGCAAACTGGAAGGCCAGGCCGACCGCGTGCTGCTGGACGTGCCCTGTTCGGGCAGCGGCACCTGGCGGCGCAACCCCGAAGCGCGCTGGCGCTACGATCCCGCCAGCCTGGACGAGGTGCTGCGGCGCCAGCGCGGGCTGCTGGAGGATGGCGCCCGGCTGGTGCGGCCGGGCGGCCGGCTGGTCTATGCCACCTGTTCGATCCTGCCTGCCGAAAACGGCGAGCAGGCCGACTGGTTCCTCAACCATCACGGGGAATTTACGGCCCTGCCGCTGGCCGAGGCCTGGGGGGAGGGTGTAACCGATTCCCGTATGCGTTCCGGGAGCCGGCTGTCGCTCACCCCCTACCGCCACGGCACCGACGGCTTTTTCGCCGCTGCCTTCCGGCGGACAGGTGCAGGGGTGGCCCCATGAAGCCCGGGACGGATATAGTGCCATCCGCATCGAGGAGCTTCACGATGTCTGTGTTCCGCATCCTGCCGGCCATCCTGCTGGCCGCCGCCTTCAGCCTTTCCCAGATTCCCTTGCCGGGTCTTTCCGTGACGCCGGCCCATGCCGCCGGCGGCAGCGATCCGGCCCCGGCCGCCAAGCCGGTCGATCCGAACTTCACCGAGGGCCGCAAGGCCATCGACGCGAAGGACTTCAACGCGGCGATTCCGCTGTTCCAGGCGGTGGTGGCCAAGGATGCCCAGAATGCCGATGCCTATAACTGGCTGGGCTATGCCTATCGCAACCTGGGCAATTACGAGCAGTCCTTTGCCCATTACACCAAGGCGCTGCAGATCGATCCGCGTCATCGCGGCGCCCATGAATATATCGGCGAGGCCTATCTGAAGACCAACCAGCTCGAAAAGGCCGAGGAGCATCTCAAGCGCCTCGACAGCCTCTGCCTGTTCGGCTGCGCCGAGTATACCGAGCTGAAAAACAAGATCGCCGCCTACAAGGCCGGCAAGCCGAGCTGAGGAGAGCAAGCCATGCCGATCCTGCGCCGTCTGCTTCTCGCTGTCCTGCTCGCCCTGTCGCCTGCCACCGTTTTCGCCATGGGCAGCGATCCTGCGACAACGACCACCAAGCCGGCCGATCCCGATTTCGCCGAGGGCCGCAAGGCCATCGACGCCAAGGACTTCGCCACGGCCGCCGCCAAATTCCAGGCCGTGGTGACCAGGGACGACAAGAATGCCGATGCCTTCAACTGGCTGGGTTATGCCCTGCGCAACCAGGGCGACTACGAAAAGGCCTTCATCGCCTATAACAAGGCGTTGGAGCTCGACCCCAAGCATCGCGGCGCCCATGAATATATCGGCGAGGCGTACCTCAAGACCAACCAGCCGGAAAAGGCCGAGGAATACCTGAAACGGCTCAGCAGCCTATGCACCTTCGGCTGCGCCGAGTATACGGAACTGAAAAACAAGATCGCCGCCTACAAGGCGGCCAAGCCAAGCTGAAGCAGGGGCCCCCGACCGGGGGCCTCTTCGCTTCGGCACCAACTACAGGAGCTGAAGTATCCCGATGGCGGAGCGTATTCTCATCGTCGATTTCGGATCGCAGGTCACCCAGCTGATTGCCCGCCGCGTGCGCGAGGCCGGCGTGTATTGCGAGATCGTTCCGTTCCAGAAGGCGGCCGAAGCCCTCACGGCCGAAAGCCCGCATGGCGAGCTGAAGGGTATCATCCTCTCCGGCGGCCCGGCCTCCACCACCGAGGAATTCTCGCCCCGCGCGCCGCAGGCGGTGTTCGAGCGCAACCTGCCGGTATTCGGCATCTGCTATGGCGAGCAGACCATCTGCACCCAGCTCGGCGGCCAGGTCGAGACCGGCCATCACCGCGAATTCGGCCGCGCCTTCCTCGAGATCAAGGACGATTGCGGCCTGTTCGACGGCGTCTGGGGCAAGGGCGAAAAACACCAGGTGTGGATGAGCCACGGCGACAAGATCACCAAGATCCCCGATGGCTTCCGCGTGGTGGGCGTCAGCGACGGCTCGCCCTATGCCGCCATCGCCGACGACAAGCGCAAGATCTATGCCGTGCAGTTCCATCCCGAGGTGATGCACACCCTGGATGGCGCCAAGCTGCTGCGCAATTTCGTGCGCAAGGTGGCCGGCTGCTCGGGCGAGTGGAGCATGAAAGGCTACCGCGCCGAGGCGATTGCCAAGATTCGCGCCCAGGTGGGCAAGGGCCGGGTGATCTGCGGCCTTTCGGGCGGGGTCGATTCTTCCGTGGCGGCCGTGCTGATCCACGAGGCCATCGGCGAGCAGCTCACCTGCGTCTTCGTCGATCACGGCCTGCTGCGCAAGGGCGAGGGCGAAGAGGTCGTCAAGCTCTTCCGCGAGCATTACAACATCCCGCTGATCCACAAGGATGCCTCGCAGCTCTTTTTGAGCAAGCTGGCCGGCGTCTCTGATCCGGAAACCAAGCGCAAGACCATCGGCGCGCTGTTCATCGACGTATTCGAGGAGGAAGCCAAGAAGATCGGCGGCGCCGAATTCCTGGCGCAGGGCACGCTCTATCCCGACGTGATCGAAAGCATCAGCTTCCATGGCGGGCCCAGCGTCACCATCAAGTCGCATCACAATGTGGGCGGGCTGCCCGAGCGCATGAACATGAAGCTGGTCGAGCCGCTGCGCGAGCTGTTCAAGGACGAGGTACGCGACCTGGGCCGAGAACTGGGCCTGCCCGAAAGCCTGGTCGGCCGGCATCCCTTCCCGGGCCCGGGCCTGGCCATCCGCATCCCCGGCGACATCACGAAGGAAAAGCTCGACCTGCTGCGCGAGATCGACGCGGTCTATCTGGATGAAATCCGCAAGTCCGGGCTGTATGACCAGATCTGGCAGGCTTTCGCCGTTTTGCTGCCGGTGCGCACCGTGGGCGTGATGGGCGATGGCCGCACCTACGATCAGGCCTGCGCGCTGCGTGCCGTCACCTCCACCGACGGCATGACGGCGGATTACTACCCGTTCCCGCACGACTTCCTCGGCCGCGTCGCCACCCGCATCATCAACGAGGTGAAGGGCGTGAACCGCGTGGTCTACGACATCACCTCCAAGCCGCCGGGCACGATTGAGTGGGAGTGAGGCGCCGGTTCGCGAACCGTATGAAGCGCGGAATTCAGTCCATCAATCCCGCTCTTGCGTGACCGGCCAATAGATAGCGGTTCCGATCGGCGCTGGCGAACATCGCGTTCAGCGCGGTGCTGTATGAATCGACCGCTTCCTTGGTCATGCGCACGGCAAGTGGCGGCAACCGCGTCACTTTTTCCGCCCAACGCCGGCCAACGTCTGCCGCCTTCCCGGCAGGTGCGATTTCGTCAGCCAGGCCCCATTTCTCACATGTCGCGGCATCGAGAAATTCGCCGAATATCACCATCTGTTTGACGCGCGACGGCCCGGCCAGAGCGATGAGGCGCGCGATGGCACCCCATCCGAGGATCATGCCGCGCGGCACTTCGGGGAAGAAGAATTCAACCCCTTCACCCATGATGCGGAAATCGCAATTGACAGAGAGAACGCTTGCTGCGCCCCTGACACGTCCATCCATCGCGGCAATGGTGATGGCTTCGATCTTGCTCCAGGCCTCAACCATGTCTGCGCCGGGCATCGTGTCGCGCCGCCGTTCCAGCAGGGTTGGCGCGGAAAATCGCTTGGCAAACGCGCCCGCTTCGCTGCCTTCCGAGAACACATTGCTCTTGCCGCAGAGGAGAACAACGTTGAGTTCTGTGTTGCGCTGCAGGAGCCTGGCAAGTTCAGCGAGTTCGTCGATCACCGCGGCGTCAAAATCGTTACGTTCAAAATTTTCCGTGTCGATTTGAACGGTGAGTATTTTGTCGTCGAAGGACAAATGGAAGTTGCGCCATTTCCGTTCGATAATGTCTTGAAGCTTCACGACGTCACCTCGCTGCCGGCGATAGAGCGGGTGGAAATTTAGCTGTACGTCACTCCAAAAGGTAGTTCCTGGATCCAGGTGGCTCGGCCCGTTTCGTATGCCGGAATAGGTCTGGGTACCATCGAGTGGAAATAATTCTGGCGGTCAGCCTTCCGAGCCGGCCTGTCCGTACAGCATGCCGGCGCGGAAGGCCGCGACAAGGCTGCGGACCACATGCTTTGCCATCGCCTCGGTCGGCAGGCCGGCCTTCACGGCGGCCTCGACATGAGCCGGGTGCACGAACACGGTAAGGGCGTCCCGCACCACACCCGCCGCGGTCGCGACGTCGTCGATCTTGAATTCCCGTCGCTTGATGCCGTCCGCAATGATCTGGGCGATGAGCGCCGTCATCGCGCGGGCATAAGCCGCGATGATGTCTGGCCGCTCCTCCATGATGCGCCGGTAAAGTTGATAGACCTCCGGGTCGCCCGCGAAACGCTCGCGCTTGCGGGCATGCAGGGCGAGTACCATGGCCTCAAGCCGCTCGGCCGCCGGGCCATCCACATCCACGAAGCGACGCGCCATCTCTTCTTCGTCGCGCATGGCTTCCGCCACCACGGCATCGAAGATTTCCGCCTTGGAGCGGAAGTGACGATAGATCGTGGTGTGCGACGTTCCGAGTGCGCGGGCGATATCGACGACATTGGTCTTCGCTTCGCCAAAGCGCCGCAACTGGGTGCGGGCAGCGTCGAGAATCTGTTCCCGGAAGGAGGGGTCATCACTGGGGGGACGAGGGGCCTGCATGACCAGAACTTTTAAGGGACCGTGGCGCCGGATGCAACGACGAACAGATTATATAAAATGTTTGTTGAATATTGTTCAAAAACCTCTATGGTAAGGCGGATCAACGCCCTACCCGGAGGCTTCCATGCAGAATCCCAGTTCACAGACCGCGCCACCGACTGCGGCGGCACCGCGATCCGCCTTCGTCACCGGCGGCTCGGGCTTCGTCGGCTCCCGCCTGATCGCGCTCCTCGCAAGCCGTGGCTGGCAGGTGAAAGCGCTGGCGCGCAGCCCGGAGGCGATGGAAGCCGTGCGCCGGGCAGGCGCTACCCCGGTGCAGGGCGATCTCACGGACGGATCCGCCCTGCGGTCCGGAATGGAGGGCTGCGAGGCTGTTTTCCACGTCGCCGCCCATTTCAAGTTCTGGGGGCCGCGCGCCGTATTCGACCGCGTCAATGTCGAAGGGATGCGTATGCTGGTGGATGCTGCCACCGCGACCCAGGGCTTGCGCCGCGTGGTGGCCGTCAGCGCCGCGGCCGTCGTGATGGGCGATCCGGAGCCGATGCTCGACGTCGACGAGACACTTCCGCTTCAGAGCCGCGACTTCGCGCCCTATTCATCCTCGAAGGCCGAAGGCGAGCGTCTGCTGCTGACTGCCAACGGCCGCCGGCCGGGCTTCGAGACCATCGCCATCCGTCCGCCCTTTATCTGGGGCCCGGATATGCCAACCCTCGATCACATGGTCGAAACCGTGCAGGCCGGACGTTTCCAGTGGGTCGGCGGCGGCGGACAGGCCATGTCCACCTGCCATGTCGACAATCTCTGCGAGGCGCTGCTGCTGGCCGTCGACCGTGGCCGCGGCGGCGAGGCCTATTTTGTGTCCGATGGAGAGAACGGCACGCTGAAGGGCGTCATCTCGGCGTTGCTGGCCACGCGTGGCATGGTGCCGAAAGACCGGGCCGTGCCATTCCGCCTGGCCTGGATGATGGCGGGCGTCATGGGTGCGGCATGGCGTTTGCTGGGGCGTAGTGGCGAGCCGCCCATTACGCGCCAGATGCTGCGCCTGATCGGCAAGCCGTTCACCATCAGTATCGCCAAGGCGCGCGCAGACCTTGGCTACGTGCCGCGCGTGCGCTTTGCCGAAGGAATTGCGCTCATGGGGCGCGGCACGCATGCCGTACATGCAGTGGCGGGCCTGCCACCTTCGACGCCGGTGCCGGTTGCACCCTGAAGGGGGTGATGGGGGCCTTGGCGCGGCACCCGGACTTGCGACTGGATATTTGTCACCGGTCCTGATAGGGCATCACCGGGCCGCCGATGCGGCCCGGCTTGTTTATGTCCATCCTCCAGTCCACGCAGCCTTCATGATCCGCCTCGATAACGTCAGTAAGCAGCACGGCCACCAGATTCTGTTCATCGATGCGTCGATGGGCCTCCAGAAGGGGGAGAAGGCGGGGCTGGTCGGGCCGAACGGTGCCGGCAAGTCGACGCTGTTCCGCATGATCGTCGGCGAAGAGAAGCCCGACGATGGCCAGGTGTCGATCGATACCGGCATGACCATCGGCTATTTCAACCAGGATGTCGGCGAGATGTCTGGCCAGAGCGCCGTCGCCGCCGTGATGGATGGCGTCGGGCCGGTCAGCGCGCTGGCCGCCGAGATGGCGCAGCTGGAAGCCGCGATGGTCGATCCGGATCAGGCCGACGACATGGAAGCCCTGATCGAGCGTTATGGCGAGGTGCAGGCACGTTTCCAGGAGCTGGACGGCTATGCGCTGGAGGCGAAGGCGCGCGAGGTGCTGGCGGGCCTGAGTTTCAGCCAGGAGCGCATGGACGGCGATGTGGGGCTGCTCTCGGGCGGCTGGAAGATGCGCGTGGCGCTCGCCCGGATCCTGCTCATGCGGCCCGACGGCATGCTGCTCGACGAACCGAGCAACCATCTGGATCTCGAAAGCCTGATCTGGCTGGAAAGCTTCCTGAAGAACTATGACGGCGCGCTGCTGATGACCTCGCATGACCGCGAGTTCATGAACCGCATCGTCGGCAAGATCGTGGAGATCGACGGCGGCACGCTCACCACCTATTCCGGCAATTACGATTTCTACGACCAGCAGCGCGCGCTGAACGAGAAGCAGCGCCAGGCGCAGTTCGAGCGCCAGCAGGCCATGCTGGCCAAGGAGATCAAGTTCATCGAGCGCTTCAAGGCGCGCGCTTCGCATGCCGCCCAGGTGCAGAGCCGGGTGAAGAAGCTGGACAAGATCGAAAAGATCGAGCCGCCGCGCCGGCGCCAGGCCGTGCAGTTCGAATTCCGCAGCCCGCCGCGCTCGGGCGAGGATGTGGCGCTGTTCAAAAACGTGCACAAGGGCTATGGCAATCACACCATCTATGCCGGGCTCGATTTCCAGGTGCGCCGCATGGAACGCTGGTGCGTGCTGGGCGCCAATGGCGCGGGCAAATCCACGCTGCTGAAACTGGTGGCCGGCGATACCAAGCCGGACCAGGGCACCGTTTCATTGGGCAGCAGCGTGAAGATGGGCTATTTCGCCCAGCATTCGATGGACCTGCTGGACGGCGACGACACGATTTTCGAAACGCTGGACAAAGCGTTTCCGCAGGCAGGCCAAGGCACGCTCCGCACGCTGGCCGGCTGTTTCGGCTTCTCCGGCGACGATATCGAAAAGACCTGCCGTGTGCTCTCGGGCGGCGAGAAGGCGCGGCTGGTGATGGCGATGATGCTGTTCGACCCGCCGAACTTCCTGGTGCTCGACGAGCCGACCAACCATCTCGACATGGCGACCAAGGAGATGCTGGTGACCGCGCTGGCGAATTTCGAGGGCACCATGCTGTTCGTCTCGCATGACCGCCACTTTCTGGCCGCGCTCTCCAACCGCGTGCTCGAACTGACGCCCGAGGGCGTGCACCAGTTCACCGGCGGCTACACCGAATATGTGGCGCGCACCGGCCAGGAAGCGCCGGGACTGCATCCGAGCGGCTGATCAGCCAAGCGCCTCCTGCCAGTGCGGATAGGTGACGTAGGCCGTCACCGCGCCCTGCTCATACGAGCGGATGGTGACCTTGGCGCCCTTGGGCATATGCACGATCTCGCCCGGACCGGCGGTGACTGTGTTGCCGTCACTTTCGACCGAAATCCGGCCTTCCAGCACCACCATGACATCATCCACAGCAAGTGTTTCGGTCAGGCTCTGGTTCGGCGCATAGCGGCCGTAGCCGATGGTGATAGGCCCGCCATGGCGCTGGTCGACCAGGTTGCCGGCGAAGATCTCGGCCTCCTGCCCGGGCGAGCGTTCGAGGTAAGCATCGGATATGGCGAATTTGCGAACCTGCATCAGGCTTCTCCTTCAAGCGCCGGTGGCGGACGTTGCCGATATCAACGCATGAAGGAGGAACCGGGTTCGCGAATGGCGGCTTAACCAGCCTTCCCGGGAATCCGCGCAATCACCTTGATCTCAAAATCGAAGCCGGCGAGCCAGGTCACGCCCACGGCGGTCCAGGTCGGCCAGGGCGCGTCGCCGATTTCCTGCGCGCGCACGGCCATCACCGTCTCGAACTGCTTTTCCGGATCGGTGTGAAAGCTGGTGACATCCACCACGTCATCGAAGCTGCAGCCCGCCGCCTGCAGCACGTCGCGCAGATTGGCGAAGGCAAGCTTCACCTGCCTGGCGAAATCCGGCTCGGGCGAGCCGTCGTCGCGGCTACCCACCTGGCCCGAGACGAAGAGCAGGTCGCCGGAGCGGATGGCCGGCGAATACTGATGCAGGTCGTAGAGCGCATGGCGGTTGGCGGGGAAGACGGCGTCGCGTTTAGACATATTCAGGTCCTTTCGGTTGCTCCGGCCCCGATATAGGCGATCCGGATTGTTCGGATTAGCCGTTGAATTCCGTATGGGTTGCTGCAAAATCGCCAGCAATGACCCGCCCCTCCCAGCGCCCCCCGCCGTCGCTCAACGACCTCGCCGCCTTCGTGGCGGTGGCCACCCATCGCAGTTTCCGCCGTGCCGCCGACGCGCTCGGCACCGCGCCCTCCACGCTCAGCCATGCCATGCGCGCGCTGGAGGAGCGGTTGGGCGTGCGGCTCTTGAACCGCACCACGCGCAGCGTCGCGCCCACCGAGGCCGGCGCCGCGCTGCTCGGCCGCCTGCAATCCGCACTCGGCGCGCTGGACGATGCGCTGGACAGCGTCGTGGCCTTTCGCGGCAGCGGCGCTATAGCTGGCACAGTGCGTATCAACACGCCGCGCCTGCCTGCCGCCCTGCTGGTGCGCGATGTGCTGCCCGTGATGGCGCAGCGTTCCCCCGATGTCGTCGTGGATATCGTGGTGGAGGGCCGGCTGGTGGATATCGTCTCGGGTGGCTTCGATGCCGGCGTGCGGCTGATGGGCTCGATTCCACGCGACATGATCGCGGTGCCGCTCGGGCAACCGGTGGGCTTCGTCTGCGTCGCGTCGCCGGCCTATCTCAAACGCGCCGGCACACCGAAAACGCCCGACGATCTGGTACGGCATCGCTGCATCGGCCATCGCCTGCCGGGCGGCAAACTCTATCGCTGGGAATTCGAGCGCGCCGGGCAGGGGATGACGGTCGACGCACCCGCGTCCCTGATCCTCGACGACGAGGAACTGATGGCGGAGGCCGCCATCAAGGGACTGGGCATTGCCTATGTGGTGGACATCGCCGCCTCTGCGGCGCTCAAGGCCGGGCGGCTGCGTCCGGTGCTGACGGCCTGGATGGCGCCGGCGGAAGCCGTGGCGGTCTATTATCCCGGCCACCGCGCCGTACCGCCGGCCCTGCGCGCCTTCCTGGATGTGGTGCGGGAGGCGGGGAAGGGCGGTTAACGCCGGTTTCCGGGCAAAATAATTAGTGTTGACTAATTGATTAGCGTGGGCTAATTATAGGCCCATGATCGAAACCACCCCCATCGATACCGTCATGCGCGCCCTGGCTGATCCCACGCGGCGCGCCGTCTTCGAACGCGTCGTGCGCGCCGACGAGATCACCGTGGCCGAGCTGACCCAGGGCAGCGGCGTGACCCAGGGCGCCATCTCGCAGCACCTGAAATCCCTCAAACAGGCCGGGCTGGTGGCCGAACGGCCGGAGGGCCGCCGCGTCTATTACCGCGCCCAGCCCGAAGGCCTCGCGCCATTGGCCGACTGGATCAACGATTACGCCGTCTTCTGGCGCGAGCGCCTCGACGCCCTGCGCGACCTGCTGAAGGATATCGACCCATGAACGATCTCTCTATGAAATCCACAGCTCAGTCCACGACTCAGGCCATCGTGCTGGACGAGGTCTTCCCCCATGCGCCCGAGGTGCTGTGGAAGGCGATCACCAACGGCGACCTGATGTCGCGCTGGATGATGAAGCCCAATGGTTTTGAGCCCGTGCTGGGCAACCGCTTCACCTTCCAGACCACGCCGGCCGGCGCCTGGGACGGCACGATTCACTGCGAGGTGCTGGAGGTCGTGCCGCTGCAGCGTTTCGCCTATGCCTGGCGCGGCGGCCACGAGGGCAATGTCGGCTACGGCTCGAAGCTCGACACGGTGGTCACTTTCACGCTCACCCGCGTGCAGACCGGCACACGGCTTCGCATGGAGCATTCCGGCTTCGTGCTGCCGAAGAACGACACGGCCTATCAGAATATGGGCAAGGGCTGGGTCAAGTGTGTCCAGACCCTGAGCGCCGTCGCCGACGAACAGGACTGAGCCGAACCACCGATCACATCATCTGAATAAAGCGCCGCCGGAGAATCCCGCTCCGGCGAACGGGACAACTGTATCCAACGACACCCTAGAAGGAGGCGAAAGCGATGACGATGCATGCAACCGGAACCCGCGAGGAATGGCTGAAGGCGCGGCTGGATCTGCTGAAGGCGGAAAAAGAATACACGCGACAGGGCGACGACCTGGCGCGCCGGCGCCAGGCCCTGCCCTGGGTGCGGGTCGACAAGGCATACAGTTTCGATACCGAACAGGGCGCGGTTTCGCTGGCCGGTCTGTTCCGCGGCCGGTCGCAGCTGATCGTGTATCACTTCATGTTCGGTCCGGACTTTACGGCCGGCTGTCCGTCCTGCTCGGCGATCGCCGATGGTTTCAACGGCATCGCGGTGCATCTGGAAAACCACGATGTCGCCTTCACGGCGGTATCGCGCGCGCCGCTGACCAAACTCCTGGCATACCGGCGCCGCATGGGCTGGAGCTTCCCCTGGGCCTCGTCCTCAGGCTGCGACTTCAATTTCGATTATGCCGTCTCGTTTACCGAGCGGCAGCAGCGCGAGGGCGCAGACTATAACTACCGTCCGGGCCAGCCGATGCTGGGCGTGACCGCGCCGCCGGTGATCGAGATGGCCGCCACCAGCGGCACCGATCCGGCCAGCTACATGCGCGAACGGCCGGGCATGAGTGCCTTCGTGCTGCAGGACGGCGAGGTCTATCACACCTATTCGGCCTATTCGCGCGGCGTGGATGGCATATGGGGCATGTATCCCTGGCTCGACCGCGCGCCGAAGGGCCGCAACGAGGAAGAGACCGGCTTCTGGTGGCGCCGGCATGACGAATACGATGTGCCGGAGAAAGCCGCAGGCGCGTCGTGCTGCGCCTGAGCCATAGTGTCGCCGCCGAGGCCCTGCGCTTCGCGGCGGCGCCGACCTTCGCGGTCATGGCGCTGCTGACCGGCCTTCTGCCCGATCCGCTCTGCCTGACCGCGCCCGAGAGCCTGCCTCTGAACGGAATGGCCCTCATGTATGCCCTGATGAGCGTCTTTCATGCCGGGCCATGGCTGAAACTGATGACAGGAGAAACATCATGACAAAACCCTATACCGGCGGCTGCGCCTGCGGTGCGATCCGCTACGAGATCGCGGCCGAGCCGGTGTTCTCCAACCATTGCCAGTGCCGCGACTGCCAGCAGGTCAGCGGCACCGGCCATGGCTCCTACATGACTTTTGCGAGCCGCGCCGACGTGACGCTCACCGGCACGGCAAAGGAAAGGGACGTCGTGGCCGACAGCGGCAATGTGAAGCGGCACGGCTTCTGCCCCGGCTGCGGCGCGCCGGTCCATCTCACCTTCGCCGCGATGCCGGATCTGTTCACCATCCACGCCGCCAGCCTGGACGAACCCGGGCGATTCAGGCCGCAGGTCGTGACCTATGCCAGCCGTGCCCATGACTGGGACCCGCTCGATCCGGCCCTGCCGAGATTCGCGACCATGCCGCCGGCCTGAAGCCTTTCCCCGCCGGCTCCCATCGGGGCGGCGGGGCTTTGCCTTGGCGGGGGCGGCGCTGCTATAAGCCTTGCCTGGATGCAACGACGGGCGAGACGATTGGGCCAATGACCGCTTTCAGAAAAATCCTCCTGCTCGGCTCGGGCGAGCTGGGTCGCGAATTCGTCATTTCCGCCAAGCGGCTCGGCGCCCATGTGGTGGCCTGCGATGCTTACGCCGGCGCGCCGGCCATGCAGGTGGCCGATGAGCATGAGGTGTTTTCCATGCTGGATGGCGCGGCCCTGGGCGCCGCCATCGAGAAGCACAAGCCCGATTTCATCGTGCCCGAGGTGGAAGCCATCCGCACCGAGGTGCTGAAGGATTTCGAGGATCGCGGTTTCAACGTGGTGCCGTCCGCGCGCGCCACGCTGATGACCATGAACCGCGACCGCATCCGCGACGTGGCGGCCAACGAACTGGGCCTGCCGACCTCGAAATTCCTCTATGCCGAAAGCCTGGAGGAGATGCGCGACGCGGTGGCGAAAGTGGGCATTCCCTGCGTGGTGAAGCCTGTGATGTCCTCGTCCGGCAAGGGCCAGAGCACGGTGAAGGCGCCGGGCGACATCGACAAGGCCTGGGACTATGCCGTGGCCGGCATGCGCGGCGACCGCAAGCGCGTGATCGTCGAGGCCTTCATCGCTTTCGACTACGAAATCACCCTGCTCACCATCCGCACGCGCCAGGGCGTGATCTTCTGCCCACCCATCGGCCACCGGCAGGAACGCGGCGACTACCAGGAAAGCTGGCAGCCGACACCGATGACCGAGAGTGCGGTGGCCGAGGCGCAGCGCCAGGCCAAGGCCGTGGTCGACAATCTGGGCGGCTACGGCCTGTTCGGCGTGGAATTCTTCGTCAAGAACGATCAAGTGATCTTCTCCGAGCTGTCGCCGCGCCCGCATGATACCGGCATGGTGACGCTGATCTCGCAGAACCTCACCGAATTCGACCTGCATGCCCGCGCCATCCTCGGCCTGCCGATCCCCAGCATCACGCAGAACGGCCCCAGCGCCTCGGCCGTGATCCTGGCCGACCGCGATGCCACCGATTTCACCGTGGAAGGCCTGGCCGACGCGCTGGTGCCCTCGGCCGCCGGCATCGATCTCGACCTGCGCATCTTCAACAAACCCACCACGCGGCCCTATCGCCGCATGGGCGTGGCGCTGGCGCTGGCGAAGCAGGGCGACGTCGAGCAGGCCCGCGCCGCGGCGCGGGCGGCGGCGGCGAAAGTGAAGATCAGCTACAAGGCATGAGGGACCAGAGATGAGCATCGATCGCAAGAATCCGCCGGGCCTCTCCCAGCCCACCGGCTATTCGCATATCGCCATCGTGCCAGCCGGCCGGCAGTTGCATATCTCCGGCCAGGTTGCGCTGGATGCGAGCGGCAACGTGGTGGGGAAGGGCGATATCGGCGCGCAGGCCGAACAGGTTTTCGCCAATCTGAAGCTTGCCCTCGCTGCCGGCGGCGCGGATTTTTCCAAGGTGTTCAAGCTGGTCACCTATGTGGTGAACCTGACGCCCGAGATGCTGCCGCCGATCCGTGCAGCGCGGGCGAAATGTTTCGGCGATGGCCCCTATCCGGCCAGCACGCTGGTCGGCGTCACCGCCCTGGTGAACCCCGACCTGCTGCTGGAAGTGGAAGCCATCGCCGCGCTGGACTGAGGCGGGGCCGACGGATGTCAGCCCCGTCGCATCATGCCGCCAGCGGCGCCCAGCAACCCGAGGCCGCTGCATCGCGCGCGAAATCGGCGAAGTCGTGCGGCGGACGGCCCAGGGCGCGCTGCACGCCATCGGTCGGTGAAGCATTGCGCCCGTCCAGCACCTCGGTGAACAGGAAGCGCAGCAGGTCGAGATAGGCCTGATCCGCGCCCATCCCGGCCACGGCCGAGAGGAAGGCATCGAGCGGAATCTGCTGGTAGCCGATATCGCGGCCGGTGGCGCGGGCGATTTCGAGCGTTGCCTGCTCGAAGGTCAGGGCGCGCGGACCGGAGAGTTCGTAGACCTGCCCGGCATGGCGCGCGTCGGTCAGGGCGGCCAGCGCCACATCGGCGATGTCGTCGGCATCGATGAAGGGCTCGGGCACCGCGCCCACCGGCAGCATCACCTGGCCCCGGCGCACGCTGTCCGCCAGGAAATCCTCGCTGAAATTCTGGTTGAACCAGTCGGCGCGCAGGATGGTCGAGGATGCCCGCGCCGCCAGCACGATCTGCTCGCTGCGCTGCGCCGCCGCTTCGCCGCGTCCCGACAGCAGCACGAATCTGCCCACGCCCTGGCGCACCGCCTGTTCGGTGAAGGCCTGGATTATGTCCTGCGCGCCTGGCGCGGCGAGGTCGGGCGAATAGGCGATGTAGACGGCGCCGATGCCCTGCAGGGCGGGGGGCCAGCTTTCCGGCCGGTTCCAGTCGAAGGGCGACTGGCCGGCGCGCGAAGCGATCCGGATCGGCAGGCCCCGGCGGGCCAGACGTTCGGCCACGCGGCGCCCGGTTTTGCCGGTGCCGCCGGTGATCAGGGTCATCATGTTGTTTTGCATGGGTTTATCCTCACCTGTTGAGTTAAAATATGAGTATCTCTCATATTTGAAAATGTGATAAACCCTCGTATTATGACCGGCAAGCAGAATCAGCCCGGAGCAGTCGCAACTGTGAGCGCCGTTACACCCACCGCCAGTCCGCCGGTCGCCGACCACCAGCCGCGCCGCGCGCCCAGCCAGCGCCGCAGCCGCGAGCGGGTGGAGCGCATCCTGGCCGCCGCTTCGGCGCTGATCGCCGAACGCGGCAGCGACGCGTTGCGCATGAGCGAGGTGGCGCAGGCGGCTGCCGTGTCGATCGGCTCGCTGTATCAGTATTTCCCCGACAAGGGTGCGATCATCCGCCTGCTGGCCGAGCGCTATAACGAGGAGGGCCGCGCCTGCGTGCGCGGCGAACTCGCCACCGTGCGCGACGATGACAGCCTGAGAGCTGCCATGCTGCGCATCCTGGATGGCTATTACGGCATGTTCCTGTCTGAGCCGGTGATGCGCGACATCTGGTCCGGCGCGCAGGCCGACAAGGCCCTGCAGGCCATGGACGCGGAAGACGGCCGCATCCACAGCGAGATGCTGGCCGCGGTGCTTTACCGCCTGCGCCCGGAGATGGATCGCGAGCGGCTGCTCAACCACGCTTATATGATCATGCAGCTTCTCTGCGCCACGGTGCGCATGGCCATTGCGCTGGAGCGGCGGCAGGGCGATGCGATCATCGCGGCCTTCCGCGGGCTGCTGCTGCGCGAGCTGTTTCCGGTGGATTGAAGAGCCAGGCGGTGCCGGCCCGCGCTTACAGGCCTCGGGCTATTGGTTGATTTCGGGCTCGACCAGCCTTGCCAGTTTGTACAGGGACTCCTGCCAGCCAAGGTAGCAGGCCTCGGGCGGGATCAGATCGGGCACGCCCTCCTGTTCGATATTGATCTCGGTGCCCATCGAAACGGCCTTGAGCTTTACCGTCACGCGCATCTCGCCCGGCAGGTTCGGGTCATCGAACCTGTTCGTGTAGACAAGGCGCTCTCCTGGCACGAGTTCAATAAAGGTGCCGCCAAAGGAATGACTATTGCCTGTCGTGAAGTTCCGGAACGACATCCTCTGGCGGCCACCCGGCCTGGCATCCAGCTCGCGCACCGTGCAGACGAAGCCATATGGCGGCAGCCAGCTCGCCACGGCATCACTCTCTACAAACGCGCGATATATCTTCTCCGGCTTTGCAGGGATAACGCGATGAAGTCGGATTGTGCTGGGCATGCAATTCCTCTTTCAGAAAACCCACAGATCAGGGGATGCGCCTTTGTGGCAGTCTGGCCTTACATTGCCTTGATGTATTCGACCATCTGGGTCACCACCGTACCCCAGCCGTGTTCGAAGCCCATCTCCTCATGCTGCTTGCGGCCGGCTTCGTCGCGGTGGATGGCAATCGCCGTGTAGCGCGTGCCGCTGCCCTGCGGCGTCAGGCTGAGGATGGCGGTGAAGAACGGCTTTTCCGATGGGCGGAAGCCCGGCAGCAGCGCGTCGGTGAAGACCAGCCGCTGCTGCGGCACGATTTCCAGATAGCAGCCGAGATTGGGGAATTCCTGGCCCTCGGGCGAGCGCATGGTGGTGCGGAAGATGCCGCCCGGCCGCAGGTCGATCTCGCAGTCGGTCACGCTCCAGGGCTTGGGCACGAACCAGTGCTTCAGGTGTTCTGGCTGGGTCCACACCTTCCATACCAGGGCGGGCGGCACGTCGATCTCGCGTTCCAGCACGAGGTCGAGCTTGGGGTCGATGGTCCAAACAGGGGCGGTGCTCACGTTTCTGTCTCCTTCAGGGTCAAAAGATACGCATCCATCTGATCCAGGCGGCGCTCCCACAGGGCGCGTTGTTTGCCCAGCCAGTCTTCCGCCAGTTTCAGGCGCTTGGGCACAAGCTGGTAAGTCCGCACCCGGCCGCTTTTCTTCGACTGCACCAGGCCGCTCTGCTCCAGCACCTTCATATGTGCAACGAAGGAGGGCAGGGCCATGTCGAAGGGCGCGGCCAGTTCGCTGACCGAAGCCGGGGAACGGCTCAGCCGCTCCAGCACATGGCGCCGGGTCGGGTCGGACAGCGCGCGGAACACGCCATCGACGATGACGGCGTTGGTGGCGGCCGATGGGCCGGCGGCGGATGTCTGCACGGGCGTCTTCTCCGGACGAGAGCAATACGTCTCGGCCGGGACCATAGCCCGGTGGAATACTTAGGTCAATACCTAAGTGTTGACGATACCCGCCGTTCCGTTACACCGCCCCATCAGTGGGGATCGGCAGCACCCGGCCGCAATGCTTGCAATGCACGGCATCCACGTCGTGGATGCGCAGGGCGCAGTCCGGGCATTCGAACCGCACCTTGTGCGGCCGGAAGATCGCCTGCAGCAGTCGCAGGAACAGGCTGACGCCGACCACCATGATCACCACCGACAGCAGTCGTCCGCCGGGGCCGAGCAGCGTGATGTCGCCGAAGCCCGTGGTGGTCAGCGTGGTGATGGTGAAATACAGCGCATCGACATAGGTGCGGATTCCGCTGTTGACGCTGTGCTGCGTGACATAGACGAAGGACGTGACGATGAAGATGAACACGATCAGGTTCAGGCTGCGCTGGATCACGTCCTCATGCAGGCGGAACCACAGCGAGCTGGAGCGCAGATCCTTCAGCAGGTGATACGAACGCAGCAGCCGCAGCGCGCGGAAGATGCGCAGGAAGGCCAGGTTCTCCAGCAGCACCGGCAGGAACAGCGAGGCGATCACGGCGATGTCGGCCGCCATCGCGAAGCTGAGGATATGGCCGCGACGGTCGGTTTCGGCATAAAGCCGCGCCAGCAGCTCGAGAGTCAGCAGGCCGCCCAGCAGGAAATCCATCGGGATCACCCACCACTGGTTCTGCACGGTGGCGGCCAGGATGAAAAAGGCGATGGTCAGCACATCGAAAACGACCAGCCCGTAGCGGAAGCGCCGGGCGCCCCGGTCCTCGCCGAAATACAGGCTCCACAAATACTGGCGCAAACGGCTTTCGGCAGGCTCTGGCTGGAGCGGCGCGGACACGGCAGCCTCATAATCGCTGGGGTCAGCGGGCATACTATGGCAGAGCCGGCTCTTGCGCCAGCCGGCCGGAATCCGGCACAAGATTCCGTGCATCCATTCCCGGGAGTATGCCATGCCCGTCACGATCTACGGCATCAAGAACTGCGACACCATGAAAAAGGCCTTCATCTGGCTTCAAAGTCACGGCGTGGCGCATGAATTCCACGACTACAAGGCCAGCGGTATCGAGAAGGCGAAGCTGGAAGCCTGGTGCAAGGTCGTCGGCTGGGAAGTTCTGCTGAACCGCGCCGGCACGACCTTCCGCAAGCTGCCCGAGGCCGAGCGGGACGGCATTACCGAGAAGAAGGCCATTGCGCTGATGCAGGCCCAACCTTCGATGATCAAACGTCCGGTGCTGGAACTGGGCAGCGGCAAACTGCTGCTCGGATTCAAGCCGGATATTTATTCGGCGGCATTCAAAAAGTAGGATTTACTTCCCGTCCAGTCGGCGGCTGAAGATCACGCGCGGCTCCTCGGTGTAGCCCAGCGCGTCGTAGAAGGCGCGCACGCGCTCATTCTCCGGCCGCACCATCAACATCACCTTGGGCACGCCGCGCGCCCGCAGCCACGCCTCGGCGGCCGTCACCATGGCGCGGCCAAAACCTGATTTCTGGATCGATGGCTCGACGGCGAGGTAATAGAGCCAGCCGCGATGGCCGTCATGGCCGGTCATCACGCTGGCGACGATCTTTCCATCCTGCTCGCCCACCAGGATGGTGGATTCCGGCTTCGATATGCAGAAGGCGATATCGCTGTCCGGGTCGTTCCACGGCCGCGTCAGGTCGCAGGCCTGCCACAGCGCAATCACCGCCGCGCGGTCGGCGGGCTCGAACGGTCTAATGTTCAGCTTCGGCGGCACGGATCGACTCCACGCGGATTTCCTCGGTCAGCCGCGCCTTGTAGGCGGCGAATTCCGGCGTGGTCTTCACCGTGTAATGGCGCGGATGCGGCAGGTCGATGCCGATGTCGCATTTCACCCGGCCGGGGCGGGCGGTCATCACCAGCACGCGGTTGGCCATGAAGATGGCTTCGTCGATATCGTGGGTGACGAACAGCACGGTCTTCTGCGCCTTTTCCCAGATGCCGAGCAGCAGCTCCTGCATCAGGGCACGGGTCTGATTGTCCAGCGCCCCGAAGGGTTCGTCCAGCAGCAGGATCTTCGGGTCGTTGGCCAGCGCGCGGGCCAGGGCCGTGCGCTGCTGCATGCCGCCGGAGAGCTGTTTGGGATAATGGTTCTCGAAGCCCTTCAGGCCCACCTGGTCGATGTAGCGGGCGACGATCTCGCGCTGCTGCGCCTCGGCCACGCCCTTTTCGCGCAGGCCGAAGCAGATGTTTTCCCGCACGGTCAGCCAGGGAAACAGCGTGTAGGACTGGAACACCATGCCGCGATCCGGCCCCGGCTCGCGCACCGGCTGGCCGTCCAGCAGCACGCTGCCCGTGGTCGGCTGGTCCAGTCCGGCCACGATGCGCAGCAATGTGCTCTTGCCGCAGCCCGAGGGGCCGAGGATGGTGATGAAGTCGTTGTCTTCCACCGCGATGCTGGTGGGTTCCAGCGCCCGGGTCGGTTCGCCGCCGCGAACGCCGGGAAACACGCGGCTGACGTTGTCGATCTTGAGCTTGCTCACTTGAG
>JBKBJT010000038.1:0-31988 GCA_046294345.1 Ferrovibrio sp.
GAACATCAATCTGGTCGCCTTCTCGTCCTTCCTGGGCGATCTGGTCGGGCAGGTGTTTGCCATGTTCGTCCTGACGGTGGCTGCGGCGGAAGCCGCCGTAGGGCTCGCCGTTCTGGTGGTCTATTTCCGCAACCGCGGCACCATCGCGGTTGAAGACATCAACATGATGAAGGGCTGAGGCGGCGATGACGATGTACCATCTGATCGTTTTCCTGCCCCTGCTGGCCGCGATTATCGCCGGCTTCTTCGGGCGCCGCATTGGTGATGTTGCCGCCATGGCGGTCACCTGCGCCGGCGTCATCGTCTCGGCTATCCTGTCCTGGGTTGCCTTCTATCTGGTGATTTCCAAGGGCCAGGTCGAAGTCGTGAAGGTGCTGGACTGGATCGACTCAGGCAGCTTCAGCGTCGACTGGGCGCTCAAGATCGACCAGCTCACCGCCGTCATGTTGGTGGTGGTCAATACCGTGTCGGCCGTCGTGCATGTCTACAGCGTCGGCTACATGAGCCATGACGAGCACCGGCCGCGCTTCTTCGCCTATCTGTCGCTGTTCACCTTCGCCATGCTCATGCTGGTGACGGCGGACAACTTCGTGCAGCTCTACATGGGCTGGGAAGGTGTGGGCCTGGCCTCCTACCTGCTGATCGGTTTCTGGTTCAAGAAGCCCTCGGCCAATGCCGCGGCCATCAAAGCCTTCGTGGTCAACCGCGTCGGCGATTTCGGATTTGCGCTCGGCATCTTCGCGCTGTTCCTGGCCACCGGCTCGGTCACTTTCGATGCCGTGTTCCAGGCCGCGCCGGATCTCGCCGGCAAGACCTTCCATTTCCTGTGGAAGGACTGGGACATCCTGACGGTTGCCACCTTCCTGCTGTTCCTCGGCGCCATGGGCAAGTCGGCCCAGCTCGGCCTGCACACCTGGCTGCCGGACGCGATGGAAGGCCCGACCCCGGTTTCGGCCCTGATCCACGCCGCGACGATGGTCACCGCCGGCGTCTTCATGGTGGCGCGCTGCTCGCCGCTGTTCGAATACGCGCCCGACACGCTGGCCTTCGTTGCCGTGATCGGCGCCAGCACCGCGTTCTTCGCCGCCACCGTTGGTTTGGCGCAGAACGACATCAAGCGCGTGATCGCCTATTCGACCTGCTCGCAGCTCGGCTACATGTTTTTTGCACTGGGCGTCTCGGCCTATCCGGCCGCGATCTTCCACCTGTTCACCCACGCCTTCTTCAAGGCGCTGCTGTTCCTCGGTGCCGGCTCGGTGATCCATGCCGTGAGCGGCGAACAGGACATGCGCAACATGGGCGGCCTGTGGAAGCACATCAAGATCACCTATGTGATGATGTGGATCGGCTCGCTCGCGCTGGCCGGTTTCCCGATCTTCGCCGGCTATTATTCCAAGGACATGATCCTGGAGGTGGCCTATGCGGCGGGCGGAGTGGGCACCTATGCCTATGTGCTGGGCATGGCCGCCGCCATCCTGACGGCTTTCTATTCCTGGCGCCTGCTGTTCATGACCTTCCATGGCGAACCGCGGGCCGACCATCACGTGATGGAGCATGTGCATGAAAGCCCGATGGTGATGCTGCTGCCGCTATTCGTGCTGGCTTTCGGTGCGGTCTTCGCCGGCATCGCTTTCCACGACGGCTTCATAGGCCATCACTGGAAGGAATTCTGGGGCAACTCGATCCTGATCCTGGAAAATCACAAGGCGATGGACGAGGCGCATAACGTGCCCTTCCTGGTCAAGGTCGGCCCGATCATCGTCGGCGTCATCGGCATCGCCATTGCCTGGCTGGCCTATATCCGCGATACCAGCCTGCCGGTGGCCGCAGCCAGGCAGCACCGGATGCTCTATCAGTTCCTGCTGAACAAGTGGTATTTCGACGAGCTTTACGACCGCATCTTCGTGCGGCCGTCATTCTGGCTCGGCCGCCTGTTCTGGAAGGGCGGCGACGGCAAGATCATCGACGGCCTCGGGCCGGACGGGCTTGCCGCTACCGTGGTGCGGCTGGCCAAGCGGGCCTCGATCCTGCAGACCGGCTATGTCTATCACTACGCATTCGCCATGCTGATCGGCGTGGCGGCGCTGGTGACCTATTTCTTCAGTGCGATGGGGCACTAATCCGATGTCGAGCATGCCCTTGCTGTCCATCGTCACCTTCCTGCCGCTGGCGGGTGCGGCTTTCATCTTC
The DNA here is from genome assembly GCA_046294345.1 of Ferrovibrio sp. GTDB lineage: Bacteria > Pseudomonadota > Alphaproteobacteria > Ferrovibrionales > Ferrovibrionaceae > Ferrovibrio. The sequence continues at coordinate 2,191 of JBKBJT010000038.1, forward strand.
CTGGCCCGTGGGCCGGAGGAGATCGTGGCCCGCAACGCCCGTGCGGTGGCCCTGTGGACCACCACGATCACCTTCGCGGTATCGCTGCTGATCTGGCTGAACTTCGACAATGCGACCGCCGCTTTCCAGTTCGTCGAGAAGACGGACTGGGTCGCCGCCGGCATCAACTATCATATGGGCGTCGACGGCATCTCGATGCTGTTCGTCATCCTCACGACGTTCCTGATGCCGTTCTGCATCCTGGCCTCGTGGGAAGCGATCGAGACCCGCGTCAAGGAATACATGATCGCCTTCCTGGTCATGGAAACCCTGATGATCGGCGTGTTCTGCGCGCTCGATCTGGTGCTGTTCTACCTGTTCTTCGAAGCCGGCCTCATCCCGATGTTCCTGATCATCGGCATCTGGGGCGGCAAGCGCCGTATCTATGCCAGCTTCAAGTTCTTCCTCTATACGCTGCTCGGCTCGGTGCTGATGCTGCTGGCGATCCTGTATATGTATTTCACCGCCGGCACGACCGACATCCCGAGCCTGATGAAGACCGGCCTGTTCTCGGCAGGGGCGCAGACATGGCTGTGGCTCGCCTTCTTCGCATCCTTCGCCGTGAAAATGCCGATGTGGCCGGTGCATACCTGGCTGCCGGATGCCCACGTGGAAGCGCCGACGGCGGGCTCGGTGATCCTGGCTGCCGTGCTGCTGAAGATGGGCGGCTACGGCTTCTTGCGCTTCTCGCTGCCGATGTTCCCGCTGGCCAGCGAGTATTTCGCGCCCTTCGTCTTCGCACTCAGCGTGATCGCCATCGTCTATGCCTCGCTGGTGGCGCTGGTGCAGGAGGATATGAAGAAGCTCATCGCCTATTCGTCGGTGGCCCATATGGGCTTCGTCACCATGGGCATCTTCACCTTCAACACCCAGGGTATTGAGGGCGCGATCTTCCAGATGCTCAGCCACGGCATCGTGTCAGGCGCGCTGTTCCTCTGCGTCGGCGTGGTCTACGACCGCCTGCATACCCGCGAGATCGCGCGCTATGGCGGCCTGGTCAACAACATGCCGAAATACGCCTTCGTCTTCATGCTGTTCACCATGTCCAATGTGGGCCTGCCGGGCACCGGCGGTTTCGTCGGCGAGCTGCTCACCCTGGTCGGTGCCTTCCAGGCCAATACCTGGGTGGCCCTGATCGCCACTTCGGGCGTGATCTTCGCCGCGGCCTATGCGCTCTGGCTGTATCGCCGCGTGGTGTTCGGCGAACTGACCAAGGCCGACCTGAAGGCGCTGGTCGATCTCAGCCCGCGCGAGATCGCGATCTTCGCCCCGCTGGTGATTATGACCCTGTGGATGGGCATCTATCCGGCGCCTTTCTTCGACGTGATCGCCGCTTCGGCCAAGCACCTGCTGGAACAGCATCAGACCGCGCTTGCCGCTGCCAAGGCGGTAGCGACCGCCGCCCGATAGAGCGGAAGAGGAGTTCGACCCGTGACCGCTTCGACCATGCCCGTCCTGGCGCCGGCCTATCCGGAGATCTGGCTTGCCCTGGCCTCGATGGCCCTGCTGATCTTCGGCGTCTTTCGTGGCGACACATCGACCCGTCTGGTGTCGTGGCTGGCCGTCGCCGTGCTGGCGGTCGCCATCCTGCTGGTTGCCATGCAGCCGGCCGGCACCGTGACCACCTTCGGCGATATGTTCATCGCCGACGGTTTCGGCCGCTTCGCCAAGGTGCTGATCCTGCTCGGTTCGGGTTTCTCCATCGTGCAGTCGCTGGGCTATATCCGCTACGAACGCATGGAGCGCTTCGAGTATCCCGTGCTGATCCTGCTGGCCAGCACCGGCATGATGATGATGGTTTCGGCCAACGACCTGATCGCGCTGTATCTCGGCCTGGAGCTGCAGTCACTGTCGCTCTATGTGCTGGCCGCGTTCAAGCGCGATTCCGGCCGCGCCACCGAAGCGGGCCTGAAGTATTTTGTACTCGGCGCACTGTCGTCGGGCATGCTGCTCTATGGCAGCTCGATGATTTACGGCTTCGCCGGTTCGACCAGCTTCCCGCTGATCGCCCAGGCCCTGGCCGGCGGCGGCCAGGCCTCCATCGGCCTGGTGGTTGGCATCGTCTTCCTCTGCGCCGGCCTGGCTTTCAAGGTCTCGGCTGTGCCGTTCCATATGTGGACGCCCGACGTCTACGAGGGCGCACCCACGCCGGTGACGGCCTTCTTCGCCGTTGCCCCCAAGGTGGCGGCCATGGCGCTGTTCGTGCGCGCCTTGCTCAGCCCGTTCGGCGAGGTGGCCCATGACTGGCAGCAGATCATCATCGTGATCAGCGCGCTCAGCATGATCCTCGGCGCCTTCGCCGCCATCGCCCAGAGCAACATCAAGCGACTGATGGCCTATTCCTCCATCGGCCATGTCGGTTATGCCCTGATCGGCCTGGCCGCCGGCACCCAGGAAGGCGTGCGCGGCATCCTGATCTATCTGGCCATCTATCTGGCCATGAATGTCGGCACCTTCGCCATCATCCTCTCCATGCGCCAGAAGGACCGCATGGTGGAAGGTGTGCAGGACCTGGCCGGCCTGGCTAAGACCCATCCGGGCATGGCGCTGCTGCTGGCCGCTTTCATGTTCTCGCTGGCGGGCGTGCCGCCGCTGGCCGGATTCTTCGGCAAGTTCTATGTCTTCATGGCCGCCATCAATGCCGGCCTGTATACCCTGGCCGTGCTGGGTGTGCTCAGCTCTGTGGTGGGTGCTTACTACTATCTGCGTATCGTCAAGATCATGTATTTCGACGAGGCTGCCGAGCCGCTGGCCAAACCGGTGCGTGGCGAGCTGGGCGCGGTGATGACCGTGACCGGCCTGTTCACGATCCTGTTCTTCGTGATGCCGGGCCCGCTGCTGGCCGCCGCCGAGACTGCCGCCAAGGCGCTGTTCCCGTAAGCGGGGCAGGGCCGGCGGACCCACGGAATGAAGTGGGATCTGCGGACGTTCGACGTCCTCGACAGCACCAACGAGGAAATTCGCCGTCAGGCGGAAACAGGCGTGGCGGAAGGTCTGGCCGTGCTGGCACGCAGCCAGACGGCCGGTCGCGGCCGCCGCGGCCGGGCCTGGGAGTCGCCTGCCGGCAACCTGTTCCTCTCGCTGCTGCTGCGGCCTAAAGCCAGCCCAGCCCAGGCCGCCACGCTGTCTTTCCTTACGGCCGTCGCCCTGGCCGAAGCTCTCGAATTGGCCGCCCCGCAGCTTAGGACGCAGATCACCTGCAAATGGCCCAACGACGTGCTGGTGAACGGTGCAAAGATCGCCGGTATCCTGCTGGAGTCCCGTACGCGACCCGACGGCAATCTGGATTGGGTCACGGTCGGGATCGGCGTCAATCTGGCGCGTCACCCAGAGCAGACGCCATACCCTGCCACGGCACTCGCCGCCCACGGAATTCAGGTGGCGCCGGAGGATTTTGCGCCCTGGCTGCTGGCCCGCTATGGCTACTGGTATGGCCGCTGGCAGCAGGAGGGCTTCGCGCCGGTGCGCGAGGCTTGGCTGAAAAAGGCACAGGGCCTGGGCCTGCCCGCCGTGGTGCGCCTGCCGGATCGCGAACTGCACGGGCGGTTCATAGCCCTGGACGACAGCGGCGCCCTGCTGCTGGAAATGCCCGACGGCCACGTGCAGACTGTCACGGCGGGTGACGTTTTCCCCGCCGGCTGAAAGGACGACGCCATGCTGCTCGCCATCAATGCCAACAACACCAACGTGAAATTCGGCGTCATCGACGGCGACCGTATTGTGGGCGAATGGCGCCAGCATACCTCGGCCATGCGCACGGCCGACGAGCACGCCGTCTGGCTGCTGCAGCTGATGCAGATCGAAGGTATCGATCCCAAGGCGATCACCAGCGCGATCATCGCCAGCGTGGTGCCGCAGGCCACCTTCAACCTGCGCCGGCTCTGCACCCGGTATTTCAATACCGAGCCGATGGTGCTGGGCGAGCCGAATGTTAAATACGGTATCCAGATCAAGGGACAGGGCGCCGGCGCCGACCGCATCTGCAACACCGTGGGCGCCAGCGTGCTGTTTCCCAAGACGCCGATGATCGTGGTCGATTTCGGCACCGCCACCACCTTCGATGTGGTGGACGAGGAGGGCAGTTATTGCGGCGGCGTGATCGCGCCGGGCATCAACCTTTCCATTGAGGCGCTGGTGAACGCCACGGCTTTGCTGCCGCGCATCGTGGTGGAGAAGCCCAAGACCGTGATCGGTACCACGACGATTGCCTGCATGCATTCCGGCGTGTTCTGGGGCTATGTCGGCCTGATCGAAGGCATCGTTGCCCGCATCCGTGAGGAATTCGGCCGGCCGATGAAGGTGATTTCCACCGGCGGCCTGGCTCCAGTCTTCGATGGCGCCACTGCCGTGATCGAGCAGATCATCCCCGATATCACCGTGCGTGGCCTGATCGAAATCCACCGGCGCAGTACTACATAAACCATATGTCTGAACGCCTGGACCAGAACAGCCTGTATTTCCTGCCCCTCGGCGGGGTGAACGAGATCGGCATGAACCTGAACCTGTATGGGTTCGGGGACCGATGGATCATGGTCGATCTGGGCACCAGCTTTGCCGACGAGGGCATGCCGGGCGTAGACATGGTGTTGCCGGACGTGACCTGGATCGCCGGCCGGCGCGAACGCCTGCTGGGCATCGTGCTGACCCATGCCCACGAGGACCATCTGGGTGCCATCAGCCACGTCTGGGAGGAGCTGCGCTGCCCCGTCTGGGCCACCGGTTTCGCCGCCAGCGTGCTACGCAAGAAGCTGGAAGAGAAAGGCCTGGTCGACGAGGTGCCGGTGCATGTCTACAAACCCGGCGAGCTGATCGATCTGGGACCGTTCAAGATCCGCTCGATGAACATCACCCATTCCACGCCCGAGAGCCAGGCGCTGGCCATTGAGACGCCGGCCGGTGTGGTGCTGCATACCGGCGACTGGAAGCTGGACCCACGCCCGGTGCTGGGCCCGCAGACCGAAATCGAAACCGTGCGGGCCTATGGCGACAAGGGTGTCCTGGCGCTGGTCTGCGACAGCACCAACGTGTTCAGCCGGGGCCGTTCCGGCTCCGAGGGCGATGTGCGCGACAGCCTGATGCAGGTGCTGGCCAACAAGCCGGGCCGCATCGCGGTGACGACGTTTTCATCGAACCTCGCCCGGCTGGAAAGCCTGTTCGACGTGGCGAACCATCTCGGCCGCCATATCTGCCTGATTGGCCGCTCGCTGCACCGCTTCATCCAGGCGGCACGCGAAAATGGTTATCTGGAGCACATCCCCAACCTGATCGACGAGCGCGAGGCCGGTTTCCTGCCGCGCGAGAAGGTGATGTATGTCTGCACCGGCTGTCAGGGCGAGCCGCGCGGCGCCATGGCGCGCATCGCCTTCAACAGCCATCCCCATGTGGTGCTGTCACCGGGTGACACCGTCGCCTTTTCGTCCAAGATCATTCCGGGCAACGAACGCACGCTGTTTGGGCTACATAACGAACTGGTGCGCAAGGGCATCGAGGTGATCACCGAGAAGGATGCCTTCATCCATGTCTCGGGCCATCCCTCGCGCGACGAACTGGCCGAGATGTATCGCCTGGCCCGGCCGCAGATCGCCGTGCCGGTGCATGGCGAGCCGCGCCATCTGGTGGAGCATGCCCGCTTCGCGCAGAGCCTGCAGGTGCCGCACGGCATCGTGCCACGCAATGGCGACCTGATCCGGCTGGCGCCCGGCGCGCCCGATGTGGTCGAGCAGGTGCCCTCGGGCCGGCTGGCCATCGACGGCGACGAGCTGGTGCCGGTGCAGGGTGGCGCGTTGCAGGTGCGCCGCAAGCTGGCCTTCAACGGCGCCGCCTCGGTCAGCCTGGTGGTGGACGGCGAGGGCCGGCTGCAGACCCGGCCGCATGTGAAGCTTTCTGGCGTGGTGAACGGCGATGCCGAGCTGATCGGGGCCGAGATCGCCGCCGAGATTGCCGCCGCCATCGACCGGCTGAAGCCGGGCGCCCATCGCGACGACAATAACCTGGAGCAGGCCGCCCACCGGGCCCTGCGGTCGGTTCTGAAGGGGTTGACCGGCCGGAAGCCGATCACCCAGGTGCATATCATACGAATGGCGGATTAGGGGTGGCGTCGCGCGCTTCTGACGCGGCGTCATGCCTTGCCCCCGGGCCCGGTCGGCCCCATATTGCACCGCAGAAAACGACCACAGACCGCAGGGAAACGACCAGCATGATCGGCCGCCTCAACCATGTCGCCATTGCCGTGCCCAACCTTGCCGCCGCCGCGGCCACCTATGCCAATACCCTGGGCGCCAAGGTCTCGGACCCGGTCGATGAGCCGGATCATGGCGTGACGGTGGTGTTCGTCGAACTGCCCAACACCAAGATCGAGCTACTGCATCCGCTGGGCGAGAATTCGCCCATCGCGAAATTCCTGGCCAACAACCCCTCCGGCGGCATGCATCATGTCTGCTACGAGGTGGACGATATCATCGCCGCCCGCGACAAGCTGAAGGCCGAGGGCGCGCGGGTACTTGGCGATGGCGAGCCGAAGATCGGCGCCCATGGCAAGCCGGTGCTGTTCCTGCACCCGAAGGACTTCTGCGGCACCCTGGTCGAGATCGAGCAGATCTGAGCTACGGAGTTACCGCGCCATGAGCTGGTTCAACAGCAGCATTGCCTTCGTCATCATCTACATGGTGGTGCTGTTCTGCGTGCTGCCTATCGGCGTGAAGACCCCGGATGAAGCAGGGCAGGCGAAACTGCCTGGCCAGGCCGATTCCGCGCCGGTGAACCCGCGTCTAGGCTTCAAGTTCCTGTTGACCTTCGCGATCAGCTGCGTGCTGTTCGGGATTTATTACGTGGTCGGCTATTACGACCTGCTGGGCCTGAACGAACTGCTCGGCCGTGGGCTCTGAGCACAGTTTCCGGTGGCGTAGCTGACGGGCGCAGGACGCTACTTCTGCGCGAAAAGCCCGGAAATACTGAAGAACGGGGAAGCAGAAAAAAGAAAGGAGCAAGGACATGCCTCGCTCCGTATCCCGTCTCGCGGGTAAGTTTAAGCCTCCCCAGACTTGGGCCGCCTGTTACCAAGCGGTTGCGTATTTTCTATACCGAATGATGAAACCGGTGTCACCCGAAAAGTTATGGGTTCCTAACAAAATGGTAATAATGCGTCGTCATGGTTGTGGGATGCACCGGCTTGCGACCTCTGTAATTCTACCCGGCCTGCTGGTGGCCCTGCTAACGGCCTCAGGAGCCCACGCGCAGGCCTCCCAGTCTCCGAAAAAAGCACCCGAGTCGGAGCCTGAACCGCTCCAAACCGTGATTGTGCTGGATGCCGCCGAATGCCGGCGCCTGCTGGCCCGCCAGGGCAGCGTGACAGCCCACCAGCCGGCCCCGGACGTGACCTATCAGCCGGGTCGGGATGTGGACTCCAAGGGCCGCCCCATCGCCCCGGCGGACCTGCCGGGCAGCAATCCGTTTCCCCTGGACGGGCCGATTACGCTCGACCTGCTCATTCCGCTGGAAACCCTGCTGGGCAGCCGCACGCCGCCACGTATGGGCAAGGCCGAAACCAGCGTGGGCAAGGTAGCCATCGACCCCAAAACCGGCCGTCTGGCCTTCAACGGCCAGCCGCTGGAACCGAAGGGCGAGGATGCCCTGGCGGCGGCCTGCCGGGACTATCTCGCCAAACGGCAACCGACCCGACGCTAAGTCCTTCCGATCCTTGCGGGTGGGGGGAAGCGGCCTTAAAAACGCCCCATTATCCCGCCATCTCCGTCATCCCACAGGATCGTCACACCCATGCGGCTCAGCAGCTATTTCCTGCCTGTTCTCAAGGAAAACCCGAGCGAAGCGCAGATCGTCAGCCACCGGCTGATGCTGCGCGCCGGCATGATCCGGCAGACCGCCGCCGGCATCTACAGCTGGCTGCCGCTGGGCCATCGCGTGCTGAAGAAGATCGAGCAGATCGTGCGCGAGGAGCAGGATGCCGCCGGCGCCCAGGAACTGCTGATGCCAACCATCCAGCCGGCTGAGCTGTGGCAGAAGAGCGGGCGCTACGATGATTACGGCAAGGAGATGCTGCGCATCACCGACCGTCACGAGCGGCCCTTGCTCTATGGTCCGACCAACGAGGAAATGCTGACCGACATCGTCGCGTCGGAGTGGAAAAGCTATCGCGACCTGCCGAAAATCCTCTATCACATCCAGTGGAAATTCCGCGACGAGGTGCGCCCGCGTTTCGGCGTGATGCGCGGCCGCGAATTCCTGATGAAGGATGCCTATTCCTTCGATCTCGACCAGGCCGGCGCGCGCCGTTCGTATAACCGCATGTTCGTGGCCTACCTGCGTACCTTCGCGCGGCTTGGCCTGAAGGCGATTCCAATGCAGGCCGATACCGGCCCCATCGGCGGCGATCTGAGCCATGAATTCATCGTGCTGGCCGAGACCGGCGAGAGTGGTGTGTTCTGCGACAAGGCGCTGATCGAGCGCGACGTGCTGAGCGAGAAGGTCGACTACAGCGCCGACCTGCAGCCCATCGTGGATAGCTGGACCGCGCCCTATGCGGCCACGGACGAAAAACACGACACGGCGCGCTTCGAGGCCCTGCCGAAAGAACGGCAGGTGGCGGCCCGCGGCATCGAGGTCGGCCATATCTTCTATTTCGGCACCAAGTACTCCAAGCCGATGGGCGCGGTGGTGCAGGGGCCGGGCGGGGAGGGCATCACGCTGGAGATGGGCTCCTATGGCATCGGCGTGTCACGCCTGGTGGGCGGCATCATCGAGGCGAGCCATGACGAGAACGGCATTATCTGGCCGTTCAGCGTCGCACCTTTCCATGTCGGCCTGATCAACCTGAAAGCCGGCGACAAGGATTGCGACGCGGCTTCGGAAGCGCTTTATGCCAAGCTGCAGGCCGCCGGCTTTGACGTGCTCTATGACGACCGCGACGAACGCGCCGGTGCCAAATTCGCCACCATGGATCTGATCGGCCTGCCATATCAGGTGACGGTCGGCCCGCGCGGCGTGAAAGCCGGTGTGGTGGAAGTGAAGAACCGCGCCACCGGCGAGAAGGAAGAGATCTCGCCCGAGGCCGTGCTGAACAAACTGGCCGCCCTGCGGACCGCGTAATCATACAAGGACCAAGTATGCCCTTCTTTTCTCGGTTCGAGTGGATGCTGGCTTTGCGCTACCTGCGCGCCCGCCGGCAGGAGGGCTTCATCTCGGTGATCGCGGTGTTTTCCTTCCTCGGCATCATGCTGGGGGTGGCCACTCTGATCATCGTGATGAGCGTGATGAACGGCTTCCGCGCCGAACTGTTGGGGCGCATCCTCGGCCTGAACGGTCACCTGACGATCCAGCTTGAATCACGCAACAGCCTGCCGGATTACGAATTTGTGGCCGAGGCGGTGGGCAAGATGCCGGGCGTGGTGCTGGCCAATCCGATGATCGAGGGCCAGGTGATGGCCACGGCCAACAATGCCGCTGCCGGCGTGATGGTGCGCGGCGTGCGCCAGGCCGACCTGATGCAGGAAAGCGCCATCGCCAAGGGCATCCGCGAGGGCAATCTTAGGGATTTCGAGGGCGATGATGCGGTCGCCATCGGCCATCGGCTGGCGCGCAAGCTGGGTCTGCGGCTGGGCGATCAGATCACCCTGGTTTCGCCGCAGAACAACACCACGCCATTCGGCAGCGTGCCGCGGCTGGTGCGCTACCGCGTGGCGGCGATCTTCGATGTAGGCATGTTCGAGTATGACTCGGCCTTCGTCTATGTGCCCTTCGAGGCAGCGCAGACCTATTTCCGCCTGCCCAATGCGGCCAGCGCGGTGGAAGTGCGGCTGGAAAATCCCGACCAGGCCCGCCAGGCGGCGCGGCAGATCATGCAGCGGCTGGGTCCGCAATACCGCATCTACGACTGGCAGCAGGCCAATGCGCATTTTGTCAGCGCACTGGAGGTCGAGCGCAACGTGATGTTCCTGATCCTGACGCTGATCATCGTGGTGGCGGCCTTCAACATCATCTCCAGCATGATCATGCTGGTGAAGGACAAGGGCCGCGACATCGCCATCCTGCGGACCATGGGCACCTCGCGTGCCTCGATCATGCGCATCTTCGTGATCGCCGGTGCCAGCATTGGCGTGCTAGGTACGACCAGCGGCTTTGCCCTGGGCCTGGCGTTTTCACTCAACATCGAACATATTCGCCAGCTCCTGCAGAGCCTGACCGGTTGGCAGCTTTTCCCGGCCGAGATCTATTTCCTGTCCCAACTGCCGTCGAAGGTGGATTCCACCGAGGTCGTCTATGTCGTGGCGATGGGGCTGGCGCTGTCGCTGCTGGCAACCCTGTATCCCAGCTGGCGCGCCGCCCGCCTCGATCCGGTGGAGGCGCTGCGGTATGAGTAATGTTCTGGAACTGCAGGATATCCGTCGCACCTTCAGCCAGGGCGGCGAGACGGTCGAGGTACTGCGCGGCGTGGACCTCGCTGTAAAAGGCGGCGAGATTGTTGCTCTGCTGGGGCCGTCAGGCTCGGGCAAGTCCACGCTGCTGCATATCGCCGGCCTGCTGGAGCGTCCGAGTTCCGGCCGCATCGCGATCGGTGGCCAGGATTGCAGCGCGATGGACGACGCCGAGCGTACGCTCACCCGCCGCCATCGCATCGGCTTCGTTTATCAGTATCACCACCTGCTGCCGGAATTCTCGGCATTGGAGAATGCCGCCATGCCGTTGCGGGTGCGCGGCGAGACTGCGTCCGCCGCCGGGGCGAAGGCCACCGAACTGCTGACCCATCTGGGCCTGGGACATCGTTTGACGCATCGTCCCGCACGGCTGTCGGGCGGCGAGCAGCAGCGCGTCGCCATTGCCCGTGCCGTAGTGGGAAAACCCGACCTGCTGCTGGCCGACGAGCCGACCGGAAACCTGGATGAAAAGACCGCCGATACGGTGTTCGCCGAACTGACCGGCCTGGTCCGCAATAACGGCATCGGCGCCCTGATTGCCACCCACAACATGGACCTGGCGCGCCGCATGGATCGTATCGTCACCCTGCACGAAGGCCGACTGCGGACGGCCTGACAATCCGTTCAGACAGCCTTCGTGCCGTCTGTCCGCATCTGCGCCAGCCACGCCCGCCGTATGGCGTCGTCGGCGCCGCCAACGTTGCCAAACAGCGTCTCATTCACGGGCTCTATCCCGACAAAGCCCAGGATGTTGCGCTTGAGCAGCCGCAGGGCATGGGCGAAGAAAACCCAGCGATAGGCAAAGGCCGGCATGCCCATGGTGATCACCACATGGGCGGTGCGACCGCTCAACCGCTTCTCCGGAAGGCCTTTCGTACGATAAGCGAAGGCAAAACCGGGCCGCAGCACCTGCTCGAAAAAAGCCTTCAGCATTGCCGGCATGTCGCCGAGCCAGAGCGGAAACACCACCAGCAGATGCTCGGCCCAGATGATGGCAGCCTGCGCCTCGGCCAGTGCGTTTGGTGGCGCGTCGCGCTCGAATTCCGACTGGCTGCGCAGATAGGGGATATCGAGCGCAGCGACATTGATGCGCCGGATTTCGTGACCGGCCGCCTGAGCGCCATCGGCATAGGCCTCGGCCAGCGCCCGGCAGAGCCGGTCATGCGACGGATCGGGGTGGCCCAGCAGGATCAGGATGCGTTTGCCCATGACCGCAGACTGCCGCATCCCGCAGCCGCCTGCCTTGATCTGAGTCAGGGCCGGCCATACACCGGCTGACGCCGCGTCAGGGCAAAGCAGCAATTGCGCTGGGACGCGAAGGGCTTAGGATTTCCTCGATAAGCGGAGGAAACCATGAACCAGTCGCAGATCGTCCTGCTCACTCATGTGAAGCACTTCATCGGCCCGACGGCGGTGCACCGGCTGCTGCGCGAGGGGATGACGGTGGTCTGTCATGACATGGCCTTCGCCGATCCGGCTGTCCGCGAGGCCTTCCGGGCCGAGGTGCCCGGAGCGGAAATCTGCACCGCCACCGAGCCTGCTGATCTGGTGGCCGAGGTGGTCGCCCGTTTCGGCCGGCTGGATGCACTGGTCTCCAACGATCCCTATCCGGCGGTGCGCGCCGCAGTCGACGAGGCCGACCCTGCCGAGTTCCGCCGCGGCATCGAGGCCATGATGGTCTGGCCCTATACGTTGATCGGCCGGGCAGCGGCGCAGATGAAGGCACAGAATGGCGGCCGCATCCTGATCGTCTCGTCAGCCGCACCGCTCACCGGCATCCCGAATTATTCGATGTATGCCATTGCGCGCGGTGGGGCGAATGCCATGGTGCCCACGCTGTCGAAGGAACTGGCGCGCTGGAATATCCCGGTGAATGCCATCGCCGCCAACTACATCAAGAACCCGGATTACTTCCCGCCCGAGTTGCTGGCCAACAAAGAGGCCGTGGCCAAGATGGTGAAGAACATCCCGCTCGGCCGTCTGGGCGAACCAGAGGAGGTGGCCGAGTTGGTGGCGCTGTTTGCCAGCGGCCGTTGCGGCTTCGTCACCGGCCACGTCATACCCATCGCCGGCGGTTGGGCGTAAGCGTCAGTCGGCTGGTGCGGCCACCATTTTTGCCTTTGTCGGCATCGTCATCGCCACCACGCCGATGAAGACGCAGACGAAGCCGATCCAGGCCGTCGGTCCCAGGCTTTCGCCCAGGAACAGCACGCCGATGCCCACGCCGATGGGCACGCGCAGATAGGCCTGTGCCGTGGTGCCGACCGAGCCCAGGGTGTGGATCAGCCGGAAATAGATGGCGAAGGCCAAGGCGGTGGAAAACACCGACAGACCAAGTAGGGCGAGGATCGAGCTTGTGGAAGGTTCCAGCGTCCATGGCCGGTCGATGATCAGGCTGGCGGGGATCAGCAGGACCGTGCCGCAGAGCATCGACCCGGCTGCCGGCACCAGAGGATCGAGTCCCTTGAAATTGCGGCCGAAGATCGCCGCGCCGGCATAGCTGATGGTGGCGGCGATGATGGCTAGTTGCGAGACCAACTCACGGCCCAGGCCATTCAGGGCCTGCAGGCCGACGATCAGGCAGATGCCGGCCATGCCGGCAATCACGCCGAGCAGTTTGCGCGCAGTCGTCGGTTCATGGCGGGTGATCGCCACGGTCAGCAGGAAGGTGAAAATCGGCGTGGTGGAATTCAGGATCACCGCCAGCCCGGCATCGACGCTGTATTCCGCCCAAGCGATCAGGGTGAAGGGCACCACGCTGTTGAGGCAGGCCTGGAACAGGAATCGTTTCCAGGTCTCGCGGTCACGCGGCAGGCGGATGCCGCGCATCTGCAGGATGGCCAGCAACAGCAGGCCCGCAATCAGTGTGCGGGCCGCGATCAGGGTCACCGGCGGGATGGTGGCGATGCCCAGCTTGATGAAGGTGTATGACGCACCCCACAGGGTCGCCAGGACCGCGAGCAGGGCATATTCGACGGCAGGGTTGAAGCGGGTTTCGGACATCGGACCTATGGGAATCGGGGAGGAACGGAACGTCAGACTGCCACGCCACGCAGGACCTGTCGTCGGACCATGCTACGGGCCCGGCCGAAGCTTGGCGTGATCGTTCAATACGGTCTGGTCTTTTGCCTGCAGGTTGCGGCATCCAGAACGGGAGGATGCCATGCAATTGTCCGTCAATGGTCGCTCCGTCGCTATCCCGGATGCCCGGGCGGGCGATCCCCTCCTTTGGGTCCTGCGCGAGGAACTGGGGCTGGTTGGCACGAAATTCGGCTGCGGTCAGGGCTTGTGCGGTGCCTGCACGATCCATGTCGGCGATGCGGCGGTGCGCAGTTGTCAGATCGCCGCCGCCGACGCGGCAGGGCAGGCGATTGTCACCATCGAAGGTCTTGCCCAAGCTGACGGCACGCTGCATCCGGTGCAGCAGGCCTGGATCGAGGAAAGCGTGCCGCAATGCGGCTATTGCCAGGCCGGGCAGATCATGTCGGCTGCCGCGCTGCTGCAGGCCGCGCCACATCCGGACGATGCCGCCATCGATGCTGCGATGGCCGGGAATCTGTGCCGCTGCGGCACTTATGCCCGCATCCGCAAGGCGATCCGGCGTGCCGGCACCAGGATGGAGCAAAAGCCATGAGGCATCTGTCCCGCCGGCTACTTCTCAAACATGCGGCCCGCTTTGCCGCTGGCGTCACGGTCTTTGCCGCGACCCCGGCCTGTGCCTTCAATCCGTTGCCAGCCATGCCGACCCGCAGCATGCCGGAAGCCGAGGCGCGCATCGCCTGGCTGCGGCTGCTGCCCGATGGTCGCGTACGGCTTTTGCTGCCGCGCCAGGAAATGGGGCAGGGTGTCAGTGTCGCCCTGCGCCAGATCGTGGCCGAGGAACTGGACTGGGATATTGAGCGCGTCGAGGCGGTGCTGCCCGACACGGCCTCTATTGCCCCGGTCAAGTCCACGGTGGGCAGCGACAGCCTGAAGGATTTCGCCGAGCCGGTGGCGCGTTCCGCCGCCCTGCTGCGCGAGCATCTGCATCGCGGAGGAGACAGTGCCGAAATCGTTGACCGGGGCCAGCCAGTGAGCCTGCGCAGTTTCCGCCCCGATGGCATGCGCCGTCATGTCGGTTTTGGTATGCCAACCGAGCAGATCGTGAGCATCGTGACCGGCGCACCACTCTATGCCGGCGATATCCGCCTGCCCGGTATGCTGTTCGGCATGGTGCTGCCGGCCGGGGCGAGCATCTCGGTACCTGGCGATGATGTGAAGTTGGTAACGCTCAGCGATGGGTGCGGCGGCCTTTTGTCTGCCCATCCGGCCGCGCTGCATGCCGCAGCAACGCGGGTCAAGCGGGATCAGGCACCGCGTCCGATGCCGGCGGTGGATATCGACATCACCCAGCAGCGCGGCGATCTCGAACATAGCCTGCGGGGCGATGCGGTGAATGCCGATGCGCCCTGGACGCTGGATCGACGTTACGACATTCCCTTCGCAGCCCATGCGGCCATCGAGCCACGCAGCGCCGTGGCCCAATGGCACGGCAGGGAAGCCGCCATGCGGCTGGAAGTCTGGACCGGCACGCAGGATGCCTTCTTCGTGCGCGAGACCCTGGCACGGCATTTTGGTCTGTCGACGGGAAAGGTTCTGGTGCATGGCTGCCGCATCGGCGGCGGTTTCGGTGCCCGCACCATCGTGCGACAGGAACTGGAAGCCGCCCTGCTGGCCGAGGCGGCCGGTCAGCCGGTGAAGGTGCAGTGGAGCCGCGCCGCGGAGTTCATCGATGGTTTCCATCGCCCGCCATCCTCGCACCGTATCCGCGCCCGGCTGGATGCCGATGGCAGGATCGCAGACTGGAGGCACGGCTTTTGTTCCGGCCATGTCATCTTCACTTCGGCGGCCATGCCGCGCTGGATGCAGATGGCGACCAGTTTGGTTAAGGATCCCGGTGTGGCGCGCGGTGCAGTGCCGCCCTATGTCGCAGCGCGCATGCGGGTGGGGTTTTCCGATATCCGCCTGCCGGTCGATACCGGCCCGTGGCGCGGCCTGGGTGCGGGGCCGAACGGTTTTGCCATTGAATCCGCCATGGACGAACTGGCTGCCCTGGCTGGGCAGGATCCATTACAATTCAGGCTCGCCAATCTCAATCCGCAGCATGAGCGGCTGAAAGCCTGCCTGGAGCGGGTTGCCGATCTGGCCGGCTGGGCGGCTGGGCCGCGTTCGGGCAGAGGCTTCGGGCGGGGCCTTGCCTGCGGCATCTACAAGGAAAACAGTTATGCCGCCGTGGTGGCGGACGTGTCCGTGGCTGCCGATGGTGCGGTGAGGGTGGCGCATCTGTATTGCGCGCAGGATAGCGGTCTGGTGGTGAACCCGGATCAGGTGCGGGCCCAGATCGAAGGCAACCTGGTCTGGGGGATCGGCATGGTCCTGAACGAGAAGCTGCCGATTGAGGATGGCCGGGTCGCTGCCTATAGTTTTGCCGATTACGCCATTCCGACCATGGATGCCATGCCGGCTATCGACATCGCCCTGATCGAACCAGAGGGCGCACCGCCCAGCGGCGCCGGAGAAACCGCGATGGTGGCGGTGGCGGCGGTGGCGAATGCCATCGCGGCAGCCACCGGCCGGCGCGTGACGACGCTGCCTTATCGCCCACAAGCACCGGCCTGACGCCGTGAGCGATTATGCCAGCGCGGCTTTTGTCGGCCTGATCCTGCGCCAGATGGCGGTGGCAGGTATTCAGGTGCCGCCGGATCTGTCGCCGGGGCCATCGCCGGGCGGACCGCCTGTGGCATCTCTCTACCTGAAAAGACAATTACTGGCCCATGCCTGCACTGTGGCGGGGCCGGGTTTTGTGCTGCAGGTCGGGCAGGGTGTTCACGCCGTACCCAGTGATCCGACGCTGGATGCGCTGCGCCGGGCGGTCGATGCCGCCGATCTGCTTGACCGCTGGTGCCGGCTGGAGAAATACCATCATTCCCATCATCGCGTACGCGTCCTGAAGACTGGCGAGCGGGAGATGCGGCTCAGTCATGTATCGCTGCGTGCAGTACCGCCCGGGCCGCTGGAGAATCTGGCGGTGCTGGGATTGCTGGCGACTTTGCTTCAGGCCATCGGTTGCAGCGGTCTGGATATCGATCTCGGGCATGCCATGGACGCTGTTCCTGCGATGCGCGATAGCCGTGTCGTGCTTGCGGTGCAGGCAATTGATGCTCTGCCAACGGCCGACTGGCGCATATGCTGGCGCGATCTGCGGCGGGAAGATCGTATCCGGCCGCCGCAGGCACAGCCCGGTTTGACGGAACGGCTTTGTGCCCTGTTCGACGACGACCCGGTACGCCATTGGCCGATTGCGCAGGCTGCCGCGACCATGGCGATGTCTTCCCGGCAGTTGCAGCGGAAATTGCGGGTTTCCGGGGCGTCTTACTCCGGCATCCTGCGCGATGCACGTGTCCGCCGGTCGGCCCGGATGATGCTGGAAACGCCGGCGAGTCTGGCCGAGATCGGCTATGCCGCCGGCTTTGCCGACCAGGCGCATTTCACGCGCGAATTCCGCCGCATCCTCGGGGCGAGCCCGGCGGAATGGCGTCGTGTCGCGACCGGCGCCTGATCCTTCAGCGTCGCCGCGCCCGCCAGTCCTCGCGGCTCTGGCCCCACAATTCGGTATCGATGTTGATCGGGGCGGGCAGGCGGTCCCGGCGCAGCCAGCGCGATCCCAGGCGCTGGGCCACTTTCTGCGAGTTCACGTTTTCCGGCACGATGCAGTGGATCACATCGCTCCAGCCCAGATGTTCGAAAGCCCAGTCGATGGCTGCCGTGGCCCCCTCGGTGGCATAGCCCTTGCCCCAGGCGTCGCGTACCAGCGACCAGCCCACCTCGGGACCCGGCCAGCCCTCCGGGCGCCAGGGGCCCAGCCGGCCGATCCAGCGCCCGCTGGCCTTTTCGATCACCGAGAACATCGCAAAGCCATCGATCTGCCAGGCCCCGGCCATGATGCAGAGGCTGCGCCAGGCTATCGGGCGCTCCTGAACCCCGCCCAGATGGCGCTGGCTTTCCGGGTCGGCCATGAAGGAGGCCCAGGCATCGAGGTCGGCGGCCACCGGCGGGCGCAGGATCAGGCGTTCGGTTTCGAGGGTAGTGGTCATGGGCGAGGCTTATGCCATCCTGTGGGGTCGGGCGAAACCATAAGCGCGAGCTTCCGGATGTTGGATGGCGTTTTCCGACATACGACGTGAAATACCATATCTGGCTTATCAATCCCTGGTGATTTCCGGTTCGTTCGCCTAGGGCTGGGATTCGTCCGCAACCGTTCTTCCGACCATTAACAGGAACCGGCACTTATCCACAAGATATTGGGAATCCACGCGAATCCGTAACACTCCTGCTGGGATTCGGATTCCTTGCGTTCTGGTTTCCGCCGCCTAGGTCGCGTATCGTATTTCGCGAACGGGAATCGAAAATCGCCATGAGCTTCGCCGACTTCGTCCATCTGCGCGTCCATACCGCCTATTCGCTGACCGAGGGGGCGATCCGGCTGCCCAAACTGGCCGAGCTGTGCGTGAAGCTGCGCATGCCCGCCGTGGCGATCACCGATACCAACAACCTGTTCGGCGCCCTGGAGGGCTCGAAGGAGCTGGCCGGCAAGGGCATTCAGCCGATCATAGGCTGTCAGCTCAGCCTGACCCGGGCCGACCAGGCCCAGGCGGGTTTCGGCAAGTCGCTGAAGAAACCCGACCCCGACCGCATCGTGCTGCTGGCCCAGAATGCTGCCGGCTATGCCAACCTCATGCAACTCTCCACCAAGGCTTATCTGGAGCCGCCGCCGGGCGAGGCGGCGCAGGTGGGCTGGGCCGATCTGGAAAAATGCAGCGAAGGCCTGATCTGCCTGAGCGGCGGCCCCAGCGGCCCCATCGCGCGGCTGCTGTCGGAAGGCCAGACCGATGCCGCGCGCCAGCAGCTTGAGGCGCTGAAACGCATCTTTCCCGGCCGGCTCTATGTCGAATTGCAGCGCCATGGCTGGGCCATCGAGGCCAGGACCGAACCGGGCCTGCTGGATCTGGCCTATGCGCTCGACCTGCCGCTGGTCGCCACCAACGACTGCTATTTCCCCGACGAGAGCATGTATGAGGCGCATGACGCGCTGCTCTGCATCGCCGAGGGCACCTATGTGGGCGAACAGAACCGCCGCCGCGTGACGCCCGATCACCGGTTTAAGTCGGCCGAGGAAATGCGTGTCCTGTTCGCCGACCTGCCCGAGGCGGTCGACAACACGCTGGTGATCGCCAGACGCTGCTCCATCAAGGCCGAGGAACGCAAACCGATCCTGCCGAACTTCGGGGACGGCAAGGGTGAGTCCGAAGCCGACATGCTGCGTCGCATGGCACGGGAAGGGTTGGAACTGCGGCTGCAGCAGATCGGCGTGAGCGGCGAAGCGGCCAAGCCCTATTACGAACGTCTCGATTTCGAATGCGAGACGATCATCAACATGAAGTTCCCCGGCTACTTCCTGATCGTGGCCGACTTCATCCAGTGGGCCAAGCGCAACAACGTCGCCGTGGGTCCGGGGCGTGGCTCGGGCGCCGGTTCGGTGGTGGCCTGGGCGCTGACCATCACCGATCTCGATCCGCTGCGTTTCGGCCTGCTGTTCGAGCGCTTCCTCAATCCGGAACGCGTATCGATGCCCGACTTCGATATCGATTTCTGCCAGGAACGGCGGGAAAAGGTGATCGAATATGTGCAGCAGAAATACGGCGCTGCGAATGTGGCTCAGATCATCACGTTCGGCAAGCTGCAGGCCCGCGCAGCCCTACGCGACGTCGGTCGCGTGCTGCAGCTGCCGCTTGGCCAGGTGGATCGCATCTGCAAGCTGGTGCCGAACAATCCGGCCAACCCGGTGACGCTGGCCCAGGCGATCAAGGAAGAAGTGCGCCTGCGCGAGGAGCGCGACCGCGACGAAGCCGTGGCGCGCATGATGGATGTCGCGCTGAAGCTGGAAGGTTTGTACCGGAACGCCTCGACCCATGCCGCCGGCGTGGTGATCGGCGACCGTCCACTGGTGGAGCTGGTGCCGCTTTATCGCGATCCCCATGCCAGCATGCCGGCAACGCAGTTCTCGATGAAATACGCCGAGGCTGCCGGCCTGGTGAAATTCGATTTCCTCGGCCTGAAGACGCTGGATGTGCTTGAGAAGGCCGTCGAGTTGATCCGCAAAAAGGGCGTGCAGATCGACCTCGCCGCCATCCCGCTGGCCGACCAGCCGACCTTCGAGCTGCTGGGCCGGGGCGATACGGTGGGCGTGTTCCAGCTCGAAAGTTCGGGCATGCGCGACATGCTGCGCAACATGAAACCCGACGCCTTCGAGGACATCATCGCCCTCGTCGCGCTCTATCGCCCGGGCCCGATGGAGAACATCCCGAGCTATATCGCCCGCAAGCACGGCAAGGAAAAGCCAGACTACCTGCATGACTGGCTCAAGCCGGTGCTGGAGGAGACCTACGGCGTCATCATCTATCAGGAACAGGTGATGGAGATCGCCAAGGTTCTGGCCGGCTATTCGCTTGGCGAAGCCGATCTGCTGCGCCGCGCCATGGGCAAGAAGATCAAGGCCGAGATGGATGCGCAGAAGGAGCGCTTCGTCACCGGCGCCAAGGAAAAGGGCGTCGATCCCGACCGCGCCGCCTTCATCTTCGAACTGGTGGAAAAGTTCGCCGGCTACGGTTTCAACAAGAGCCACGCGGCCGCCTATGCGCTGGTAGCCTGGCAGACTGCCTATCTGAAGGCCAATTTCCCGGTCGAATTCATCGCTGCCTCGATGACGCTCGATCTATCCAATACAGACAAGCTGAATGTCTTCCGCCAGGAATGCGCCCGCCAGGGCATCGGCCTGCTGCCGCCCGATGTGAACCGTTCCGAGGTCGAGTTCTCGGTCGAATACGAAAAGTCCGAAAAGGGCGCGATCCGCTATGCGCTGGCTGCCGTGCGCAATGTCGGCATCGCGCCGATGGGCCAGATCGTGGAGGAGCGCAAGTCCGGCGGTCCGTTCAAGTCGCTGTTCGACTTTGCCGGCCGGGTCGATCCCTCCGCGCTGAACAAGCGCATGCTGGAAAACATCGCCAAGGCCGGCGCTTTCGACGGACTGGAGAAAAACCGTTCCAGGATGCTGGCCGGGCTGGAGACGCTGATCCGCTACGCCCAGAGCAAGGCGGAAGAGCGCGCATCCAACCAGGTGTCGCTTTTCGGAGGCGGCAAGACGGAAGAACGGCTGCCCAAGCTGCCCGAGGGCGAGACGTGGACGCCGATGGAGCAGCTTGCCAAGGAATTCGAGGCTATCGGCTTCTATCTTTCGGCCCATCCGCTCGATGCCTATCAGGCCACCCTCAACCGCGTGGGCGTGAAACGGTATGCCGACATGCTCAAGCTGCTGCATTCCGGCGACCAGGTCTTCAAGGTGGCCGGCACGGTGATTTCCAAACAGGAGCGCACCTCGCAGAAGACCGGCAACCGTTTCGCCTTCGTGCAATGCTCCGATGCCTCGGGCATGTTCGAGGTGATGCTGTTCTCCGAGGTGCTGGCGCAGTACCGCGACCTGCTGGAGGCCGGTGCGAATATCGTCTGGACGTTGACCGCGCGGGCCGATGGCGAGCAGCCGCGGTTAAGTGCTCAGAAGGCCGAAAAACTGGACGACGTGGCCGCCCGTGCCGCCGCCGGCATCCGCATCATGGTGGAGAACGACAAACCCTTTGCCCAGATCAAGGGCTTGCTCGACAAGGCAGGTCGCGGCAAGGGCCAGGTGCTGCTGGGCCTGAAACTGGACGGGGCGGACCTGCCGGGCGGCGTGGAGGCCGACATCAAGCTGCCGAGTGGTTACGCCATCAACCCGACCATCCGCCACCAGATCCGCGTACTGCCGGGCGTGGTGGAGGTTTACGATATCTGAGAGCGTGGTGCACACTTCAGCCGTGTGCAAAAAAAATCGCTAGCGTCAAGGGTGCGTCAGGCCATCACGCTTGGCCCGTTAACGCGCCCTTAACTTAAGAAATTTCCTATTTAATCGAGGAATTTGCCTTAATCTGAAGCAATTGCAGCCATGGAGCGTTCATAGCCAGCGATGGATACCTCAAACGCTACTCACGATTTGATCAAGTACGCCGAAGCCATTAAGGCCAACGAACGTAATTATCGCGCATGGCTGGGCATGGCGCGCTGCTTGCAAAAGATGGGGCGCACTGATGAGGCTCTCAAGCCCATTCTCTGTGCTCTTGTTTTTGCCGATCAAGATGACGATCCATACAAAAAAGGGTTACATTTTCTGGCAGAGAATAAATCGCTTCTGCACAAAACAGGCGCAGTGCTAGTTGAACTGTTGGGCGATATTTCTCATGCGAGAGTGATTATTTTAAAGCTCTCGCAGTATGCAAATGAGCATCGCAACTATGATCGGGATATCGCGATACGGCTTATGCGTTTGGCTTGGGAGCTGGATCGCTCAAATCGTTTGATGCGTAGTATGTTGGTTAAAGCTCTGCTGACGGAGTTCAGGTATGCGCCGATAATAGAAATTCTAGGCAATACTGCTCATAGTGATTTATCCACGGATGAAGCCCGCATCTTATCAGCCGCGCGCGCATGTACGGAAGCCGCTGCGAACGTGGAACGACTTAATGCCATTTCATTAGACAGAAATCTCGATCTTGAAACTCGAGCGCAGGCTCTCCGTCGATCGGTGGTGACCTGGCGCCTCAATAGTAAGGCCGCCGAGATGATCAATTATCGGCAATCCCGCTACATGGATTATCCGATGTATTTGCATCTTGAGACACTGGCGCGGTGCAATGCAGCCTGCAGTTTCTGCCCTTACCCTGGCCTGGAAAGAAAAGGCGAGAGGATGCCAGATGAACTGGTCTACAAAATCCTGGGCGATCTTCGGGCGATTCCAAAGGACCTTCCATTTAAGATTGCACCCTTCAAGGTTAGCGACCCTTTTCTTGAGAAACGCCTATTCGACATTATTGATTACGCGGCGGAGCATCTTCCATCTGCAAGTATTGTTTTGATCACGAATGGCGCGGCAATGACCGACAGGAGCCTTGAGCGCCTGTTGGCGTGTAAAAACATTGAGAGAGTCTCGATTTCTCTTAACGATCACAGGCCTGACCATTACGAAGGCCTGATGAAAATACCATTTTCGCGCACCATAGAACGGATGCGCGCTTTGCATGCCTTGGTGGAGCGTGGGGAGTGTAAATTCGAAGTCTTGGTTACGCGTGTTATCGACGGATCTGCGGCGGATATTCTTTTTCGGGAGTGGGTGCGAGCGGAGTTCCCGCGCTTTCAGGTCGGGTTGGCGCCCAGGAATGATTGGATTGGGCAGATGGATTTAGAAACGTCTGCCGATGCCGTACCAGATGTCGGATGCAATCGATGGTTTATGATGTCAATAACGGCAACTGGCAAGGTTGCGCTTTGCTGCATGGATGGAGAGGAAAAGTATGTTGTTGGCGATGCCTCGCAGCAGCATATTATCGACATCTACAATTTGCCTTCTTACAGAGTGATGCGGGAAACGCTGGATTCGCGCAAAGCTGCGGCCCCTCCATGTAATGGTTGTACATATGCGTGACGATTTCGTTGCCATGAGCCTGCAGGAGCAGAGGAAGATTTAATGCGGCAGATCCAGCCTCAAGCCGTCCACCGTAAGGACTATCGCGCGCCGGATTACAGGATCGAAAGCGTCGCACTCGAATTCGATCTGGTCCCCGAGGTAACGCGGGTGAAATCCAGATTGAGCATGACGGCTGTCAATCCTGGCTCGCCACTGGTTCTGGATGGCGAAGACCTGAATCTGCTTTCGCTCAAGCTTGACGGGCGTGCGCTGACGCCTGGCGAATATGTGCTGGGTGAGCGCACACTCACCATTCAAAAGCCACCGGCCAGATTCACCCTGGAGATCGAGACGCAGATCAATCCGAAGGGCAACACCCAACTTTCGGGGCTGTACCAGTCCAGCGGCAATTACTGCACGCAATGCGAGGCGGAAGGTTTTCGCCGCATCACCTATTTCCTCGACCGGCCTGACGTGATGACGACCTATCGCGTCACCATCCGCGCCGATCGCAAGACCTCTCCGGTGCTGCTGTCGAACGGCAACCTGGTGGAGGAGGGCACTCTGCCCGATGGCCGGCATTTCGCCGTCTGGCATGACCCGTTCCCCAAACCCTGTTACCTGTTCGCGCTGGTGGCCGGCGACCTGGCCTGCAACGAGGATACCTTCATCACGCAGAGTGGCCGGCCGGTGAAGCTGCGTATCTTCACCGAACACGGCAAGGAAGCGCGCAGCGCCTATGCCATGGATGCGCTGAAACGCTCCATGCGCTGGGACGAGACCCGCTTCGGCCTGGAATACGACCTCGACCTGTTCAACATCGTTGCCGTCAGTGACTTCAATATGGGCGCGATGGAGAACAAAAGCCTGAATGTCTTCAACGACCGTTACATACTGGCCGATCCGGAAACGGCGACCGATGGCGATTTCGCCGCCATCGAGGCCGTGGTGGCGCATGAGTATTTCCATAACTGGACCGGCAACCGGATCACCTGCCGCGACTGGTTCCAGCTGAGCCTTAAGGAAGGCCTGACGGTCTTCCGCGACCAGGAATTCTCTTCCGACATGCGCTCGCGCCCGGTGAAACGCATCCAGGATGTGCGCAACCTGCGGGCCCGCCAGTTCCCCGAGGATGCCGGGCCGCTGGCGCATCCGATCCGGCCCGACAGCTACATCGCCATCGACAACTTCTACACGGCCACGGTTTACGAGAAGGGTTCGGAAGTCATCCGTATGATGCATACCCTGCTGGGCGAGGATGGCTTCCAGAAGGGCATGAAGCTCTATGTCGAACGCCATGACGGCGAGGCGGCCACCTGCGACCAGTTCGTGGCCGCCATGGCCGATGCCAATGGCGCCGATCTGGAGCAGTTCCGGCTGTGGTATTCCCAGGCCGGCACGCCGGAACTGCGGATCGAAGGACAGTATGAAGCGCAGAGCGGCGATTATGCGCTGACTGTGATGCAGCATTGCCCACCCACGCCGGGCCAGCCCGACAAGCAGCCCATGCATATTCCGCTGCATGTCGGCCTGCTGGATGCGCAGGGACAGGATATTCCCCTTCGTCTGGACAACGAAGCCGTCGCGCCGCAGCGCAACGGCCGTGTGCTTTCGGTGACCGCGCCAAGGCAGACTTTCCGCTTCCGAGGCGTACCGGAACCGCGCGCGCTGTCGCTCAATCGCGGTTTCTCGGCGCCGGTGAGTATCAGGGCGAGCCAGAGCGGTACGGAGCGCGCCTTCCTGATGGCGCATGATTCCGATGCCTTCGCGCGCTGGGAGGCCGGCCAGCAATATGCCACCGACCTGCTGCTGCAGCGCGTGGCCCAGCCATCGAAGGCCTTCGATCCGGATTTCGTCGCGGCGGTGGGGCAGGTCCTGCGCGATGGTAGCCTGGAACCGGCTTTTGCTGCCGAGGCGATCACGCTGCCCAGTGAGGATTACATCGCCGACCACATGGCGGTGATCGACGTGGAGGCCGTTCATGTGGCGCGCCGCGCCCTGCGCCGGCAGATTGCCGATACCCATCGCGGCCTGCTGCTTGCGACCTATGACGGCAACCGTATGCCGGGAGCCTATAGCCCCGATGCCGGACCCGCCGGCCAACGCGCGCTGAAGAATGCCGCGTTGTCTTATCTTTCCGAACTGGTGCCGGGTGATCGCGGCATCCTGGACCGTATCGCCGGCCAGTATCGCGATGCCGACAACATGACCGACCGCATGGCCGCCCTGCGTCTGCTGGTCGATCTGGACGTACCCGAGCGTCAGGCCGCGCTGGACGATTTCCATAGCCGTTTCCGCGACGATGCTTTGGTGCTGGATAAATGGCTGGCGCTGCAGGCGATCTCGGCCCTGCCGGATACGCTGGAGCGGGTGGGGGCATTGATGAAGCATCCCGCCTTTTCGATGCAGAAACCCAACAAGGTGCGGGCGCTGATCGGCAGCTTCACGGCAAACGCCCTGCGCTATCACGCTGCCGATGGCACCGGGTATGCCTTCCACGCCGACCGGATCATCGAACTCGATCCGATCAATCCGCAGGTGGCGGCCCGTCTGCTGGCGCCGCTGGGGCGCTGGCGGCGCGTCGATGCCGGGCGCCAGGCGAAGATGAAGGCCGAGCTTGAGCGGATTCTGGCCGTGCCGAAGCTGTCGCGCGAGACCTACGAAATCGCCTCGAAATCCCTGGCCGGATGAGGCCGCAAAAGCCGGATAGCGGCCGCCCGCTCTGAACGGCTATTCCAGCGGGCATGATGATCATGCCCGCCGATCCTGCCTTCCGCCGCCTGTGGTTTGCCAATCTTGCCGCCAATGGCGCCGAACAGCTTGCGCTGGCCGCCATTCCCCTGATGGCCGCGCTGGCGTTGGGGGCCACGCCCGAACAGATGGGCGGGCTCACCGCGTTCCAGACCCTGCCGTACCTTTTGCTTTCGCTGGTGGCCGGGGTATGGGCCGACCGTTTCCCGCGGCACTGGCTGATGGCCGGCTCGGAAGCGGTGCGTGCCATCCTGCTGCTCTGGCTGCCGCTGCTGGCCCTGTCAGGCTGGCTGGGCCTTGCGGGACTGGCGGCTCTGGGCTTTGCGCTTTCGGCTGCCACTGTGCTGTTCAATGTTGCCGCCCAGGCCTATCTGCCGGCCCTGGTCGGCCGCGAGGGACTGGCGCATGCCAATGCGCGGCTGGAATTCGCCCGGGCGGCTGCCGTTTTTCTCGGCCCAGGTCTTGCCGGCATCGTGGCGGGCTGGACCTCGCCGACGGCGGCGCTGGCGGTTTCGGGCGTCACCTCCGCGCTGGCAGCCTGGCTGCTGTCCGCGCCGATGATGCGACGCGACATACCACAGGCGCAGTCCCGTCTGCCGCTGCGGCAGGCACTGGCCGAAGGTTTCACGCTGGTCTGGCGGCATGCCCTGCTGCGGGCGATCGCCGGCTGCGCCATGGCATGGAATTTCAGCTGGTTCGTGCTGATGGCCGTACTGGTTCTGTTTGCCGCCAACGATCTGGGGCTGAGCCCGGCGCAGATCGGCTTTGCCCTGGGCGCGCAGGGCTTGGGCATGCTGCTGGCCGCGCTCTGTGTTCCATTCATCCATGCCCGGCTGCGGCTCGGCATGATGATCCTGCTCGGGCCAGCGATGTCGGTGGTCGCCGCATTGTGCGTCGGCAGCACGACAGCCCTGCAGGACATGCCGGCCTTCGCCATGCTCTGCACGGGTTTCTTCCTGTTTGGCTTCGGGCCGATGCTGTGGACCATCGGCCAGACCAGCCTGCGACAGGCCATCGTTCCGGCGCGGCTGATCGGCCGGGTCAGCGCGATCCAGCAGGTGGCGACGCTTGGCATGCGGCCTGTCGGCGCATTGGTCGGCGGCTGGGTTGGCGGCCAGTACGGGCTGATCGCGGCAATCTGGCTGGCGGTTGCCGGCTACGGCGTGCAGCTGGCGATCATCCTGCTGTCGCCCATGCCGCACCTGAGCGAACTGCCCGAGGCGATGGCGGAAGAAGCCGTCTAGCCCGGCAGCTTGAAGCCGATGGCACCGCGCAGGTCGGCACCTTCCAGATCGGCGCCGCGCAGGTCGGCATTGGTAAGATCAGCATCCAGGAACGAGCAGCCGCGCAGGTTGGCGCTGCGCAGGTCGGCCAGGGTGAGGATCGAGCGGTTGAAAATCGCGCCTTCCAGGTCGGCGCCCTGGAATTTCGTCTGCGTCAGGTTGCATTCCTGGAGACTGGCGGCTTGGCGCCGATGCTTGGCACCGGAAATGCTCACCGGCGACATCTTGGCGCCGCGGAAGTCGGCATTGGTCATGATGGCGCGGTCGAACTTTGCACCCTGCAGGTTGCAGGTGGCAAAATTGGCATTCAGCATCATGGCGCCGCGCAAGTCCGACAACACGAAACGCGAGCCGGAGAAATCGGTGTTGCGCAGGATGGCGTAAGAGAAATCGCCGGCGGAGAAGTTGATCTGGGTGAGTTTAAGGTCAGACAGGTCGTAACGGCTGAAATCGACCCGCATGCCCTGCTTGCCCAGGGTCTCGATCCAAGTCAGGTGTTCGCGCACGATGAACTGCAGCGAACGGTCGAGGCTGTCGAGGCTGCGCGGCATGATCGCCTTGGTGACATCGGCATCGCGCAGATCGACAGGACGGAAGTAGGCGGCCGTCAGATCGGCGCCATCGAAATTGGTTTCATTCAGCACCGCACCGGCCAGCACGGAGCCATGCAGCACGCAATGCGACAGGTTCGAGCCGGTGAGGTCGGCGCCGGTGAACAGGCAGCCGGCGAGGTTCGAGCCGGTGAGGTCGGCGCCGTTCAGCTTGGCGTTGGAAAAATTGCAGTTGCTCAGGTCGGTGTTCCGGCCGACCACTTTCCCGAGCTTGGCCGATGTCAGGTTGGCGCCAGCCATCTTGGCGTTGTCGATTGACGTGGCGCGCTTGAGCACGGCAATCAGATTGCCGTCCTCGTCGGGGCGCAGCAGCACGCCATCGCGAATATCGGCATTCGTGAGGTTCGCGCTTTCCAGGTTGGCATTGCGCAGATTCACACCCCGCAGGTCGGCCTTGGTGAGGTCGGCACGGCGAAAATCGGCACCCTGCAGGTCGGCGGCGAAAAAGGACGAGCCGACCAGCACGGCGTGACTGAAATCGGCGTAACTCATCTTGCTGCCGACAAAATCGGCCGAGGTCAGTTCCTTGCCGCTGAAATCGATGCGCGAAGCATCGCGGAAATGCAGAACCATACGTTTGCCGCCACGCACGCCGCGCACGTAATTGGCATGGTTCTCGAACAACTCGTCGATTTCGTACTGTGCTATGACCTTGACGGGGTTATTCATACGAACCGTTTCATCCAGTTTTCGGCAACCAGCCTAGCACAGGAGGCGGTGGTCCCGGCAATTCTCATGACAGGTTGACGCCCGTGGCACCGGTGAAATCGGCACCGCTCACTTCAGCATCACGCAGGTCGGCCCCGGTCAGGTCGGCGCCGCGGAAATTGGCCCCTCTCAGGTTGGCGTCTCGCAGGTCGGCATGCATGAGGATACTGCGTGTCAGGTTTGCGCCTTCCAGGTCGCAGGCGCTCAGATTTGCCTGGCTCAGATTGGCGTTTTCCAGGTTCGCATGCCAGCGTTTGCCATGCATGGACGAGATCGGCATCGGGCTCAGCTTGGCGCCGCGGAAATTGCTGCCGATGAGGTTGGCGCCCGAGAATTTCACCCCGCGCAGATCGGTCCCGGCAAACTGCGCATTCAGCAGCATGGCGTCGGTGAAGTCGCACATCGTGAGGCTGGCGCCACCGAAATCGGCTTCCACCAAGGTGGACTGGATAAAAAGCGCGGCAGAGAGATCGATCTGGGCGAGCTTGACGCCCGACATGTCGATGCGGCTGAAATCGGCGCGACGCCCCTTGGCGCCAAGGGAATCCGCCCAGGCCAGATGCTCGCGCAGGATGATCTGCAACGGCTTGTCCAGTTCGGCCACCATCTTGGGCAGCAACGCGCCGCCCATGCGCGCATCTCGCATCTCGCTGGTGCGGAAAAACGCACCGGCCAGATCGGCGCCGTCAAAACGCGTGCCGTTCAGCATCGCACCGGCCAGAACCGCGCCCGAGAGCGTGCATCCGCTCATGTTGGTGTTCGTCAGGTCGGCACCGACAAAGATCGCGCCGCGCAGATCGGAATTCGACAGGTCGGCATCCACCAGCCGCGCGTTGGCCAGGTTGGCGTGGGTGAGGTCGGCCTGCTGGCTCATGATCCGGCCGAGTTTGGCGCCCACCAGTTTGGAGTGGGTCATCTGTGCTTTCTCGGTCACCGCACCGCCGACGGCGATCGGCACGAGGTTGCCGTCCTCGTCGGGTTTCAGCAGGCGGCCGTCACGCAGGTCGGCGCCGGAAAGATCCGCGAATTCCAGGATGGCCCCGCGCAGAATGGCACCCCGCAGGTCCGAGCGGGTGAGGTCGGCGGAGGAAAGGTCGGCATTCTCCATCACGGCGCCATAAAAATTGGCCCGGGTCAGCTTGGCGAACTTGAAGACGGCAGCGCGGAAAACGCCCCCGACCATGTTTACCTCGCGCAAGTCACGGTTGGCAAAATTCAGGCCAGATGCATCGCGGAATTGCAGATTCAGGCGGATACCGCCTCGCATGCCGCGGGCAAAACGCTCATGGCTGACCAGCAACGGGTCGAGGTCTTTTTGCTGGATCGCCGAGTCAGACATGGCCGGCATATCACCATGCCGCCGCGCCCGGCGCCAGTATCCTGTTGGCAG
>JBKBJT010000039.1:0-31860 GCA_046294345.1 Ferrovibrio sp.
AGGCTGGGGCTCTACCACTGAGCTACACCCGCCGCATCGCGTTACACCCGAAAACTTCCAACCAACCCTTTGGCGCATAAGCGCTTTCCTGGCTGGCGCGAAGATGGTGGAGGGGGCTGGATTCGAACCAGCGTAGGCGTGCGCCAACGGATTTACAGTCCGTCCCCTTTAGCCACTCGGGCACCCCTCCGACCGGCCCCCCGATTACCGAAGGGATATCCGTCCGTCAATGGATAAACGCGACAAAAGCACCATCATCGCCCCCCTGCCCTCAAACTTTAGAGTTCGGGCGGCAATGTTGTTGCTTTTACCAACCAGCAGTATAAGACCCGCCATGTCCAGACGCAAGCCGGATGCCCGGAACCCCAAACGCCCCTCGTCCCATCCCAGCGCCTCCCATGGCAGCAAAGGGAGTGGCAAAGCCAGTCGCGACCCGCGCCGGGATGGCGGGCCAGAAGGGCGCGGCCGCCCGGAAAAGCCCGGCAAGGCTGGGAAACAGGGCAAATTCGCCCCCGGTCAGGCCTATGGTCAGGCTCGTGGTCAAGACCGGGCCCATGATCGCAATGCCAGCGGCAAAGGACCGAATCGCCCCGAGCGAGGCGGCCGGGACGACCGTCGGCCGGACCAGCGCCAAGAAAGGTACGACCGGGGCCCTGACCAGAGCCCTGGCCGGGCACCCGAGCGGAGCTTCGACCGCCCCCGTTCCCAAGGCCACGGCCATCGCGAGCTGCCGACCTGGTTGTATGGCAGCCATGCATGCCTGGCCGCCCTGCACAACCCGGAACGTTACCACCGCCGCCTGCTGCTGACCCGCGAGGCGCGCGAGGCTTTGGGCGGCGAACTGCCGGCCAGCCCGCAGCCCGAAACGGTGGATCGCGCGCGGCTGGATGCCCTGCTGCCCCCGGGCGCTGTGCATCAGGGCATCGCCCTACTGACCGACCCGCTGGAAGACCCGGGCGTGGAATCCCTGAAAGAGCCTCTGGACGAGGCCGGGGACGAAGCCCGCGAAACCGTGCTGCTGCTCGACCATGTGACGGATCCACGCAATGTCGGCGCCATCCTGCGTTCGGCTGCCGCGTTCGGCGCGCGGGCGGTTATCGTCACCGACCGTCACGCCCCCGAAGCCACAGGTGCGCTGGCCAAGGCAGCCTCGGGCGGGCTGGAGGTCGTGCCGCTGATCCGGGTGACCAATCTGGCGCGGGCGCTGGACCTGTTGGCGGAATACGGCTTCTGGCGTGTGGGCCTTGAAATGGAAACCGAGAAGACCCTGGCCCAGGCCGTGAACGGTATCCGCCGGCTGGCCCTGGTGCTGGGCGCGGAGGACGAAGGCCTGCGCCGGCTCACGCGCGAGAAATGCGACTTCCTCGCGAAGCTGCCGATGAGCGGCGCCGTGGAAAGTCTGAATGTGTCGGCCGCGGCGGCCGTCGCCCTGTATGAGGCCGCGCGGGACGGCGCTGGCGCCAAGGATTCGCTTTAAAGACTTGGTAAGTATTGTAGCCTGAAACTGCCGTGAATTTCAGAATAGGCGGTTTCATGTCCATCACATTGCAGGAATACGAAAAGCTGTTTCCCGCCGCCAAGGTGATGCGGAACGGACGCAAGCTGACCTACATGACGCCCAACTCGGGCTGCCTGTGGCGCGTGCAGTCGCTGCTGACGAAGGAACCCAGCACTATCGAATGGCTCGACAGTTTTCCGATGGGCAGCAAGATGCTGGATGTCGGTGCCAATGTGGGCATGTATTCGATCTATGCCGCGGTCCTGCGCGACGCCGCCGTCTACGCCTTCGAGCCGGAATCCCAGAACTATGCCACACTGTGCCGCAATATCGTCGCCAACAACCTGAGCGACCGCGTCATCGCCTGGAGCGCCGCGCTGTCCGATGTCGAGGCCTTCGACCGGCTGCACCTGTCGCAATTCCAGGCCGGTTCGTCCTGTCATTCCTTCGGGGAATCGCTTGATCCCTATCTGAAGGAAAAGAAGAACCCCTTTATCCAGGGCTGCTATTCCACCACGGTCGACAAGCTGGTCGCCAGCGGCGCGATCCCCGTGCCGAACTTCATCAAGATCGATGTCGACGGCATCGAGCACAAGATCGTCAAAGGCGCGGAAAAAACGCTCCAGAACCCCGAAGTTGCCTCTCTTTTGATCGAGATCAATCCACATCTCGCCGAACACCGCTGGATTCTGGACCACCTGGCAACGCTGGGCTTCCGCTACGATCCCGAACAGGTGGCCAAAGCCTCCCGGACGGATGGCTATTTCGAGGGTGTGGGTGAATATGTCTTCCGTCGATAAATTTTCTGCCGCCAAACTCCATGCGATGTATCAGATCCTGAATGCTCCGCTCAGGACCTGGCCCTTCCCGCATATCTGCGTTCACAACATCCTGCCGGCGGATTTTTATGCCGAATTGATGCGCAACCGCCTGGACGACGACTGCTTCACTCGACTGGTGGATACTGGCCGGGTCGGCATGGGTTACAGCGGCGCGCGCGCATGCGTGTTCCCCAAGGAAGTAGATAGCCTGCCAACATCGGAAGAGAAGCGCAGCTTCTGGAAACAGCTGTTCGAAACCTTCCGCGATGCGGAATTCAGCAGCATCTGGCTTTCAGTCTTCAAGCAGGGCATGGCCGAGAAGCTGGCCGACAACAAGATGACGGTTGCCGACCTTAAGCTTTACAATGAAATGTTCCTGATGCGGGACACCACGACCTATTCCCTGGGGCCGCATACCGACACGCCGCGCAAGATGGTCTCGGTGCTGTTCTATATGCCACCAGACGACAGCAACAGCCATCTGGGCACATCTGCTTATATTCCGAAGGACCGCAAATTCACATGCATGGGGGGGCCGCACCATCCGTTCGAAAATTTCGAACT
This sequence comes from Ferrovibrio sp., assembly GCA_046294345.1. GTDB lineage: Bacteria > Pseudomonadota > Alphaproteobacteria > Ferrovibrionales > Ferrovibrionaceae > Ferrovibrio. The sequence goes on from JBKBJT010000039.1 coordinate 2,884, forward strand.
GGTGGCAAGCATGCCCTATGTGCCGAACACGTTGGTCGCCTTCCCGCAGACCAAGCGCAGCTTCCACGGCGTGGAGCCGGTTGCCCGCGAAGGCGATGTGCGCGACCTGATTCTGTTCGATCTCAAGACTAGGCTGCCCGGCGACGACGCCTGAATTATAGGCCCGGATACAGCTGCGGCGGCCCGGCTTTCACGCCGACAGGCCGCCGCAATTTTTTGACGTATCGGCTTACGAGGGCGAGCCGTCGCCCATCTGGCTCTGCAGGTAATTCTGCAGGCCCACCTTCTCTACCAGGTCGAGCTGGGTTTCCAGATGGTCGATATGTTCCTCGGTGTCGTCGAGGATCTCGGTGAGAATTTCGCGGCTGACGTAATCCTGCACGCTTTCGCAATGGGCGATCGCTGCGATCAGGTCGGCGCGGCCCTTGCGTTCAAGGTCGAGATTGGCCTGCAAGCCTTCGGGCACGGTTTCGCCGATCTTCAGCTTGCCGAGATCCTGCAGGTTGGGCACGCCTTCGAGCAGCAGCACGCGCTCGATGATCTTGTCGGCGTGCTTCATCTCCTCGATCGATTCTTTGTATTCGTGATGGCCGAGGCGCTCGAAGCCCCAGCTCTTCCACATGCGGGCATGCAGAAAATACTGGTTGATGGCGGTGAGTTCGTTCTTCAGCACACCGTTGAGATGCTGAATCACCTTCTTGTCGCCCTTCATCCCTGAGCCTCCTCTGCTGCTGACTGCGCCGGAATCGGTATCGACGCGCTAGCAGGAGGCTTACGACGCGTTGTACGCGGGCTCAAGGAAAATGCGTGTGATTACAAATCACTCGCAAAGAAAATCAGTCTTTTCGCCCTGAATTTCGCGAGTGAGTTTCATGATCCGTGAGGTTGCGCATCACTCGCAGTTTGCAGGCCAGGACCACCATGCCGCCGCAGCAGGCGGCCACGATCAGGGCGGTGCCGATCACACCGCGCTTTCAGGCTGGGCCATCGCGGCGCAGGGCATCGCATGGCCGCCGGCGGCATTGCCGGCGCGATGCTCGTTCACCATGCAGCGCACGTCGGGCACGCATTTGCCGCATTGCGGCCGGTCGGCCAGATGGCGATAGACCGCCGCCACCGAGCGGCAGCCGCCATCCAGCGCCTTGCGCACATCGCCGTCGGTGAAGCCGTGGCAGAGACAGACATACATCGCCGCCCCTCCCTTAATGCACCAGCAGCGACAGCGGCTGGGCCGTTGTCGTGCGGCTCGGATTGCGCTGCCGCGTGCGATACGGCAGGTCATGGCCGCTGCCGCTCAGGCATTCGGCCAGATCGTCCAGCGCGGCGACGAAATCCTGCACACCCTCGCGGCGCACCAGCCATTGCGCCATGGCGCCGGCGGCATGACGGGCGCCGCTCTGCAGAGCGGCCACGATGGACAGGAAACAGACCTCGTCGGCGCCCAGGCAGGCGCAGCAGGGCTGGTGATAGACGATGGTGCGGCGGGCATGGCGGGTCAGTCCACTCAGCGCGCTGTCCAGGGCCTGCAGCGCGGGCCGCGCTTCGGCGCGACGGAACTGGCGGTCGAATTCGCGTGCCAGCAGGGGCAGATGCTGCGGGCCGGACACCCAGCGGCGGAAGGCCCAGATCACCAGGCGCTCGCCTTCGTTCAGGTCCTGCACATGGGTCGGCCAGGAGCCGCCCGCTCCATCGTCCGACTGGGAAATCTGCACTGTCACTGCGTCTGCCTCGTCCCGATAATCCGAATTGCAACTCATTCGCAGGATCAAACCTAGCGAAGTTGCGAGTGATTATCAAGTGCCCATTTGTCGCAGGCGATGGGCACGGACGGCAGGCTAACGGCCGGGATCGGGCGACCCGCCCTTGCCCCCGGCGGCCGGGTCACGTAAATAGCCGCGGAACGACGCGTTTGCCGGATTAGCTCAGCGGTAGAGCAGCGGTTTTGTAAACCGAAGGTCGGGGGTTCAATCCCCTCATCCGGCACCATTCCCCCTTCAGCCCTCCAGCACCGGGCTGCCCATGATGAACCAAGCCCGGGCGATCCTTTTGCCGGCCAGTTCGTAGATCCCGATCACATCAACCTGTCCCTTCCCCTCCGGGAAATTGCGCGTCACCACTTCGCGGTCGACCACGCGGTTGCCGACCGACATGCGGCTGACCAGCCGCCCGAACAGGTCGGGTTCCTGGAATCGCACGAGGTGCCGCGCCCGGATTTCCGATGCGCCGTCGGCCAGCAGGCGATTGGGGAATTCGTATATCCGCGCCTCTTCGGCCCAGCAGGCCATGAAGGCCTCGATGTCGCGGGCGTTGTAGGCATCGAGCTGTTTCTGCACGACGGCTTCGGCACTGGAATCCATGACTGCGCTCTCCGTTGGGGACGCGCACTATAGCCAGCCGACAGACGGCGCAGAATCGCGGAATTGTCTCGGTGCAATCGGCAGGCGGTGCCTGCTCAGGCGCCCGCTGCGGGTTCGTCGTAAAGCTGGCGGATCATGGCCGCACCATGCTCGAAGGCCGCCAGGACGGCAGGATCGAAATGCGACGGGCTGGTGCGGTCGTCGCCGCGCAGGATCAGGTTCACGGCCTTCTCATGGTTCAGGGCCGGCTTGTATGGCCGCTCGGAACGCAACGCGTCATACACATCGGCCACCGCGATGATGCGCGCCGGCAGCGGAATGGCGAGGCCGGCGATGCCATGGGGATAACCGCCGCCATCGAAGCGTTCATGGTGATGCAGGGCGGCATCGGCGGCGCAGTCGAGCCAGGGATGGCCGAAATCGCGCAACATGTGATGGCCGCTGGATGTATGCTCCATCATCTGGCGGTATTCGTCGGGCGTCAGCCTGCCGGGCTTGAACAGCACGGTCTCGGGCAGCGCACTTTTCCCGATATCGTGCAGCAGCGCGCAGACGCCGATCCGATCCGCCTCCTCGCCGACCAGCCCGAGCCGGCTTGCCAGCAGATCGCAGACCGGCCGCATCCGGCAGCCATGGTCGAAGGTATCCCCGTCATTGGCATGGGCCTGGCGGGCCAGGCCGGCGGCTACGGAGAAAATATCGACCGCCCGTTCCGTACCCATGATTTCGCAAACCCTCTTCCTGTCTGACCGTGCGGCCCCTGATTCGGGCGTTCGGAAAGGCGGTCTTTTAGACGGTTTGGCGCAGTTAAAATTGATACGGATCAAACCCGATGCATCGCCGGGCCGGAAAGGGGCCTGGAAACACGAAGCCCTCCGAATACACCTGATTCTGGGTGCCTTACTGGCGGTCCGTTTCGACCGTGGGCTGTCCGGCAGGGAAAAACAGCCATGCCCGCGTGCCCTGCCCCGGTTTGCTGTCCAGGCCAATGGCGCCGCCATGCATCTGCATCAGCCGGCGGCTGATCGCGAGGCCGAGGCCAACGCCGTTATGCTGGCGGGCCTTGTGCGATTCGACCTGGCGGAAAGGCTCGAATACCGCTTCGAGCATGTCTTCCGGAATGCCGATCCCCTGGTCGGCCACCGCCATGTGCAGGCCATCGGTACGCCGATCCGCGTCAATGCTGACAGTCGTGTTTTCCGGCGAGTATTTGACGGCGTTCGTCAGCAGGTTGATGACGATCTGGCGGAACGCCCGGGCATCGGCAAACAACTCGCCCACATCGCCGACACGGTTGTCGAGCCGGATCTGCTTGTCGGCGGCCATCTGACGCACCACGGTAACGGCTTCCTCCACCAGCCCTGCCGGATCGACGGTCTCGCGATGCAAGGTCTGCCGCCCGGCATCCAACCGCGCCATTTCCAGCAGATCCTCGATCAGCGACAGAAGATGCCGTCCGCTGGCATTGATATCGTGGGCATAGTCGTAATAGCGCGGATTGTTTTCTCCGAAAGCGCGATTGGCGATGATGTCGGAGAAACCGATCACCGCATTCAGCGGCGTGCGCAATTCGTGGCTCATGGTCGCCAGGAATTCCGACTTGCTACGATTGGCCTGTTCGGCGCGCTGGCGGGCCTGGATCAGTTCCCATTCGCGCTGCTTGAAAGGCGTGATGTCGGTGCCGAGCGAAAGGGTATGGCCGTCGGCCAGCCGGATATCGCGATTCAATATCCAGCGGCCACCCGGCACTTCCCATTCCATGGGGCCGGCAGGATTGCGGAACCTGTCCAGCCGCTGGTCGATGAATGTTTCCCGGTCGCCGGGAAATCCGGGACTGATCATGCCGATATCCCAGACAAGCTCAAAAAACTCACGCGCATGCATGCCGCGCACGATGCGGCCTCCGGCACCGGAGAAATCCTCGAGTACCTTGGCATTGGCGTGAGCCAGACGCTCGTCGCTATCCCAGAGGATCACGCCATCGCCCAGTGCATCCAGGCTCGCCGTCAGCACCGCCTCCATGCGCGAGCGCTGCTCGGCCAGGCGGCGGGCATGGATGATATGGGCAAGGGTGACCGCCATCGGCTGAAGCAGCCGGATATGCCGCTCGTCATATCCGCCGGGTCGGTTGGCCAGGCCGATCATGCCGATTCTCTCGCTCTGCAAGGTCAGCGGTATGCCGAGAAAGGCATGCAATGGCGGATGGCCTAGCGGCGTGCCGGCGCGGCGGTTGTCGTTCTCGGGGTCGTTCGAGATCACGACCTGCCCCGTCAGCACCGCATGGCCGAGCAGATTGTCCAGATTGGTGAATTCCAGTCCCTGGGGGCCGAATTGACGATGGAATTTCCTGCTTTCATCGTTCCATGGCAGTTCAAAGGCATGCGCCTTCAGGATCGGCCGTCCGTCGCGATAAATGACCTCGCCGATCAGGCCAAGTTCGCTGCCGGTCAGGTCCATGAAATCGTGCAATGCCGCCTGCAGGGCGCCCGGGAGGTCTGCCTGGGCGATCACCGCGGCCTGCAGGCGCGTGATGGATTCCAGGACCCGAAATTCGTCTATCGGTGTTTTCTCGGACGGCATGCCAAGGAAATAACACCAAGAAATTGGCAAAAGAAGGCTGTCTCGCGACAGGTATCCGGAAAATAACCGGGATACCGCCTCGGTAGGCTGCCGCTATTCGCCGAGCAGCAGATCCTTGGCCCGGTTGATCTGCGCCGCCAGGAACGTCGATCCGCCCTGATCGGGGTGGAATTTCTTCATCAGCCGGCGATGTGCTGCACGGATGTCATCCGCACCGGCGCCCGGCTGCAGTCCGAGGATATCCAGGGCCTGTTCGCGGGTCATCGTCGCTCCACCTCCCGCCGCGCCGGCCGCATCACCGGGATCGCCGCGCGCCGCCTTTTCGCGCCAGTCCTCGCCGACCGTGCGGTCGAGATAGGCTTCCAGCAGGGCGGCGGCCTGGTTGTCGGCCGCCCGGCAGTCGCGCAGCAGGAGAATCAGATCCTCGAACGCCAGCGACGCCAGCATCCGACCGGCGAACCGCCCCTGCAGGACCTCGCCATGCATGCGTCCGGTGGCGTGGTCAAGTTGCATGCGCAGCCAGGATGTTTCGACCTGCGACTGCTGGCCACCGCCGCCAACGCCTTCCGTTTGTTCGTAGCCTGTGCGGGCCTTCTGCCAGCCAGACGCGGCGCCGCGCCCGCCGAACAAGCCGCCAAACGGCCGCAGGCCGCGCGGCAGATAGCCAAGCGCCGCAGCACCGGCGGCGCCCAGCATCATTGCCACGTCGATGCGGCCACGGATCAGGAAGAACACGGCCAGGCCGCCGCAGAGGATCGCGCCGGCATACCGGATGCCGCGTGCCAGCAGGCGCGGATCGGCATTGACGAAGGCCTTGCCGCCCAGCCAGAGCAGAATGACGGCGACCACTCCGAGAGCAAACCACGCCACCATCACATCACCGCATCTGGCCGATCAGCAACTGCGCGCTGCCGCCAGACCGTTTGGCATAATCCTCCAGCGCCCTGATCCCGCCCGCCGCATAAACGGCCACCGCCGAAAGCAGATCGCGCAGGGTGGCCGCGCTGGAGCGGTCGAAGGCGCAATAGGCACCGCGGGTCAGGCGCGCCATGTCGCGGAAACAAGCCTGAGCCAGCGGCTCCTGTCCTTCCTGAAAGGCGAAGATCGGCACGCCCATCAGGCCCAGTTCGCCGGCGCGCCGGGCAACCTCGTCGGAATCTTCCTCCATGCAGTCGCCGACATAGACCAGCGCGTTGATCCTGCCCTCGCGCGCCTCGGCGATGGTGTGGCGCAGCACGCGCTCGATCTGCGTGTAGCCTCCCACGCATTCGACCTGCCGCATCAGTCGCAGCAGGGTGCTAGTGTCAGAGACCCAGCCCGAAGCGCGGCATTCGCCCTGGCCACGAAAAAAGACCAGCTGGATATCGAGCCCGCCGATGCCGGCCGTGGCGCGGAACATATCGGCCTGAATATCCTGTGCCTCATCCCAGGCAGGCCGTCGACTGGCGGTGGCATCCATGGCGAAAACCAACCGACCACGCCCGCCCGGCGGCACATCGACGCGGGGGCTGAGCGCCACCTGCCGCAGGAAGGCGTCGACCTCCCGGTCGCTAGATTTTGCCGGAACCGCACCGTTCCCGGGCGCTTTTCTGCCTGATTGATCCATGGCTTGCCCTTCTGCAGTCACCACAGATATAGGCCGCCGAATACCCCGGTGCCAGTGGCCGGCCACAGCCGACCGGTCTTGCGGCTGCTATGTCGCCGGCCCGAACAGCAGGTTGGGCAGCCACAGGGATATGCCCGGCACATAGGTCACGATGATCAGGAAGACCAGCAGGATCGCCAGCCACGGCATCGCCGCCCGCACCACCTGCAGGATCGGCATGCCTGTGATGCCGGAGGTGACGAATAGATTCAGGCCGACCGGCGGGGTGATCATGCCGATCTCCATGTTCACCACCATGATGATGCCCAGATGCACCGGGTCGATCCCAAGCTGGGTGGCGATCGGGAACAGGATCGGCGCCAGGATCAAGATGATGGCCGAGGGCTCCATGAAATTGCCGGCGATCAGCAGCAGGATGTTGACCACGATCAGGAAAGCCCAGGGTTCCAGACCCCAGGCCACGATGGTCTGGGTGATCGCCTGCGGAATCTGCTCGGTGGTCAGCACATGGGCGAACAGGAAGGCGTTGCAGATGATGAACATCAGCATCACCGTGGTCTTCGCCGCCTCCAGCACCACATGCGGCACCTGCGGCAGGGTCATGTCCTTGTATATGAACACCGCGACGACGAAGGCATAGACTGCTGCCACCGCCGCCGCCTCGGTTGGCGTGAACACGCCGCCATAGATGCCGCCGAGGATGATGAAGATCAGCAGCAGGCCCCAGATGGCATCCTTGCCGGTGCTGAGCCGTTCCGCCCAGGAATGCCGTTCCTGGCGCGGCAGCTTCAGCATGCGGGCGGAAACATAGACCGCTGCAATAAGCATAAGTCCCAGCAATGCACCGGGAACGACGCCCGCCATGAAGAGACGACCGACCGAAGTTTCGGTGGCGGCGCCATAGACCACCATTACGATGGAGGGCGGGATCAGGATGCCGAGCGTGCCGGCATTGCAGATCACGCCGGCAGCGTATTCCTTGGTGTAGCCCGTGCGCACCATGCCGGCGATGACGATCGAGCCGACCGCCACCACCGTGGCCGGGGAAGAGCCGGAAACCGCGGCAAACAGCATGCAGGCGATCACCGAGGCAATAGCAAGGCCGCCATAGGTATGGCCGACGCAGCTGATTGCGAAATTGATCATGCGCCGGGCGACACCGCCCGTGGTCATGAAGGCGCCGGAGAGGATGAAGAACGGAATCGCCAGCAGGGTGTACAATTCCATCGTGGCGAAGAATTTGAGCGACAGCGACGCCAGCGAATCCTGGGCAAAAAGCAGGATGGTCAGCACGCTGGCAAGGCCGAGCGAAATGCTGATCGGCAGTCCCATCATCATCAGAAGGAACAGCAGCGCGAACAGGAACAGTGTATTCATCGGGTCGCCCCGTCAGATCCGGAATTCGATCCGGTGAGATTCGCCCGTAGCACCTCGGCTGCCTCGTCGCCGAGATCGAAGCCCTTCAGCCGGCCGGTCAAGATGCGCCAGGTCATCTGCACCAGTCGGAATCCGAGCAAGCCGAAGCCGATCGGCACGATGATCACGAGCACCCAGCGCGGCAGCGGAATGTCCTCCGCCTCCACCCCCAGCATCAGCATGGTATCAAAATACTGGTATCCGCCGATGAACAGGATCACGGCATAGGCTAGGCACAGCAGGGCAGCAACCAGGCCAATTGTCCGCTGCCCGCGGCGCGGCAACAGCTTGACCAGCGCATCGACGCCAATATGGAAGCCGACCTTGATGCCGTAGGAGATGCCGATCATCACCAGCCACCCGAACATGTAGGTGGTGGCTTCGAGCGCCCAGCCCCAGCCGGTATTGAACACATAACGCAACACCACCTGCGTGAAGGTGAGCAGCGTCATAGCGACGAGGAGGAGGATCAAAAGACCCTCCTCCAGCCGGTTCATTACTTTTTCGATCATAAGGTCGCGCCCCCTCGCGACGATATGCGATGCTTAGCTGGACTTGTTGGAAGCCAGCGCGGCGTCGATCAGGTCCTGCCCCACATCAGGAGCGAACTGCTTGTAGACCGGCGCCATGGCCTTGCGCCACTGGGCCTGCTGCTCCTTGGTCAGGGTGATGATCTCGGTCTTGCCCGAGTCCATGATCTTCTTCTTGTCGGCCTGGTTGATGTCCTCGGCCAGCTTGTTGGCATAGACCGTGGCTTCATCCATCGACTTCTTCAGGACATCGCGGACATCCGCAGGCAGCCCTTTCCAGAACTTGGTGTTGGTCACCACCATATAGTCGATCACACCGTGATCGGTCTGGGTGATATACTTCTGGGCCTCGTGGAACTTCTGCGAATAGATGTTCGACCAGGTGTTTTCCTGACCGTCCACGGTGCCCGTCTGCAGCGCCTGATAGACCTCGGCGAAGGCCATCTTCTGCGGATTGGAATTCAGCGCCTTGAACTGCGCCTCCAGCACGTCGGACGGCTGGATGCGGAACTTCAGGCCCTTGGCATCCTCAGGAAGCCGCAGCGGCTTGTTGGCCGAGAGCTGCTTCATGCCGTTATGCCAGTAGCCGAGACCGGTATAGCCCTTGCTTTCCATCGAGGTCAGCAGGTCCTGGCCGATCTTGCCCTTCTGGAAGCGGTCAATCGCATGGATGTCGTCGAACAGGAAGGGCAGATCGAAAACCTGCAGCTTCTTGGTGAATTTGGCGAACTTGGAGAGCGACGGAGCGATGAACTGCACGTCGCCGAGCAGCAAGGCTTCCATCTCCTTGGCGTCGCCGAACAGCTGCGAATTCGGATAGACCTCGACGACGACCTTGCCCGGCAGGCGTTGTTCGACCAGGCGCTTGAATTCCAACGCCCCCTTGCCCTTCGGGGTCGCGTCGGCAACCACGTGGCTGAACTTGATCTTGATCGGCTCTGCCTGTGCGGCCGGGATGACGGCCATGGCAAGACCGAGGGCGGCAATTCCGCTGATCAGAATGCGCATTTTCAGTTTCCTCCTGTAAATCCCGGCTTCTTACATTCTAAGGCCGGGCCTGCTCCCTGGATCGGCCATTCGCGGCCAATTCGGGCTGACCATAACCGCCCAACGCCCTGGCAGCAAGATGTCTGTGACGTAACGGCGATAGGTCATTGCTGCGCCGCAACCTGCCTGCTTTTCAATCTTCCGTGATGAGATTCAGTCCCAGCAGCAGGTTGCGAACCTCCTGCCGTGCTGCTGCCTGCGCCATGCTCAGTCCGCCATTTCCGCCCGAAAGTCCGGTGCGATCGAGATCCATCAGGGTGAGGCCCGAGAGGAACAATTCGCGGAAGATCACCCGCTCCGATAATCCCGGCAGGAAGCGAAAGCCGATCCGCTTCTGTAGGGCTTCGAGCACCTGCCCCACATTGCGCTTGTTGCGTGCATCCAGGTGCGACAGGCGGTTGCGAATCACCACCCAATCCACATTCTGGCGGTCGCGGGCGAAACGCTGCTTGCGCTGTTCCCACACCATAACGGCGTAGCGGCTGGGCTTGAGCACTTTCAACGTATCCGGATCGATGCTGGCCAGCAGATCGACATCGATGAAACTGTCATTCACCGGGGTCACCAGCAGGTCGGCATAGGAATGACCCACCCGCGACAGGTTGGTGTCGCTGCCCGGACAGTCGATCAGGATGAAATCGTGTCGCTGCGACAGATCGGCAATCGCGGCTGCCAGGCGCGCCGCTTCATCGGCCTCGGCCTCGGGTTTCAGCTGGTTGTCGCTTTCGCCCACCACCACATGCTCGGGCATGGCCAGCTTCAGGCCATGGCGAGCAATGAAGGCCGCGCGGTTTTCCAGATAGCGACTGAGGGTACGCTGCTTGGCATCAAGATCGATGGCAGCGATCCGGCCGCCCTCCAGCAGCAGGGCGATCAGGATATGCATCGCCGTGGTGGATTTACCAGAGCCGCCTTTTTCATTACCGACAACGATGATGCGCGCCCGCGCCTGAGCGTCCATGATACCCCCGGAATCAGATGACGCTTGGTATTACAGCAGGCCGAGGTCGCGCAACTGCGCCGCCATCTCGGGCGGCATCTCGGCCGCGCCCTTGCCCAGATCGGCCAGGTCGGGCGGGGCATCCTCGGCTTCCAGATAGCGCCAGCCCTGATGCGGCCGGCGCGGCTGCGGCACCACCGGAATCAGCTCGCACTTCATCACGATGCCGCAATGCGGGCCTTTGTTCTCCAGCACGGCTTCTTCCAGCCGCACGATGGGGCAGCGCACCGCGATATAGCCCTTCACGATCCAGTAAAGCGAACCGCCGGCCAGAACTTCCTCTGACCGCTTGGGCATGTGCCGGGTGTAATGCGTGAAGGTCTTGCCCTGTTTGCGGCGGATTTTGATGCGCTCGCGGAAATGCTCGACGCTTTCGATGCCGACCGCGATCTTGAGCAGGTGTACCGGCTGGGGCCGTTTCACAGGCATTTCGATTTCAGCGCGCGGGCCACGCGCGAGACCGGCGGCCGGCCGAGCCGGTCAGAGATCCACCACGCGGTCTGCACCAGCTTCTTCAGGTCAACGCCGGTCTCTATGCCCATGCCATCCAGCATGTAGACCAGATCCTCGGTCGCCACGTTGCCGGTGGCGCCCGGCGCATAGGGACAGCCGCCCAGTCCCGCCACCGAGGCATCGTGCCGCGCCACGCCGCATTCCAGTGCTGCCAGCGTATTGGCCAGGGCCTGGCCGTAGGTATCGTGGAAATGGCCGCCCAGCACCTCAAGCGGCACCTGCGCGGCACAGGCCTCGATCATGGCCTTCACCTTGCCGGGTGTTCCCACACCGATGGTGTCGCCCAGGCCGATATCGTCGCAGCCCAGATCGTGCATCATCTTCACGACCTTGGCGGTCTGCTGCGGCGCGATGGCACCCTCGAAGGGGCAGCCGACCACCACCGAAACGAAGCCGCGCACCTTAACGCCGTCGCGTTTGGCGGCTTCCACCACCGGCCGGAAACGCTCGATGCTTTCGGCAACGCTGCAATTGATGTTCTTCTGCGAAAAGCTTTCGCTGGCGGCCGCGAAAATGCCCACCGCCTCGGCGCCGGCCGCCCGCGCGCCTTCATAGCCCTTCATGTTGGGCGTCAGCACCTGATAAGTGACGCCCGGGCGGCGCTTCAGTTGCGCCATCACCTCGTTATGGTCACCCATCTGCGGCACCCATTTGGGCGAGACGAAGCTGGTGGCCTCGATATGGGTCAGGCCGCAATCGGCCAGACGGTCGATCAGTTCGACCTTCACCTCGGTCGGCACCACGCCCGGTTCGTTCTGCAGGCCATCGCGCGGCCCGGCTTCCCAAAGCGTGATCCGCTGCGGCATTGCCATGGCTTCAGTCCTCGGTTTCCAGATGCAGCAGCACGGCGCCCTCGGGCACCTGATCGCCGGCCCGGAAGGGCAACTTGGCAACCGTGCCGCGCGCGGGTGCGCTGATCGTGTGTTCCATCTTCATGGCTTCCAGGATCAGCAGCGGCTGGCCCTTATCTACCTTCGCGCCCTCGGCCACCAACACCTGCACGATCTTGCCCGGCATCGGCGCGGTGAGCTGGCCACCGCCGCCCTCCTCCGCGTCGCCGGCGGCGCGCGGATCGACGATGGTCAGGCGGTGACTCTCGCCCGGCAGCAGCACGACGACATCATCGTTCTGCCGCACAATCCCGACACGGATACGACGCCCTTCGATCACGGCATCCAGCCCGCCGTCACCATCCAGGCTGCCCTGCACGACCAGGGCGCTTTCCGGCCCATGCACGCGCAGATCGCCATCGGCCAGATACTCGATGCGGCAATGAATGTCGGACTCGCGTTCACGCAGAATCAGTTCGTCCCAGCCCTGGTCGTTCATGCGCCAGCCATTCACGGCAGACCAGGGCGACCAGGGGTCGCCGCTCTGGGCCGATTGCCGCGCTACCGCCTCGCGACGTTCCAGCGTCACGGCCAGGGCGACCAGCGCCAGGATCATGGTGCTGGCCGGCTGCGGCGTCGGGATCAGGTCGGCGCGGAAACGCTCGATGAAGCCGGTATCGAGGTCGCCAGCCATGAAGGCCGGGTGGCCGGCCAGGGCGATCAGGAAAGCGGTATTGGTGGCCACACCGGCCACCTGGTACTCCGCCAGCGCCTGGCGCATGCGGCGCAGGGCAGAAAGTCGATCTCGATCCCACACGATCAGCTTGGCGATCATCGGGTCGTAATAGGGTGTGACGGCATCTCCTTCGCGCACGCCGGTATCGACGCGGACATGCGCGTCTTCCGCCGGCGGCCGCAGGCGATGCAGCGTACCGACTGAGGGCAGGAAGTTCTTCTGCGGATCTTCGGCGTAGATGCGCGCCTCGACGGCATGACCGTCGATGGCGAGATCCTTCTGGGTCAGCGGCAGGCGCTCGCCGGAGGCCACGCGCAGCTGCCATTCCACCAGGTCCTGCCCGGTGATCATTTCGGTGACCGGATGCTCCACCTGCAGGCGGGTATTCATTTCCATGAAATAGAAACGGTCCGGCTTCAGGCCCTCGGAAACATCGGCGATGAATTCCACCGTGCCGGCGCCGACATAGCCGATTGCCTTGGCGGCCGCCACCGCCGCCTCGCCCATCGCGGCGCGCATGGCCGGCGGCATGTCGGGGGCCGGGGCTTCCTCCAGCACCTTCTGGTGGCGACGCTGCACCGAGCAGTCGCGTTCGAACAGATGCACGGCATTGCCATGGCCGTCGGCAAAGACCTGGATTTCGATGTGCCGCGGCTTAACCAGATATTTTTCCAGCAGCACCTTGTCGTCGCCGAAGGCATTGGCGGCTTCGCGCTGCGCGCCGGCCAGGGCGGCCGCAAAATCCTTGGGCGTATCCACGCGGCGCATGCCCTTGCCGCCGCCACCGGCCACAGCCTTGATCAGCACGGGATAGCCGATGCGCTCGGCTTCCTTAGCCAGCAGGTCGGGCGACTGGTCGTCGCCGTGATACCCCGGCACCACCGGCACCCTGGCCTTTTCCATCAGCGCCTTCGCCGCGCCTTTCAGCCCCATGGCCTCGATAGCGGCGGGCGGCGGGCCGATGAAGACCAGCCCGGCTTCGGCACAGGCCCTGGCAAAGCCGGCATTCTCAGACAGGAAACCATAACCGGGATGGATCGCCTGGGCACCGGTGAGCTTTGCCGCATTGATGACGCGCTCGGCCACCAGATAGCTGTCGCGCACGGCAGCGCCGCCGATATGCACGGCCTCATCGGCCATGGCGACATGGCGTGCCCTGGCATCGGCATCGGAATAGACGGCCACGGTGGCCACGCCCAGCCGCTTGGCGGTGCGGATGACCCGGCAGGCGATCTCGCCGCGATTGGCGATCAGGATCTTGCGGAACACGCGCTCAACTCCACTCAGGATGCCCAGCTTGGCTTGCGCTTCTCGAAGAAGGCGGCAAGTCCTTCCTGTCCCTCCGCGCTGGCGCGGCGGTCGGCAATGTTGCGGGCGGTGAATTCCATGATCTCGTCGTCGACGCTGCGGTTGGCGACGCGCCCGATCAGCAACTTGCTGTCGCGGATCGCGCCCGGCGCGCCCTGCAACAGCGCCGCCACCAGTTCGAGCCCGCGGGTTTCCAGCGCGCCTTCGTCGGCCACCACGTCATGCACCAGACCGATGCGACAGGCTTCCTCGGCGCCGAACCGTTCGCCGGTGAGGAAATAGCGCCGCGCCTGCCGCGCGCCCATCGCTGCCACCACATAGGGCGATATGGTGGCGGGCGTCAGGCCCAGCCGCACTTCCGTCAGCGCAAACTGCGCCGCTTTGGTGGCCACCACGATATCGGCGCCCGAGGCTAGGCCGGTGCCGCCGGCCATGCAGTTGCCCTGCACCAGCGCCAGCACGGCCTGCGGCAGGTCGTTCAGCTGCTTCAACATGCGCGCCATGTTCAGGGTGCTGGCACGGTTCTGTTCCGGCGTCGCCTGGCCGGACTTGCGCATCCAGTCGAGGTCGCCGCCGGCGGAAAAGCTCTTGCCCGCGCCGCGCAGCACCACCACGCGCACATCCTTGCGGCTGGCCAGATCGCCCCAGATCGCGCCCAGGCGCTGCACCACGTCGTCGTTGAAGGCATTATGGATATGCGGCCGGTTCAGCGTCACCGTGGCGACACCGCGCGGATCGATTTCCAGCAGAACCAGTTCCTGCGTCTCGCTCATGGCGCTTTCCCTGCCCTTACATTCTGAACACGCCGAACTTCGTCGGCTCGATCGGTGCGTTATGGGCCATGCTGAGGCCAAGGCCAAGCACGGTGCGGGTATCGGCCGGATCGATGATGCCGTCGTCCCACAGGCGCGCCGAGGCGTAATACGGATGCCCCTGGCGGTCGTATTGCGCACGGATCGGGTTCTTGAAGGCCTCTTCCTCGTCCTTGCTCCAGGCGCCGCCTGAGGCCTCGATGCCGTCGCGCTTCACCGTCGCCAGCACGCTGGCGGCCTGCTCGCCACCCATCACCGAGATACGGGCATTCGGCCACATGATCAGCAGGCGTGGCGAATAGGCGCGGCCGCACATGCCGTAATTGCCGGCACCATAGGAACCGCCGATGATCACCGTGAATTTCGGCACTTTCGCGCAGGACACCGCCGTTACCAGTTTGGCGCCGTCGCGGGCGATGCCGCCGGACTCGTATTTCTTGCCGACCATGAAGCCGGTGATGTTCTGCAGGAACAGCAGCGGAATGTTGCGCTGGCAGCAAAGCTCGATGAAATGCGCCCCCTTCAGGGCACTTTCCGAGAACAGGATGCCATTGTTGGCGATGATGCCGACCGGATAGCCGTGGATGCGGGCGAAACCGCAGACCAGCGTCGTGCCATACAGCTTCTTGAATTCATCCAGTTCGGAATCGTCCACGATGCGGGCGATGATCTCGCGCACGTCGAAGGGGACTCGGCCATCCTTCGGGATCACGCCATAAAGCTCGGCCGGATCATAGCGCGGCGGCAGCGGCGGGCGGATATCCCCCGTGACCTGCTTCACGCCATTGAGATTGCCGACAATGCGACGGGCCAGCCCCAGGGCATGGGTATCGTTCATGGCATAATGGTCGCTGACGCCGGAAACGCGCGCATGCACGTCGGCACCGCCCAATTCCTCGGCCGAGACGATCTCGCCCGTTGCGGCTTTCACCAGCGGCGGGCCACCGAGGAAAATGGTGCCCTGGTTGCGCACGATGATCGATTCATCCGACATCGCCGGTACATAGGCACCGCCTGCCGTGCAGGACCCCATCACCACGGCGATCTGCGGGATGCCGTCGGCCGACATGTTGGCCTGATTGTAGAAGATGCGGCCGAAATGCTCGCGGTCGGGAAACACGTCGTCCCAAGTCGGCAGGTTGGCGCCGCCGGAATCGACCAGATACAGACAGGGCAGCCGATTCTGCCAGGCGATTTCCTGCGCCCGCAGATGTTTCTTCACCGTCATCGGGAAGTAGGTGCCGCCCTTCACAGTGGCATCGTTGCAGACGATGACACATTCGCGGCCCATCACCCGGCCGACACCGGTGATCACGCCAGCCGCATGGATGTCGCCGCCATACATGTCCCAGGCGGCGAACTGGCTGAGTTCCAGGAACGGCGAGCCCGGATCCAGCAGGGTGCGGACGCGGTCGCGCGGCAGCAGCTTGCCGCGGGACAGATGTTTCTCGCGGGCCTTGTCACCGCCGCCCTGCTTGATCAGCTGGACCTTGGCTTTGAGATCGTCGACCAGCGCCTGCATCTGGGCCGCGTTATCGCGGAAGGCTGCCGAACGGGTATCGAGTTGGCTGGTTAGCGCGCTCATGACCTTGCGTTCTGCTTTATCTTTCTCGGGCAATACCGGGCGAACATGCCAGCGCCCCCCGCCCACCGCAAGGGGTGCGAGCCCCGTCTTGACGCGAAAAGCATGGGTGCCGGATAGTGGGCGGTGAATTTGCTCTATCTATTGGCAACATCGACAAAATCTATGGAGGGAACATGGCCGGCAAAGGCTTCGATCTGAACGGCAAGGTGGCCCTGGTGACCGGCGGCAACGGCGGCATCGGACTGGGTATGGCCGAGGGCCTGGCGCAGGCCGGCTGCGATCTCGTGATCTGGGGCGGCAACCCAAACAAGAATGCCGCCGCGGAAGCGAAACTGAAGGCCCATGGCCGTCGCGTGCTGGTACAGAAGGTGGATGTTGCCGATGAAGCCCAGGTCGAGGCCGGCTTTGCCGAAGCCCTGAAGGTGATGGGCCGGATCGATGGCTGCTTTGCGAATGCCGGTGTCAGCCAGGCCCGCGCCGCTTTCCACGAATTGAGCACGGCGGAATGGCGCCGGGTGCTGTCGGTCAATCTCGATGGTGCTTTCTTCACCCTGCGTGCCGCCGCCCGTCACATGGTGGAGCGCGGCAAGAATGGCGACACGTCGGGTGGTCGCCTGGTCGGCATGGCCAGCACCGCTTCGGTGCATGGCGCCGCCCGCGCCCAGTCCTATGCCGCCAGCAAGGGCGCCATGGTATCGGTGATCCGGGCGCTCGCCGTCGAGATGGCGCGTTATAACGTGACGGCGAATTCGATCCTGCCCGGCTGGATCGAGACCGAGATGACGGCTGCCGGCGTGGCCGATCCGAAATTCAGCGGCAACGTGCTGCCGCGCATCCCGGCCCGCCGCTGGGGGCAGGGTTCGGATTTCGCCGGCATCGCGGTCTACCTGATGAGCGACGCCAGCAGCTATCACACCGGCGATAGCTTCGTGATCGACGGCGCCTATACCATCTTCTGAGGCCGGATCGACCGGGCCTGCAGCCATTGCATGCGCACGACGCCGGCGAGGATCAACATCCCGCCGGCGATCTGCTGCAGCGTGACCGTACTGCCGAAGAAGGCCGCCGCCACGCCGACGGAAAAGACCGGCGCCAGGCTGGTATAAAGCGTGGCGACCGGCACGCCGACATGGCTGACGCCGAAATTCCAGAACAGGATCGCCAGCCCCGCCCCGCCGATGCCGACCCAGGCCAGCATGCCCAGCACCGTGGCCGAGGGCATTTCTACCGGCAGACGCGTTGGCTGCAATGACGCGAGCGCGGCGAACAGCGCGCAGATCAGGATGCCGCCCGCCAGCGAGGTCAGACAGGTGATGCGCATCTGGCTCCAGCCAAGCGGCCCAAGCCAGGCCTGCACCTTGATCGAGTACCAGCTCCAGCTCACCATCGCGAGCACCAGCAGCGCCTCGCCGGCATAGCCGGTGTCGCCCGCGCTGCCCGCCCGCGGCCGCACGGCATCCAGGGCCACGAGGCTCGCGCCGATCACGGCGCTGACCGCCGCCGGCCAGAAGCCGCGCGCCAGCGGCACACGCAGCATCAGTTTGGTGAGCAGGGCCGCAACGAGCGGCCCACAACTCATCGCAATCGCGGCCCGCACCGGATCGGACAGCATGATGCCGATGGTGTAGAAGATCGAAAAACAGGCCATGCCGCCCCCCAGCTTGAACACCGTGGGCCAGGGCAGCGGCGCGCGAAATGGCGAACGCCGGTCGAACAGGAACACCATGCCTATCAGCAGCGGCGCGGGAATCAGGTAGCGGATCGCCGAGACGAAGAACGGATCGAGATGCTTCGTCGCCAGCGCATGGGTCATCGGGATCATCGCGCCCCAAAGGAGCGCGGTGGCCACGAGGCCGGCCGAGGCTAGCAGACTGCCGCCGGCGGGTTTACCGGTCATCGGATCAGGCCTTGCGGGCCAGCCATCTGTCGATCTGGTCGATACGGTCCGAGCCCCAGAACATCTCGCCATCGACCATGAAGGTCGGCGTGCCGAAGGCCTTCAGCGCGATCGCCTCGGCGGTGGAGTCCAGCACGGCCTGCCGGGCAGCGGGATCTTCAGCTGCAGCAGCGATTTCGGCTTCGGGGATACCGAGAAATTTGACGATGCCCGCCAGATGCTCCGGCCTGGCGATATCCTTCCCCTCGCCCCAGTATTGCCGATAGGCCGCCAGGGCAAAGGCCCTGGCCTTGGCAACATCCTGCGCCTTGAGGCGATAGAACAGCAGGCGAGGCAGCTTGGCGTCGGTGGGGAACGGATCGGGCGTCGTGACGATGGGCAGGCCGGCCAGCTGGGCCGAGCGCGTCCAGTCGTGCATCATGTAATCCATCTTGATCTTCGGAAACGGCGTACGGTCCGGGATCGCCTTCCACAGATGGCCGATGGAAACCGGCCGCCAGTCGACGCTGCGGCCATGTTTCGCCGCCACAGCCTCGATCTGGTTGGCGCCGATATAGGCATAGGGTGACGGGAAATCCCAGTAAAACACAATCGGGTCGGCCATCGGTCGTTTCCTTGTTGTTATGTACTGAAATTCACCAGCCGCCGCGCTGCAGCCAGCGGTCGATCTGGTCCAGCCGGTCGGCGCCCCAGAAGGGTTCGCCGTCGACAAACACATAGGGTGAGCCGAATACGCCGCGATTATGGATCGCGTCTTCCGTCACCTCGCGCAGCTTAGCCTTGATCTCCGGATTTTCGATCCCTTCCAGGAAAGCCTTCCGGTCAATCCCAAGACCGGCTGCGATATCGGCCACCACTTCCGGGGATGAAATATCCTTGCCATCGACGAAATAGGCGGCATAGACAGCCTTGATGAAGGGTACCGCCTTCTCCGGCAATACCTGCTTCAGCCAGTAGACGCCGCGCGCCGCGCCCTGGGTCGGCAGCGGAAAGGTCGCCGGCATGTTGAACGCGATGCCATGTTCGCGCGCCGAGCGCTGGAAATCATAAGTCGAGTATTTGCCCTTCATGGGATACTCGGTCAGCGGCTTGCTGCCCGCCACCTTGAACACCGCCCCCAGCAGCATCGGACGCCAGTCCACGCCACGCTGATGTTTGGCCGCGATCTGGTCGATGCGCTGGGCCGCGATATAACCGTAAGGCGAAGAGAAATCGAAATAGAATTCCAGCGGGGCCGGCATGGCTTCCTCCATCGTTTCTTGTTCTGCGCAGTCTAGTCGAAACCGAAGGCCCGCCGGAAGCCACGCAGGATCGGATGCTCCTCCGGTTCCAGTTCGATGCCGACCGAGGTAATGCGATCGTTGCGGATTTCACGCACCACGAATTCCACCGGCCCAGCCCGCACGCGGTCGCCGACCACAGCCCGATGCCTCAGCTTACGGCGGACATAGGTTCCGACCGAATCCTTACGATCCTTCTCGTCGACCGGAATGCCGTACAGCATCGAAACTTCACCCATCAGCGTGTCGCCGGTGAGAATGAATTCGCCGAACACCTCTTCGCCGCGTTCGGCGCGCTTGCGCTCGCGCTTACTCTGCCGCCGCGCCGTAAACAGGCGATCAAGCTGGAAGAAATGCTCGGCCGGGGCCAGCACCAGCAGATAATCGCCAGGCGCCAGGTTCTCCAGCTTGGTACGATCCATTACGGCACCGTCGCGGATCACGCTGATGATACGGGAGCGGCGCGGCAGGGGCAGTTCGCTGTAGCGATATCCCAGCGCCGGCGCATCGGCCTCGACGCGGTAGCTGGCCACATCGCGATCCAGCGCCGATCCAAGCTCCAGATCGGTACGGCTGACGGCCTCGGGCTTGGGCGGCAGTTCAAGGCCGAAGAAGCGCGCCACCGGTCCAATGGTCCAACCCTGCACGGTGAGCGAGGCCAGCACGCAAACAAAAGCCGCGGTAACATACAGTTCGGAACTGGGCAGGCCAGCCAGCACCGGGATAGTGGCGAGAAAGATCGGCACCGCCCCGCGCAGTCCCACCCAGGAAACGAAGCCGATCTCGCGCCAGGTGTAGCGGAACGGCAGCAGGCAAAGCAGCACGGCCGCCGGCCGCGCCAGCAGGATCAGGACAGCCGCGACGATGCCGCTGCCCACCGCATAGGGCGTCATCTCCTCGGGCGTCATCAGCAGGCCCAGCAGCAGGAACATGACGATCTGGCCCAGCCAGCTCAGACCGTCGTAGAAACGCAGGATCACCTGCGCGCCGCGATGACGGCGGTTGCCCAGCACCAGACCGGCGACATAGACGGCGACGAACCCGGAAGCCTGCAGGAAATTCGCGCCGGAAAAGATCAGCAGGGCGGCGGCCATGGCCACAATCGGATAGAGGCCGCCCGCCACCGGCACACGATTGAACAGCGCGACCAGCAGGAACCCGCCGACCACGCCGACCACCAGGCCGCCCAGCATCTGGATGCTGAAGAGCAGAACCAGTTCAAGGCTGTCCGGCGGCTGGCCGAGCCGGAGCAGCTCGACGCAGACCATGGTGAGGAAGATCGCCATGGGATCGTTGATGCCGGACTCGACTTCCAGGGTGCCGCTGACGCGCTTCTGCAGCGCCATGCCCTTCATGTTGAGCAGGAAGAACACGGCGGCGGCATCGGTCGAGCCGACGATGGCGCCGACCAGGAAGGATTCGAGTAGACCGAGCCCGAGGGCGAAATGCGCCGCCACGCCGACCAGGGCGGCGGTTCCGACCACGCCCACCGTGGCCAGCGCAAAGGCAGGACCGGCGACCAGGCGGACCGTGGCGAAATTGGTGCGCAGGCCGCCGTCGAACAGGATGATGCCCAACGCCGCCGAGCCGACGGCATAGGTGAGCTGATAGTCGCGGAAAACGATGCCGCCCGGGCCGCTCTCGCCGGCGAAGATGCCCAGGCCCAGGAAGACCAGCAGGAAGGGCACGCCGAAACGGCTGGAGGCCGATCCGGCAAAGATGCTCACCAGGACCAACAGAGATGCGACAAAAAGTATCTCGTTGGCCTGGTTCAATCCTCGTTCCTCTGTCTGCAGGCCCCTGCCTGCGGGCGGCTAGCTTCCCGTCAATGCCCGGCTGATGACCAGCCGTTGCACGTCGCTGGTGCCCTCGTAGATCTGGCAGACCCGGACATCGCGATAGATGCGCTCGACCGGGAAGTCGGCGAGATAGCCGTAACCGCCGTGAATCTGGATGGCATCCGAGCATACGCGTTCGGCCATTTCGGATGCAAACAATTTGGCCATGCTGGCCTCTTTCAGGCATGGCTGGCCGGCATCTTTCAGCCGCGCGGCATTCAGCACCAATTGCCGCGCCGCCTCGATACGGGTGGCCATGTCGGCCAGCCGGAATCCCACCGCCTGATGGTTGATGATCGCGGTGCCGAAAGCCTCCCGCTGGCCGGCATAGGCCAGGGCCGCCTCGAAAGCCGCCCGCGCCATGCCGGTGGCCTGGGCGGCGATGCCGATGCGGCCGGATTCCAGGTTGGCCAGCGCGATGCGATAACCCTCGCCCTCCTCGCCCAGCAGGGCGTCATTCCCCACTTTCAGATTGTCGAACACGATCTGGCAGGTATCGGAACATTTCTGTCCCAGTTTCCTTTCCACGCTGGCCACCGTGTAGCCGGGCGTGTCGGTAGGCACCAGGAAACATGAAATGCCCCGTTTGCCGGCGCCGGGGTCGCTGACGGCAAAGACCAGGGCCAGTTTCCCGATGGAGCCAGAGGTGATGAACTGCTTCACCCCGTTGATCACCCAGCCATCGCCGTCCCGCCGTGCCCGCGTCTTCAGCGCCGAGGCGTCCGATCCCGCCTGCGGTTCGGTCAGGCAGAAGGCGCCGATCCATTCGCCGCGCGCCAGCGGCCTGAGAAAACGCTCCTTCTGCGCCGGCGTGCCGTAACGCAGCAGGGCCGCGCAGACGGGCGAATTGTTGACGGACATGATGGTGCTGACCGCGCCATCGGCGGCGGCGATCTCTTCCAGCGCCAGGACGTAAGAGACGAAATCGGCACCCGCGCCGTCCCATTCCTCGGGCACGCCCATGCCCATCAGGCCAAGTGCGCCCATTTCGCGCAGCAGCTCACGCGGAGGCTCGGCCGTGCGGTCGCGCTCGGCGGCACCCGGCGCCAGCTTCTCGCGGGCGAAATCGCGCGCCATGTCGCGCACCATCTGCTGTTCCTGGCTCAGCATCGCCATCCTCCCCGATCGTTCTCAGTTCTTAGCGGGCTGCAGCTTCATGCCGGCGGCATAAGCCAGCACCTGTTGCGGCGTCAGCGACTGGCCGGCCGCCGCGCAGTAGACACCGTCCAGCCGCAGGCTGCCCTCGGCCAGCGGCTCTTCTCTGGCCGTCGCGGCGCCATTCGGCTTGTCCTGCGGTTCGGCGTAGAATCCCAGCACCAGACATTGCCGCAGCCCCAGCTCGAACCGCCGGGCCAGAACCGGACCATGGCCAGTGGCGACCTTCTTGTCCGTGGCTTCCAGCGCCTTGGGCGTCGGCGCTTCCAGTCCCTTGAGCATGGTGGTGGCGAATTTCATCAGGTCGACCGGGCCGCTGAGGTAATGATCGTCCTCGCTCAGGTCACGCAGGATGGCCAGGGCGAATGCACCGGCCGGTTTCTGGGCCTTCCACAGATAACGCTCGACGCGATAGCCCATCGGCGCCGTGAAGGTTTCGGCGATCTGCGGCGCGGCGGTCAGCCCTTCCGCCGTCCAGCCGACACGCTGCTGGGATCCGCCCAGCGGCTCCCAGCGCATGTCATGCTCGGCGGCCGCAGCGGCACCGGCGATCAGCAGGGCGGCAAGAAAAAAGGGCAATCGCCTCACTTGGTCTCCTCGAAGATTTCGCGGCCGATCAGCATGCGCCGGATTTCCGACGTGCCCGCGCCGATTTCATACAGCTTGGCATCGCGCAGCAGGCGGCCGGTCGGATAATCGTTGATATAACCGTTGCCGCCCAGGATCTGGATTGCATCCAGCGCGAGTTTGGTCGCCTTTTCGGCGGCGAACAGGATCGCCCCGGCGGCATCCTTGCGCGTGGTCTGGCCGCGGTCGCAGGCGCGCGCCACGGCATAGACATAGGCACGCGCCGCGTTCATCTCGGTATACATGTCGGCGACCTTGCCCTGGATGAGCTGGAAGCTGCCGATAGGCTGGCCGAACTGCTGGCGCTCGTGGATATATGGCAGCACCACGTCCAGGGCAGCCTGCATGATGCCGATCGGGCCGGCCGCCAGCACGGCACGTTCGTAATCCAGGCCACTCATCAACACGTTCACGCCGCGCCCGACCTGGCCGAGCACGTTCTCTTCCGGCACCTCGCAATCCTCGAAAACCAGCTCGCCGGTATCCGAGCCGCGCATGCCGAGCTTGTCGAGCTTCTGCGCGGTGGAGAAACCCTTGAAGCCTTTCTCGATCAGGAAGGCGGTGATGCCGCGCGGGCCGGCCGCCGGATCGGTCTTGGCATAGACCACCAGAACATCGGCCTGCGGGCCGTTGGTGATCCACATCTTGTTGCCGTTGAGGATATAGCGGTCGCCCTTCTTCTCGGCACGCAGCTTCATCGACACCACGTCGGAACCGGCATTCGGTTCGCTCATCGCCAGCGCGCCGAGATGCTCACCCGAGATCAGCTTGGGCAGGTAGCGCTTCTTCTGCTGCTCGTTGCCGTTGCGGCGCAGCTGGTTGACGCACAGGTTGGAATGCGCGCCATAGGACAGCCCCACCGAAGCCGAGCCGCGACTGACTTCCTCCATGGCGATGCAGTGTTCGAGATAGCCCAGACCCGAACCGCCATATTCCTCTTCCACGGTGATGCCATGCAGGCCCAGTTCGCCGAACTTGGTCCACAGATCGCGCGGGAAATGATTGCTCTTGTCGATCTCGTCGGCGCGCGGCGCCAGTTCGCTGTCGACAAAGCCGCGTACGCTCTGGCGCAGCATGTCGGCGGTCTCGCCCAGCCCGAAATCGAGCGTCGGATAGGAATTGGCGATCATGATTGTACCCTTCTGTGACAGAATGCTCTGAATCGGGTGGCGGGATATTAGCGGATCAAACCGGGCTGTGCATCCCGTGGGCCGTCATGGCGGCCCATGATGCACATCATGGTCGCCAGGCCGGTGGCACAATGCGTCATCCTGTCGCCTTTGTGGCCGAACACGTCGAGCGAACAGATCGTCAGCGTCCGGCCGTGGCGGGTGACGATGCTGCGGGCCACCAGACGGTCGGCATCGGCCGGCGCCATCAGGTTGAGCTTGTACTCCACCGTCAGCACCGTGGATTCCGCGGGAAACAGGCTGTAGGCGGCATAGCCGGCGGCGGAATCGGCGATCATGCCGACAATGCCGCCATGCACGAAGCCGTGCTGCTGGGTCACCTTGGGCTGGCGCAGCAATTCGATCTCGCAATGGCCGGGCCGCGCCACGATCATGCGCGCGCCGATCAGGTGCATGGCCGGCTGGCGCTCGAAACTGTCACGCACGCGAGCCTCGAAATCCGGGTCCTGCGGCTTGTAATCCGGAATCGTCGTCATGCCGCCGCCCCCCTGGGCGCGGCCGGCGTGATTCCGAAGGTTTCCGCGACCCGTTCGACGAAGTCCGGCGGAAAGGCGCGCGAGCGGCGCTGCACGAGATCAATACACACGCCGGTAAGGCGCGCCGACATGGCCAGTTTCTCGTCGCCGACGCGGATCAGGCGATGGCGGAACACGATCTTGCGCTCGGCGATGCTTTCCACGTTGGTTTCCATCCGCACCATGTCGCCGCCGCGCAACTCGGCCTGATAGTCGATTTCCATGCGCACGGCGGCGGTGCCCACCTTCTCCGCCTCCGCCCGTTCGCGCGGCATGCCATGCATGGCACCGATGGCAAAGGCGGCATCCCCCAGCCAGCCCACATAGAAGCTGACATTCACATGCCCCAGATGGTCGCATTGCCAGGCCTGGGTCATCAGCCGCAGGGTTTCGACGTAGCGTTCCGCCATCGTCCGCTCCTTTCCGGTGTTTCCTCGCCTGCTTCTATAGCGCGCGAGGAAAAATAGAGAAAATCAATTGTCTTTATGATCTGGATAGGGTTTTTCTATGAGCCATGAACCTGACCCTGATCCGCTATTTCATGGCCGTGGCCGAGACCGGCAGTTTCACCCGGGGCGCGGAACGCGCCAATGTGACCCAGCCGACCCTGTCGGCCGGCATCAAGCGGCTGGAGGAATCCCTGGGAGTAAGCCTGTTCGAGCGCGGTCGCGCCGCCCAGCTCACGCCGGCCGGTGCCCGCTTCCTGCCACGTGCCCGGCTGCTGTTGCAGGAATGGACGGCCGCCCGGCGCGAGTTACGCCAGGAAGGCAGGCCGGCACGGCAACGCCTGCGCCTCGGTTACGTGTCAGGCCTGCCGCAGGCCCGGCTGGCCGCCCTGCTGGGCAGCTTCGCCGCCGCGCATCCCGACACGGCAATGGAAACCCTGGAGGCGCCGGCCGCCACCCTGAATCGCCGGCTCGACCTTGGCCGCATCGATGCCGCTATCCTGCCCCTGCCCGACGATGCCGAGGACCTGGCCCTGAGCCTGTTTCGCCAGCGCTACCTGCTGGCGGTACCGCCGCAGCATGCGCTGGCGCATCGCAGCACGGCGCGGATCGTCGACCTGCAGGATCAGCCCTTCGTGATCCGGCCCCAGGCCGAGATCATGCCGGCCGCCGAAAAGCTGTTCGCCACATTGAATGTACGCCCGCGCATCATCGGCCGGGCCGAGAGCGACCACGGCCTGCTGGCCCTGGTGGGTGCCGGCATTGGCGTCGCCATCCTGCCGCACTGGCTGGCCGACGATTCAGTGGCAACCCTCACGCTGCCGGAACTGCGGGATGTTCATCGCATCGGGCTGGTCTGGCGCAAGAGCAGTGAAACCGCCACGCGGCCATTCCGCGATTTCGCCTCCGGCCACGACTGGGATGCCGCCGCGCGGCATCCCGTGATCGGGCATTAGGGGCTGAATATCAGCCGCGCCCCATCACGCCATCGGCGTGATCCTGCGCATCCACTACCGCCACGGCACTCATGTTGACCAGGCCACGGACCGTGACATTGCGCGACACGATATGGGCCGACTTGCCCATGCCCATCAGGATCGGGCCGACATAGAAACCCTGCTCCATCTGGCGCACCAGGTTGGCAGCGATATTCGCGGCATCCAGGTTCGGCATCACCAGCAGGTTGGCGCTGCCTTTCAGGCTGCCGTCGGGCATCAGCTTCTCGCGGATGGTTTCCGAGATGGCGGCATCGGCCTTCATCTCGCCCTCGATTTCCACATCCGGCATCAGTTCGTGCAGACGGCGGGTCGCTTCGCGCATCTTCACCGCCGACGGCGCCGCGGACGTGCCGAAGTTGGAATGCGACAGCAGGGCGATCTTCGGCACCAGGCCGAAGCGGCGCACCTCATCGGCCGCAAGCTGCGCGATAGCCACGATATCGTCGGTGCTGGGATCCAGGTTCACGTTGCTGTCGGCGATGAACAGCATGCCATGCGGCAGCACCAGAAGCTGCATGGCCGCCGGCAGCGCCGCGCCCCCGCGCAGCCCTATCACATCGCAGATATGCGGCAGATGCTGGTCATACTGACCGACCGCGCCGCAGATCATCGCATCGGCCTCGCCGCGATGCACCGCCATGGCCGCGATCACCGTGGTGTTGGTGCGGATCACGGTGCGGGCATCGTCGGGCGCCACGCCCTTGCGCTTCATCAGCGCCAGATAGCCGGTCCAGTATTCGTGGTAGCGGTCGTCGCGTTCGGGATCGATCAGCTCGACATTCTGCCCGGGCTTCAACCGCAGGCCCAGCTTTTCGATGCGCCGCTCCACCACCGCGCGGCGGCCGATCAGGATCGGCTGCGCCACCTTGTCGTCCAGCACGATCTGGGCGGCGCGCAACACGCGTTCATCCTCGCCCTCGGCATAGATCAGGCGCATCGGCCGGCGCTTGGCACGCTCGAAGGTCGGCCGCATCACAAAGCCGGTACGGTAGACGAAACGCTCGAGGCTGTGGCGATAGGCCTCCATGTCGGCGATCGGGCGGGTCGCCACGCCGCTGTCCATCGCCGCCTGGGCCACGGCCGGCGCGATCTGCAGGATCAGGCGTGGATCGAACGGTTTCGGGATGAAGTAATCCGGGCCGAAGCTCAGTTCCTCGTCATTGCCATAGGCACGGGCCACGACATCGGAAATCTCGGCCATCGCCAGGTCGGCGATGGCGCGCACGGCGGCCAGTTCCATCTGGGTGTTGATCGTGGTGGCGCCCACATCGAGCGCGCCGCGGAACAGGAACGGGAAGCACAAGACGTTGTTGACCTGGTTCGGGTAGTCCGAACGGCCGGTCGCGATCACCACATCGGGGCGAGCCTTCTTGGCCACTTCCGGCAGGATTTCCGGCGTCGGGTTCGCCAGCGCCAGGATCAGCGGCTTTGGCCCCATCTTCTCGACCATCTCGGCTTTCAGCACATTGGCCGCCGAAAGACCGAGGAACACGTCGGCGCCAACGATGGCGTCACCCAAGGTGCGGTGGTTGGTCGCCCGCGCATAGCGGGCCTTGAATTCGTCCATCTGCTCGGTGCGGCCTTCGTAGACCACGCCGACGATGTCGCTGACGACGATATTCTCTTTCTTCACGCCGAGTTCGACCAGCAGGTCGAGACAGGCCAGTGCCGCGGCACCGGCGCCCGAGGCCACCAGCCGCACATCGCCGATCTTCTTGCCCACCACGCGCAGGCCGTTCAGCACGGCGGCGGCCACGGTGATCGCCGTGCCATGCTGGTCGTCGTGGAAGACCGGAATCTTCATCTTCTGGCGCAGGGCGCGCTCGACCACGAAGCATTCCGGCGACTTGATGTCTTCCAGGTTGATGCCGCCGAAGGTCGGCTCCAGCGCTGCGATGATGTCGATCAGCTTGGCCGGGTCGGTCTCGTTGATCTCGATGTCAAAAACATCGATCCCGGCGAATTTCTTGAACAGGACGGCCTTGCCCTCCATCACCGGCTTGGAGGCCAGCGGGCCGATATTGCCAAGGCCCAGCACGGCAGTGCCGTTGGAGATGACGCCGATCAGGTTGCCACGCGCGGTCAGCTCGGCGGCCTGGGCCGGATCCTCGACGATGGCATTGCAGGCTGCCGCCACGCCCGGGCTGTAGGCCAGCGCCAGATCGCGCTGGGTGCCAAGCGGCTTGGTGGGGGTGATTTCCAGCTTACCGGGCTTGGGCAACCGGTGGTATTCCAGCGCCGCACGGTCGAGATCGGAGGTCATCGAAGCACTCGTGGGATCGACATGATCAATATCGCCCGGCATCGGCAGAATTGCCGCCGGGGAAAGCAGGCTTACAACAGCCGCATCCGGGATGAAAGTGGGAAGGCCACCATGGCGGGGATAATACCCCTGCCCTCAGAGAATGGTGCGGTCGAAAAGACTCGAACTTTCACGGCCTTTCGGCCACAGCGACCTCAACGCTGCGCGTCTACCAATTCCGCCACGACCGCACACTCTGGTAGAGCCACGCCCGGAGGCGAAGCGAGTGGGGATGTAGCAAAGGTCACTGCCAACCTCAAGCAGTTAAATCGAGATTTGCGCCGGGCTTGTGGAGATGGGCGGAATCCCGCGTGGCGCGGCCTGCCCGCCCGGTTCACCCGCGGCGGAAGATCTTCTCGGTGATCAGTACGCGCAGATGTCCGTCTTCGACGCTGACTTCGCCATGGGC
>JBKBJT010000040.1:0-28943 GCA_046294345.1 Ferrovibrio sp.
CCGGGTCCGGTAGTCACGCCCTTCCTCTCCATCACGCCCGTCACGCGAAACGGCGCGTTGTTGATCAGGATGTAGCGGCCGACCGCGCTCTCGCGGCCGAACAGGTTGCGGGCGGCGGTGGCGCCGAGCACCGCGACCTGGACGATGCCATCGCCGCCCTGGCCGAGCAGCCGCACCTGAACCTGATCCAGATCCAGCGCATGAAGAAACGCAAGCTGGCGCTGAAAGATCAGATCACCAAGATCGAGAATCTGCTGATTCCCGACATCATCGCCTGAGCGCCCGCATGAGCCGTTCCAGCACGGCTGGCTATGCCGAGGCCGCCGATACCCTCGCCAGCACATATGAAAGCATCCGCTTCGAGGATGTGCATCGCGACATCCTGCATCTGATCCCGACACCGCACAGAGACGGCATGCCCGGTTCGGCCCTTGATATCGGCGCCGGCACCGGCCGCGATGCCGCTGCCCTGGCGCGGCGGGGTTTTGCCGTCACCGCCGCCGAACCCACGGCCGAGCTGCGCGAGCACGGGCAGCGGCTGCATGCCGGGCTGGATATCCGCTGGCTGGACGATGCCCTGCCCGACCTGCCGCGCCTGAACGCCGCTGGCGAAAGCTTCAACCTCGTGATGCTGACGGCGGTGTGGATGCATCTGGACGCGGCCGAGCGCAGCCGCGCCATGGCCGCCGTCGCGCCGCTGGTTGCCCCGCATGGCCGGTTGGCACTGTCGCTGCGTCACGGCCCGGTGCCGGAGGGACGCCGCATGTTCGACGTGCCGGCCAAGGAAGTGGTCGCTGCCGCCGCAGCGCATGGCCTTGCCCTGCTGCACCGGAGCCATCGCGGCGACATGTTCGACCGCGGCGACGTGCACTGGGACCTGCTGGTGCTGGAACGACCGGCCTGAGACCGGCGTCGCCCTGCCCTATTCGATGAATTCCTTCGCATCGGGGATGCGGTTGAAGGCGATCTTGGCGCCCATGAAATCGGCGCGGTGGCCCGGCAGGGCGCCGATATGCACGGTATCCTTGCCGAACTTGCCATTCAGCCTGTCCATCACCGCCGAGAGCTTCGCGCGCGCCGCCGCCTGTTCCGGGCTGCGCTCGTGCCCCGAACCGCCCGAGAAAAGATCGAGCGTGACCTGCTGTTCCGGCACCAGGCCGTGCAGCGCGATTCCGACTTTTTTGAACCGGCCGCGGCGCGGGCCGGTCTCCTTCAGCATCGCCTGCCACAGCCGCTCGGCGGCATCGAGCAGGATGAAATTGTCCTGCGTCTGGGTGAGGCGGAAATCGGCGGCCCAGCGCTCGCCGTTCTCGAACCGCGCCTTCAGGTAAAAGCCCGAGGCGAGATAACCCATGCGGCGCAGGCGGCTGCCTGCCTTGGTACAGAGGCGGCGCACGACGAGGAAGGCGGATTCGGCATCGCGGAATTGCGGCGGCAGCACATGTTCGTGGCTGACGCTGCGGTGCTCCGACGACTGGTGATAGTCGCCATAGCCGCGCAGCCGCGCGCAGAAGGCCGGGCCTTCCTTGCTGCCCCAGATTTCGCGGGCCTGCCGCGGGTCGAGCGCCCAGAGCTGTTCGATGCTGCCGATGCCGGCCTCGTTCAACCGCCGCTCCATGTTCGGCCCGATACCGGGCAGGTCGCGCAGCGGCAGCGGCAGGATGCGTTCGGGCAGTTCGTGGCGGTGGATCACCGTCAGGCCGTCGGGCTTCTGCATGTCGCTGGCCAGCTTGGCGAGGAACTGGTTCGGCGCGATGCCGATGGAGCAGCGGATGCATTCACCCAGGTTTTGCCGCAGGCCGGCCTTGATGCGATGGGCCAGTGCGCGCGCCTCGGGCTCCAGCTTCTGCGGGCCCATCAGTTCGCAGGAGACCTCGTCGATCGACCACGACTTGTAGACCGGGATATGGCGGTCGACCTCTTCGAGGATGCGGTGATGGTAGTTCACATAGACATCGTGGCGGGCATCGACCATGACGATGCCAGGGCAGAGTCGTTTCGCCTCCCAGACCGGCGTGCCGGTCTTGATGCCGAAGGCCTTGGCTTCATAGGAGGCGGCAATGGCCGAGGTGGTCTCGCTCATCACCGGCACCACCATCACCGGCTTGCCGCGCAGGCGCGGATTCTCCTGCTGCTCGACCGAGGCGAAATAGCTGTTGAGGTCGAGATAGAGCCAGTTGAGCGAAGACGCCTCCCACGCCGCGCGCTGGGTTGCGCTGTTCTGGACGGGTTTCGACTCCGGGCTGGCGGCTGGGGCGTTCATGGCCTGAGCCTATCCAATCAGGCGTAGAAACGAAATAGGAACATTCTCCGGGCAGGCATCATGCGCCGCAGCGTTTCCATTGGCCGATATCCCAGTGGAAATGCTTGGCATGGGCAGAATCGGCATTCGGCCCCAGCACCACCGCGAAATAGCGGCAGGCGGCGCGGTTCATCTCCCGCAGGTAGGTGCCTTCCCGCCCCCGGCTGCGGAAATGGTCGGCCACCGAAATGCGGCCGCCATCGCCGAGCGTGAAGCCCCAGATGTCGATGGCACGGCCATGGCCGTGTTCGCTGATGCGCTTGCCGTTGCCGGTCATGCTCTTGCAGGTGAAGCCGCCGGCATGATTGAGCTGGGCCAGCGACTGGCCGAACAGCTTCTGTGCCTCGGGCTGCAGCACCTCCTGCTCGAACTGCACCAGACGCAAGGCCATCGGGCAGGTCAGCTCGACCGGGCGATTCAGGGTGAGGCTGCTGCGGGTCAGCTTCACGCCGTTCTGCAATGTGCAGCCATTCTTGCCGGGCTCGGCCTGGGCAATCAGCTCGAACTGCGCGCCGGTGGCCTGCAGATCGTTGAGGCAGGCCGACTGGATCGGGTCGCGGTTGGGCCAGATCATCAGCGCGCCGCCATGGGGCAGCGGCGGCGCCTGCGGCACCGGCGGTTGCCGCGGCGCGCAGGCGGCAGCCAGCAGCACGAGACCGACAGCGGCAATTATTCCGAGACGGGCAGCCACAATACCTCCTCGATCCGCGTCGCGCCGGCCAGCAGCATAACCAGCCGGTCCACGCCCAGCGCGATCCCGGCGCAATCGGGCAGGCCGTGCCGCAAGGCTGCGATGAAATCGGCGTCGATGGGATAGTCGTAGCCGTAGAGGCGTTTTTTCAGCGCCATGTCGGCCTCGAAGCGGCGCTGCTGCTCGGCCGCATCGGTGAGTTCGGAAAAGGCATTGGCCAGTTCCATGCCGCAGGCATAGAGCTCAAACCGCTCGGCCAGACGGGTATTGCCGGGTTTGGGCCGGCTCAAGGCCGCCATGTGGATCGGATAATCGTAAAGCACCGTCGGTGCGCCGAGGCCGAGTTTCGGCTCCACGCGATCCAGCGCGACGCGGAAATAGAGATCGTCCCAACTGTCGCCCTCATCCACGCGGATGCCGATGCCGGCACAGGCGCGGCGCATGGCGGCGAGATCGGGGATGAGCGGATCGGCGCCGACGCAGGCGTCGATGTTAAGGCCGGCATGCGTCTCGAAGGCCTGCTGCACGGTCAGATACTGCCAGGGCGCGGCGATATCGGCCTGCTGGCCCTGCCAGTGCAGGATGGTTTTGCCGCAGGCGGCGGCGATGTCGCGCAGCAGGGTTTCGCAATCGGCCATGATGGCGCGATAGTCCGCGCCCGCCCGGTACCATTCCAGCATCAGGAAAGCCGGGTGATGGGTGGCGGCGCGTTCGCCGTTGCGGAAGACGGGGGCAAGCTGGAACAGTTTTTCCTCGCCGGCCACCAGCAGCTTCTTCATGGCGAATTCGGGCGAGGTGTGCAGGTAAAGCGGCCGGGTAGCCCCGTCCGGGTGTTCCAGCCGGGTCCCGAAAGCCTTCAGATGCGGCTCCAGCCCCGGCGAGACCTGCAGGGCCGGGGTCTCGACCTCGACGAAACCCTGGCGACCGAAACTGTCGCGAATCGACCGCAGCACGCCCTGCCGCAGCAGCAGATTGGGCCGCCGCCGGGCGAAGAGTTCGGGGTGCCACCAGGGTGTGGCGCCGGAAGGGCCGGAAAACTGCATTTTCGCCGCGACTCGGGTTGAGCGGGGGGTTCTGACCTGATAGTTTCCGCGCGGTTTTTTAGCAAGCGGGTCCGTACCGGGCCCGCTCATTCGTTTCCGGAGATATCCTTTTATGGCCAAGGTGAACGCCAACCAGCTCCGCAAGGGCAACGTGGTCGAGATCAACGGCAAACTGCTTGCCGTGATCACCGCCCAGAACATCCAGCCCGGCAAGGGCACCCCGGTGACCCAGCTCGACCTGCGCGACCTGTCGACCGGCATCAAGACCACCGAACGCTACCGCACCACCGAGTCGGTCGAGCGCGTGTTCATCGATACCCGCGAGTTCAGCTACCTGTATGCCGAAGGCGACATGTACACCTTCATGGACTCGGAGAATTACGAACAGATCTCCGTGCCGGCCGACGTGGTGGGCGAGCAGGCCGTGTGGCTGCAGGAAGGCATGAAGGTGGAGATCGCGCTGTATGAGGGCAAGCCGGTGTCGGTGAGCCTGCCGCAGACCGTGATCATGGAGATCACCGAGACCGAGCCGACCGTGAAGGGCCAGACCGCCTCGTCGTCCTACAAGCCCGCCATCGTGGAGAACGGCCAGCGCGTGATGGTGCCGCCGCATGTCTCGGCCGGCGTGCGCATCGTGATCAATATCGCCGAAGGCGGTGTCTACCTGGAACGCGCCAAGGACTGATCGCGCCCGACAGTTGCATCTGCAATCAACCCGCCATGGCGACATGGCGGGTTTTTTGTTACGGGCATCCGGCCCCGGTTTTCACAGGGTTGCCAGCGGGCCGAAAAAGCCGGTGACCCGCTGCAGACGGCCGCCCGCGCCCAGCAGGCAGAAATCGACTCCTTCGCGCATCACGCTGCCATCGGCGGCAAGGCGCACGAAACCGAACCGCAGGCCGCCATGGTGGCTGTCGACCGCGCTGGTGCGGCGGATGACGCTGCCGGGGAATTTCTCCAGCAGCGCGCCGATATGCGCCACCAGGGCGGCACGGTCGAGATCGCGGACCATCGGGTCGCTGTACCGGCAATCATCCGTCCAGGCCACGCGCAGCAGGCGGCCGCGTTCGCCGGCATCGACTGCGTTCCAGGCCGCACAATAGGTATCGATCACGTCATCGAGCGCCATCATGGTTGCCTCCCGGGTTTTGCGGGAGTTTAGCAAACTGTGACCGGCGGCACAGCCGGGCCTTCGGGCCTGCGATACATGCGCCGCAACCGCGTTTCAGCATCCATTAGCGACATTTTCACGCCAACCATT
This sequence comes from Ferrovibrio sp., assembly GCA_046294345.1. Lineage (GTDB taxonomy): Bacteria > Pseudomonadota > Alphaproteobacteria > Ferrovibrionales > Ferrovibrionaceae > Ferrovibrio. Next base: position 5,298 of record JBKBJT010000040.1, read on the forward strand.
CCTGCCCGCCGGCCGCGAGGTTATGCCGGCCGCCAGTTGATCTGGGAGTGATGGGTCATGTCATGCCCGAAGGAATTATCCGCGCTTGAGGCCTTCTGGCGCAGCAAGCGCGGCAACCGCCGGCTGCCCAGCCGCAGTGACTTCACGCCGGAAAATCTGCGCCCCTGGCTGGGAAATCTGGGCATCGTGGCGGTGGAGCGCGCGCAGCGGCTGCGCTTTCGTGTGCTGCTGTCGGGCACGCGGCTGGACGATTATCGCGGCTTCGGCGTCACCGGCCGCTATCTGGATGAAATCTGCGGCAACGGTTTCCGTTCGATCCGCCGCTACCTGGACTGCGTGACGCGCGGCGAGCCGGTGCATCTGATGCACGACAATTCATCCAACAGCACGATCTATGCCCAGATGGCCAAGATCCTGCTGCCGCTGAGCGAGGACGGCGCCACCGTCGACCGTATCCTGATGGCGATCTATCCCCTGCCGGCGAATGACGGCGATAGCCTGTCGCAGGATCCCAGCGCTCTGGCCGGCTAGGCCGCCGCACCTCAGAGGGACGGCTTCGCGCCCGAGACAGCCTGCGCATCATATGCATCGCGCGACGCGGCCACCGCCGCACTGTGGCGGATCGCCCATTCCCATACGCCGCATAAAGCCTCGGTCAGTTCCACGCCAAGGGGCGTCAGCGCGTAGTCCACGCGCGGCGGCACTTCCGCATACACCTGTCGCACCACCACGCCATCGCGCTCCAGCTGGCGCAGGGTCTGGGTCAGCATCTTCTGGCTGATGCCATCCAGCCTTTCGCGCAGGCGCGAAAACCGCATGCCGCCGCGTTCATAGAGTTCGTCCATGGCACGCAGGCTCCATTTGTCGCCGAAGCGCACCATCAGCTCGCGCACCAGTTCCTCTGCCTCAGGCGGGATGTAGCAGGCACCCTCGCCGCAAGCCGCCGGTGCGTCTGGCCGCATGGCGGGCGGCATGGTTTCCGGCAGGTGCCTATCGGTCGTCGAAAGTGCCTTATTGCTCATGGTCTGCGGGGCCCGATATAGGTTTGCTGATGCAGACAGGATACGCGCTCCGACACATCGATGCGACCGGCGATATTTTGTCCGCCGTCACAGGATCGACCAAATCGCGAGGCCTTGCCTTCAGCCCGAGAGGCTATAGTTCGTTTCACCAGCAGGGGGGCCGCATGTTCGCCCCATATTCACAGCATTGAAAATTCGCCGCCGGCACAATCCGTTGAAATGCCGGCTTATCCATCGCTTTCCACACCGCCCCAGTGGAGGATCATCATGGCTATTTCATTCACCCTGAACGGACGCCCGGTCACGCTGGATGTCGATCCCGACATGCCGCTGCTCTGGGCCGTACGCGACGAGATCGGCCTGACCGGCAGCAAGTTCGGCTGCGGCATGGCCCAATGCGGCGCCTGCACCATGCATGTGGAGGGCCAGCCGGTGCGCGCCTGCTCCACCCCGCTTTCGGCCATCGAGGGCCAGAAGGTCACCACCATCGAAGGCCTGGCAGGCAAGATCGCCAAGGCCGTGCAGGATGCCTGGGTGAAGCACGAGGTCGCGCAATGCGGCTATTGCCAGTCGGGCCAGGTGATGTCAGCCGTCGCCCTGCTGACCGAAAACCAGAAACCGAGCGATGCCGATATCGACGCCGCCATGCAGGGCAATATCTGCCGCTGCGCGACGTATGTCCGCATCCGCGCCGCCATCCACGATGCCGCCAAGACCGTGAGGGCCTGATCATGACCGACCAGACCAAGATCCAACTCCCCACCGCGTCGCGTCGCCGTTTCCTGCAGGGCGCTGGCGCTGCCTCGCTCGGCCTCGTCGTCGGCTTCCACTGGATGCCGCGCAACGTGATGGCGCAGGCCGCCGCCGCGCCCACGATGATGAACGCCTTCATCCGCATCGCGCCCGACAACACGGTCACCGTGCTGTCCAAGCATCTGGAGATGGGCCAGGGCGTCTATACCGGGCTGGCCACCATCGTGGCCGAGGAACTGGATGCCGACTGGGCGCAGATCCGCGCCGAGGGCGCACCGGCCGATGCGAAGCTCTACAACAACCTGGCCTTCGGCCCGGTGCAGGGCACCGGCGGCAGCACGGCGATCGCCAATTCCTGGGACCAGCTGCGCAAGGCCGGCGCCACGGCGCGCGCCCTGCTGGTGGCGGCCGCCGCCGAGCAGTGGAAAGTGCCGGCCGCCGAGATCATGGTGAACAAGGGCGTGGTGAGCCACAAGTCCGGCAAGAAGGCCAGCTTCGGCCAGCTGGCGGCCAAAGCCGCGACCATGACGCCGCCGGCCGAGGTGCAACTGAAAGACCCGGCCAAGTTCCAGTATATCGGCAAGTCGGTGGCCCGGCTGGACAGCCGCGCCAAGAGCAACGGCACGGCGCAGTTCACCATCGACGTGAAACTGCCCGGCATGCTGACCGCCCAGCTGCAGCGCGCGCCTCTGTTCGGCGCCACGGTGAAAAGCTTCGACGCGACGAAGGCAAAAGCCGTGCCCGGCGTGGTGGACGTGGTGCAGATTTCCAACGGCGTGGCCGTGCTGGCGAAAAACTTCTGGGCCGCCAGCAAAGGCCGCGAGGCGCTGGTGATCGAATGGGACGAGACCAACGCCGAAAAACGCGGCAGCGACCAGATCATGGCCGAATACAGGGAGCTGGCGAAGAAGCCGGGCCTGCCGGCGCGCAAGGAAGGCAATGTCGAGGAAGCCTTCGCCAAGGCCGCCAAGGTGATCGAGGCGACCTACGATTTCCCCTACCTGGCCCATGCGCCGATGGAGCCCCTGGACTGCGTGGTGACATATGACGCGAACGGCGCGGAAATCTGGGCCGGCGACCAGTTCCAGACCATCGACCAGGCGAATGCCGCCAGCGTGCTGGGCCTGAAGCCCGAGCAGGTGAAGATCAACACCCTGTTCGCCGGCGGCAGCTTCGGCCGCCGCGCCAACACGGTGTCGGACTACATCGTGGAAGGTGCCGAGATCGCCAAGGCGATCGGGGGCCGCGCACCGGTGAAGCTGGTCTGGACGCGCGAGGATGACATCCAGGGCGGCCGCTATCGCCCGATGTATCACCATGCGCTGAAGGCCGGCATCGACGCCCAGGGCAACATCATCGCCTGGCAGCATCGCATCGTCGGCCAGTCGATCATCGCCGGCACGCCGTTCGAGCCAGTAATGGTGAAGGACGGCATCGACCATACCTCGGTGGAAGGCGCCGCCAACCTGCCCTACGCCATCCCCAACATGAGCGTGGAACTGCACACCACCAAGACCGGCGTGCCGGTGCTGTGGTGGCGTTCGGTGGGCAGCACCCACACGGCGTTTGCGACCGAGGTTTTCCTCGACGAGATCGCCGCCGAGACGAAGCAGGACCCGGTGGCCCTGCGCCGCAAGCTGCTGAGCAAACATCCGCGCCATCTGGGCGTGCTGAACCTGGTGGCCGAGAAGGCCGGCTGGGGCAAGCCGCTGCCGAAAGGCCGCCTGCGCGGCGTGGCGGTGCATGAATCCTTCAACTCCTTTGTGGCGGAGGTGGCGGAAGTGGCGCTGCAGCCGGACGGGAGCTGGAAGGTGGACAAGGTGGTGGCGGCGGTGGATTGCGGCATCGCGATCAACCCGGCGATCATCCGCGCCCAGGTGGAAAGCGGCATCGGTTTCGGCCTGTCGGCCACGATCAAGCCGGGCCTCAGCCTGACCGATGGCAAGGTGGACCAGTCGAACTTCCACGATTACGAGGTGCTGCGCATCCACGAGATGCCGAAGATCGAGGTGCATATCGTGCCCTCGAAGGAAAAGCCGACCGGCATCGGCGAACCCGGCACCCCGCCGGTGGCGCCGGCCGTGGCGAATGCGCTAATGGCCGGCACGAAACAGGTGTTCCGCGCCCTGCCTCTACCCGAAGCGGTGAAATCGGCTTAAGACATCCGTGCCTGAATAAGGCCGGCGGCAGCAATGCCGCCGGCTTTTTTCATGCCGTGAAGCGCAGGCCCTGGCGGCGGCGCCACAGCAGCAGGGCGCAGCCGCCGCCCAGCAACGAGAGCGGCAGCATGGCCAGGTAGGTCAGCCCGCCGGCCAGCGGAAACAGCGGGCCGATCAGCAGCGTGGCGCTGGCCAGCACGGTGGCATTGGCGCCGGTATAGAGCGTCTGCGCCGTGGCCGAGGCATCGGGATCGACGCCGTCGGCCAGCAGCCGCATGGCCCCCAGATGCGCGCAGCCGAAGGTGGCGGCATGCAGCAGGTTGAGCAGCACCAGCCATTCGAAGCTGCCGACCGGACCGGTGAGGCTCCAGCGCAGGATGCCACCGGCGGCTGCCAGCAGCAGCAGGCCGACGCCCCCGGTGCGCAAAGCCACGCGCTGGCCGACGGCAAACAGGATCACTTCAGCCAGCACACCCTCGGCCCAGAGGAAACCGATCTGCGCGTCGCTCAGTCCCGCATCGCGCCATTGCAGCGTGCCGAAGGTGTAGAGCATGGCGTGGCTGGCCTGCAGGCAGGCATTGGCGCCAAGGAAAGCCAGGAACAGCCGGTTGCGCAAAAGCCGCAGCACGGGCGCACCGGCCAGTTTCGGCCGGTCGAGCGGCAGGCGCAGGTCGGGCAGCAGGTGGCTGGCCAGCGCCAGCGCCAGCAGTCCGGCCAGCAGCAGAGCGAAAATCCAGTCGTCGTCGCGCCCCTTCAGCCACCAGCCGGCCAGATAGGCGGCGATCAGGAAACTGACGCTGCCCCACAGGCGCAGGCGGCCGTATTGCAGGCCGTAGCGCGAGGCCGCCAGCAGGGCGATGTTTTCGCTGAACGGTGTGATCGGCGACCAGATCGCGGCATGCAGGATGCCGAGCAGGAAGATCGGCCAGAAACCATGGGTCCACCAGAAGGCGCTGAACAGGGCGAGGCTGGCCCAGCTGAGCAGAATGATCGCCTGGCGGCGCGCGCCATTGCGGTCGACCAGATGGGCAGCCGTCGGCCCGGCCACGAGTCGGATCAGAATCGCGCTGGACAGCACGGCGGAAATCTCGGGCGCATTCAGCCCGCGCGACTGCAGCCAGACCGACCAGAACGGCAGATGCACGCCGGGAACGAGAAAAAGCGCGGCAAAATAGAGACTGATTCGCCAGCCGATGGTGCGGCGCTCGTCGCTCATGGAAAACTCCGGATGCCCAGGAAACAGGCAGGGGAAAATTGTTTACAATTTAAAGGCAACAGTGTTTACAATCTCTCTATATGCGGCGCACAAGCGGCGCCGGGGGAATAATCCTACATTGTCCGGCCGGGCCGGGCTCGGCAGGGGGACAGGATCGCATGGTGGCGATGGTAACGGGATGCGGCCGCGCGTTTAAGCGGCGCAGCGGGGGAAAGAACGTCTGATGCAGGGCCCCGCATTCGTCAAGATCGACGGCGTCAGCCTGACCTACCGGCAGGCCGAAGAGGAAACCCTGGCAGTCCAGGACCTCAATATCGACATCCAGGAAGGCGAGTTCGTCGCCGTGGTCGGGCCTTCGGGCTGCGGCAAATCCACCCTGATGAAGCTGGTGACCGGCCTGCTCGACACCTCGGCCGGCAGCATCACCATCGGCGGCAAGCCGGTGAAGGGCCCGGTGCAGGGCGTGGGCATGGCGTTCCAGAATTCCACCCTGCTGCCCTGGCGCAGCACGCTGGACAACGTGATGCTGCCGCTGGAGATCGTCGAGCCGCACAAGCGCCGCCTGCGCAAGGAAAAGAAGGCCTATGTCGAGCAGGCCATGGCCCTGCTGAAAACCGTGGGCCTGGCCGACTTCGCCGACAAATTCCCCTGGCAGCTTTCCGGCGGCATGCAGCAGCGTGCCAATGTCTGCCGTTCGATTATCCACCAGCCGCGCCTGCTGATGCTGGACGAACCCTTCGGCGCGCTGGATGCCTTCACCCGCGAGGAATTGTGGGGCGTGATGCAGGCCCTGTGGATGGAGAGGCGCTTCACGGCGATCCTGATCACCCACGACCTGCGCGAGGCCGTCTATCTGGCCGACCGCGTCTTCGTGATGAGCAAACGGCCGGGCCGGATCATCATGAGCAAGCAGGTGGATATTCCCCGCCCGCGCACGCTGGAAACCACCTTCGAACCGCATTTCGGCGAAATCGTGCATGAGTTGCGCGAACACATCCATTCGGTGAGGGAATCGTGATGAACGAGAAAGCGCTCGTCCGCGCCATGCCCTGGCTGGTGACCATCGGCCTGTTCGTGGTCTGGGAAGCCCTGTGCATCGTCACCGGCGTCGAACCCTTCATCCTGCCCCGCCCCACGGTGGTCTTCGCCTCGATGGTGCAGTTCGGGCCGCAGATCCTGCACCATTCGCTGCAGACGCTGATGACCACCACGGCCGGCTTCGCGCTCGGCGTGGTGGGCGGCGCGCTGCTCGGCATCTTCATCGGCGCCTCGCGACTGGTCTATGTCGGCCTTTATCCGGTGCTGGTCGGCTTCAACTCGATCCCGAAGGTGGCCCTGGTGCCGGTGCTGGTGATCTGGTTCGGCATCGGCACCATCCCGGCGATCATCACCGCCTTCGTTATCTCGTTCTTCCCCATCGTGGTGAACGTGGCGACCGGCCTGGCCACCATCGAGCCGGAGCTGCGCGACGTGCTGCGCTCGCTGGGCGCCAGCCAGAGGGAAATCCTGACCAAGATTGGACTTCCGCGCGCCATGCCCTATCTGTTCGCCTCGCTGAAGATCGCCATCACGCTGGCTTTCGTCGGCTCGGTGATCGCCGAGACGGTGGCGTCCAACGAGGGCATCGGATACCTGATGCTGTCGGCGTCTTCGAGCTATAATGTGCCGCTGGTCTTCGCCGGGCTGATCGTCGTCGCCGTGATGGGCGTGCTGATGTATGCCGTGGCAGTGTGGTTCGAACGGCGCATGACCGGCTGGGCGTTTCGCGGCAGCGACCTGATGAGTTGACCGCCCATTTGGGTGACGAAGCAGGACCGGAGGCAGCATGTCCGAACCGACCCGGTTCGTATCGCGCGGCCAGGTGATGGTGGTGGGGCCGGACGTGCCCCACACCATGACGGTACTGGAGTATCTGCGGCTCAGACTGCGCCGCACCGGTTCCAAGGAAGGCTGCGCCGAGGGCGATTGCGGCGCCTGCACCGTGGTGACCGCCGAACTTTCTGACAATGACCGGCTCCGCTACCGCGCGGTGAATGCCTGCATCCTGTTCGTGCACCAGCTGGATGGCAAGGCGCTGTTCACGGTGGACGACCTTGCCGACGAGCATGGCCGCCTGCATCCCGTGCAGCAGGCCATGGTGGAGGCCCATGCCTCGCAATGCGGCTTCTGCACGCCCGGCTTCGTGATGTCGCTGTTCGCCTATTTCCGTGGCCATGACAAAGCCGATGACGAGAGTCTGAAGGATGCCCTGGCCGGGAATCTCTGCCGCTGCACCGGCTATCGCCCCATCCTGGAGGCCGGCCATCGCATGTTTGGCGGCGGCCGGGACGACCGTTTCGCGCAGGAAGAAGCCGCGCTGGCCGCGTTGCTGAAGGCGCTGGCGACAGACCGCCATCGCATGCTGCGCCATTCCACACCCGAGGGCGACTTCATCGCCCCGCGCAGCACAGGCGAACTGGCCGAGGCACTGGATACCTTGCCGGCAGGCGAGAACTGGCTGCTGGCCGGCGGCACCGATCTGGGCCTATGGGTGACCAAGCAGGGCCGGGTGCCGCGCAGCATCGTCTATCTGGGCGGCATTGCCGAACTGAAGCGGATCGAGGAGCGCGCGGACGAGATCGAGATCGGGGCAGCCGTCACCTATACGGATGCCTTCGATGCCATTTCGCGCCTGCACCCGGCCTTCGCGCGCATGGTGCGGCGGCTGGGCTCCACGCAGATCCGCAATTCCGGCACGCTGGGCGGCAATATCGCCAATGGCAGCCCGATCGGCGACAGCATGCCGGCGCTGATCGCGCTGGGCGCCACGCTGAAACTGCAAAGCAAGGCCGGCGTGCGAACCATGCCGCTGGAGGAGTTTTTCCTCGGCTACCGCAAGACGGCGTTGAAGCCCGGCGAATTCGTCGCCAGCGTGACGGTGAAAAAAACCGGCCCGCAAAGCCGTGTCGGCATCTACAAGCTCTCGAAACGGTTCGACCAGGATATCTCCGCCGTACTGGCTGCCTTCCATGTGGTGCTGGATGGCAATGTCGTGAAACTGGCGCGCCTTGCCTATGGCGGCATGGCGGGAATCCCCGCGCGCGCCAGACAGGCCGAGGCCGCGCTGACCGGCCAGCCTTTCACGCCCGAGGGCATCGAGCCGGCCGTGGCCGCGCTAGCTGCCGATTTCACGCCGATGAGCGACATGCGCGCCTCGGCTGCCTACCGCCTGCTGGCGGCGCAGAACCTGCTGCGCAAATTCTGCGCGGAAGTGGGTACTGGGAAACCCATCGGCGTGGAGGCGGCGGAATGACTTCCGTTGTCCATAAGCCGATCAGGCATGACAGCGCGGCCCGGCATGTGGCCGGCACGGCGCGCTATATCGACGACCTGCCCGAACCCGAAGGCCAGCTGCATGCGGCGCTGGTCTTAAGCGACCGCGCGCATGCGAAAGTCCTGAACATCGATCTTTCGGCCGCGCTGGCCCTGCCCGGCGTGGCGGCGGCGATCACCGTGCAGGACGTGCCCGGCGACCCCGATATCGCGCCGGTTTTTCCCGGCGAGCCGGTGCTGGCGAAAGACATGGTGGAATTCCACGGTCAGCCGGTGGCGGCGATCGCGGCCACGGATATTGCCACCGCGCGACGGGCAGCAAAGCTGGTGCGCGTGACCTATGAAGACCTGCCGGCGATTTTGAGCATCGAAGAAGCGCTGGATAAGCAGAGCCTGCTTATGCCGCCGCTGGGGCTGAAGCGCGGCGATGCCGCCGGCGCCATCGCCAGGGCGCCGCATAAACTGTCGGGCGAATTGCGCCTGGGCGGGCAGGATCATTTCTACCTGGAAGGCCAGGTCAGCGTCGCCGAACCGCGTGAAGACGGCGACATCATGCTGCGCTGCTCGACCCAGCATCCGTCGGAAGTGCAGAAGCTGGTCGCCCGGGTGCTGGGCCGGCCGCTGCATGCCGTGACGGTGGAATGCCGGCGCATGGGCGGCGGTTTCGGCGGCAAGGAAACCCAGGCCGCGCAATTCGCCTGCCTTGCCGCCCTGCTCACACACAGGACAGGCCGGCCGGTGAAGCTGCGGCTCGACCGCGACGAGGACATGATCGCCACCGGCAAGCGGCACGATTTCCTCGTCCGCTACGACGTGGGATTCGACGATCATGGCCGCATCCTGGGCTACGACCTGATGCTGGCGGCACGCGGCGGCTGGGCCGCGGACCTGACCGGCGCCATCGTCGACCGCGCGGTGTTCCATGCCGATTCCAGTTATTACCTGCCGGATGTGACCATCACCGGCTACGGCTGCAAGACCAACACAGTCTCGAACACCGCCTTCCGCGGCTTCGGCGGACCGCAGGGCATGGCGGCGACGGAATACGTGATCGACGAGATCGCACGCCATCTGGGCCGCGACCCGCTGGAGGTGCGGCTGGCCAACCTGTATGGCCGCGACGACCGCAACGTCACGCCGTATTTCCAGACCATCCGCGACAACATCCTGCCCGGACTGTTCGACGAAATCCTGGCCAGCAGCGACTACAGGAAGCGCCGGCAGGAAATCGATGCCTTCAACGCGCAGAGCCCGCATCTCAAGAAAGGGCTGGCGATCACGCCGGTGAAATTCGGCATTTCCTTCATCACGACGTTCCTCAACCAGGCCGGCGCGCTGGTGCTGATCTACGAGGATGGTTCCGTCCAGCTCAACCACGGCGGCACCGAAATGGGCCAGGGCCTGTATGTGAAGGTGGCCCAGGTGGTGGCCGAAACGCTGGGCGTGTCGCTGGATAAAATCCGCATTACCGCGACGCGTACCGACAAGGTGCCGAATACCTCGGCCACCGCAGCTTCGTCGGGCGCCGACCTGAACGGCAAAGCAGCAGAAAACGCCGCACTGGAGCTACGTGGACGGCTGGCGCAGGTGGCCGCACCTTTGCTGGGTGTGGCGGCGGAACAGGTGACATTCCGGGACGATATGGTGAGCGGCGGCGGCAAATCGCTGCCCTTCGCCGAGGTGGCGCACAAGGCCTGGCTGGCGCGGGTATCGCTGGCGGCATCAGGCTTCTATGCCACGCCCGACATCCATTTCGACCGCGCCAGCGGCCGCGGCAACCCGTTCTACTATTTCGCCTATGGCGTGGCAGTGACCGAGGCCATCCTGGACTGTTTCACCGGTGAATACCGTTTCACGCGCGCCGACCTGCTGCATGATTGCGGCAACTCGCTCAATCCCGCCATCGACCCGGGCCAGGTGGAAGGCGGCTATGTGCAGGGGCTGGGCTGGCTGACCATGGAAGAGCTGTGGTGGGACGACAGGGGCCGCCTGCGCACCCATGCCCCCAGCACCTACAAGATTCCGACGGCGCGTGACCTGCCGGCCGATTTCCGCGTCAAGCTGGTACATGGCCGTGCCAATCCGGCCCAGACGGTCTATCGTTCAAAAGCCGTGGGCGAGCCGCCCTTCATGCTGGCCATCTCGGGCTGGCTGGCCCTGAAGGATGCGGTGGCGGCAGCGGCCGGCACCAGCCAAGTGCGGCTGGATGCGCCGGCCACGCCGGAGCGCGTATTGCTGGCCATCGAAGCCGCCAGACGAAAGGCGAAAACACCAATGCCGATGGCGGCCAAATGACCTCATCCTGGCTCAATGCCCTCACCGACCTTGAGGCACGCGGCATTCCCGCCGTGCTGATCACCGTGGCGACCACCGAGGGGTCGGCGCCGCGCGAGGCCGGCACCAAGATGGTGGTGACCCCGGATGAGGCCATCGGCACCATCGGCGGCGGCACCCTGGAATTCCGCGCCATCGACATCGCGCGCCAGATGCTCAGCAACAAACAAGGGCCGAGCTTACGCAAATTCCCGCTTGGCCCCTCGATGGGGCAATGCTGCGGTGGCATGGTGACCCTGTTATTCGAACCGCAACGGCCGGACCTGTTCACCATCGCCCTGTTCGGCGCCGGCCATGTCGGCAAGGCCATGGTGCAGGTGCTTTCAGCCCTGCCCTGCAGAATCCGCTGGTTCGATCCGCGGCCCGACGCCTTTCCCGATCATGTGCCGCCCGGCGTGGAGATCGAAATCACCAATGCGCCGGAACGCGACGTGACGAGCCTGCCCGACAATGCCTGGCTGCTGGTGATGAGCCACAGCCATGCGCTGGATTTAGGGATCGCGGCCAAGGCGCTGCAGGAAAACCGCTTCAGCTTCGTCGGCCTGATCGGTTCGGAAACCAAACGGGCGCGTTTCGTGAAGCGCTTCCGGGAACTGGGCCTGGGCGATGAGCAGTTGGCCCGCCTCACCTGCCCCATCGGCATCGACGGCATCTCCGGCAAACATCCGGGCGAAATCGCCATCGCCACGGCGGCGCAGATCCTGAAACTGCGCGAGGCGCAGAAGCAGACCCTGCGCGTGGTGGACGAGAGCGCGGCCTAGAGCCCCAGGATCTTGAGCTGTTCTTCCAGCTCGGGATTCGACATCGGATAGTCGGTGCCGTTGCGAGCATTCAGCATCATGCGTGGCGGCACGCGGGCGATGTCGCGCTGGATCATCACGGCCGTGCGCATGGAGAACTTCGCCCGCCAGACCAGGGCGGTGATCAGGCGACCGTTACGTGCCTCCATCGCCTTCTGAATCACCGACAAGGGGACGCGTCCGCTCTGCACCAGGGCCTGCAGCACGAAGTTGCGGTCATTGCGCTCGACGGCTTCCTGCACCGCGTCGTTGTCGAGCTTGCGGTCCTTGATCAGTTTTTTCACCTTCGCCTCGGCCTCGGCCATCGGCGTGTGCGATTCCTGCTCGCCCTTTTCCGCCGCTTCTTCCTCGGCATCGCCATCGAGCTTCACGTCGAGGCGGCGTTCCATCACCTGGCGCACCTCGGCCAGCGCATCGGCCGGCAGGTCCTTGCGGTCGGCCAGAAGTTTCAGCAGCGAAGCCGCGACGAAGCCGGCAATGCGCTTGGCCGCCTTGCCCGGCAGGTTGGGGCGATGCACCAGCGGCTCGTGCCAGGCCTCATTCCCCGGCGCGGCATCGAGGATCAGGTCGAGCGTTTCCTCGCGGATTTGGGCGGAATCGTTGGCCAGCAGGGAAGCCACGGCCGAGACATCACGCGTGGCGGCAATGGCATCCGACACGCCGGACGACAGGCCGACGCGGCGGGCGATCGCGGTGAGTGCGCCCGACTGGGCCGAGCTGGCGACGATCTCGCGCAGGTCATCGTCGGTGAGCAGCGGCGAGAATTGCAGCACCGGCGCCGATACGATCAGCTCGACGTCCAGCGCCAGTTGCTTGACCAGATGATGCGGCACGTTGCTGGCAGATTTCAGCGCCTCGGACAAGGCCGCGCGGATGCGGGTCAGTTCGTCCTGCGCCAGCAGCTCCAGCGTCTGGATCGCCATCTCGCGCGCCTTGCTGGCTTCATCCGCCGGCATGTCGGGCAGCAGACGGGCCACCTTCTCGGCCAGACGGCGACGCACTTCTTCCGATGCGTCGTTGGCCAGCAGCAGATAGGCATGGGCCGGGGTCGCCTCGTTCTCGGCAATCGCGCGGCGCACCTCCTCGGCCTCGTCCACCGCCAGGTAGTAGAGGATTTCCGGCTGGGTATCGGCGCGTTTCGCCAGTTGCAGACGCACGGCAGGGTCTTCCGATGCCGCCAGCGCCTTGGCCTTTTCGTAATCCATGCCCTTCGCCGTCACGCCGCGACCTCGTCTTCCGCATCGGGTGGCGCGGCGATATGGCTACGCCCCTTGCCGCCCTTCTTGGCGGCGTACATCGCTTCGTCGGCCCGCGCAATCAAAGACTCGGTGCTCTCCAGCTCGTCGAGGCGGGAAAACACGATGCCGATGGAATAACCGAGCGGGAAACCTTCGACGCCATACTGGTTGTTGATCTCGCGGGCCGCCTCATGCAGGCGGGCGGCAATCGATTCCGCCGCATCGCGGTCGCTTTCCTCCAGCCAGAGCAGGAATTCGTCGCCGCCAATGCGCGAGGCCAGATCGACGGCGCGCAGCATGCGTTTCGCCGCCTCGGCCACGGCCTTCAGCACCTCGTCGCCGGCCTGGTGGCCGCGCACGTCGTTCACCTTCTTGAAATTGTCGAGATCGAAGTAGATCAGCGTGCCACGCAGCTTGTTGCGCAGATGACGCGGCAGGCGCTTGTCCAGCTCGGCCAGGAAGGCGCGGCGGTTGAGCAGGCCGGTCAGGCCGTCGGTATTGGCCAGGCGGTTAAGCTGCTTGTGGGCGCGACGCAGAGCATCGACACGCTCACGCGCCTCGGTCACGTCACGCGCCACACCACGCACACCAAGCCAGGCGCCCCTGGCGTCGCGCACCGGCAGGCAGGACACCTCGAAACAGCCAACCGAACCGTCCTTGCGGCGCAGGAAAATCTCGGCGGCTTCCATCGGCGCCTCCGCCTCGAAGGGCAGCGCGGCGGGCCGCGGCGTGTCGGGGGTATCCTCGGCCAGCAGGTTACGCGCCGGCGTGCCTTCCAACTCGCGGGCGCTGAACCCCAGCGCGCCGCGCGGAGAAACGAAACCGAATGTGCCGTCGGCCTTGGTTTCCCAGGCGAAGTCGGTGGAGCAGGTGACCAGATCCTTGAACAGCTGGCGCGACTGCATCAGCGCCTGGGTCAGGTTGCGCTCCAGCGTGCCGTCGCGGCCGAGCAGCAGCAGACGCCGCGCGCCGTCATCGCCGCCATAGACGATCAGGGTAAGCTGCAGCGCAACGCCGCCGCGCGGACCGGGCAGGTCGGCGCGGTCCTGCCGCGTTTTGCCGTCCTGCAGGGCGGCATCGATGGAGGATGCCAGCCCCGGCAACCGTCCGGCACCCAGTTCGGCCAGCAGGGTATCGGCGGCCGTATTGGCCAGCACCACGCTGCCCTCGCCGTCGAACAGCACGGCCGGCCCCGGAAAGGACGGGATCAGGGCTTCCGGCGCCGGACCGGCAAGGCCGCCTGCCTGCGTTGCTGTCGCATTCCCGGGCAAGCCGCCCCTCCCTGCCGACATGGATCCAAGGGGCCCTTCCGGCCCCAATACTCGCCATTCTAGCCAGAAGCCCCTATGGTGCGAAACCGTGATCAACCCGTCTTCCCAGCCGCTTGCCGATGCCGGCTCCACCCGCACCTCGCCCCTGAGCGAGGCCGCGCTGGCGCGCGCCGAGACCTGGATTTTCGACCTCGACAACACGCTGTATCCGGCCCAGTGCAACCTGTTCGCCCAGATCGACCAGCGCATGGGCGCTTTCATCGCCAAGCTGTTCGGCGTGGATGCCGTGGAAGCCAAGCAGCGCCAGAAAGGGTTTTTCCAGGCCCATGGCACGACGCTGCGCGGCCTGATGGTAGAGCATGGCGTTGACCCCCAGGCCTTCCTGGATTTCGTGCATGACATCGACGTGTCGGTGGTGGCGCCGCTGCCGCAACTGACCGAGGCGCTGGACCGCCTGCCCGGCCGCAAGCTGATCTACACCAACGGCACCGTGGCCCATGCCGACCGCGTGCTGGCACGGCTGGGCATCGCCGACCGCTTCGAGGGCGTGTTCGACATCGTGGCCTCGGCCTACCTGCCCAAACCGCAGGAGCCGCCCTACCGCCAACTGGTGGAACGCTACGGCATCGCGCCGCAGCGCAGCGTGATGGTGGAGGACATGGCGCGCAACCTGAAGCCGGCTGCCGGCCTGGGCATGACCACCATATGGGTGCCCACCGCCTCGGCCTGGGCCCAGCCCGATCCGGGCGACGACCATATCCACCATGTTGCAACTGACCTGCCGGCCTTCCTGGCCGCCCTGCCCCTGGATTAGCCCGGCCTTCCTCCGGCAGGGGCGTTGACTCAAGAGGCCTGCCGGCTATTGTCTCGCGGCTTTTCCGCTTTTTCCGCCTTAAATGACGAGGATTTCCCCATGACCGACGCCACGCTCAAGGCCCAGCTGCAGCCCGTGATCGACGCCGCCTGGGAAAGCCGCGACCAGGTCAATTTCCAGACCAAGGGCGAGGTGCGCGACGCGGTGGAGGCCACGCTGAACGCGCTGGACGATGGCAAGCTGCGCGTGGCCGAGAAGGTCGGCGGCAAGTGGGAAGTAAACCAGTGGGCCAAGAAGGCCGTGCTGCTCAGCTTCCGCCTCACCGACAACATGCTGATCTCGGATGCGCCGGGCGGCGCGCACTGGTTCGACAAGGTGCCGTCGAAATTCGCCGGCTGGAGCGAGCAGCGTTTCCGGGGCGCCGGCTTCCGCGCCGTGCCGGGCGCCGTGGTGCGCCGCGCCGCCTATATCGCGCCGGGTGTGGTGCTGATGCCCAGCTTCGTCAACCTGGGCGCCTATGTCGACAGCGGCACCATGGTGGATACCTGGGCCACCGTGGGTTCCTGCGCCCAGATCGGCAAGAATGTGCATCTTTCCGGCGGTGCCGGCATCGGCGGCGTGCTCGAGCCGTTGCAGGCCAATCCGGTGATCATCGAGGATAACTGCTTCATCGGCGCCCGCGCCGAGGTGGCCGAAGGCGTGATCGTCGAGGAAGGCTCGGTGCTGTCGATGGGCGTGTATCTCGGCGCCTCGACCAAGATCATCGACCGCGCCACCGGCGAAGTATTCCAGGGCCGCGTACCGGCCTATTCGGTGGTGGTGTCGGGAAGCCTGCCGGGCAAGCCGCTACCGAACGGCCAGCCGGGCCCGTCGCTGTATTGCGCCGTGATCGTCAAGCGGGTGGACGCCCAGACGCGCTCGAAGACCTCCATCAATGAACTCCTGCGCGATTGACCCGCAGGTGGCAATGAACTCCTGCGCGACTGAAGCGGCACTCACGCTTCATTAACGGAGAGCGGCAAGACTCGCCGGGATTTTCCGAGTGACGCCATGAGCCAGGACCGCCGCATCGATCCCAAAGCCTTCCGCAGCGCCACCATCCTGGTGGCGGAAAGCAATCGCGCCACGCGTCAGGCCCTGCGCAATGTGCTGCTGGGTATGGGCTTTCCCACCATCATGCTGACCGGTAATGCCGGCGAGACGATGCGCCAGCTCATGCTGGATCAGCCCAGCGTGCTGCTGCTGGATCACAAGCTGCCCGGCGGCGACGGCCTGATGCTGGTCCGGCGGCTGCGCCGCGACCCCGGTGACCTCGGCCGCATCCCCATCATCCTGATGATCGAGGCACCTGACGCCGCTCTGGTGATCGCCGCACGCGATGCAGGCGTGAACGAGATTGTGATCAAGCCGCCCTCTGTCGAGGCCCTGGTGCGCCGCCTGATGTCGGTATTGAAGGCCCCGCGCCCCTTCGTGCGGGTGAAAGGGTTCATCGGCCCCGACCGTCGCAGGCTGGTCGACCGCCGCCGCAGCGAACGCCGTTTCATTGAGCTGGAGCCCGAGGACATTCCCGGCAATGGCGAACGCCGCAAAGGCGGCGGCCGGCGCACCGGCAAGGACCGCCGCAGGAAGTCCGACCCGACCTGAGCGCCGCCACGGCCGGAAAACGCGGCCTGGAAAAAGAACAGCCAAAAAAGAAGGCCGGTCGGAGCGGGGACGCCGAGGCCGGCCGGGCGCCAGACGGCACCGAGATGCCGGCACAATAGCCCGCCGACATGACTTTCGGATGACAGATCGGCCCAGATCTTCTCTGGCGTCGGCCCTGACCCGCAGGCAATATTACCGCCAATCGCGCTGCGGGCATTTTGTACGCTTGCATTACTATTGTTCCTCGCTACAATCCGGCGTCATAACAAGCTGCGGCCCGCAAGGCCGACGGCAGGGAGGAACAGCAACCGTGCCGGCATCCGTCCGCAACGGAACCGCGACAGACATGCGCAAAGCCGATTTGCGCAAGGACGATCCGCGCAAGTCTGAAAAGACGGACCGACGCGCCGCGCCTGCTGTCGATTACGGCACCCTGCCCAATCACGTCGGCTACCTGCTGCGCCTGGCCCAGTTGCGGGTCTGGGAAAATTTCTACGCCCGCCTGGGCCCCACCGGCGTGAGCCCCGCGCTGTTTTCCGCGCTGATGCTGATCGATCATAACCCCGGCCTGCAGCAGAGCCGATTGGGCGAAGCTTTGGGCGTGGCCCGTTCCGGCGCCATGACCATGGTCGACCGGCTGGAACGCCTCGGTCTGGTGGAACGCCGTGCCGATCCGCATGACCGCCGGGCCTATGGCCTGTTCCTGACCGCCGGCGGAGAACGCCGCATGGCCGAGCTGATCGCGCAGGTCAAAGGCCACGACAAGCTGATCAACCAGGTTCTGACTGAGCAGGAGCACGAGACGCTGATGCACCTGCTGCGCAAGTTCATCGCCTCGCCGGCCCTCACCGGCGAGGCCCATTCCGCACCGGACAACGATCCGGTAGCGTCGCGTACCAAGCGCGCCGGCCAAACCGGGCGGCGGCAAACCACATCCAGGGAGGACAGACCATGAGCAGCAAGATTACCCGCCGCCAGTTCGCCGCTTCGGCGGCCGCGGGCGCCGCCATCGTGGCCGGCACCGCGCCGTTCAACATCATCCGCGCCCAGCCCAAGGCGCTGAAGATCGGCTCGATCCATCCGCGTTCGGGCTTCCAGGCCCAGCTCGGCATCGCCTGCCAGCGCGGCATCGACATCGCCCCGCGCGTGCTGAAGCAGCTTGGCATGGCTGCCGACGTCGAGATCATGAACGCCGACACCGAATCGAATGTCGACGTCGCCCGCGCCCGCGCGGAAAAGCTGATCAACGACGGCGCCAACGTGCTGATCGGCGCCTTCGATTCCGGCCAGTCGGCCGCCATCGCCCAGGTCGCCGAGCAGAAGGGCGTACCCTACATCATCAACGTGGCCGCCGCGCCGCAGATCACCGAACAGGGCTACAAGTTCGTGTTCCGCAACTTCCCGACCGCGCCCATGCTGGTCGGCGATGGCCTGAACCTGATGAAGGGCGTGTTCGAGAAGAGCGGCATCACGCCCAAGACCGCCGTGTTCATGCATGTGAACGACACCTTCGGCCAGGCCATGGCCGGCGCGATCAAGGCCATGGCGCCACGCTTCAACCTGCCGTTCCAGATCGTCGAGACCATCGCCTACGACCCGCAGGCCAAGGACCTGTCGGTGGAAATCGCCAAGGCCAAGGCCACCGGCGCCGAGATGGTGATGCCGGTGACGCGCCTGAACGACGCCATCCTGATGGTGCGCGAAATGGTCAAGCAGCGCTGGGAGCCGAAGATCGTGATGAGCCCCGGCGCTCCGGGCTTCTACGAGAACCAGTTCTACAAGACCCTGGGCAAGTTCTCGAACTACATGATCACCAACGTGCCGTGGTACAACCCGCGTTCGTCGATCACGCAGAAGCTGCTGGACGAATTCACCAAGTCCTACAAGGGCGAGCTGTTCGAGCTGAATGTCGGCTTCTCGTTCGAAGCCGTCATGGTCGCAGTCGATGCCTTCAACCGTGCCAAGAGCGCGGACGGCAAGGCCCTGGCCGACGCCATCCGCCTGACCAAGATCGACAACCACGTGATGGCGGGCGGCACCCTGCAGTTCGACGCCAAGGGCCAGAACGTCAACATCAAGTCGGTGACGCTGCAGAACCTGGACCAGCGGCCGAAGGTGGTGTTGCCGCTCGACATCGCGGAGGACAACCTGCTCCTGCCGATGCCAAGCTGGAGCAAGCGCTAAGCCAAGACCGACCACACGTACCGCGTAGAGATCATGCCAACAGAACTTATATTCACCGTTGCACTGCAGGGCATCCTGACCGGACTGGTCTATGGCCTGATGGCGCTGGGCCTGTCGGTGATCTTCGGCGTGGTGCGTGTGGTCAACTTCGCCCATGGCGAGATGATGACGATCGCCTCCTACGGGGCGATCGTCGCCTTCGCCGCCTGGCATGTCGATCCGCTGGTGGCCATGGTGCCCATCGCGGTGATCCTGTTCGCGCTCGGCTATGCCATGCAGGCCCTGCTGATCAATCCCTTCATCAACCGGCCCGAGCACAGCCAGTTCATCCTGCTGGCCGCCGTGGCGATCATCATGGTGAACGGCCTGCTGATGATCTTCGGCCCCGATGCCCGCAACGTGCTGGTGGATTATTCGCTGGATTCCATCGAGATCGGCCCGCTGCTGGTCGACAAGGTGCGCGTGATCACCGCCGGCATGGCACTGGCGATCACTGCCGCCCTCTTCGCCTTCTTCAAGCTCAGCCATACTGGCAAGGCGATCCGCGCCTGCGCCGACAACCATATGGGCGCACTGGTCGTGGGCCTGAACGTCAAGCAGCTCTATGCGCTGACTTTCGGCATCGGCTCGGCCTGCGTCGGCGCCGCCGGCGCCATGATGACCCTGCTGATCGATACCACGCCCAATATCGGGCCTGTGTTTACCCTGCAGGCTTTCGTCATCGTGATCATCGGCGGCCTGGGTTCGATGCCCGGCGCGCTGCTGGGCGGCGTATTGATCGGCCTGTCCGAGGCTATGTCGGGACTGTTCTTCGCCCCTTCGGCCAAGACGATGTTCGGCGTCGCCATCCTGATCCTTGTTCTTCTGTTCCGGCCGCAGGGCCTGCTGGGGCGTAAAGCATGATTTCCCGTATGATCGACGGCGTGCCGCGGCGCGCCCTGGTTCTGCTTGGCCTGCTGCTGGCCGGACTGCTGGTCGCGCCGCTGGTGGTGGACGCCTATATCCTCTCCATCCTGATCCTGGTGCTGTATTTCGCCTATACCGGCCAGGCCTGGAACGTGATGATGGGCTTCGCCGGCCAGCTCAGCCTGGGCCACTCGCTGTATGTCGGCATCGCCGCCTACACCGCCGCGGCACTGTATGTGCATTTCGGCATCGGACCCTGGGCCGGCGTGCTGCCCGCCATCGCCATCTCGATGGCCGCCGGCCTGGTGATCGGCTTCCTTGCCTTCCGTTTCGGCATCAGTGGCGTGTATTTCGCCCTGCTGACCATCGCGTTCGCCGAATTCACCCGCGTCGGTTTCGACCATTTCACCTGGGTGAACGGCTCGGGCGGCTTTTTCCTGCCGGTCACCCAGCAGGCCGCCAACGATCCGCTCAACCTGCGCGGCTCGCCCACCATGTTCTATTACATCCTGCTGGCCATCACTGTGCTGGCCTTCCTGCTCTGCCGCTGGCTGCTGACCGGACGCATCGGCTATTACTGGCTGGCGATTCGCGAAGAACCCGAAGCGGCCCAGACGCTGGGCATCAACGTCTTCCGCTACAAGATGATCGCGGTGGCGATCTCCTCGGGCATGACGGCGCTGTCGGGTGTGTTCTTCGCCTTCTATTACAACAACCTGTTCCCCGAGCAGATTTTCAGCATGGCGCGTTCGATCGAACTGATCCTCGGGCCGATCATCGGCGGCGTCGGCTCGCTGTTCGGCCCGATCCTCGGCGCCTTCGTGCTGACGGCGCTGGCCGAGGCGGTGACCGAGATCATGCATGCCCTGGGCTATGAAATCCCCGGCATCAAGCAGGTGTTCTACGGCATCTGTCTGCTGGTGGTGATCATCTATCTGCCGCATGGCATCTGGCCGCCCCTGCGCAAGCGCCTGGGCCTGGAGGACCGGTCATGACCGCGACTCCCCTGCTTACCGTCGACGGCATCTCGAAAAGCTTCCGCGGCCTGCGCGCCGTGAGCCAGGCATCATTGAGCGTGCCGCAGGGCGGCATCGTCAGTCTGATCGGCCCGAACGGCGCCGGCAAAACCACCTGCTTCAACATGATCGCCGGCGTATTCAAACCCGACGAGGGCAGCATCACGTTCGACGGCAACCGCATCGACGGCATGCGGCCGGATCGCATCTGCCATGCCGGCATCGGCCGCACCTTCCAGATCGTCAAGCCGTTCAAGGAACTGACCGCGCTGGAAAACGTGATCGTCGGCGCGCTGCGGGCCGAGAGGGACGTGCGTCAGGCACGCCGCAAGGCCGAGGCCGTGCTGGACCAGCTTGGCATGACCGACAAGCGCAACCAGCCGGCCGCACAACTGACTCTGCCCGAACGCAAGCGGCTGGAAGTGGCGCGCGCCCTGGCCACCGAGCCGAAGCTTCTGCTGCTGGACGAGGTGATGGCCGGCCTGCGCCCCACCGAGACCGACCAGATGGTGGCGGTGTTCCGCGACCTCAACAGAAAACACGGCATGACCATCCTGCTGATCGAGCATGTGATGCGCGCGGTGATGGCGCTGTCGCAGCAGGTGGTGGTGCTGCATTACGGCCAGGTGATCGCCAGCGGCGCGCCGGAAGACGTGGTGCGCGATCCCGCCGTGCTGGAATGCTATCTGGGCGAGGAGGTGGAGGCATGAGCCTCGCCATTGAAAATCTGGATGTCTTTTACGGCGATGCGCAGGCGCTGGACGGCGTGTCGCTGCGCGTGCCCCGGGGCAGCATCGTCGCCATCATCGGCGCCAACGGCGCCGGCAAATCCACCCTGATCCGCACCATCGCCGGCATCGAGAAGCCGCGCAAAGGCAGCATCCGCTTCGGCGAGGCCGAAATCGCCGGCCTGCCGAGCCACAAGGTCTGCAACTTAGGGATCGGCCAGGTGGCCGAGGGCCGGCAGGTGTTTCCCAGCCTGACCGTGCTGGAGAATTTGCAGATGGGCGCCATGCTGTCGCGCGCGCGGGCGAAGGAAAAGACGACGCTGGACGAGGTGTTCGGCCTGTTTCCGCGCCTGGCCGAACGGCGCAACCAGCTTTCGGGCACCATGTCGGGCGGCGAGCAGCAGATGCTGGCCATCGGCCGCTGCCTGATGGGCCAGCCGGAACTGATCATGTTCGACGAGCCCTCGCTGGGCCTGGCGCCGGCCATCGTGCAGGAGGTGTTTCACATCATCAGGCTGCTGCATCAACGCGGCATGACGGTGATCCTGGTGGAGCAGAACGTGGCTGTGTCGCTGAAACTGGCCGACCAGGCCTATGTGCTGGAAAACGGCCGCATCGTGATGGAGGGCACCGGCGAGGCCCTGCTGCATGACGACCGCGTGCGGCAGGCCTATATGGGGCTGTGACCTTCAGCGGCAGAGATTTTTGCCGCCAACAATGCATCTATTGCCAACGGTAATTCAGATAATTTCTTAATTATCTTGGTGTTATATTTTTTCGCGCAGCTGCTCGCCAGACTTGATGCGTATGCATCACATCTAAACAGGTCTACATAAGGCATATAAATCATATGCATGATGTCCCCATAGTCGCTGACCAGTAAGTTCCGCCTATTGGGTGCTGACAGCGCGCTAGTGGTAAAGTAGTCAGCGCTAACTTCCATCATAGTATCAAATGAAGGAATTGAGCCCACTGGAGATTTTACGACCCTAGCTTCCCATATCTTTCTATCAATGCCTTTTCTACGACGCGCCTCCCGTGTTTCAGAATACACATGCCAGAGAACACGTTCCCTCACTTCGTAGATCCGGGTTTTCATAGATTTAAACTGCCTATTAACCTCAGATGCATCAATTCCGAGAGTGGCGCCACGTTCCACTAAAGGGTCTATCTCTGCTCGAATTTCTTCAATTAGTCTGATGTAAGTCCCATCTCTCAACCAAGCCGTCAGCTCCTTTTCTTTGTCATATTCGTCGTATGCCCACCCGATAAAGGTTGGCAAATCGGCGAATGCCTCTTCCAAGGCGCCCACTAAATGCTTCGCATGCAACTCGCCTGCAGCAACTCTAAAGAATATGTCTTCATCATACGCCCAGTCCGGGAGGGGGAACTTTTGTCGGACCTTTTCCATAACCTCCCGACGTCCCGGCTTCATAACTTCGATCGCCGCTTTAGTTAGGCGACCATTACGAATGAATTGAGCTCTGTATTGTCTTTTTTGGTTTCGAGGCAGTGGAATCTTTGCCAACCCTCTCCGAAGTTCTTTTTCAAGAATGCCCTTCACATCATTGGCAATGCCGTCGACAGACGGGAACCAACGACCGTCGTCTTTGAATGCGTAAGTATTGGCATCAATTTTCTCGCCAGATGCCAAGCATATAGCTTCGAGATTGATTAACTCGCTCCACCACAGAAAACATTTTTTACCCGACAACGCCTTAATTACTTCCGCTCTCTTTAACGCCATGGGCTTGGCGTCATCGTCGATATGTGCACTTTCCAAAGGATGGAAAACCGAAAAACGAACCTCCACCACACCTGCTGCAATTTTCTCCAACAAATACTGATAGACCCCTGCCGCTTGAGTATGGCGAGGGTCCGACATAACAGAGTAGTCACTGCTATCTAGATACACCCTGATCATAGATGCACGGATAACACGAGTAAGGCTCAACAAAAAAGGCCACCTCGCGGTGGCCTTTTCCTTTTCCGGGTGGGTGTCGCTTACGCCAGGTTGGCGAAGAAATCGTTGCCCTTGTCGTCGACGATGATGAAGGCGGGGAAATTCTCCACCTCGATCTTCCACACGGCTTCCATGCCGAGTTCCGGATATTCGTGCTGCTCGACCTTCTTGATGCAGTTCTTGGCCAGGATCGCGGCCGGACCGCCGATCGAGCCGAGATAGAAGCCGCCGTATTTCTTGCAGGCATCGGTCACCTGCTTGGAGCGGTTGCCCTTGGCCAGGCTGA
>JBKBJT010000041.1:0-28571 GCA_046294345.1 Ferrovibrio sp.
GGCCGCTGCCGGCCGATGCCGCGCTGGTGATCCTGCCGGGTTCCAAGGCCACCATCGCCGACCTGAAATTCCTGCGCCAGCAGGGCTGGGACGTGGATATGGCCGGCCATCTGCGGCGCGGCGGACGTGTACTCGGCATCTGCGGCGGTTACCAGATGCTAGGGCATGCGGTGAGCGATCCGCAGGGCATCGAAGGTGCGCCGGAAACCGTGGAAGGGCTTGGCCTGCTGGATGTCGAGACCGAACTGACCGGCGACAAGACCCTGCACGAGGCGGAAGGCTTTGAGCGTTTCACCGGCGAGGCCGTGCGTGGTTACGAGATGCATGTGGGCCGCACCACCGGGCCCGATGCCGAGCGGCCTCTGCTGCGACTGGACAACCGGCATGATGGTGCCGTCTCGGCCGATGGCAGCATCGCCGGCTGTTACCTGCACGGCCTCTTTGCATCCGATGGCTTCCGTGCGGCGTACCTGACGCTGCTGGGCGGGCGCGATGTGGCGCCGGGCAATTACGAGGCCGGGGTGGACAGCGCGCTGGACGCCCTGGCCGCCGCCATCGAGCGGCATCTGGACGTCGATGCGCTGATCAGTGCAGCGCGATAGCCGCCAGCACGGCTCCACCGAACAGCAGCAGACAGGCGACGGCAAAGAGCCGCAAGGCGCGGCGGATATCGGCTGCCGTGGCGGTTTCGCTGCCATGCCCCATCCAGTGATCTTCGACCCAGCGTTCGCCATAGCGGCGCGGCCCGGCCAGTTTCAGGCCGAGCGCGCCGGCCATGGCGGCCTCCGGCCAGCCGGCATTGGGCGATTTATGCTGCCCGGCATCGCGCTCGACGGCAGCAAAAGCATCGGCGGGCGAGGCCTTTGGCATGAACAGCGCGGCCAGGATCAGCAGCAGGGCCGATAACCGCGAGGCCGGCAGGTTCAGCAGGTCGTCGAAGCGCGCCGCCGCCCAGCCGAAGGCGCGGTATTTGTCGTTCTTGTGGCCGATCATGCTGTCGGCCGTGTTGGTCGCCTTGTACAGCACGATGCCGGGCAGGCCGAACAGGGCCAGCCAGAAAGCCGGCGCCACCACGCCGTCGGAAAAATTCTCGGCCAGACTTTCGATGGCGGCGCGGCTGACGCCGGCTTCATCCAGGCTTTCGGGATCGCGCCCAACAATCATCGCCACGGCCCTGCGGCCGCCAGCCAGGCCGTCCTGCTCCAGGCCGCGCGCCACGGCAGCCACGTGATCGTACAGGCTGCGCTGGGCGATCAGGCTGGCCGCCAGCAGACCTTCGATCAGCCAGCCCCAGGGCAGACTGCGCAGAGCCGCACTGATCACAGCTGCCATGCCGATGCAGATGCCCAGCAGGATCAGCAGGGCGAGGATGCCGGACAACTGCCGCTGCCAGACGCGCCAGGACGGTCGGTTCAGGCCACGATCCAGTTGGCCGATCAGCGCGCCGATCCACACTACCGGATGGCGGATGACGCGGTAGAGCACATCCGGCCAGCCGAAAGCGGCATCGAGCCCGAGCGCGATGACGAGGAGCCAGAGGTTGATCGCAGCCGGGTACACCGTAAGATCGCCGCCGATGAAAGAGAACACCACCATGGGCGACGCTCCGCCGTCCCGTCAACCGGCCCCCGGGGATCTACCGCCGGTCCATGGCGGTGACCTGAGTGCAGTGAAGGCCGCGCCGGATGCCTTTGCCGGCGATTGGCTGGACCTCAGCACCGGCATCAATCCGTTTGCCTATCCGCTGCCGCCGCTGTCGCCCGACGACTGGACACGACTGCCGGCCGCTGCCGCGCTGGACGATCTGCTGGCGGCGGCGCGCACGGCCTATGGCTGCCAGGCCGAAGCCGGCATCGTCGCGCTGCCGGGCACGCAGGCGGGGATCCAGTTATTGCCGCGCCTGTTCAAACCTGCACGAGTGACGATCCTCGGGCCGACCTATGCCGAACATGCCTATGCGTGGCGATTGCTGGGGCATAACGTCACCGAACTGGATGGATTGCCGGCTACGTTGGCCGATACCGATATCCTGGTCGTGGTGAATCCCAACAACCCCGATGGCCGCACGCTGGGGCCCGATCTTCTGCGGCGCTGGCGGCAGGAACTGGCGGCGAAGGGTGGCTGGCTGGTCGTGGACGAGGCCTTCGCCGATGTGGTGCCGGAGGCAAGCCTGGCCGGCGGTGCCGGTGCCGAAGGTCTGATCATCCTGCGCTCGTTCGGCAAGTTCTTTGGTCTGGCCGGCCTGCGGCTGGGCTTCGTGCTGGCGCAGCCGGCGATGACCGAGGCCCTGCGCGCATCCCTGGGGCCATGGGCGGTGAGTGGCCCGGCGCTGACGATTGGCGCCGCCGCGCTGAACGACACCGCCTGGCAGACCGCCATGCGGAATGAGCTGCGCGCCCGGGCGCAGCGTTTCGACCTCGCCCTGCGCGAACGCGGAATCCCTGTGCTGGGGGGCACCAGCCTGTATCGTCTGGCCAGAGTGCCCGATGCCGCAGGACTGGCGGCGGCGCTGCGGCAGCAGGGCGTACATGTGCGCATTTTCGAGCGCCAGCCGCAGTGGATGCGCTTTGGCCTGCCCGC
This sequence comes from Ferrovibrio sp., assembly GCA_046294345.1. Taxonomy (GTDB): domain Bacteria; phylum Pseudomonadota; class Alphaproteobacteria; order Ferrovibrionales; family Ferrovibrionaceae; genus Ferrovibrio. Next base: position 2,581 of record JBKBJT010000041.1, read on the forward strand.
CGACGAGGCGGAATTCTGGCGGCGTTTCGATCTGGTGTTGTCGGAATTCAGGCTTTAGGCGAGCAGTTCAGGCCACGGCCTGCGCCTTGCTCTTAGCCGCTTCGGTATCGCGGACCGGCGGCAGGCCGAACAACCGGCCGTATTCGCGCGTGAACTGCGACACGCTTTCGTAGCCGACGGCGTATGCCGCATGGCTTGCGCTCATCGCCTCTGACTGCATCAGCCGCCTTGCCTCGATCAGCCGCAGCTGCTTCTGGAACTGCAGTGGCGACAGCGAGGTCACGGCACGGAAATGCTGATGGAAGGACGACGGGCTCATGCCGGCCACGGCGGCCAGCCGCTCGACCGGCAGGCGTTGTGCAAATTCCGCCCGCAGCACCAGAACGGCGCGGGCGATCCGCTGTACATGGTCATCAGGCCAGCCAAGCCGGCGGATCGCCGAACCATGACGGCCGGCCAGCAACCAGTAATGCATCTCGCGTACGAGCTGCGTTTTCAGCACCGACAGGGATGACGGACGTTCCAGCAGGCGTATCAGGCGTAGCGCCGCATCGGCGACTTCCGTATCGGTCGGATCGACGCGCACGGGTGCATCGTCGCTTGCCTGCACTGCTTTCATTTCGACGGCAAGTTCGGCGATCACGGCAAGGTCGAGTTCCAGCACCAGAGAGCAATAAGGTGCGGCGACACTGGCGCGCGTGATCTGGCTCACGGTCGGTACGTCGGCGGTAATCAGCAGGGAGTCGCCGGCAGAGAAGGCAAAGCCCTGCGTGCCCATGGTAACGTGTTTGCTGCCCTGCAGAACCAGGCAGACCATCGGCCGGGAAATCGCATGGATAAGGCCGCTGGGCGCGGTGGCGCGCACGATGCTGAAACCTGGGATCGGCGTCTGCGCCAGGCCATAGGCATCGGCATGGGCCTCGGCGTAACGGAGGGCAATGTTGAGCAACGCGGCCATATCGCAAGTCTAGCGCGCGATCGGGAAGGGCGCACGATATTTTGGAGGATTAGGCAAAGATCCCCGAGCATTCGGCAACAAAGCCCTGGTTTGCCAGCCGATATTGAACCTGTCTCAGCCATCCCAAGACAGGAGCCTCCCATGACCAAGATCACTCTCATTACCGGCGCCAGCCGCGGTTTGGGGCGGAACACCGCACTCCGTATTGCCCGCCGCGGCGGCGATGTCATCATCACCTACCAGAGCCGCGGCGATGAAGCCCAGGCCGTGGTGGCCGAAATCCAGCAGATGGGGCGTAAAGCCGCTGCCTTTCAGCTCGACAGCGGCAAGGTCGCCGGTTTTGCCACCTTCGCCGACACGTTGCGCAAGACCCTGCGCGCAACCTGGTCGCGCGACAGCTTCGATCATCTGGTCAACAATGCCGGGCATGGCGACTACGCGCTGATCGCGGATACCACGGAAGCGCAGTTCGACCGGCTGGTGGATGTGCATTTCAAAGGGGTGTACTTCCTCACCCAGGCTCTGCTGCCGCTGCTCGCCGATGGCGGCCGTATCGTCAATTTGTCCACCGGACTGACCCGCATGTCCTATCCGGGCTATGCCGCCTATGCCGCGGCGAAGGGTGCCGTGGAGGTGCTCAGCGTCTATATGGCCAAGGAACTGGGCGCGCGCGGGATCGCCGTCAATACCGTGGCACCGGGCGCGATCGAAACCGATTTCGGCGGCGGTGCGGTGCGCGACAATTCCGACCTCAACAAGGTTTTTGCCGACATGACCGCGCTCGGCCGCGTAGGCCTGCCTGACGACATCGGCGCGATGATCGCCAACCTGCTGTCCGAGGATAATCGCTGGATCAATGCGCAGCGGATTGAAGTCTCCGGTGGTCAAGCTATCTGAAGGCAAGGCGGGAGCGGCGGGATGCTAGCGGAGGCGACTCTGCCGGCGCCTGCTGAAAAATCCGCCCTGCTCAACCCCTGAGGTTCCGCTTGTAGAGCAGGCTGGCGGCGATGACGCAGAGGCTGACCAGCACCAGCATGATGGTCGAGATCGCGTTGATCTCGGGCGAGACGCCCAGCCGCACGGCACTGTAGACGCGCACCGGCAATGTCGTGGCACCGGGGCCATTGACGAAGGATGCGATCACCACGTCATCCAGCGACAGTGTGAAGGCCAGCAGCCAACTTGCCACCAGGGCCGGCAGCAGGCTGGGCACCGTCACCAGCAGGAAGGCCGAGACCGGCCCGGCGCCGAGGTCGCGCGCGGCGGCTTCCAGGTTGGGATCGAGGCTGACCAGCTTCGACTGGATGATCACCAGCGCAAAGGCCGTGCCGAAGGTGGCATGGGCCAGCGCCACGGTGAGCAGGCCGCGCTCCAGATCCAGCGCGACGAACAGCATCAAAGCCGAGACGCCGAGGATCACCTCGGGCAGCACCATCGGCGCCAGCATCAGGCCGCCGAAAAGCTGCCGGCCGGGAAAGCGGCCGAGCCGGGTGAGCGCCAGCGCGCCCAGCGTGCCGAGCAGGGTGGCCAGCGTGGCCGCGGCGACCGCGATCTGCAGGGAATGCAGCGCGGCCTCGAGATAGGCCGGGTTGGAGAACAGCACGCCATACCAGTGCAGCGAAAAGCCGCCCCAGACCGTGACCAGCTTGGAGGCGTTGAAGGAAAAGATCACCACCAGCAGGATCGGCAGGTAGAGGAAGGCCAGCCCGAAGGCCAAAGCCGCAAGGTTGATGCCGCTGAAGCGCCTCATCGCGTGCGGCCCCCCAGTTCCAGCCGCTGCAGCCACAAAGCCGGTCCGAGCAGCAGCAGGGTGAGCAGCACCGCCAGCGCGCTGGCCATGGTCCAGTCGCGGTTGGAGAAGAACTCGCTCCACAGGGTCTGGCCCAGCATGATGGTGGCCGAGCCGCCGAGCAGGTCGGGGATCACGAATTCACCGACCATGGGGATGAACACCATCAGGCCGGCGGCGATCAGGCCGGGCCGCGCCAGCGGCAGGGTAACCAGCCAGAAGGCCTGCAGCGGCGAGGCGCCGAGGTCGACGGCGGCTTCGGTCAGGCGCGGCGACTGGCCGACCAGGCTGGCATAGATCGGCAGGATGGCAAACGGCAGGTAGGAATAGGTCATGCCCAAAGCCACGCCGAAACCGGTGTTGATCATCACCAGCGGCTCATCGATCAGCCCGAGCCAGATCAGCGCCGCGTTGATCAGGCCCTCGGGTTTGAGCAGCGCGATCCAGGCATAGACGCGGATCAGGAACGAGGTCCAGAAGGGCAGGATGATCAGCACCAGCAGGAAAGGCTGCCAGCGCGGCGCCGCGCGCTCCACGGCGCGGGCGATGGCGAGGCCGAGCGTGAGGCAACACAGCGTGCCGATGCCGGCATAAAGCAGGCTGTTGCCCAGCGCGCGCAGATACAGCGCATCGGCCAGCAGCAGGGCGTAGTTGCCGAAATGAATTCTCAGTGCGCCATCGGCAAACAGCGGCGTGTAGGGTGGCTGCGCCATCTGCGGTTCGGCGAAGCTGATCTTCAGCACCATCAGCAGCGGCACGGCCACCAGCAGGGCGGTCCACAGGGCCGGCAGGGCGACGAGAAAGAAACCGCGACGGGTCATGTCAGTCGGCCAGCGGGATCACGGCCGCCGCTTCCCATTGCAGCCAGACGGTCTGGTCCAGCTCCAGCAGCGGCTCGTGGATGGCGTTGAGCTGCGAGGCCTTGAGGATGCGGCCGTCGGCCAGCTTGGCCGCGATGGTGGTCATGTCGCCGATATACTCGATATCGGTGATCACGCCCGAGGCGGTGTTGGGCGCGGCGGGCAGGGGCTCGCGCGAAATCTCGATCTGCTCCAGCCGCAGGCCGAGCAACTGCCGGCCGCCGGCCGCGCGCGGCGTGGCATCGGCGGGGAACCGCAGGTCGAGGCTGCCGGCCTTTGCCAGCACAAGGTCGCCGCTTTCCGCCTGCACCTCGGCGTCGAAAAGATTGATGTCGCACATCAGGCTGGCAACGAAGCGATCCACCGGCCGGTCGTAGATGCGGCGGGGCGCGTCGATCTGGCGGAAGCGCCCATGCTGCATCACGGCGATGCGGTCGGCCAGCGCCATCGCCTCGTCGTTGTCGTGGGTCACAAACACGAAGGCAATGCCGGTCTGGCGGTTGAGCCGTCGCAGTTCGGCCTGGGTCTGCTGGCGCAGGCGCTTGTCGAGCGCGCCGAGCGGTTCATCCAGCAGCAAGAGGCGCGGCCGTTTCACCAGGGCGCGGGCCAAAGCCACACGCTGCTGCTGGCCGCCGGAGAGCTGGTCGGGCTTGCGGTTGGCAAAGCCGGCAATCTCCAGCATCGCCATGGCCTCGTCCACGCGCGTGGCGATCTCGGCCGCCGGCAGGCCCTCGCGGCGCAGGCCGAAGGCGATGTTGTCGCGCACGGTGAGATGCGGGAACAAGGCATAGGACTGGAACATCATGTTCACCGGCCGGCGGTAGGCGGGCAGGGACGTGATGTCCTGCCCTTCCAGCAGGATGCTGCCGCCATCGGGCAGTTCCAGGCCGGCGATCATGCGCAGCAGGGTGGACTTGCCGCAGCCCGAGGGGCCGAGCAGCACCAGGATTTCCCCGGCCTCCACATTCAGGTCGATGGCATCGACCGCCGTTTCACCGCCGTATTGCTTGGCGACGCCGCGCAGCTCCAGCAGCGCCATGGTCTCAGTTGCCGCCCTTCACGCGGGTCCAGGCGCGGGTCAGCAGGCGCTGTTCGCTCTGGTTGAAGGGCTGCACGGTATACAGCGTCTTGATGATTTCGGCGGTGGGGAACACGTCCTTGTCGGCCATCGCCTCCTTGTCGACGAAGGGCAGCGAAGCCGGCACGGCATTGGGATACTGCACGGCGTTGGTGATCTTGGCGATCACTTTGGGCTGCAGGATGTAGTTGATGAAGGCGTGCGCATTGTCGGCGTTCGGCGCATCGGCGGGGATCGCCATCACGTCGAACCATTGCTGCGCACCTTCCTTCGGCAGCAGGTATTGCACGCGCACGCCCTTCTTGGCTTCTTCGGCGCGGGTGCGGGCCTGCAGGATGTCGCCCGAGAAACCATAGGCCAGGCAGGCATCGCCGTTGGCCAGATCGTTGATGTACTGCGAGGAATGGAACTTGCGGATATAGGGCCGCACCTTCATCAGCACGGCCTCGGCCTTCGCAATGCTGTCGGCATCCTTGGCATTGGGATCGAGGCCGAGATATTTCAGCGCCGCCGTCATCAGCTCGTCGGGCGCGTCCAGCACCACCACGCCGCAATCGGCGAATTTCGACACCACCGCCGGATCGAACAGCATACGCAGGGAATTGGCTGGCGGGTTGGGCAGGCGCTGCTTGATCTTGTCGGGATTCAGGCCGATGCCGCTGGTGCCCCAGAGATAGATGGCCGCATGTTTGTTCTCCGGGTCGAACTTCGCCAGCCGCTCCATCTGCGCCGGGTCGAGGTTCTTCAGGTTGGGGATCTTGGACTTGTCGAGCGGCCGCAGCAGTTTGGCCTGCACCTGGCGCGCCATGTAGTATTGCGTCGGCACCACGATGTCGTAGCCGGTCTTGCCGGCAAGCAGCTTGGATTCCAGCGTGTCGTTGGAATCATAGACGTCGTAGCGCACGCGGATGCCGGTCTCCGCCTCGAAATCCTTCAGCACCTGCGGATCGATGTAATCCGACCAGTTGTAGATGTTCACCACCTTGTCCTGGGCCTGGGCAGGCCCGGCGAGACCCGCCACAAGGGCGAGGGCGGCGGTGGCAAGGATGGCGAAAGGACGGCTGTGGCGCATGGTCGACTCCCCGTGAATGGCCGAATTATGACAAGGCCGGCCGGTCGCAGCAATGCCGGATGCCGCAGCGCAGCAGGGGCCCCGGCCGGCCTGTTTCCTGTGGCCGTATCCTGTGGATTGTCACGCGGGTGTCACGACTGTCTCCGACTTATCCCCAGGCTTTCATCGCCCTGTCATCGAATCGTGATGGGATTGGGAATCGGTGAATCACGGCTGGTCGGCCAGGATAAAAAAGCGAGATCAATCCATGCGCATTCTGATCGTTTCCGATGCCTGGCACCCGCAGGTGAACGGCGTGGTGCGGACCCTGACCAAGACCCGCGAGGTGCTGGAGCGCCGCGGCCATGCGGTGGAGGTGATCGGGCCGGAGCAGTTCCGCCGCGTGCCATGCCCGACCTATCCCGAGATCGAGCTTTCGATCCTGCCCTATCGCCGGCTGGTGAAGCTGATCGAGGCTTTCGCGCCGGATGCGATCCACATCGCCACCGAGGGGCCGCTGGGCATGGCGGCGCGCAAATACTGCAAGCGCAACGACCTGATCTTCACCACCGCCTATCACACGAAATTCCCCGAATACATCCACGAGCGCACCAAGCTGCCGCTGAAATGGAGCTATGCCTTCATGCGCTGGTTCCATGGCGGCTCGGCCGGCGTGATGGTGGCGACCGACAGCCTGGCGAAAAGCCTGTCGGACTGGGGCTTCAAGAACCTGAAGACCTGGTCGCGCGGCGTGGATATCGAACGCTTCAGGCCGCGCAGCAAGGACATCCTCGACCTGCCGCGCCCGATCTACCTCTATGCCGGCCGCGTGGTGGTGGACAAGAACATCGAGGCCTTCCTGCAACTGAAGCTGGACGGCACCAAGCTGGTGGTGGGCATCGGCCCCGACCTGGAAGGCTATCGCGCCAAATACCCCGAGGCCGTGTTCGCCGGCTATCTGGAGAACGGCCATCTGGCCAGCTATTTCGCCGCCGCCGACGTGTTCGTCTTCCCCAGCCTGACCGACACTTTCGGCCTGGTGCTGCTCGAGGCCTTGGCCTCGGGCGTGCCGGTGGCGGCCTATCCGGTGACCGGACCCATCGACATCGTGGGGCCGCATCCGGAGGTGGGCGCCCTGCACGAGGACCTGGCCGTGGCGATCAAAAACGCGCTGGGCAAATCGCCCGAGGCCTGCCGCGCGCTGGCTTTGCAGTATTCCTGGGATGCCTGCACCGACCAGTTCCTGAACAACCTGGTGCCGCTGGCCAAGGCGAAAGCCGAACCGGCGGCCCGGGCCCAAGGCGACAAGGCGCCCGGCAAGGCGCCGGCGGCGGCGGAATAGCCGCCAAGCTGCTGATAAACCTGGATCGTTCTGTGCGACACGACCCGGCGGAAACCGTGACGTGACGGCCAGGGCGGTGTCTGGAGCCTGCCAGACCCTCGCCAATTATCGACAATTATCGACAATGATTGCCAATCATCGCCAATTCCGGCCAATCCGACGCCGGAAGCGGCGGCCGGTAACGCGCGGGTTTGATCCCGTTGCGGGCCAGTTGATGGCCGGTTTGATCCGGTTGGATGCCAGTTCGATCCCGTTCAGGGCCAGTCCGGTCCCGTTCGCGCCGGGGCCTGAAAATGCAAAATGCCGGCTGGCGGGCCGGCATGGACATGCTGATTCACGATGTGAAAGAGCGATGTAAAAAGAGCTAGGGCGAAGGCGCGCGGATTCAAGGCGCGTAGCATTGGTGCCGCACACGCCACACCCGGCGCTGCCGCACCTCAAGCTCGACGGCACCAGACCGGCGATGGGTGCGGTCGATGAACAAATTGCTGAGCTTTTAGATATAAGAATTTAATCTTATATTCTATATGCGGCAGGTATGTCCGTTGCGCGAATACAGGATTATTCTAAAAAAATAAGGCTGTCATGCAGATTGGGCGTTCTTGACAATTGGAACAAAAATAGTACATTATATTTTATATTTCAAACTCGCATATAAGGCAAAGACATGCCGTTCCGATTGCGCCCACAGGCTGCCGACAACACCGCCACGCCGCTCATCACATCGGATGATGACGATCTGTTTCGTCTTGTCGGCTCCGTTGGCGAGCAGGGCGACAATGACCGGCAGGATGTGATCAAGGCGCAGATCCTGCTTGGCGAGAGCGGTTATTTCAATTTGCCAGGCCTGGGCGGTCCAACGGGCTGGCCAAGCGGTGGTCTGTCACGCGGCATGCGAAATTATCAGAAGGATCGCGGCCTGACCGTCGACGGTATCATGCTGCCGGGCGGCGAAACGGTGCAGAGTCTGAACAGTGAATTGGGGGACCGTTTGGCGGGCCATGCCGTCCCGAAGCCAGATGAGGTTGACCGCCAGCATGCCGAGCGTGCCCAGCAGCTTGCGCAGGGCGAACCGACGGCAACCCCGGACATTTTGGTGCGCGGCAAGGCTGCAGACCATTCGCTCAGCGGCCTGGGCCTCGAAGGTATCAAGCAGCATGAGAATCTGCGCGAGAGAATCTATTCGGACCAAGCCGGAAAACGGACCATCGGCTATGGCCATCTGCTGCGTCCGGGCGAGGAACAGCAATTCGCGAAAGGTATTGATGAAAAAGCCGCCCGCGAGTTGCTGGCCAAGGATGTCGCGACGGCCGAGGCGGCGGTGAAGCGGCTGGTGAAAGTGCCGCTGTCGCAACAGGAATATGATGCGCTGGTCAGCCTAGCCTATAATATCGGCCAGGGCGGTTTTGCGGAGTCGACGGTGCTCAAGCGGCTAAACGCTGAGGATTATCAGGCGGCAGCGGATGCCATGTTGATGTGGGACAAGATCACACAGAATGGCCAGAAGGTGCAGAGTAGCGGCCTGGTCAATCGTCGCAACAGTGAACGCAATCTGTTCCTGAACGGCATCTATGACAGCGGAAACCGAAAAAAATGAGCAAAGCCTTCCTTGCGTTTCCTGTCCTGCTGGCTGCATTGCTCTGCGGTCTTCCCACTGGCCGCGCGGACGAGACCCGGCCACCGATCTTCAACCGCAACTGGACTGCGGACAGCACGACCTCGATGGGCATCACCGGCGACGTCAAGATGACGCCAGAGAGCATAACGTTCAACAACCGTATCACCTTCCGGTGGCGCTATATCGGCGACATCACGCCGCAACCTCAGGGCATTGGCTTCGATAGTTTCGACCGTTTCTCGGTATATGAGTTGATCGACGCCAAGCCGCGGGCGATCAAGGGCGGCAACCATCTCTGCGGCCATCCGAAATACACCCGCGATATACCACTGCCGCACTATATCGCCGTCAGCGCCTATACCGGCAGCCTCTACGACAAGTTGGGTATGGTCGTATCTTCCGGCGAAGCACCGCCGAAAGATGCCTTGTATGTGAAAGGTGACTTTTGCGGCAGCTTTGGCTATTCGGACGAGAAGAGCAAACGTTGACCGCCTGGATCACGGCACCCGTTTCGTAATCCCCGGCACCGCGAAATCGAAGTCGCAGCCGGTATTCGCCTGGGTCACGCTGTCGAAATAGAGTTTCTCATAACCGCGCCGGCCGTCGCCCGTGGGCAGCGGCGGCAATGCTGCGCGGCGTTTGGCCAGTTCAGCATCACTCACCAGCAGGTCGATGCGGCGGCCTTCGGTATCCAGCCGGATGCGATCGCCGGTTTGCACCAGCGCCAGCGGCCCGCCGGCCGCAGACTCCGGCGCGATATGCAGAACGATGGTGCCATAGGCGGTGCCGCTCATGCGCGCATCCGAAATGCGCACCATGTCCTTCACGCCCTGTAACGCCAGTTTCCTGGGGATCGGGATATAGCCGGCCTCGGGCATGCCGGGTGCGCCTTTCGGGCCGGCATTGCGCAGCACCAGAATGTCGTCGGCCGTCACGTCGAGATCGGGCGCGTCGAGCCTTGCCGCCAGGTCGGGCAGGCCGTCGAACACCACGGCGCGGCCTTCATGCTGCAACAGGCTTTGCGTGGCGGCGGCCTGCTTGATGATGGCGCCATCGGGCGCGAGGTTGCCGCGTAGCACGGCCATCGCGCCGTTGGCATAAACAGGATTGCCAAGCGGCCGGATCACATCCTGCTGCCAGGAGGGCGGCGCGGCGTCGATGTTGTCGCCGAGCGTCTTGCCCGTCACGGTCAGGCAGGCGCGGTCGATCAGGCTGCCCAGTTCGCGCAGGATCGGCGTCAGGCCGCCGGCCTTGTAAAGGTCTTCCATGTAATGCTGGCCGGTGGGTTTGAGATCGACCAGCACCGGCGTTTCGCGGCCGAGTTTATCGAAGCCGTCGAGGTCGATGCCGATGCCCAGCCGCCCCGCCATGGCGGTGAGATGGATCAGCGCATTGGTGCTGCCGCCCACGGCGAGCAGAACACGCAGCGCGTTTCTGAACGCGGCGGGCGTCATGATCCTGTCGGGTGTCAGGCCCTCGGCCGCCATCGCCACGGCGCGCGCGCCGGTCTGTTCGGCCAGGCGGCGGCGTTCGGCATGCACGGCCGGCACGGCCGCGCCGCCGGGCAGCATCATGCCCATCGCCTCCACCGTCAGGGCCATGGTGCTGGCCGTGCCCATCACGCCGCAGGTGCCGATGGTGGGCGCCAGTTCGGCATTCACCTCGTTGATTTCAGTCTCCGACATCTCGCCGGCGCGATAGCGCGCCCAGAAGCGGCGGCAATCGGTGCAGGCGCCGAGCTTTTCGCCGCGCCAGCTTCCCGCCAGCATCGGCCCGGTGACCAGCATGATCGCCGGCACGTTGACGCTGGCCGCGCCCATGAGCAAAGCCGGCACGGTCTTGTCGCAACCGCCGAGCAGGATCACGGCATCCATCGGTTGGGCGCGGATCATCTCTTCCGCGTCCATCGCCATCAGGTTGCGCAGATACATGCTGGTGGGATTGGCGAAACTTTCCTGGATCGAGATCACGGGGAAGGGCACGGGGATGCCACCGGCCAGCATCACGCCGCGCGAGGCCGCCTCGATCAGGTCGGGCACATTGCGGTGGCAGGCATTGTAGCCCGAGGCGGTGTCAACGATGCCGATGATGGGGCGCGACAGCGCCTCGTCGGTATAACCCAGCGCCTTGATGAAGGCCTTGCGCAGGAAAACGGAAAAACCGGCATCGCCGTAATTGGCGAGGGTGCGCTGCATGCCACGCGTGGAATTGCTGGGCGCGGGCTTGCTGGGAGAGGACTTCGACATCGTGGACTCCTGTGGGGCGGGCAGGATCGGAACAACACGCACCGCCTGTCAATCTCTCGTGGCGGCCTGGAATTGGCCGGGAATTGGTCCGTCTGGTTCGGCTGTTCTGCGCCTTGCGGGAAACCCGGCCCTGCCGCTAGGTTTGCAACTGATATATCAGTTTAGAGGGAGGAGACCATGGCCGTCGAGATCGTGCAGACCACCGCCATGCCGCCGGCGATCCAGCAGGTGCTGGACCGGGAATTCAAGGTGCATCGCCTGTGGGAGGCGGCCGACCGCGACGCGCTGGTGAAGCAGGTGGCGCCCAATGTGCGCGGCATGGTCACCTCGGGCGGCGTCGGCGCCAATCGTGCGCTGATCGAGGCCTTGCCCAAGCTGGAGATGATTTCCAGTTTCGGCGTGGGCTACGACTCCATCGATATCGGCTGCGCCAAGGAGCGCGGCGTGACGGTGACCAACACGCCCGACGTGCTGACCGACGACGTGGCCGACACCGCCATGGCGCTGCTGCTGGGCATGATGCGCCGCATTCCGCAGGGCGACCAGTTCGTACGCCAGGGCCGCTGGCCGAAGGACAAATTCCCGCTCACCGACAAACTCGGCGGCAAGAAGATGGGCGTGCTGGGGCTGGGCCGCATCGGCCAGGCCATCGCGCGCCGCGCCGAACCCTTCAATGTCGAGATCAGCTATTTCGGCCCGCGCAAAAAGGCCGACATTGCCTGGCGCTATTACGACAACCTGGTGGCGATGGCGAAGGATGTCGACATCCTGATGGTCGCCTGCCCGGGCGGCAAGGAAACCGAAGGGCTGGTGAACCAGGCGGTGATCGACGCGCTGGGGCCGAAGGGCTATGTGGTCAACATCGCGCGCGGCTCGGTGGTGGTGGAGCCGGCGCTGGTGCAGGCGCTGGTGGACGGCAAGCTGGCCGGGGCGGGGCTGGACGTGTTCGCCGACGAGCCGAACGTGCCCGAGGCGCTGTGGAAACTCGACAGCGTGACGCTGGCGCCCCATGTCGGCTCGGCCACCCATGCCACGCGGCAGGCGATGGGCGATCTGGTGCTGAAGAATATCCTGGCGTTCTTCGCCGGCCAGCCGGTGTTGACGAAAGTGGTGTAATACTTACCAGCTGCTGTCGGTATCGCTGCTGCGGCCGAAGGCGTTGGCCCGGCCCAGCATCATCTTGTGCAGCATTTCCATCGCCATCATCTTCACGCTGGCATCGGTGAGGCGGCGCTGCTCGTCGAGCTGGCTCTGAACCGATGACCGGCCGGCGCCGCCGCTGCGCGCGATGGCGGCGGCATCGTCCAGCGGCACGGCTTCAAGGCCGGTGGCCTTGCTGTTCAGCTTGTCCTTGAAGAAGGCGTAGATGTCGCCCAGCGACCGCGCCTTGCCTTCCGAGGTGTAGAACACGCCCTGGTTGGCGGCGGCGGCCTCGGGCAGCAGGCTGGCGGCGTTCTGTGCCGGATTATCCTTCAGGGCGGCAAGGAATTTCGTGGCGCCGTTCGCGCCGAGGAAATGGCCGAGATAGAGGTCGACCTTCTGCGCATCGACGCCGAATTCGCGGGCGAGGATCTGCTGGTTGCTGCGCGCGTATTCGGCGGCCATGGCGGCGGCGATGCGCGGATCGTCGCGCAGGGCCAGGATGGATTTGCGTGCCTCGGTATCGGCCACGCGCGGGCGGCCGTCGCCGCCGGCGCTGATCTGGGCGGCCTGTTCGGCCAGGCCGTATTTGGCACCATGATCGCGCACCATCTCCAGCCAGGTGCTTTCGATGAACTGGAACAGGCCGCGCGCCGAACTGGTCTTCGCCTGGGCATCGGGGCGGAAGCCGCTCTCCTGCCCGGCCTGGGCGACCAGATAGGCGAAGTCGACGCCCGTGCGGCTGCTGGCCTGCTTCAGCGTGCTGAGCAGCTCGTAGCTCACCTGGTGGCCGCCGACGCGGTAGCTGTCGGCGCGGGCGGCATTGAGGGCGGCGGAGAAGGGCGGCAGCGGGGCCATGGGTCCGGAAACCTGTTTTGATCCCGTCCTGCTTATAGGAGTCGGGGCAAAGATTCCGTTAACATCTGGGTAACGGATATTCTATTGTCGCCTCAGTATCTTAAGGGTGGCAATCGGGGCAGGCGGGGAAGCGGTGGTGGAGCGTATCGCCCAGATTCTGGCGGCAACGGGAGTCGACTGGCCGGCCGATGGCCCGTGGCTGGCCGTGCTGCTGGTGCTGGTGAGCGGCATTGGCGTGCCGGCGGGGCTCTATGCGCTGTTCGACCGCTGGGCGGCGCGGCGGCTGGGCATCGACACCGTGGCGCTGGCCACGCGCTATGGCGGCTTCATGAATTCCTGGGCGGTGTTCGGCCGCCATGCCAGCGAATACCGCGACCTGCATCCGCTGTTCCCCGAGGCGCTGGCCGCCGAACTGGCGCGCTTCCACGACGGCACCGCCTGCATCGCGGCGCGCTTCCGCTCGGCGCGCGCAGCGGAACAGGCGGCCGAATTGCGTTTCGCCAATTTCGCTTCCGCCGGCGTCGAATATGCCGATGCAGGCATGTCGTTCCAGACCGGCGGAGAGAAGAAGGGGTATGCGCGTGGCCAGTGGCTGGTGATCGGCGATACGCTGTTCGCCTTCTACGGCCCGCATAGCGACGCGCTGGTCCAGCGCCGCCGCGCCACGCCGGCTTTGCGCGCGCGGCGTTTCCCCGGTCCGCTGCGCCTGCTGCATGGCCGCACCGGCCATGGCGTGGTCGTGGCCTTGTGGCTGGCGCTGCATCTGGCGGTGGCGGGGATGTGGCTGGAACAGGCCGCCTTCCGGGGCGGCAAAACCGCGCCGGTGGAACTGGCCGACCTGCGCGAGCGGCTGGAAGACCTGAACTCGGCCGACCTGCGCATCGAGGCGATGTACGATCCGCGGAGCGGCCGGCTGCTGCTGGCCGGCCATACCGCCGATCTGCGCCGGCAGGACCTCGATCGGCTGGCCGGACGCGACTGGATCACCGGACTCGATCTCGCGTTCGATTCCGAACGCAGCGTCGTCAATGTCTTGCCGGTGGTGGGCCGGCCCGATGCCGCGAGCGAACTGGGCCAGGCGCCGTCGCCGCCGGAACGCTGGCGCGGCAACACGCTGCTGATCGAGGAGAACGACGCGCTGATCGCGGCGGTGCGCCATGCCGTGACGGAAGCCGGCTGGGACTGGCAGCCGCGTTTGTGGCCGCAACTGTGGCCGGGCCTGATTCCGGAGTGGGCATGGCCTGATCCGAAAGGCTGACCTATAGTCGGCGCATCAGGATACGGAGGAAACCCGATGCGCAAAGGCTACAAGGCCCTGGTCGCCGAGGCGATGGCGGAAATCGTCACGCTCACGCCGCAGCAGGCGGCCGCGAAATTCAACGATCCGAATGTCGTGTTCGTCGATATCCGCGATCCGCGCGAGCTGGAACGCGACGGCATGATCCCCAACGCGCTGCATGCCACGCGCGGCATGCTGGAATTCTGGATCGATCCGGAAAGCCCGTATCACCGCAAGACCTTCGCCGAGGACAAGGAATTCATCTTCTACTGCGCCGGCGGCCTGCGTTCGGCGCTGGCCACCAAGACGGCGAAGGATATGGGGCTGGAGAAGCTCGCCCATATCGAAGGCGGCTTCGGCGAGTGGAAGAAGCAGGGCCTGCCGGTGACGGAGTGGCAGCCGAAGAGCCACAAGAGCGACGGTGAGAAAAAATGAGTGGTCCGCTCTCCGGCCTGAAAGTCATCGAAATGCCGGCCATCGGCCCGGTGCCGTTCTGCGGCATGCTGCTGGCCGATCTGGGCGCCGACGTGCTGCGCATCGACCGCACGGGCGATGTCGATCTCGGCCTGCCCATCGAACCGAAATACGAACTGCTCGGGCGCGGCAAACGTTCGCTGGCGCTCGACCTGAAAGACCCGAAGGCCATCGCACTGGTGCTCGACCTGATGGCGAAGGCCGATATGGTGCTGGAAGGCTTCCGTCCCGGCGTGATGGAGCGCCTGGGCCTCGGCCCCGACGTGGCGCTGCAGCGCAATCCGAAACTGGTCTATGGCCGCATGACGGGCTGGGGCCAGGAGGGCCCGATGGCGCCGGCTGCCGGCCACGACATCAACTACATCGCGCTGACCGGCGCGCTGCATGCGATTGGAACGGTCGGCCAGCCGGTGCCGCCACTCAACCTGGTGGGCGATTTCGGCGGCGGCTCGCTGTACCTCGCCATGGGTATGCTGGCGGCTTTGTACGAGCGCCAGCAATCGGGCAAGGGGCAGGTGGTGGATGCCGCCATGGTGGATGGTGCGGCGTCGCTGATGACCATGTTCTACGGCATGACGGCGGCCGGCCTGTGGAGCGACCAGCGCGGCACCAACATGCTGGATGGCGGCGCGCCGTGGTATGGCACGTTTGAGTGCAAGGATGGCGGCTTCGTCGCCATCGGCTCCATCGAAGGCAAGTTCTATGCCGAGTTGATCCAGAAGCTGGGCCTCGATCCTGCCATCCTGCCCAAGCAGCATGACCGCAAACGCTGGCCGTCGCTGCAGGCCGCCATCGCGGCAACCTTCAAGACCAAGACGCGCGATGAATGGTGTGCCATCATGGAAGGCAGCGACATCTGCTTCGCCCCGGTGCTGAGCCTGGAGGAAGCACCGAAGCATGCCCATATGGCGGCGCGGCAGAGTTTCGTGGCGCTCGACGGCGTGACGCAGCCAGCGCCGGCGCCGCGTTTCTCGCGCACGCCGGGCACGATCCGCAATGCGCCGCCCAAACGCGGCGAAGGCGGCGAGACGGCCCTGCGCGACTGGGGCCTTGCGGCGAAGGAGTCCTGACATGCCGCGCCTGCAGGGCAAGGTCGCGCTGATCACCGGCGCGGCATCGGGCTTCGGCCGTGCCGCCGCCGCACTGTTCGTGACCGAGGGCGCGACTGTCATCCTCACAGACCGCAGCGACGGCGCGGCCACGGCCGCGGCGCTGGGGCCGCAAGCGCGTTTCCTGCCGCTGGACGTGACCAAGGAAGACCAGTGGCAGTCCGTGATCGCCGAGGTGGCGGCGAAGGAAGGCCGGCTGGACGTGCTGGTCAACAATGCCGGCATCGGCCTGCATCGCAACGTCACCGAGATGACGCTGGAGGAATGGCGGCTGGTGCAGGCCGTGAATTCCGACGGCGTGTTCCTCGGCTGCAAGCATGCCATTCCAGTGATGAGGCAATCTGCATCCGATAAACCGGGCGGCGGCGGGTCCATCGTCAACGTGGCATCCGTGGCCGGCAAGGTCGGCGCGCCGCAGATGAGCGCCTATTGCGCCTCGAAAGGCGCGGTCACGCTGTTCACCAAGGCGCTGGCGATGGAGGCGGCTTACGGACGCTGGAACATCCGCGTCAATTCCGTGCATCCGGCCTATGTCGAAACCGCACTGGTGCAGGCCCACATCAACGGCCCGCGCGAACCGGAGAAAACGCGGCGGTTTCTTGAGAGCCTGCATCCCATCGGGCATATGGGCGCGGTGGAGGATGTGGCGCAGGCCATCCTGTATCTGGCCAGCGATGAATCGAAATTCACCACCGGTTCCGAACTGCTGGTCGATGGCGGCCTGACGGCCCAGTAGTTGCCGCACTGGTACGGTAGCGCTATCTGTTGAGCGGTTTAATTCGATCCGATCATCAGGAGAGCGAGTCATGGATTTCGGCATCAGGGGCCGTAACGCGCTGGTCTGCGCCGCCAGCAAGGGGCTGGGGCTGGGTTGCGCGCTGGCGCTGGCGAAGGAAGGCGTGAACGTCACCATCACGGCGCGCGGCGCCGAGGTGCTGGAGCAGGCGGCGGCGAAGATCCGCGCTGAGGCGCCGGGCGTGACGGTGAAGGCCGTGGCCGGCGACATCACCACCGAGGCCGGCCGCCAGCAGGCGCTGGACGCCGCAGGCCAGATCGACATCCTGGTCAACAATGCCGGCGGCCCGCCGCCGGGCAATTTCCGCGACTGGGGCCGCGAGGACTGGATCAAGGCGGTGGACGCCAACATGATCACGCCGATCCTGCTGATCAAGGCGGTGGTGGACGGCATGGCGGCGCGCAGGTTCGGCCGCGTCGTCAACATCACCTCCAGCGCGGTGAAGGCGCCGATCCCGATCCTGGGCCTTTCGAACGGCGCGCGCTCGGGCCTGCATGGTTTCGTCGCCGGTGCGTCGCGCCAGGTGGCCAAGGACGGCGTCACCATCAACAACCTGCTGCCCGGCCGCTTCCTGACCGACCGGCTGAAGCAGACCATCGGCGCGCAGACCGGCAAGAGCGGCAGCGACCTGGAGGCCGAATTCGAGAAGCAGGCCGCCAGCATCCCGGCCGGCCGTTTCGGCACAGCCGAGGAATTCGGCCAGGTCTGCGCCTTCCTGTGTTCGGTGCAGGCGGCCTACATGACCGGCCAGAACGTGCTGCTGGATGGCGGCAACTATCCGGGCAGTTTCTGAGCACTGGCGACGGAGAAGGGGCCTGCGGGCCCCTTCTTTCGGGCCTTGTCATAATTAGACCAGTCTATATAATTGCGGCATGGCCAAACCGACTGCCGCCGCGAAACAGCCCCGCAGCTCCGCCCGCGACCGTTTCGTCGCCATGGCGGCGAAGCTGATGTCGCGGCGCGGCTATGCCGGCACCGGCCTGAACGAGATCGTCGAGAAGAGCGGCGCGCCGAAAGGCTCGCTCTATCACTATTTCCCAGACGGCAAGGAACAGCTGGCCGCCGCCGCCGTGGCCTGGGCGTCGGCGCGGTTCATGGCCACGTTGCGCGATGAACTGGCCGCCAGCGTCACGGTGGCCGAGGCCGTGGGCAACCTGGCCGACACCATCGCCGGCTGGCTGGAGGCATCGAAATTCCGCGACGGCTCGCCGCTCACCATCGTCGCCGTCGAGACCGGGCCGTTCATCGAAGCTTTGCGCCTGGCCTGCGCGGCGGGCTACCGCGACTGGGCCGATGCGATTGCCGATGCCCTGCGTGCCGAAGGCCGCAAACCGGCGGAAGCCGCCGATCTGGCGCTGCTGGCCGTCACGTCGCTGGAAGGCGCCGTGATCCTGGCGCGCACCCGGCATTCCGCCGAACCGCTGCGGCAGATCGGCCGCCTGCTGAAAAGGAGCCTGAAATGACCGAGCCCCAAACGAGCGAGCCGTCATCCCGCTTCACCCGCGCGCATCTGGAGCAGGCCATCGCCATCAGCCCCTTCACCAACTGGGTCGGCACCAGGCTGGTGGATTTCGCGCCCGGCGAAGTGAAGATCGCCATCGCGGTGCGGCCCGACATGACCCAGCATCATGGCTTCGCCCATGGCGCCATCGTCGGCTACATGGCCGATACGGTCTGCGCCTGGGCGGCGGCCTCGGTGGTGGGCGACGTGGTGACCTCGGAATACAAGCTCAACCTGCTGGCGCCGGCGGTGGGCGACAGCCTGACCGCCACCGGCACTGTGGTGAAGACGGGCAAGCGGCAGGTGGTGACGCGCGCCGATGTCTTTGCCGTGAAGGACGGGCAGGAGCGGATCGTCGCCACGGCACTGGCGACGATCGCGCGGGTCTGAAAATACAGTGCGTCATCCTCGGGCTTGACCCGGGATACTTTCCTGCTGTTCCTGCAAGAAAATGGGACCCCGGCTCAGGGCCGGGGTGACGATCTTTGCAATTCCACCAACTGTCATCCCGGCCGGAGCGCCGCCGTATCGCGGCGCGCAGAGCCGGGATCCCATTCCTGTTGTTCGTGCAAAAAAATAGGACCCCGGGTCTTCGCCCGGGGTGACGATCCATTTTTACGCCGACGGCTTGTCCTTGTTGGCATCCACCGGGTGCGAGGCGCGGAAACCGACCTGCAGGCGGTTCCACACGTTGATCGCGCCGATCAGCAGGGTGAGCTGCACCTGCTCGGCTTCCGAGAACTGCGCCTTGACCAGCTCGTAATCGGCATCCGGCGCGCCGGTCTGCGGCAGCAGGGTGAGCGCCTCGGTCCAGGCCAGGGCTGCCCGTTCGCGGTCGCTGTAAAGCGGGCTCTCGCGCCAGGCATTCAGCATGTAAAGCCGCATCTCGCTGTCGCCATGCTTGCGGGCGTCGGTGGCGTGCATGTGGATGCAGAAGGCGCAGCCGTTGATCTGCGAGGCGCGCAGCTTCACCAGATGGCGCAGGCTCTCTTCCAGGCCGCTTTTTTCGAAGCTGGCTTCCAGCGCCATCATGGCCTTGATGCCGTCGGGGGCGGATTTGTGGGGGTATTTCAGTCGGGGGGTCATCGCTTTTCTCCTGCACGCACCATGCGCGTTCGGTCCTTAGACGGGGCAGGGCCGACCGGTGTGACAGCCGGCCAGGGTAAATCGTGTCCTGCCGCCGCGTTAAGCTTTGGGGACAGGCTGTTCCGGGGCTATTCCGGCCATTGTGCCGGCCTGCGGGCAGCGTTAGACTCCATCGCTTTCCAGTGCCAAGAGGCCAAAAAACATGAGCTGGGAAGCCGAGATCGCCGAGTTGCGGCGGCGTGAAGACCTCGCCCGCCGGATGGGCGGGCCCGACAAGATCAAGCGCCAGCATGACGGCGGCAAGCTGACGGTGCGCGAACGCATCGAGCGCCTGCTCGACCCCGGCTCTTTCCACGAAATCGGTGCCATCGCCGGCCGGGCCGTCTACGACGCCCAGGGCCAGTTGCAGGATTTCTCCCCCACCAACTTCGTGTTCGGCCGCGGCAAGGTCGATGCGCGGCCCGTGGTGGTGGGCGGCGACGATTTCACCGTGCGCGGCGGCGCGGCCGATGCGGCCATCTGGCAGAAGCAGGTGATGGCCGAACAGATGGCGCATGAACTGCGCATCCCGATGATCCGCCTGGTGGATGGCACCGGCGGCGGCGGTTCGGTGAAATCGCTGGAGATGGAGGGGCGCACTTACGTGCCGCTGCTGCCCGGCTGGGAACATGCCGTGACGAACCTGAGCACCGTGCCGGTGGTGGCGCTGGCGCTCGGCTCGGTGGCGGGCCTGGGGGCGGCGCGCACGGTCACCAGCCATTTCTCGGTGATGGTGGAAGGCATCTCGCAGATGTTCATCGCGGGCCCGCCCGTGGTGGCGCGCACCGGCGTGGAGATGACCAAGGAGGAACTGGGCGGCAGCGAGATCCATGCCCGGGCCGGCGCCATCGACCTGGCAGTGGCCAGCGAGGAGGAGGCCTTCGCCGCCGCGAAACGCTTCCTGTCCTACCTGCCGCAATCGGTCTTTGAACTGCCGCAGCGCCTCGCGCCGCAGGACGATCCGCAGCGCCGCGTGGAGAAGCTGCTCTCCGTCATCCCGCGCGACCGCCGCCGCGTCTACAAGACGCGCGAGATTCTGGATGCCGTGCTGGACGAAGGCAGCTTCTTCGAGATGGGGCGGCTGTATGGCCGCTCGGTGATCACCGGCCTGGCGCGGCTGGATGGCTGGCCCGTCGCGATCCTGGCCAGCGATCCCTATCATTACGGCGGCGGCTGGACTGCCGATGCGGCGCACAAGATCACGCGCTTCATCGACCTGGCCGAAACCTTCCACCTGCCGGTGGTGCATTTCGTCGACATCCCCGGCTTCCTGATCGGCCCCGAGGCCGAGCAGAGCGGCACCATCCGCCATGGCGCCCGCGCGCTGACGGCGGTGTATCAGGCGACAGTGCCCTGGTGTTCGATCATCCTGCGCAAGGCTTTCGGCGTGGCTGGCGCGGCCCATTCCAATCACACGCGGCTGCGCTACCGTTATGCCTGGCCGTCGGGCGACTGGGGCAGCCTGCCGCTGGAAGGCGGCATCGAAGCGGCCTATCGCGCCGACCTGGAGAAGGCCGAGGATCCCGCCGCATTGCTGAAGGACATCGAGGAGCGGCTGAACCGCGTGCGGTCGCCGTTCCGCACGGCGGAGGCCTTCCTGGTGGAGGAGATCATCGATCCACGCGACACCCGTCCGCTGCTGTGCGAATTCGCCAATCTGGCAGCCCCTTTGCGTAAAACCGGTCCCTCAAGCTTTGGGTACAGACCATGAGTACGACAGACATCCCCAATATCCCGAACGAGAAGAAAGCCGCGCCGAAATCCATCGTGCTGACCTCGCATCCGAGCACCTCGGCGAGCGCCAAGCCGCTGCCGGTGGAGTGGGGCGCGGCCGATCCGCGCCAGCGCGGGCCTGTTGTGGCGACGCTGAAGAATCCCGGCGGCAAGAATGCCATCGGCACCCATTCAGGCGCCTATTCGCTGTATCGCGCCTTGGCGATTGCGGCGGGTCAGCTCAAGGCCGAGCACAAGCCCGACCTGACCAACACAGCGCCGGCCGAGCCGATCGGTCCGTTCCCGCAATGGGCCGATCCGGAAAAGATCGTGTCGATGGACCCCTGGGGCCACATGACCAGCGAGGTCTTTGCCCAGCAGATTGCCGCCGGATGGGATATCCGGCCGACCATCGCGGTGACCAAGGCACATATCAACATGCCCGAGCTGCACCAGGCCATCCAGGCCGGCAGGCTGAAGCCCGATGGCGACATCCTGGCCGCCAACGGCGACGTGAAGGTGACCAAGATGGCGGTCGAGCCGGTCTGGTGGCTGCCCGGCGTCGCCAAGCGATTCAAGATCAGCGAAACGGAACTGCGCCGCGGCCTGTTCGAGCAGACCGGCGGCATGTTCCCCGAACTGGTGACGCGGCCCGACCTGAAGGTGTTCCTGCCGCCCATCGGCGGCATGACCGTCTATCTGTTCGGCGACGTCTCGAAGCTGGGCAAAAAGGAAACCAGGATCGCCTGCCGCATTCATGACGAATGCAACGGCTCGGATGTGTTCGGCTCGGATATCTGCACCTGCCGGCCCTACCTCGCGCATGGCATCGAGGTCTGCATCGAAGAGGCTCAGCGCGGCGGCGTGGGCGTGATCGTCTACAACCGCAAGGAAGGCCGCGCCCTGGGCGAGGTGACCAAGTTCCTGGTCTACAACGCGCGCAAGCGGCAGGAAGGCGGCGACCGCGCCGAGGCCTATTTCCAGCGCACCGAATGCGTGGCCGGCGTGCAGGACATGCGCTTCCAGGAGCTGATGCCGGATATCCTGCACTGGCTGGGCATCGGCCGGATCGACCGGCTGGTGTCGATGAGCAACATGAAATACGAACCCATCGTTGCCAGTGGCATCCAGGTGGTCGAGCGCGTGCCGATCCCCGACGAACTGATCCCGGCCGATGCGCGGGTCGAGATGGATGCCAAAAAGGCGGCCGGATATTTCACCGACAGTGTGCCGGGTGAAGACGAACTGAAAAAGGCCAAGGGGCGTGGTCTTGAGGAATAATTGGGTCTCGAGGAGTAAGTATCAGTGGGTAATTTGAACGATCCGGCCCAGGCCGTTGCCTGGCTGCGCACGCCGCAGGCGGTGCGCGACCGCTGCAACCAGCTTTTCATGCTGGCCGAGCGCGACGCGCTGCCGAATTTCGAGATGCATCTGGAAGCCATGCCGGCGACGGCGGAATACGTGGCGCAGGTGATCCGCGAGAACTATCCGACCCTGCAGATCCCCTATCATGCGCGCTGGCGTCATTTTGCCGCCGGCGGCGTCGACCGCTGGGGCCAGCTGGCAGCCACGCTGAAAGGCACGGATGCCGACGAGGTCGCCCGCATCCGTTTCGATCTTTGCGTGGTCAGCGTGCTGCTGGATGCCGGCGCGGGTCCGCAATGGGCCTTCACGGAAGAGGGGCGCAAGATCGCCCGCTCGGAGGGCCTGGCGGTGGCCAGCCTGCATGCCTTCAAGAGCGGGCTGTTCTCCGGCGACAGGGCGCAGCCCCTGCGCGCCGATGCCGCCGGCCTGATGCCGCTGGCGCCCAATGCCATCGCCCATGCCTTCCAGGCCGACGATGCCAATCCGCTGCTGGGGCTGGACGGCCGCGCGGCGCTGATGCGCAACCTGGGCGCGGCGCTGAAGGCCCGGCCGGACCTGTTCGGCGCGGAAGCCCGCATCGGCCGGCTGTACGATCATCTCAAGGCGCAGGTGAAGAATGGCAGGCTGGCCGCCAGTGCGATCCTGGCGGCGGTGCTGGACGGGCTGGGCCCGATCTGGCCGTCGCGCATGACGCTGGATGGCGTCAACCTCGGCGATGTGTGGCGCCATCGCGGCATCGTCAGTGGCGACCTTACCTCGGGCCTGGTGCCGTTCCACAAGCTGTCGCAGTGGCTGAGCTACTCGCTGGTGGAAATCTTCGAGGATGCGGGCATCGCGGTGAGCGGGCTGGACGAGCTGACCGGCCTGCCGGAATACCGCAACGGCGGCCTGTTCATCGACATGGGCGTGCTGAGCGTGCGGCACGAGGCGCTGCTGAAGTATCCGATCCCGGTCGAGGACGAGGCCGTGGTGGAGTGGCGCGCCCTGACCGTGGCTCTGCTCGACCGCATCGCCGATCCGGTCCGCGCGATCCTGGGCAAGACGGCGGCCGAGATGCCGCTGGCGCGCATCCTCGAAGGCGGCACCTGGGCGGCCGGGCGCAAGATCGCCAGGGAGAAGCGCGCCGATGGCGGCCCGCCGCTCACCATTGCCAGCGACGGCACGGTTTTCTGATTCTGATTGGGGGAAGACACACAATGAACGCCTTTCCGAATGCCACGGTGGTCAATCATCCGCTGGTGCAGCACAAGCTGACGCTGCTGCGCCGCAAGGAGGTCTCCACCGCCGAATTCCGCCGTCTGGTGCGCGAGCTGAGCCTGCTGCTCTGCTACGAGGTCACCCGCGACCTGCCGCTGGAGAAGGTTTCCATCGAGACCCCGCTGGAGGAGATGCAGGCCCCGATCCTGGCCGGCAAGAAGCTGTGCTTCGTCTCCATCCTGCGCGCCGGCAACGGCATCCTGGACGGCATGCTCGACCTGGTGCCCTCGGCCCGCGTCGGGCATGTGGGACTCTATCGCGACCCCGAGACGCTGGTGCCGGTGGAGTATTACCTGAAGCTGCCCGAGGATGTGCGCGAGCGCCTAGTGATCGTGGTCGACCCCATGCTGGCGACCGGGCATTCCGCCGCCGCCGCCGTCACCCGCCTGAAAGAGGCGGGGGCAAGTCAGATCAAGTTCGTCTGCCTGCTGACGGTTCCCGAGGGTCTGCGCGTCATGCAGGACGAGCATCCCGACGTGATGGTCTATACCTGCGCCATCGACCGCCAGCTCGACGGCCACGGCTACATCCGGCCGGGCCTCGGCGACGCCGGCGACCGCATCTACGGCACGAAATAGCCGCAAGTCTGCCGCGTCGCACAGCTTCGTAGCTGCCGTCACAGTTTCCGGACTGGCATCCCGCTGCGGATGCACCAGATGGGTGCACAGTATCCGCAACCCGCCACAACCCCGGAGCCGTGTCATGGCTGTCGTCCTTCGCCGCGCCCTGCGCGTCACGTTCACTCTCGCCGCTGCCGTTGCGGCAGGCCTTGCTGCCAGCAGTTGGGCGGCCGACAGCCGCGCCGCCTCGGATCGTATCGAACTGGCCGCCGACCTGCCGGCGCTGCCGGTGGCGGCTGCCATGGGGCCGGCCGCGAAGGTGGTGGGCCAGGAAAGCCGCCGCGGCCTGCCGGTCACCCTGGGCGGCCGCATCGCCAGCGGCCCGGGTTCGGGCGTCAAGTTCGCCCTCAACGACCAGAGCGTGGTGATCATCGGCCCGAACAGCGCGATCAGCGTCGAGGAATTCGCCGCCGACCGGATTGTGCTGCGGCTGGAGCGCGGCAGCTTCCACCTCGATTCCGCCAATCCGGGCAGCATCTATGTCGTGCTGCCGACCGGCACGGTGACGGTACGCAGCGCCATCGTGGCCGGCCGCATCGGCCCCGACAGCGCCCAGATCGCGCTGCTGAGCGCCGGCCGGGCCGAGGTGACGGGCTTTGGCGGCCAGAGCGTGCGGCTGGAGAATATCGGCGACGCCACCCGCATCCTGGGCCTCGGCGCGCCGAGCCAGCCGGCCCAGCTTTCGCCCCAGGCGTTGCAGGATATGACCGGCCTCACCAGCCAGATCGCCGCCCGCTGAGTCGCCAGCGAGCAGGGAGACTCGCGTCCGCCGGGCTCGGCCGAGACGCGCAGCGAGCCGGCGGCGAGACGTGGCGCAGAGGAAGGTTATTGTTTTTTTATCACACTGCCGCTCGCCGCTGACGCGGGCCGACGCCGAAGCCTGAGTGAGAGAAAGCCGCATTCCATGCGGCTTTTTTGTTTGTCGTGACGCTGTCGCTCTGGCCTGATCGAGCAGCCTCGCGGCAGCGGCCGGGAAAAAATTTTGGCCGGCCCGCGATTTCCTATTGCAATGGGGACGCGATGCTGTAAATACCGCTTCAACGACGCACCCGCACGTGCCGATGGCCCCTGGCAGGTTATGCAACGACGAACGCGTCCTTTTTGGTCGCACAGCGTGAGCTGTGCCGGTTCAAAGCCGGTCCGAGAGGGAGGTTTCGATGCTTGCAGCCGCTGGCCGCACCAACACCCGTCTGCGACGTTCTTCGTCCAAGTCGCGTATTGAGCCGGGTCTACTCACCCCGAAGATGCAGAAGTTCCTCGCCGAGGCGAAGGACAGCGAGCCGTTCCTCGTCGTCGATGTCGACGTGGTCGAGCATAACTACCGCGAGCTGCGCCGCCTGCTGCCGCTGGCCAAGGTCTACTACGCGATCAAGGCCAATCCGGCGCCGGAAATCCTGCGCCGCCTGCGCTCGCTCGGCTCCTGCTTCGATACGGCTTCGGCCAACGAAATCCAGCAATGCCTGAACCAGGGCATCGCCCCGGAGCGGATTTCCTTCGGCAACACCATCAAGAAGAAGCGCGACATCGCCTGGGCCTATGAGAAGGGCGTGCGTCTCTATGCCTTCGACTCGCTGTGCGAGCTGGAGAAGCTGGCCGAGGTCGCCCCGGGCTCGCAGGTCTTCTGCCGCGTGCTGATGCAGTGCGAGGGCGCCGAATGGCCGCTGTCGCGCAAGTTCGGCTGCGCCCCGGAGATGGCCGCCGACCTGCTGGTGAAGGCGCGCCAGATGGGCCTCGACCCCTATGGCATTTCCTTCCATGTCGGCTCGCAGCAGACCGACCTGTCGCAGTGGGACAAGGCGGTGGCCCAGGTCG
>JBKBJT010000042.1:0-28292 GCA_046294345.1 Ferrovibrio sp.
GGGTCCGATCTGACTCGGATATTCGCGATTGCATCGTACGCTTTGGCAGGGCATACCGACAAGGTCTTTCTTGCCGCGCCGCACGATGACCCCGAGGCTTTCCATCAAGCGACTGATTCTACTCGCAATTATTGCATTCCTGCTGCCGGCTGCGCTGCCCGGTGCCGCAGCGGCCGAATCGGCGCGAGTCACCCGCCTGCAACTGGGCTTGAATGCCGGCCTGACCCGACTGGTGGTGGAGGCGTCCGAGCCCGTGTCGGCCGAACTTTCCGCCCAGGCCGACGGGCTGGGACTGGTCCTGCTTCTGCCGGGGCTGCAATGGGCCGCGCCGCCGGCCCGGCCCAATGCCGCCGGACTGGTCGCCGGGCTGGGCCTGCCGGTGCGCCACGATGAACGCACCGAAATCGCCATCGACCTGATCGAGCCGGCCGTGGTGGAGCGGGCCTTCCGGCTGGAGCCGCAGAACGGACCGCTCGGCCCCAGCGGCCACCGGCTGGTGATCGACCTGCGCCCGGCCGATCCGCAGGCCTATGCCGAAGCCTTCGCTGCCTCCGTCATCCTGCCCCTGCCGACCGCGGTGGATATCGCGCCGCCGCCGGCACACGCGGCCGACCGCCGGCACACCATCGTGCTGGATCCCGGCCATGGCGGGCAGGATCCCGGTGCGATCAGCGCCTCGGGCCGGCACGAGAAGGACATCACCCTGGCGGTGGCGCTGGCGATGGCCAATCGCCTGCAGGCGACCGGGCGCTATCGCGTGATCCTGACGCGCGACCGCGACCGCTTCGTGCGGCTGAACGACCGCGTGGCACTGGCGCGCAAGCACGAGGCCGACCTGTTCCTCTCCATCCATGCCGACAGCCTGCGCGGCGACCGCGCCACCAGCGGCGCCACCGTCTATACCCGCGCCGACACCGCCAGCGACCTGGAGGCCGAGGCGCTGGCGTTGCGCGAGAACCGCGCCGACCAGCTGGCCGACAGCGCGACCGAACGCGACGTGGACGACGTGGTGTCGATCCTGCTCGACCTCGCCTCGCGCGACACCGCGCGGCTGTCGGGCCGCTTCGCCGGCCTGCTCACCGCGTCGATGAGCGACACCATCGCCCTGCGGCGCAACGCCCTGCGGGCGGCGAATTTCCGCGTGCTGTCGGCGCCCGATGTGCCGTCCGCCCTGCTGGAACTGGGTTACCTGTCCAATCCGGGCGACGAGGCACTGCTGTTCTCGGACAGCGGCCGCAGCCGGCTGGCCGCAGCCGCCGTGGCCGCCATCGACCGCTTCTTCGGCGTGGAGGCGCAGGCGGGACGATAAACACCCGCTCTCCCGTCATGGCCGGGCTTGACGATTGAGAGGATGGGAAATCGAAAATCCCCGATTCCCGCGCTCCGTCCTTTGCCGTGCCATGGCACCGCCACAATTATCCACCTATACAGGCGAATGTTTCGGGAGTACCTGTACGCCCGATTTTCAGCCTATGATTCCGGCCATATTAACCGGCCCGGAAACGGCCGCCCCGGGGTGCCATGCGTCTGCTGTCGCGTTTCCTGTTCCTGCTGTCCTTCGCCGTGCTGGCCGTGATCGGTGCCGGTGCCGCCGGCCTGGCCGGGTTGTGGTATTACGGCAGCGACCTGCCCGACTACAAACAGCTGGAGAAATACGAACCGCCGGTGACGACCCGCGTGCATGCGGGCGACGGCCGCCTGATCGCCGAATTCGCCCGCGAACGCCGCCTGTTCGTGCCCATCGAGGCGATCCCGAAGCCGGTGATCCAGGCCTTCCTGTCGGCCGAGGACAAGAATTTCTACGAACACAGCGGCATCGATCCGCTGGGCATCCTGCGTGCGGTGATCCAGAACGTGGTGAACCTGGCGCAGAACCGCCGGCCGGTCGGCGCCTCCACCATCACGCAGCAGGTGGCGAAGAATTTCCTGCTCGGCAACGAAGTGTCGCTGGGCCGCAAGGCGAAGGAAGCGATCCTCGCCTTCCGCATCGAGAACACCTTCAGCAAGGACAAGATCCTTGAACTGTATCTGAATGAAATCTACCTCGGTTCGGGCGCCTATGGCGTGGCCGCCGCCGCCCTGGTCTATTTCGACAAGTCGCTCTACGACCTGACGCTGCCCGAGGCCGCCTATCTGGCCGCCCTGCCCAAGGCGCCGAGCAACTATCATCCCGTGCGCCATTACGAACGTGCCAAGGCGCGCCGCGACTGGGTGATCGAGCGCCTGCAGGAAGACGGCGTGATCAGCGTGGAGCAGGCGCGTGCCGCCATCAACACGCCGCTGGTGGCGATGACGCGGCCGGAATCCGAACTGGCCCGCGCCGACTGGTTCGCCGAGGAGGTGCGCCGCGACCTGGCGCAGAAATTCGGCGACAAGGGCCTTTATGAAGGCGGCTTGAGCGTCCGCACCACGATGGACCCGAAGCTGCAGGCGATCGGCGAGCGTGTGCTGCGCGACGGGCTGGAAGCCTATGACCGCCGCGCCGGCGGCTGGCGCGGCCCGCTCGCCCGCGTCGCCCTGACCATGCCGGGCCAGGACTGGCGCACGCAGCTGAACGCCATCCTGCCGATCCCCGGCATCCTGCCGCCCTGGCGCGTGGGCGTGGTGCTGAAGGTGGACAACGACAGCGCCGAGATCGGCTTCGCCGACGGAGCCAAAGGCAGCCTGCCTCATGCCGGCCTGCGCTGGGCGCGCAAGAAATTCGGCCCCGACCATTTCGGCCCGGTGCCGCGCAACGTGGCCGAAGTGGTGGCTGCCGGCGACGTGATCGCCGTGGAGGCCATCAATCCGGCCAAGCCGCAGGACGGTTATGCCCTGCGGCAGATTCCGGAAGTGGGCGGCGGCCTGGTCGCCATGGACCCGCATACCGGCCGCGTGCTGGCGCTGGTGGGCGGCTTCGACTTCAAACTCAGCCAGTTCAACCGCGCGACGCAGGCCAACCGCCAGCCCGGCTCGTCGTTCAAGCCCTTCATCTATGCCGCGGCATTGGACAGCGGCTTCACGCCCTCGTCGCTGGTGCTGGATGCGCCCTTCGTGCTGGACCAGGGCCCCGGCCTGCCGCTGTGGAAGCCGGGCAACTATTCCGACCAGTTCTACGGCCCGTCCACCCTGCGCGTCGGCATCGAGAAGTCGCGCAACCTGATGACCGTGCGCCTGGCCCAGGCCATCGGCATGGAGAAGGTGGTGGATTACGCCAAACGCTTCGGCGTGATCGACAACATGCCGCCGGTGCTGTCCATGGCCTTGGGCGCCGGCGAGACCACTTTGCTGAAAATGACCACGGCCTATGCCGAGTTCGTCAATGGCGGCAAGAAGATCACGCCGACGCTGATCGACCGCATCCAGAACCGCAGCGGCGCGACGATCTATCGCCACGACACGCGGCCCTGCCAGGACTGCCTGGCCACCGTGTGGCAGGACCAGGCCGAGCCGGCCCTGCCCGATCCGCGCCCGCAGGTGATCGATGCCGTGACGGCGTATCAGATCACCTCGATGCTGGAAGGCGTGGTACAGCGCGGCACCGGCATCCGCATCCGCGAGCTGGGCAAGCCGCTGGCCGGCAAGACCGGCACCACCAACGACAGCATGGACACCTGGTTCATGGGCTTCAGCCCCGACCTGGCCGTCGGCGTCTTCATCGGCTACGACACGCCGCGCGACATGGGCAAGCGCGAGACCGGTTCCTCGGTGGCGGTGCCGGTGTTCAAGGCCTTCATGGCCGAGGCGCTGCAGGACAAGCCGAACATCCAGTTCCGCGTGCCGCCCGGCGTGCGGCTGGTGCGCGTGCAGGCGGCAACCGGCGAACTGGCCCGGCCGGGCGACCGCAACGTGATCCTGGAGGCCTTCCGCCCCGGCACCGAGCCGCAGCCGGGCGAGCGCAGCAGCGTGCTGGACGGCTCGATGAGCGAGCATGACGGCATTTCCGGCGTGGGCGGCAGTGCCGGCGCGGCCCCGATCTCGGGCACGGGCGGGCTGTATTAAAAGATGGGCGGTCTGTATTAAGCCAGACCTAAGTCGCTGTTCGCACAGGCAGCTTCGCGCCGCTTGACACCATCGGACGGCGTCTTTATACGCTGCCCTCACGGTTTGATTGCCGGTCCTGTCCGACCGGCCGGCGGGCGGTTAGCTCAGCGGTAGAGCACAGCATTCACATTGCTGGGGTCACTGGTTCAATCCCAGTACCGCCCACCATTTTCCTTCAGCCTTCTCGCCATCGTTGCATCGGTTCGCCCTCATCTCCGGGAGCGTCGCGTGATGTCTGCCTTCATGCCGAGCGTTGCATTGCCCAGCGGCGAAACCGTGCCGGCCCTGGGCCAGGGCACCTGGAACATGGGCGAGAGCAAGGCGAAGCTGCGCGACGAGGTGGCCGCCCTGCAGCTTGGCATCGAGCTGGGCATGACCCTGATCGACACCGCCGAGATGTATGCCGACGGCATGGCCGAACAGGTGGTGGGCGCCGCGATCAACGGCCGGCGCGACGATGTTTTCCTGGTCAGCAAGGTGCTGCCGCAGAATGCCAGCCGCGCCGGCACGATTGCCGCCTGCGAGCGCAGCCTGAGGCGCCTGCGCACCGACCGCATCGACCTCTACCTGCTGCACTGGCGCGGCGGCGTGCCGCTGCACGACACGATCACGGCCTTCAACGACCTGCGCCAGGCCGGCAAGATCCGCTTCTGGGGCGTGAGCAATTTCGACACCAGCGACATGGACGAGCTGGAGCGCCTGAGCAACGCGACGGCAGTCGCGACCAACCAGGTGCTCTACAACCTGTCGCGCCGCGGCATCGAGCATGACCTGGTGCCGTGGTGCCGGCGGCATAACCTGCCGATCATGGCCTATTCCCCCATCGAGCAGGGCCGGCTGCTGAAGCATGCGGCGCTGAAGGCCGTGGCCACCCGCCACAATGCCACGGCGGCGCAGGTGGCGCTGGCCTGGCTGCTGCGGCAGAGCGGCATCATCGCCATCCCCAAGGCTTCGCGGCCCGAGCATGTGCGCGAGAACCACGCCGCGCTGGAGATCCGGCTGACCCGGCAGGACCTGGCCGAGCTGGATGCCGCCTTCCCGCCCCCCAGCGGCCCGCAGCCGCTGGAAATGCTGTAATCCGTCATCCTGCGGCCGGTTTCCGGCGTATAAAAAGCCATGAAACCGCTGCCCGATACCCTGCCGCGCGACCTGACCGTGATGGCCGTCGATCCCGACCGCCATACGCGCAACCTGCTGCGCCGCATGCTGCTGGACATGGGCCTGCGCAGCCTGCTGTTCGCGGGCGATGCGGCCGAGGCGCTGGAGCTGCAGGCCGCCTGCGCCGGACCGCTGGACCTGGTGCTGGCCGAACTGGACCTGCCGGGTGCGGACGGCCTCACGCTGGCGCAACGGCTGCGGGCGGTGCAGCCCAGCCTGCCCGTCGTGCTGCTGAGCCGGGAGGTGACGGAAACGACGGTGGCGCTGGCGCGCGAGGCCGGCCTAGCCGCCCTGCTGGCCAAGCCGCTGGCCCCCGACCAGCTTTACGAGAAGATCGTCGGCACTTTGCAGGGCGATCCCGGCTACAGGGCGCGCGAATGGCTGCGCAGCGAGGAAGGCCTGGCTTTTGCCGCCGAGGCGACGCCCGAGATGCGCGCACTGTACGACATCTGGAACGAGGCGCGTGGCGAGCTGGCCATGCCGCCGCGCGACTTCCTGCAGGAACTGGAGCTGCGCCGCAGCGAGTCGGGCTTCGGGCGCAGCATCTTCATCGTCGATGTCGAACCGCCGAAACCGCGCCTGCGCTACAGCTTCGTCGGCGACGCGCTGCAGGCCCGGCTGGGCTGGAATGTGGAAGGCACGTATATCGACGAGCAGAATTTCATCTATCGCCGCTATGCCGAGCCCGCCTATGCCCGCGTGATCCGGCACAGCCTGCCGCATTACCGTCGCGTGGGCGCCATCGAGCGCATGATCCTGTTCCGCTACCAGCGCCTGCTGCTGCCGTTCGGCGACGCGAGCGGCGTGCAGACCGTGCTGGGCTATGCGCGGCCGCGTTAGAGCAAAGCCGCCGGCACCATCTCGCGGGCCTGTGCCTGCGCCGCCATGCGCACCGGGGCATTGACGGCGCCATACTGGTCATAGCCGCCCTTACGCTGCACGACCTCGAAGAAGAACCGGTCCTCGAACATCTGCGTGTAGACGTGGAAGAACTCCCCGCCCGTCTCGTCGCGGTCGTAGAGGATGCTGTGCTGGCGCAGGCGGTCAACCAGCCCAGGGTCGATATCGAACTTGGCCAGCAGGTCGTCGTAATAATTCTCCGGAATGCTGAGCAAAGGCACGCCGGCCTCGCGCATGGCCCCGGCGGCGGCGAAGATGTCAGCCGTCGAGAAGGCGATGTGATGCACGCCGGCGCCGGAGAAATGCGAAACCGAGCGCGCCGTGGCGGTGTTGCGGTTCTCCGAGAAGCTGAGCGGGAAACGCAGGCTGCGCCGCGGGTTCGACACCGCGCGGCTGCGCACCAGGCCATAGGGATCGGGCAGTACCCAGATATTGTCGGGCTGCAGGCCCAGAACGGCGCGGTAAAACAGCACCCATGAATCCATCTGCCCGGCCGGCACGGCCTGGGCGATATGGTCGAAACGCTGCAGGCCGGCAGGCTCGGGACCGTCCTCTTCCAGGATGAAGTCGGTGGAGAAGTCGAAGGCGCTGCCGACGAAATAGACCAGGCTGCCGTCGATGGAGCGGAAGGCGGGAATGCTGCGCTCATTCGGGCCGAGGCGGCCCTCGTAGCGCGTGCAGCCATAGGCATCGGCACGATTGAGCATCTGCGCCTCGTCGGCCACACGCAGACAGATGGCGCAGATCGAGGTGCCGTGCACCAGGTAATAGGAATGCGCGAAAGAGTCGCGCTCGGCATTCAGTACGATGTTCACGCCGCCCTGGCGATACAGCACCACATCCTTGGAACGGTGCCGTCCGGCCAGGCGGAAGCCCAGCGCCTTGAGCAGGCCGGCCAGCGACTGCTCGGCCGTGCTGTCGACGGCGAATTCGATGAAGGCGACATCGAGCAGGTCGGGCACGGCCGGCGGATCGAACAGCGCGACCCGGCGCGGCAGGGCGGCGACCTTGTCCTGCGGCGGTGCCGCCTCGGCGCGACGGCGCATCTGCTCTTCCAGATACCGCAGCGAGCGCATGCCGTCCTGTGCCGTCAGGCGGGTGGGGCCGGCGCGGAAATCGTCGTTGAACACTTCCAGCGACAGCGGACCGGAATAACCCGAGGCAATCGCCTGCATGGCGAAGCCGGCGACGTCGAAATCGCCCTGGCCGGGAAAGCAGCGAAAATGCCGGCTCCAGGTCAACACATCCATGCTCAGGCGCGGCGCATCGGCCAGCTGCACGAAAAAAATCCGTTCGCCGGGAATATCGGCGATGCCGGCCGGATCGTCGTTCAGCGCCAGGGTATGGAAACTGTCGAGCACCAGCCCGAGATGGGGATGACCGGCAGCCTGCACCATCGCCCAGGCCTGGCCATAGGTATTCACATGCCGGCCCCAGGCCAAAGCCTCATAGCCGATGCGCAGGCCACGGCGGGCGGCGCGGTCGGCCAGTTCGTGCAGCTGCGCCGCCGCCAGAGATGCATCGGGCAGAGCGGCCGGCGAGACACTGGAGCAGACCAGTATCAGCGGCGCGCCCAGTTCCTGCATCAGGTCGAATTTGCGCTCGGCGCGATCCAGGTTGCGGCGGAACATCGCCTCGGGCACACCCTCGAAATCCCGGAAGGGCTGGAACAGCACGATCTTCAGGCCGAGATCGGCCGCCATGTCGTGTACCTGCCGGGCCGAGCCATTGAAGAACAGCAGGTCGTTCTCGAAGATCTCGACGGCATCGAACCGCGCCGCCGCGATGGCCTCCAGCTTTTCCTGAAGGGTGCCGCTGATCGATACCGTCGCGATAGAGCGCCGCATGCCGCCTCCTCCATCCCTTGTCTGTTTCTTGGCCAAGCCGGGTTCAGGCCGCGCGGCCGCAGCCACGCTTCACAGGGCGTCGCGCGATTATGTACGAACTAGTTAGTATGTCAATTTGGAAATGACGGCCGCTGCACGCCGCGCCAGTGCGTCAGATCGGCGCGGCGGGATCAGGCCTTCACGAAACGCAGGATCATCTCCACCACGGTGTCGCGGCGACGACGCTGGGCGGCCGGCGAGGACATGTCGTGGTCGAAAATGGTGGAAAACGTATGCCGGTTGGCGACGTTGAAGAAGCACAGCGCGCTGATCGACATATGCAGGTCGATGGGATCGAGCCCAGGGCGGAATACCTTGGCGGCCCGGCCGCGTTCGTAGATCTTCCGGATCGCGTCGATGGCCGGCACGTTGAGGCCGCGGATCGCCTTGGACTGCTTCAGGTATTCGCCCTGGTGAATGTTCTCGTTCATCACCAAGCGGATGAAATCCGGGTTGCCGCTTTCATACTCGAAGGTGAAGGCGACCAGCCGGCGCAAGGCCTCTTCCGGCGACAGGTCTTCCAGGTCGAGCTGCGCCTCGATGCCACGGATGCCGCGATAGGCCTCTTCCAGCACGGCGATGTAGAGGCCTTCCTTGCTGCCGAAATAATAGTAGATCATGCGCTTGCTGGTCTGGGTGCGGGCGGCGATCTCGTCGATCCGTGCCCCGCTCAGGCCCTTGGAGGAAAACTCCTCGCGGGCCACATCCAGGATGTTGCGCTTGGTCTTTTCCGGGTCGTTGGTGCGCCCGGCTTCGGGACGGCCCCGCCCCGGCTCGGCCCGCCCCGGCTCGGCCCGTCCCGGCTCCCGGCCCGAGTCGTTGCGCCGGCGTCGCGGCGAGGCCTTCGTATTGGTGCTTTTTTCCATTGTCAGCGCGCCAGCCCGTCTGCATAACCAGATTTAATCATAGCATTGGCAGAATGTACGCACTAGTTCGTACGTTTTCCACGCCCCGCCCCGGGACCGGCCGGTTTCACGGGATTATAATATTGCCAGCGCGGGAAAACCGATATATGCCGCGCCACGCTGCTGTGTCCGGCCCTGCCGGCGGAGTCGGCGTTACGCCACCCATCCTTTGATCCAGCCCCCATCTTCCGATCCAGCAAGCCGTGACCGACCTGACTCCACCAGCCCCCAACCCCGCCAATGTGCCGGGCCGACTGACCGTCCGCGCCCTGCTGCTGGGCGAGCGGCTGGACGTGGCCGGGCTGGAACGCTCGGACGCGATCTCGACGGCGCCGTTTGCCTTCCGGGTCGGCGAGCGGGGCATGGTCGCCCTGTTCCGCTATGGCGCCGCCGTGCTGGCCGGCCTGTCGCCGGTGGAGGAAGACGACCTGCTGCGCAAGATCGCGCCACGGGTGAGCGGCGCCTTCGCCACCATCGAGGACGAGGTGGCCACCGTCACGCTCAGCTCCGAGGGCGATGACAGCATCCCGCCCGGCGGCCCGATCCAGCTGCGCGACCTGACGCCCGAGCGGTTCCTGGTGATCGCCGATGCCATGGCGAAAAGCGTGGCCCTGGCCTCGAACGAACGACAGGTGAGTTCGGTATTCGACGTGATCGATCCGCTGGCGCGGTCGCTCGCCCGCGAAGGCCGCCTGCCCGGCAACCGCCAGCAATTGTTGAAGCTGATCGGCGGGGCCCTGCAGGTGGAACACCGCGTCGCCGGCCGCGTAGCGGTGGAAGACAAACCCGACGTACTGTGGGACCGGCCCGAGCTGGAGCGTCTGTTCAAGCGTCTGCAGGACGAATACGAACTGACCGAACGCGCCTCGGCCCTGGCCGAGAAGCTGGACGTAATCCAGAACTCCACACGCGCACTGACCGACCTGATCGACGCCCAGCGCAGCCTGCGGCTGGAAGCGGCCATCGTGCTGCTGATCGTGTTCGAGATCGTGCTGACCCTGATCGAATGGTTCGTTATCTAGCATCACCCTGTTTCGTATGACGGAGAAAGAAATGAAGCATGTGTCGTTTTCCGGCCGCCTGGTCATGGTCGGCTTTGGCAGTATCGGTCAGGGCGTGCTGCCGCTGATCCTGCGCCATATCGACATGCCGGCCGAGCGGATCACGATCGTCACGGCCGAGGAACGCGGCCATGACGTGGCGAAGGAATACGGCATCAAGTTCGTGCGCCAGCCGCTGACGCGTGACAATTACGCGGCCGTGCTGGAACCGCTGCTGAGCCAGGGGGATTTCCTGCTCAACCTGTCGGTGGATGTTTCCTCCGTGGCGCTGATCGAACTGGCGCAGGCGCGCGGCGCCTTCTACCTCGATACCTGCATCGAACCCTGGGCCGGCGGCTATACCGATCCGAGCAAGACGCCGTCGGAACGGTCCAATTATGCCCTGCGCGAATCCGCCCGCGCCCTGATCAGCAAATACAAGAACGGCCCGACTGCCGTGCTGACCCATGGCGCCAATCCGGGGCTGGTGTCGCATTTCGTGAAGGAAGCGATGCTGCATATCGCGCGTGACACCGGCCTGCCGGCCGTGGCGCCGACCGACCGCGCCGGCTGGGCCAAACTGGCGCAGACCCTGGGCGTGAAGGTGATCCATATCGCCGAACGCGACACGCAGGTGGCCGAGCACCAGCCCAAGCGGCGCGGCGAATTCGTCAACACCTGGTCGATCGACGGTTTCGTCGGCGAAGGCTGCCAGCCGGCCGAACTGGGCTGGGGCAGCCACGAGAAGCATTTCCCCGCCGACGGCAAGCGTCATGAATTCGGCTGCGATGCCGCGATCTACCTGATGCGGCCGGGCGCCGGTACGCGCGTGCGTTCGTGGACGCCGCTGGAAGGCCCGATGCACAGCTTCCTGGTGACCCATAACGAGTCGATCTCGATGGCCGACTACTACACCGTGAAGGATGGCGACAAACTGGCCTATCGCCCCACGGTGCATTACGCCTACCATCCCTGCGACGACGCCGTGCTGTCGCTGCACGAGATCGCCGGCAAGAACTGGGACATGCAGCCCAGCAAACGCCTGATGATGGACGAGATCACCAGCGGCATGGACGAGCTGGGCGTGCTGCTGATGGGCCACAAGAAGGGCGCCTACTGGTATGGCTCGCGGCTTACCATCGAGGATGCGCGCAAACTCTGCCCGCACAACAACGCCACCAGCCTGCAGGTGACGGTGGCGGTGCTGGGCGGCCTGGTCTGGGCGCTGGAGAATCCCAAGGCCGGTCCGGTGGAAGCCGACGAGATCGACCATGCCCGTGTGCTGGATGTCTGCCGCCCCTATCTGGGCGAGATGGCCGGCGCTTATACCGACTGGACGCCGCTGTCGGAGCGCGGCCGGCTGTTCCCCGAGGACGTGGACAGCAGCGATCCCTGGCAGTTCAAGAATTTCCGCGTGGTGTGAACGCGGCAGGATAGAACATGAAACGGCCCGGTATCCCCGGGCCGTTTTTTTATTGTGCCGCTGCGGAATCCGGAAACACCTGCGCCACGAAACGTGGATAGGTCTCGCCGATTTCCGCCGCGATACGCGTGCGCAGCAACTGCAAAGTGGCGGCATCGGGCGCGGCGGTTTCGGGCACGGCATCCGGACAGTCGAAATCGAAGCCGGTATTGTCGCGCACTTCCTCCACGCTGTGACCGCGATGTACGCTTTCCAGGGTGAAACGCCGGCGTTGGCGGTCGAAGGAAAACCAGCAGAGATTGGTGAGCAGGCCGATGGGGCCGCCGGGGCGGTAGATCGCTTCGTCCGTCGGACCGGCAGCGGAGATAAAATCCACCTGCGGCACCAGCACGCGGCGGGTATGTTCCTCGCGGAACAGGATCACACGCGGCACCAGATAGTACAGATAGCCCGAGCCGAAGGAGCCGGGCCAGCGCACGTCGGTCTGCGGATAGTCACCGCCCGCGCCGACCAGGTTGATATTGGCGTGGCCGTCGATCTGCCCGCCGCCGAGGAAAAAGGCATCCAGCCGCCCCTGCCCCGCCAGGTCGAACAATTCGACGCCGCCATCGCAGAGGAAATCGTTGCGGATGCTGCCCAGCACGTTGACGCGCATGCGGCCGCCCGACAGCGCGCGGGCCAGCAGCGCGCCGGCGCCGGGGATCGGCGACGAGGCGCCGGTGGCGACCAGCCGGCAGCCGGCCAGCAGCCGTGCGATGGTGGCGATCAGCAGTTCCTGGCGGCTGTAATCCATCGTCTTCACTCCGCCGCCTGGCGCGGATGAACGAATTCGGCGAGGTAATGCGCGAAGCCCTCGTCGCTGCGCGCCAGTTCCAGATAACGGCGCATATGGGCATCGTCGTAATCGTAGATGTCCCACAGCTTGATGGGCCAGGCGCCGCGCGGCGCCACGGCGATGTCACCGATATAGGCGGCCGTCAGCGTGCCTGCCGCGCTTTCCTCCGAGGCCAGCAGGTCGACATCGCGGATTTCCTCCACGGTGATGAGCGACATGGCCGAGGCATGGGCCATGGCGACCAGTTCGCGCCGGCGGCCGATGAAGACATTGCCGTTGCGGTCGGCAAACGGCGCATGGAACACCGCGATATCGGGCCGGATCGCCGGCAGCAGCACGATGGGGTCCCTGTCCTGGGTGAAGGGATTGTCGATCACCTGCCAGTCGGGCCGATTCTTGAGCAGGTCGCTGCCCAGCAGACCACGCAGGGGCATGAAGGGCAGTCCCTTGCCGGCGGCCTGGATGGCGGCATGCACGGCCGGACAGGTGGCATCCATCATCCGGAATGCCTTGCGTTTGAGGCCCGCGGCAAAACGCGGCGCGCCGCCATATTCGCCGAGCGTCACCGCCGAGGTTTCCAGCGTGGCGACACAGCCGGCGCCGATCAGCAGGTCGGTTTGCAACCCCGAGATCGGCACGCAGACCACATGCAGGTCGCGCACGCCGCGCCGGATCATGGCGCGGGTGAGTTCCATCGCCACGCCGGAATAATCGGGCGGCACGGCGATCTTGGCGCCATCGGGAATCTGCGCGGCAAGCTGCGCGACGGTTGAGCCCGGCATGACGGTTTCCTCCTGATTGTCTTGGCACGGATTGTCGCGCGGATCGGGCGACGCGGCAATCCCAAATCAATTGGCGGAAATCAGCTTGCGATACTGTCGCGCAGCACACGCTTGAGCAGTTTGCCATTCGCGTTGCGCGGCAGCGGTTCATCGAGCAGCGTGAAGGTTTCCGGCACCTTGTAATCGGCCAGATGTTTGGCGCAATACGCCTGCAATTCGGCGGCGTCCACGGGCTGCCGCCGCGCGACGAAGGCATGCACACGCTCGCCCAGCACCGGGCAGGGTTTGGCCACGATGGCGCTTTCCAGCACGGCGGGATGGCCGCTCAGCACATTCTCCACCTCGACGGAGAAAATCTTGTAGCCGCCGCGGTTGATCATGTCCTTCACGCGGTCGAACACCCGCACGAAACCGTCGGCGTCGATGGAGCCGACATCGCCGGAATGCCAGAAGCCGGCGGTGAAGTTCTCGGCGGTGGCCTGCGGGTTGTTCCAGTAGCCGCGCACCACCATCGGGCCGCCGATCCAGATTTCGCCGCTTTCGCCGCGCGGCAGCTCGCGGCCCTGCGCATCCACCACGATCACCTCGGCGCAGGGCGCCTCCAGGCCCACCGAGTCCGAATGGCTGGCGGTATAGCGCGGCGGCATGATCGTGGTGGGCGACGTGGTTTCGGTGGCACCGTAGGCATTCATCAGCTGCAGCTGTGGCAGTTTCTGCGCCAGCGCCGCGATGGTGGCCTGCGGCATCGGCGCACCGCCATAACCACCGATCCGCCAGGACGAGAGATCGTAGCTGTCGAAATCCGGCTGCAGCAGGCAGAGATTATACATCGCCGGCACCATGATGGTGTGGGTCAGGCGCTCTTTCTGTGCCAGCGGCAGGAAATCGCGTGCCTTGAATTCGGGCACGACGATGACGCAGCCGCCGCCCTGCCAGGCCGTGACGATGATGGCGATCAGGCCGGTGACATGGCTGGCCGGCACGGCCAGCAGCGAGCGGTCGTTCGGCCCCAGCCCCATGCAATGCTGAAAATGCAGGGCCGAATGCACGATGTTGAAATGCGAAAGCATCGCGCCCTTGGGCCGCCCGGTGGTGCCGGAGGTATAGAGGATCACCGCCGTGTCTTCCTCGGCCGGCGCGACGAAGGCCGGTGCCGACGCCGTGCTGCGCAGATCGGCAAACGGCAGCGAGCCGGCAGAACTGCCGCCCACGGCGACGCGATGTTTCAGCTGCGGTGCTTGTGCGGCTGAAGGCAGACGGTCGGCCAAGTCGGCCTCATGCACCAGCAGGGCCGCGCCGGCATGATCGAGGATATAGGCGATCTCGGGGCCCTGCAGGCGGGTGCCGAGCGGCACGGCGATGGCGCCGAGCCGCAGGGCGGCCAGCGTGGCGGTGATGAACGCGACGCGGTTGCCGACCAGCAGCGCCACACGATCGCCCGCCTTGATCCCCAGCGCCGCCATGCCGGCGGCCACGCGTTCGGCTTCCTCGGCCAGGGCGCGGTAACTCAGCCGTGTCTCGCCGGCCACCACGGCATCATTGTCGGGATATGCCGCCAGACTGCGGGCGAAGATGTCCCAGACATGGGCGGGACGGTCGGTGAAACAGCGCACCACACGGTCGCCGAAATGCGCCTCGCGGCGGATTGTGATGCTCGGATCGAGCCTCCAGGCCATCTCTCCGCCTCCTACGCGGCCTGCATGGCCGCGTTGGCGCCGCGCTCGATCACGTATTCGCGGTCGAACAGGCTCTGGGTATGGTTGAGTTCCGACTGCGCGATCAGCACCGAAAGATCGGTGCCGCGCAGGCCGGCGATCACATCCGACAGGCGTTCCGACAGAGCCGGCGCCACGCCTTCGAAGGGCTCGTCGAGCAGCAGCAGCCGCGTGCCGACGGTAAGCGCACGGGCCAGCGCCACCAGCTTCTGCTGGCCGCCGCTGAGCAGCAGGGCACGGCGCTCCTTCATCGGCAGCAATTCGGGCAGCACGCTGTAAACGAAATCGAGCCGTTCGGTCCGGTTCAGCGTCTTGGAAACCCAGACCGGCAGCAGGATATTCTCCTCCACCGTCAGCTCGGGGATCAGGCGGCGGTCTTCCGGCATGTAGCCGATGCCCAGCGTGGCACGGTCATGGCGTTCCACACCCTTCAAACTCTGGCCGTTGAAGCGGATATCACCCTGCTCGATGGGCAGATGCCCCATGATGCTGCGCAGCAAAGTGGTCTTGCCCGCGCCGTTGCGGCCGATCAGGCCGATCATCTGCCCCCTGGCCAGATCGAGCGAGAATCCGCGCAGAACGCCGATCGACTGGATCGAGACGTGCAGATTACTGATGCTGAGAAGCGGCTCGGTCATTTCGCGTTTCCCGTCACATAGCGGCGCACATCGGTATCGGCCAGCACCGAGGCCGGCTCGCCATCGGCGATGATCCGGCCGCTGTAGAAGGCCACGACCCGGTCGGCATAGGCCGAGACGATATCCATGTCATGTTCGACGAACAGGGTGGTCAGGCCGCTGCCATCCATGGCACGCAGCACGGTGTCCATCATGCCAAATTTCTCGTCGACGCTGACGCCGCTGGTCGGTTCGTCCAGCAGCATCAGGCGCGGCGAACGGCACAAGGCCATGGCGATATCCAGCAGCTTGCGCACGCCGCCGGGCAGTTCGGAAACCGGGCGTTCGGCATGAGCGGCCAGGCCGAAACGCTCCAGCATGGCCACCGCCTCGTCGCACAGATCCGCATCGTAGGCGCCGCGCCAGAACGAGATCGCGCCGCGCCGCGCCACGGTCAGCGCCACCAGGATATTCTCGGCGGCGCTGAGCTCGAGGCAGAGCTGCGGGATCTGGAAGGAGCGGCAGACACCGCGCTGGGCGATCTGGCGCGGGCCGAGGCCGGTGATCTCCTGCCCGTCCAGCCGGATCGTGCCGCTGGTCGGTTTGAGATAGCCGGTCACCATGTTGACGAAGGTGGTCTTGCCGGCGCCGTTGCTGCCGATCAGGCAGACGCGCTGCCCGGCCGGCACGGCCAGCGTAACATCCTCGGCCGCCACGACGGCACCAAAGCTTTTGCCGAGACGGTCGGCTTCCAGCACATAGCCGCTCATTGCGCCGCCTCCGTCGCACCGGTCCGCTTTGCGGCGGCCTGCCGCACCTTTTCCAGGCTGCGATCCGGCAGACGTGCCGGCCGGGCCCAGAGCGATCCAACGCCTTTGGGCAGAAACAGGATGATCAGCAGCAGGAACAGGCCGAGCGCGAGCTGCCAGGTATCGGGGAAATACTTGTTGGAAAAGGAACGCACCAGTTCGAGCAGCAGGGAAGCAAGGAAAACCGCCGGCGCGCTGGCATGTCCAGCCAGGATCGCCATGAAGACGAACTCGCCCGAGGTGGTCCAGTAGGAGAAGTTCGGATCGATATGCCCAAGCGCGATCACCGTGAGCGCGCCGCCCATGCCACCAAGCGCCGCCGCGATGGTGAAGTTGACCGCCATCGCCGAACGAACCGAAGTGCCGAGATATTCCACGCGCAATTCGTTGTCGCGGATCGCCAGCGACAGCAGGCCGCGACTGGAACGGCAGTAGATCGTCACCAGTAAGGTCAGGATCGTGGCGATCACGCTGGACAGCGCGAAGAAAACGTAATCGGCATTGGCCTCGTCGATCTTCAGGCCCAGCAGGCCCGGTCGCGGCACGTTGAAGCCGTCAGATCCGCCGATGCCCGATGATTTCACCGCCACACCGTACAGGACCATAGACAGCGCCAGCGTGAGCATGGCGAAGAAGATGCCGCGATAGCGCGCCAGCAGCGGGCCGACCACGGCGCCAATCAGCGCCGAGGCCAGGCCGCCGAGCAGCACCAGCACAAGGGCATCGGTGATGCCATAGCGGGTGGCGGCCAGACCGGCGCTGTAGCCGCCGATGGCAAAGACCAGGCCCTGGCCGAACGACACCACGCCGCCGCGCATCATCACGATCAGCCCCAGCCCGACCACGCCATGGGCCGCGGCCATGGTGAGCAGGAAGAGCAGCCATTTCGGCAGCGCCAGACCGGCGAGCAGCAGAGCAACCAGGACGGCGGCATAAAGCAGAGCGGTACGCAACATCGGGTTCATGGATCAGATCCTGCGGGCAACGGCGCGTTGGAACAGGCCTTCGGGGCGGAAGATCAGCACGGCGGCCATCACGACGTAGATGCTGAACAGCTCGGCCTCGGGCCACAGATGCACGGCGGCCGAGCGGGCCAGCCCGACGATCATCGCGCCGATGGCGGCACCGCCGATGCTGCCCAGGCCACCGATGATCACCACGGCGAAACTGACGATGATGACGCCGACGCTGATGCCCGGCTGCACCGAGATCATCGGCGAGGTGAAGGCGCCACCCAGAGCGGCCAGGAACAGGCCGAAGGTGAAGGCGCCAAGGTAGACCTTGCCGATGTTGATGCCCATGCTGGCGGCGATCTCGTCGTTATGGATCACGGCCAGCACGATCTTGCCCAGCACGGTGCGATTGAGGCCGAACCACACGCCAAAGCCGCAGATCAGCGCCACGACGACCAGCGCCAGATCGTAGCCAACGTAGAACAGACTGCCCAGGCTGACATCGCCGAATAAGCCATAGGGCTCAGTGACGAAATACGGATTGACGCCCCAGATCAGCTTGGCGACATCCTCGAGGATCAGGAACAAGGCATAGGTGACCAGCACCAGCAGCACCTCGTCGCGGCCATAGAAGCGACGCAGCAACAGCCGCTCAAGCAGCGGCCCGACGATCACCGCAACTGCCACGGCCGCCAGCAGCAGGGCGACCAGCGAGAAGGCCGGCGCGAATTCCTGCGCCGCGAACAGGCTGACGATGGTGGCCGCGGCATAGGCGCCGATGGCGTAGAAACTGCCATGGGCGATGTTGAGAATCTTGAGCACGCCGAAGATCA
Source organism: Ferrovibrio sp. (assembly GCA_046294345.1). Lineage (GTDB taxonomy): Bacteria > Pseudomonadota > Alphaproteobacteria > Ferrovibrionales > Ferrovibrionaceae > Ferrovibrio. The sequence goes on from JBKBJT010000042.1 coordinate 17,880, forward strand.
GCGTCAGGCCCAGCGCGACGATGAACAGCCATGAGGCATAGATCGCGCTGTCGATCAGGATGGTCAGCAGAAGGTCCATTAAAATCCGCCCCGGGCTTGGACTTGCGCATCCGGCCGGCGGGAATACCGCCGGCCGGTTTCGCGAACCGCAACAGGCTCAGTTACACTTGGCGCCGGGCATGCCGGCCTTCAGCCAGTCCTGGCTCTTCATGTTCGGCGGCGGATTGACGCATTCGGCCGGGAAGCGCTGGATGTCCACCAGCTGCATCGACTTGGACGCGGCATCCCACTTGGTCTTGCCAATGGCGATATCCTGGATTGCCTGGTGGCCGTTGCCGTTCACCATGCGGATCCTGCCGCCGGGCGAGTCCCACTCGCTGCCGCGCAGGGCAGCGGCGATTTCCTCGTTGCTCGGCTTCTTGCCGCCATTCTTCTCCATCGCCTTCTCGATGGCGTTCTTCACACCGAGGATCGACTGCACCATGCGGTAGGGCGCCTGCACCGGATAGGTCTTGTAGGCATCCTGGTAGATTTTCCAGAACCAGTCGTTGATCGCCGATTTCGGCGCCATCAGACCATAGGCGCCGCGCGCACCGATAATCGCGCCTTCGGGCATCTTGTCGCCCAGCGGCGGGATCACATGGTCGGCCGCCGACAGGGCGACGACGCTTTTCTTGAACAGGCCGCGCGGCGCGCCCTGCAGGATCAGGGCCTGCAGATCGCCACCCCACAGCGAGGAATGCACCACGCTGGAATTGGTGCGCATCAGGGCGGAGATTTCCGTGCCATACTGGCCGGCGCCGAATTTCGGCAGCAGGTCGGCTTCCACCTTGGCATTGGGATACATGTTGGCCATGGCGCCGATGAAATCGGCCTTGGAATCATGGCCCCAGGCATAGTCCTGGTTGATCAGGCTGAAATTGTCGACCTTAACGTTGCTGTTCTTCAGGTAGCGCGCCAGGGCGACGTTATCCATCGTGCCATGGGCGGCCGTGCGGAAGACGTAATCATACTTGGCTTCCTCGAAGATGCGCGGCGTGCCGCAATCGTAGAGCACCAGCAGGCGCTTGAGTTCCTCGGCCGCCGGCGCGACGGCCAGGCAGTCGCCCGAACCGACATAGCCGATCACGAAGTCGACGTTGTCGCGCTGATACAGGTTGCGCAGTTCCTGCACCTGTTTGGTGGCACCGCCGTTTTCGTCGATCACCACCGGCTCGATCTTGAGGCCGCCGAAACCGACCTTGTTATAGGGCGCCGGCCCCTCCCCCCGGTTCAGGGCATCGATCACCACCTTGCCGCCATTCCAGGCCGGCACGCCGAAACTTTCCGCCGCCGGTCCGGAGAGGAAGGTGACAATGCCGACCTTGAAGGTCTGCTGCGCCTGGGCGGATGCGGCCGCCACCAAGCCGGCCGCCAGCAGAGCGCCGGCCGCCATTGTGTATCTGTACTTACCCTTGATCATGCTCGTTTCCTCCTGAGTGGATTTTTATGGTTCTGACGCAAGGACTATGTGGTGACGGATTCCTACGGGTCGGGCGCCTCCGTCTGCGGACCATGCTGCCAGGCCACCGGCGCATCCATATCCAGCCCGGCCAGTTCATAGCCACGGCGGAAATCGATCATCTGCTTACGCATCCACAATTCCGCGTCGTCGGCATCGCGGCGGCGAATTGCCTCCAGCACCTTGCGATGGCCGATCACGTTGCGCCGGCCAGCCTGCGGCAGATACGGCAGCAGGGCTTCCAGCGCGGGATAAAACAGCAGGCCGACCGCTTCGCGCGAAAGCTCCAGCACGCGGTTGCCCGAGATGCGGGCGACCATGGCATGGAATTCGGTATCGAGCTGGGTGAAGGGCCGTCCGGCATCGACCGCCGCCTCGGTGGCGACGACATTCTCTTCCAGGGCTGCGATATCGGCCTCGGTCGCCACTTCGGCTGCCCGCCGCGCGGCCGGCGGCTCGAGTAGGATGGCGACATCCCATAATTCGCGAAAACTGACCTTCTGGATCGCCAGTGCGCGGGAAGCCCGCGGCGCCAGATCGTTATAGCCGGGCAGCGAGACGAACAGCCGGCGCCCGGCGGCGCGCTGGAGAAAACCTTCCTGTTCCAGCTGGCGGATGCCTTCGCGCACTGTGGCACGGTTCACGCCGAACTGGGCAGCGAGCTGCGGCTCGCTGGGCAAGCGATCACCGGGCTGCAGGCGGCCTTCGAGGATATGCTGCTCGATCCGGCGCGAAACCAGCTTATAGGCCGGCAGAATATCCAGTTTGGTGAAGGTCACAGATGCGCTTGCCCAATTGTCCAACAATCGAACGATGGCGACAGCACAAGCCAAGAGTCAATCTAAATAATTGATTTTGCAGCGCGATTTCGCATCGCAGCATAATGTATGCGCTGGAAGAGAAAGTCGCGATTTATTGAGCATAATCAAATTCCTACCACAAACGGCTGGTAGAGTTGCGGCATAACAAGCCTTCCAACCCCAGGCCCGCACATGCACGCCAAGCTCCCCGTACAGACGACAGCCTCGCCATCGGTTCCGACGGCGCCACCCTGCCCGCCCGAGGCCGAGGATGGTGCCGCGCTGCCGCTCGACCGGCTGGTGAATGCCACGCTGGCCAAGCTGTCGCTGGGCATCTCGCCGCTGGCCCTGCCAGCGGCCTATCTGGACTGGGCGATGCATCTGGCGCTGTCGCCGGGCAAGCAGGCCGAACTGGGCCACAAGGCTTTGCGCAAGATGCTGCGCTTCGCCCTTTACGCCAACAGCGGCACGGGCCAGGACCAGAGCGCCACCTGCATCAAGCCGCTGCCGCAGGATCGCCGCTTCATTGATCCGGCCTGGCAGAAGCCGCCGTTCAATTTCATCTACCAGTCCTTCCTGCTGGGCCAGCAATGGCTGCACAACGCCACCACAGGCGTGCGCGGCGTGTCGAAGCATCACGAGCAGGTGGTGGAATTCGCCACGCGGCAGATTTTCGACATCTTCTCGCCCAGCAACAACCTGCTGACCAATCCGGTGGCCCTGCAGCGCACGATCAACGAAGGCGGCATGAACCTGATGCGCGGCTTCGGCAATTTCATCGAGGACGTGCAGCGCAACCTGGCCGGCAAACCGCCCGTGGGCGCTGAAGCCTACCGCGTGGGCGAAACCGTGGCCGTCACGCCGGGCCAGGTGGTGTTCCGCAACCGCCTCATAGAAGTGATCCAGTATGCGCCGGCCACCGACACGGTACATGCCGAGCCGGTGCTGCTGGTGCCGGCCTGGATCATGAAATACTACATCCTCGATCTCTCGGCGCGGAACTCGCTGGTGCGCCATCTGGTCGAGCGTGGCCATACCGTGTTCATGATCTCGTGGAAGAACCCGGACTACGACGACCGCGAGTTGGGCTTCGACGACTACCGCAAGCTGGGCGTGATGGCGGCGCTGGATGCCGTGTCGGCGATCTGCCCGAAGCAGAAGATCCACGGCGTGGGCTATTGCCTGGGCGGCACGTTGCTGTCGGTGGCCGCCGCCGCCATGGCGCGCGACGGCGACGAGCGCCTGGCCAGCCTGACCCTGCTGGCGGCGCAGACCGATTTCTCGGAAGCCGGCGAACTGACCCTGTTCATCGACGAGAACCAGGTGACCTTCCTGGAAGACATGATGTGGCAGCAGGGTTATCTGGATACCAAGCAGATGGCCGGCGCCTTCCAGCTGCTGCGCTCCAACGACCTGATCTGGTCGCAGATGATGCAGGACTATATCGCCGGCGAACGGCGCGGCATGATCGACCTGATGGCGTGGAATGCCGACCAGACCCGCATGCCCTATCGCATGCACAGCGAATATCTGCGCCAGATGTTCCTGAACAACGACTTCGCCGAAGGCAGGCTGCGGGTGGATGGCCGGCCTGTGGCGCTGACCGATATCCGCGTGCCGGCTTTCGCCGTGGGCACCGAATTCGACCATGTGGCGCCCTGGCATTCGGTGTTCAAGATCGTGCGCCTGGCCGATACCGACGTGACCTTCCTGCTCACCTCGGGCGGCCATAATGCCGGCATCGTCAGCGAGCCGGGCAGGAACAACCGGCATTACCGGCTGGCCCATCATCCCGAGCACGCGCCGTATATCGATCCCGACCGCTGGCTGGCCGATACGCCGGCGCAATCCGGGTCGTGGTGGCCGGCCTGGTTCGACTGGCTGGCGCGGCACAGCAGCACCCGCGTTGCGCCGCCAACCATGGGCAATGCGGACGCCGGCTATAAACCGCTGGAACCGGCGCCCGGTTCTTACGTGCGCCAGCCCTGAAGTTTCAGTTTCAGCGATACAGGCTGTCGATATAGGCGACGCCGATGCCGACCTTGTCGTAATGCGCCTTGCACATGGCGATATACTGGTGCACGTCGAAATAGCCGTTCGGCTCGCCGGCTTCGTCCAGCCAGATCAGCGGCCCGGTGACGATGAAGAACACCTTCATTGGGTCCTTGTGCTCGAAAGCCACCAGGGTATGGCCCTCGCCCGGCGTCTCGTAGACAAAATCGCCGGCGGTGGCCGTCCAGTCATGTTCCAGATAGCCCCATTTGCCCGAGATGGTGTAGGCGAAAACCTCGTGGGGATGGTAATGCCGGTTGACCAGGCCGGCGCTTTTCGCCATCAGGATGTCGCACCACTTGTTCTGCGACGGCGAGATCCATAACGGGCGCGACGACACCGTGTCGGTGAAGGGCACGTAGTATGTCTCGTCGTCGGTCGGCGCGTCGGCGATATAGGCCTCGGGCAGCGCATCGGGCTGAAACACCTTCTGGATCGGCTTGAGGTCTTTCCAGAATTCATTCGTGGCGCGTTCGGGCATGGGAATCCTCCTATCGCTTTTTTGCCGGTCAGATATGCATGCCGCCATCGGCCATGAAGACGCTCCCGGTGGAGAAGCTGCTCTGGTCGCTGGCCAGGAACAGCACCGAACGCGCGACTTCCTCAGGCAAGGCATGGCGGCCGAGCGGGATGATGGAATCGAGCAGCTTGGTGGCATCACGGCCGATGGCGGCCGAAAGCCCCGTTTCGATCTCCTTCTGGAAACCGTTGTCGATCGGTCCGGGCGCGATCACGTTGACGCGGATGCCGCGCGGCGCGGCTTCCTTCGCCGCCGTGCGCATCAGGCCGATCACGGCATGCTTGGAGGTGGCATAGGCGCAGATGCCGGGATCGCTGGTAACGCCCACCACACTGGAGGTGATGATGATGCTGCCGCCGCCCGCCATTTTCGGCAGGCCATATTTGCAGGCCAGAAACGAAGCCCGTACGTTCACGGCCATCACCGCGTCGAACACGTCTTCCGGATACTCGGTGATCGGGCTGATCACGCCGCTGATCCCGGCATTGGAGAACAGCACGTCGATGCGGCCCCATTGCGCCATGGTGGCGTCGATATAGCCGCGTGTGGCGGCTGCATCGGCCACGTTGGCGGCGAACACCGCCACGCGATCGGCCGGTGCATCCAGTTCGCGCCGCGCCGCCTCCAGCCGGTCCTGCTTCAGGTCCACCAGCATGACACTGGCGCCCTCGCGCAGGAAAGCGGCGGCGCTGGCCAGCCCCAAACTGCCGGCCGCGCCGGTGACGATGCAGACCTTGCCGTCCAGCAATGCCATGACGCGCCCCGCTCAGATCGGATAATGGCCGGGCTGGGTCTCGATGGTGATCCAGCGCAGCTCGGTGAATTCCTCGATGCCGGCCTTGCCGCCGAAGCGGCCGTAACCCGAGGCCTTGGTGCCGCCGAAAGGCATCTGCGCCTCGTCATGCACGGTGGGGCCGTTGATATGGCAGATGCCGCTTTCGATGCGGCGCGCCACGCCCATGGCGCGCGCGATGTCGCGGCTGAACACGGCGGCCGCCAGGCCATATTCGGTGTCGTTGGCGATGCGGATGGCATCCTCCTCGTCGCGCGCCCGTACCACGCAGGCGACCGGGCCGAAGGATTCCTCGTGATAGATCTTCATCTCGGGCGTGACGTGATCCAGCACGCTGGCCGACATGATGGCGCCATCGGCCTTGCCGCCGGCCACCAGCTTGGCGCCCTTGGCCACGGCATCGTCGATCAGATGCACCACCTTCTCGGCCGCCTCGCAGCTGACCACCGCGCCCAGCGGCGTGTTGCCCTGGCGCGGATCGCCGGCCACCAGCGTCTGCGCCTTGGCGGCGAATTTGGCCACGAAGGCATCGCCCACCTTCTGGTCGACGACGATGCGTTCGGTGGACATGCATATCTGGCCCTGGTTCATGAAGGCGCCGAAGGCGGCGGCCTTCACGGCCTCGTCCAGGTCGGCATCCTCCAGCACCACGAACGGCGCCTTGCCGCCCAGTTCCAGCAGCACCGGTTTGAGATGCCGCGCCGCCGTCTCGGCGATGATGCGGCCCACCTTGGTGGAACCCGTGAAGTTGATACGCCGCACCGCCGGATGGGCGATCAGCGCCTCGACCACTTTCGCCGCATCGGCCGGCGCGTTGGTCACCACATTCACCACGCCGGGCGGCAGGCCGGCATCGGCCAAGGCCTCGGCGATCAGGCGATGGGTGCCGGGGCAGATTTCAGACGCCTTCAGCACCACGGTGTTGCCGCAGGCCAGCGGCATGGCCAGCGCGCGGGTACCCAGAATGACCGGCGCGTTCCACGGCGCGATGCCGAGGATGACGCCCACCGGCTGGCGCACCGCCATGGCGACGCAGCCCGGTTTGTCAGAGGGAATCACCTCGCCGCCGATCTGGGTGGTCATCGCCGCCGCCTCGCGCAGCATGCCGGAGGCCAGATGCACGTTGAAGCCGGCCCAGGCCGCTGTCGCGCCGGTTTCCTCGGCCATGCGGGCGATGAAATCCTTGGCCCGCGCCGCCAGCGCATCGGCGGCCTTCAGCAGATGGGCGCGGCGCGCATTGGGCCCCAGCGCCGACCAGGCCGGGAACGCCTTCGCCGCCGCATCGGCGGCCTTGATGGCATCGGCCACATCGGCGGCGGCGGCGCGGCTGGCCACGGCGCCGCTCAACGGGTTGTGGCGCTCGAAGGTACGGCCACCGACAGCGGCGACATCCTTGCCGTCAATCAGCAGATCGATGGTGAACATGCTTGCTCTCCCTTGGACTTGAGTATGTGTGTCGGTGGCGACGCCCAGATAGGCGCGCTGCACCGCCGGGTCGTCGCGCAGGGCCGCGGCACTGCCCTGCCCCACGATGCGGCCGTTTTCGATCAGGTAGCCGCGGTCGGCGATGGCGAGGCTGCGTTTGGCATTCTGCTCGACCAGCAGCACACCGATGCCGGCTTCGCGCACGCGTTCCAGTGCGCCGAACAGTTCGCCGCACATCAGCGGCGACAGGCCCAGCGAGGGTTCGTCCAGCAACAGGATGTCGGGCGCCGACATCAGGGCACGGCCGATGGCCACCATCTGCTGCTCGCCGCCGCTCATGGTGCGGGCGGCCTGGTTCATGCGTTCGGCCAGTCGCGGGAACAGCGTCAGCACGCGCTGGAGATTTTCGGTTTCTTTGGCCCGCGCCCGTTTTGCAAAGGCACCAAGCTGCAGATTCTCGCGCACGGTCAGCTCGCCGAAGATGCCGCGCCCTTCCGGCACCAGGGCCAGACCAGCCTCGACGATCTGGTGCGCGCCCAGCCGGCGCAGATCCTGCCCGGCCAGCGTGATGCGGGTGTCGGCCGCCGTGGGCTGCAGGCCGCCGATGGCGCGCAGCAGCGAGGTCTTGCCGCTGCCATTGGCGCCCAGAATCACGACGATCTCGCGCGCACCGACGCTGAGGCCGACATTGTCGAGGGCGCGGTGCTTGCCGTAGGACACCGAGAGGCTGGCGATCTCAAGCATCGGCATCTCCCAGATAGGCACGCACGACTTCGGGATCGGCCAGTACGGCAGAGGGCGTGCCGTCGGCGATCCTGCGGCCGGCATTCATCACCACGCAGCGGTCGCAGAGCGAACGGATGGCATCCATCACATGCTCGACCATCAGGATGGCGATGCCTTCGGAACGCAGCGAGCGGATCAGGTCGATGCCCTGCAGCAACTCGGTGGGGTTGAGGCCGGCCAGCCATTCATCGAGCAGCAGCAGTTGCGGCCTGAGCGCCAGCGCACGCGCCAGTTCCAGCCGCTTCTGGTCGATATAGGTGAGTTCGGTCGTCATCGTATCGGCGCGACCGGCAAGGCCGACGCGGGCCAGGATATCCTCGGCCTCGCGTGCGGCGGCGCTCCCCCACAGATGCCGGGTGCCGAACGCGAGGCCGGCCAGCACATTCTCGCGGCACGACAGGGAGGCGAGCACACGGACGAGCTGGAAGGTGCGGGCCACGCCACGGCGGGCGATCCGGTGCGGCGCCAGGCCATGGATCGCGGCCCCGCGCAGCGCGATCGTGCCGGCATTGGGTGCAAGCGCGCCGGAGATCATGTTCAGCACAGTGGTCTTGCCCGAGCCGTTCGGCCCAAGCAGGCCGAGGATCTCGCCATCGTTGACCGTGAATTCCACGCCATCGACGGCCACGAGGCCGCCGAAACGGCGGGTCAGGCCGGAGACCTGCAGCAAGGCGGGTGCGCTCATGGCAGCTTCTCCCGGCCCAGACCGCGTATCGCGCCGCGCCCCTGTTCCAGCAGGCCGACGATGCCGCGCGGGATGGCATAGACGATCAGCATGAAGGCCAGGCCGATCAGGATGCTGAAGTGGTTCGGGAAGTTGGCCAGCAGGTATTCGAACAGCAGCGCCAGCGGCACCACGCCCAGCACCGGGCCATAGAGACGATGCACGCCACCCAGCAGGGCCATGATCAGCACCTGGAAGGAGGTGACCGGATTGAAGGCGATGGCCGGGTCGATATAGGTCCAGCGCGGCGCCATGACGGCGCCCGAGAGCGTCATGAACACCGCGCTGAGGGCAAACAGCGCCACCTTGGCCGTGGTGGTGTTGATGCCGACATGGCGCGCCACGGTCTCGTCGTCGCCGATCACCTGCAGGGCCAGCCCCAGCCGCGAGCGCCGGATCAGGATGCCGCAGACGAAGACCAGCACGGCCAGGCCGAGAAGCTGCCAGTAGATCTGCTCGGTGGTAATGTCGATGAAGACATATCGCCCGAGCGTGCGGGTGATGTTGACTTCGTACCAGGTGACGAGCTGGCGGATCAGTTCGGCCAGCCCGAAAGTGAAGATGACGAAATAGACGCCTGAAAGGCGCAGGGTGGACAGGCCGATCACCAGCGCGACGACCAGGCCGATGGCCAGCGCGATCAGCAGCACCAGAGGCCAGGCCAGCACCTCGCCGAATACCGCGACCGTATAGGCGCCGATGCCGAAGAAGGCGACGGTGGCCAGCGAGACATAGCGCGTGGGGCCCGAGAACAGCGCCCAGGCCGTAGCCAAGACGGTGTAGTTCAGGATACTGATCGCCAGCGACAGGCCGTAACCATCGGCAAAAAACGGCACCATGGCCAGCACGGCAACCGCGATCAGGGCGAACGGCACACCCAGCAGGATATGGCGGTTCATCGGCCGGCTCCGCCGAACAGGCCCTGCGGCCGCACCAGCAGGATCAGCAGGAAGATCGTGTAGGTGGCCGCCAGCGTAAGACCGGGATCGATCCAGGTGGCCACGAAGGTTTCGGTCAGGCCCAGAATGAGTCCGGCGACCAGCGCGCCCAGCATGTTGCCCACGCCGCCCATGATCACGACGATCAGCGCCTTCATGGTGAAGACCACGCCGATATTGGCGTTGAAGGTGAGGAACATCGAGGTCAGCACGCCACTGGCGGCGATCAGGGCGCCGCCCAGCGCAAAGGCAATCGCGGCGGTGGCGCGCACGTCGATGGCGACGAGCTGGGCCGAGACGGGATCGACCGCCACGGCGCGCACGGCGGTGCCGGCGCGGGTACGGGTCAGGCCCCAATAAAGCGCCAGCCCGATCACCGCGGCGAAGCCCAGGGCCAGCAGGCGGTTGGCCGCAATCGTCGCGCCGAAAACCTGCACCGGCACGGCGAGGAAGGAATAGCTGTAATAGGCGCCGCCGAACAGCACGAGCATCACGCCCTGCACCACGAACAACAGCCCGAAGGTGGCCAGGATGCTGTCTACCTCGAGCGCGTCGCGCGTCTTGGCGCGGCGCACCAGCGGCACCAGCAGGACGCGATAGATGGCATACGTGATGAGCGTGGCCGCCGGCACGATGACGAGCATGCCGACCAGCGGCGGCAGGCCGGCTGCGGTGAAAAACCAGAAGGCGGCAAAGGCCGCGGCGATCAGCAATTCGCCGTAGGACAGATTCATGATCCGCGCCACGCCATACTGGAGCGTGAGCCCCATGGCGATCAGCGCATACATGCCGCCCAGCGTGACACCGGAGAGCAGGGCTTCGACAAACATCAACGACAACCTTCGATACGGGCCGCGTTCAACCGCGCGGAAAG
>JBKBJT010000043.1:0-27099 GCA_046294345.1 Ferrovibrio sp.
GCCGTGAGGAAGCCTGGGAGAAGCTGGAGCAGAGCTTCAACGCCAACCAGCGCGTCGAAGGCGTGATCTTCGGCAAGGTCAAGGGCGGTTTCACCGTCGACCTGTCGGGCGCCGTCGCCTTCCTGCCGGGCAGCCAGGTCGATGTGCGTCCGGTGCGCGACATCGGTCCGCTCATGGGCCAGCCCACCCCGTTCCAGATCCTCAAGATGGATCGCCGCCGCGGCAACATCGTCGTGTCGCGCCGCGCCGTGCTGGAAGAAAGCCGCGCCGAAGCCCGCAGCGAACTGGTCTCCAACCTCAAGGAAGGCCAGATCCTCGACGGCGTGGTCAAGAACATCACCGATTATGGTGCGTTCGTTGACCTGGGCGGCGTCGACGGCCTGCTGCACGTCACCGATATCGCCTGGCGCCGTGTGAACCATCCGTCGGAAGTCCTGTCGATCGGCCAGACCGTCAAGGTCCAGGTGATCCGCGTGAATCCGGAAACCCAGCGCATCAGCCTGGGCATGAAGCAGCTCGAGGCCGATCCGTGGGAGGGCGTGAAGTCCAAATACCCGGTCACCGCGCGCTTCATGGGCCGCGTCACCAACATCACCGACTACGGCGCCTTCGTGGAACTGGAGCCGGGCGTCGAGGGTCTGGTGCACGTCTCCGAGATGAGCTGGACCAAGAAGAATGTCCATCCGGGCAAGATCGTCTCGACCTCGCAGGAAGTCGAAGTGATGGTGCTCGAGGTCGATCCGGCCAAGCGCCGCATCAGCCTGGGCCTGAAGCAGTGCATGTCGAATCCGTGGGATGCCTTCGCCGAGAAGCACCCGGTCGGTTCGACCATCGAAGGCGAGATCAAGAACATCACCGAATTCGGCCTGTTCATCGGCCTCGACGGCGGCGTCGACGGCATGGTGCACCTGTCGGATCTTGACTGGAACAAGCCCGGCGAGCAGGTCATCGCCGAGTACCAGAAGGGCCAGGTGGTGAAGGCGCAGGTTCTCGACATCGATGTCGAGAAGGAGCGCATCTCGCTCGGCATCAAGCAGCTCGGCAACGATCCCTTCCAGTCGCTCGGCGACCTGAAGAAGGGCGGCGTGGTCACCTGCACCGTGGCGGCCGTTGACCCGCGCGGCATCACCGTCACCGTCGGCGACGGCGTGCAGGGCTATATCCGCAAGGCCGAACTGAGCCGCGACCGCGACGAGCAGCGTCCGGACCGCTTCTCGGTGGGCGACAAGCTGGATGCCAAGATCGTCACCATCGACGGCAAGGCCCGCAAGCTGACGCTGTCGGTCAAGGCTCTGGAAATGGAAGAGGACCGCAAGGCGATGGAGCAGTACGGCTCCACCGACTCGGGTGCCTCGCTGGGCGACATCCTGGGTGCCGCCATGCGCAAGAAGAAGGACGAGGACGCCGCCCAGTAAGGCAGGCACCTCTACCGAAGATGGAACCCCGGCGGAGCGATCCGCCGGGGTTTTCTTTTTTGCCGGCATACGGCCTTATTGCCGTCCCCCGCCCCGTTAGCGGTATAATGCCGGCAGGTGGGGCAGGGGGATGCCATGGGACTTCGTCTCGGATTGATTGTGCTCATGGGCGGTTGGTTGGCCGCGGGTGCGGCTCTGGCGCAGCAGAAGGCCACCGCCGTGATCGAGGATCTCTCAGTGCCTGTGGCCGGCATCGAGGTGTTCGATTTCGTCGAGCCGGGCCGCGTCATCAAGCTGCCGGCGGGTGCGCGCCTCGTGCTGGGCTATATGAATACCTGCCTGCGCGAGACGATCATCGGCGGCACCGTCACCATCGGCACCGAGGCCTCCACGGTCAGCGGCGGCAAGCGTCAGGCCGAACAGCTCAAATGCGCCACCAATCTGGCGCTGGGCAGCAGCCAGGCCGGCAAAAGCGGCGCCATGGTGTTCCGTCGCGGCCCCGGTACCGGTCGCACACCGGCCAACGTGCCCGAACCCAGCGTCACGCTGCTCTATACCGCGCCGGTCTTCGCCGTCGAGCAGCCGGGCGAGTTGACCATCGAACGGCTCGACCAGCCCGAGACCGTGCTGGTCTACAAGGCCAACGCCAAGCTGTTCGACCTCGCCAAGGCCGGCCAGCCGCTCTATGCCGGCGGCATCTACCGTGCCGCCCTGAACGGGAAAACCACCGTCTTTCGCATCGATCCCGGTGCTGCTGCTGGCGGCGGGCCGCTGCTGTTGCGTCTCGTCCGTTTCTGATCCGCCATGACCCGGCCGCGTCCGCGCGATCTGGCCGTCATCGCGGTGACGGCGCTGGCCGCTGCGGTTTTGCTGGCAAGCCCAGCCGGTATCTGGCTGCGCGGGCCTTCGCTCGACCTGGCCTATCCGCTTCGGCATCTGCTGTTCGGCCCGCTGGCCGAGCCGGGGCGGAGCCATGCGGTGGTGATCGCCATCGACGAGGCGACCTATCGCACACCGCCCTTCAGCGAAACGCCGCAGGCCGCCTGGCCGCCCCTGCTGGCGCCGGTGCTGAACGCAGTGGCCGTCGAGGCCGCCGTGGTCGGCTTCGACGTGGTTTATTCCACCTCACTCGATTCCTTTCAGCGCGGCTTTGAACGCGACTTCCTGATCGCGATGCGCAATGCCGTCCGCGTCGACCGGCTGGTGCTGGGCAAGGTGCAGCATTCCCAGCAGCCGATCCTGCCGCATCGGGCGCAGCAAGTCGCCGTGGGCGGGGCCGGCAACATCCGCGCGCTGAATGTGTTCGAGGACCCAGACGGCATCATCCGCCGCGTGCCCCTCGATTTTGCCACCGCCGATGGTGGTCGCGAAACGGGCCTTGCCGCCGAACTGGCGCAACGTCGCGCCGGTGTGCCACTCAGTCGCGACGAGGCGGGACAATATGCGCTTGGCCCGCGCCGTATCGCCGCTGATGCCAAGGGCAATATTCTGGTCGGTTTCAACACCGGCCCGGGCGACATTCCCAGCTATTCGCTGGCCGATCTGCAGGCCTGCGCGGCGGCGGGCAATACCGAGTATTTCAGGCGGCATTTCGCCGGCCGCGTCGTGCTGTTCGGCACCGTGCTGGATGTCGAGGACCGCCGCCTGACGTCCAAACGCCTGATCACCGCACCCGATGGCGCCAATCCGCCGCCGCCCTGCATTCTGCCGCGTCCGCAACCCGCGCCGTTTGCACGCGACAGCATGCCCGGCGTGTTCATCCATGCCGCCGCGGTCAACAATCTGCTGGATGGCGGCGAACTGCGCGAATGGCCTGCGGCCGGTATTTTCGTTGCGGCGTTGACCGTTGCGCTGGCCGGCGGTCTGGCCGTTTTTTATCTGCCGCTGCTGCCGGGCCTGGTCGCGGTGCTCGGCGGCGGCCTGCTGCTGCCGTTCGCAGCAGCCGTGCTGCTGCGCCAGGGCATGGCGATGCCCTGGCTTAATATTGCGGTTGCCCTGCTGCTGGTGCTGGGCACCATGATTGCCTACCGTTTCATGGTGGCCGACCGCGACAAGCGGCTGATCGCCCGACTGTTCTCGCTTTATCTGCCGGCCGCCATGGTCGAGCGCATGGTGGCCAGCGGCCGCCTGCCCAGCCTGGGCGGCGAGGAACGCGAGGTCACCATCCTGTTCAGCGACATCGCCGGCTTCACCGGCATCTCGGAAAGCTGCTCGCCGGCCGAACTGGTGCAGGCGCTGAACGGCTATTTCTCGACCATGACGGCGATCATCGAAGAGCATGGCGGCTTCGTGGATAAGTATATCGGCGATGCCATCGTGGCCGTGTTCGGCGCACCGCTGGACGATGCCAAGCATGCCGCCCATGCCCTGCGCGCCGCCCTGCATATGCGCGATGCGCTGCTGCGTGAACCCGAACGCTTCGCCGTAAAAGGCCGGGTGCTGAACACGCGGATCGGGCTGAATACCGGCCGCGCGCTGATCGGCAATATCGGCTCGCCGCGCCGGTTCAATTACACGGCGATGGGCGATGCGGTGAACCTGGCGGCCCGGCTGGAAGGCGCCAACAAGCAGTATGGTACGGCGATCCTTGCCAGCGAGGCGACCATGGACGCAGCCGGCGATGCCGTGCTGGCGCGGCCGATCGACAGCGTTCAGGTGGTGGGTCGTTCAGCCGCCGTGCGGATTTTCGAACCGCTGGCCCGCCAGGGCCGTGCCGATGCGCGGCAGAACCAGATCCTCACGGTTTATGCCGCCGCTCACAAGGCGGTGGCCGATGGTGATGCGGTGGCGGCCATGGCGATCCTGCGCTCCCTGCCCGACGACAGGGCGGCGCAGTACTGGATCGAGCGGCTGGAACGCGACCCCGCATCGGGCGCCGCGCCGCGCGCCCTGACCGAGAAATAACTCAAGTCATCAGCCGCCATCGCCCATCAGGCTGTAGGGCGCCCAGAAGATTGGATGGGCGTAGCTGAACAGCGTCTGGCCGTTTTCCTGGTAGCCCGGGCCGTCCAGTAGCGCGACCATCGCCTGGCGCAGGGCCTCGGCGCGGCTGAGTTTCCCATCGACCGACTGGCGGCGGAACAGGTCCGTCACCAGGTCGCGGGCCGAGGCCGAATGCACCGACCAGTTGGTCAGCAGCAGGGCGCGTGTGCCGGCATAGAAGAAGGCACGTCCCAGGCCCGAGGCGGCTTCCGCGCCGGCGCCGGCACCCGAGCCGGTATTGCAGGCTGACAGCACGACCCAATCGGCATCCAGTTTCAGGCCCAGGATCTCGTCCATGGTCAACAGGCCATCGCCATCCACATCGGCCACCTGCGGCGCGGTCAGCGCCAGGGCCGGCTGGGTCAGGCCGTTCAGATCGCCCGGCACCAGGCCATGGGTGGCGAAAGCCACCACGCGATACTTGTCCAGCGGGGTCTGCCGCACGGTTTTCTCGTTCGCCTGCTTGCCGAGGAACAGGACCTTTGCCGGATCGCTCTGCATGGCCAGCGCCACCGAACGCAACTCGTCGGCGGTATCGGGCAGGCGCGGCAGCAGGCCGAGTTCGGCGCTGTCGACACCGGTGGTCTGCGGCGCGTTGCGGCGTTTCAGTTTGGCGCCGCGCACGGCCACCGGATCGGCCGAAGCAATTCGCAGCGACGTTTCCGTGCTGGCTTCGGCAGCCTGTTCGGCATTGAAGAAGGGGTCGCCGAAGCCGATCAGCGGTTCGCGCTGGGTGCCGCCGGCCGGCAGGCCGCGCAGGGTTTTCAGCGCCGCTGTGGACGGCAACTGCGTCACGGCATGGCTGCGCGCCAGCCAGGGCACGGATTTATAGCCGCCAAACAGCGGCGCGGCCTTGAGGTCAACCTGCGCCGGCGCGGTCGGCAACAGCGCCAGCGGCAGCAGGCCGAGCGCGCCGTTGGTGACGACGAACAGGCTCTTCGCCGGCTTCCAGCCGGCTTCCACCGGCTGCAGCAGCGTGGCGTATAATTCATGCGCCAGAACCAGATCGAAGGCTGGGATGTCGCCCAGCGTCTCCGCCTGCGGTTCCAGGGCCAGCCGCAGTTTCTGCACCTTGGCCTCGATGGCTTTGGCGCCCAGCGGCACGGCGGCGAAGGCCACGGCGCCCTGCTTGGGCACCACCCAGACGAAGCTGTTTTCCTGCGCCAGATAGAACGATACCAGCGCCTCGCCGTTGCGCAGCACGGTGCGGATATCGTCCACGGCCGGGGGGCGCGGGTCGATCAGGTTGGCATATTCGGGGAACTGCTTCTCGATCTGCTGGCGTGTCGTGGCACGGCTGTCGCGCAGGGTGTCGACATCCTTGCGCATGGCCAGGATCGCCTTGTCGTCGCGCTGTTCCGGCGGCAGGGCCAGCAGGCTGGACAGCAGGCCGAACTGGGCTGCGATCTGCTTCTGCTGGTCCTGTTCCTGCCGGACCAGTTCGGCCAGCTTCGGATCACGGACGGATGCTCGTGCCGCCGAAGCGGCCAGGGCGCGTTGCACGTTACGGCCGCGCGCGGCATCGGCCAGGCGGAAGCTTTCACTGCCGGCATCGATGCCGGCGCCGGCCGGCGAACCCTGCACGCGCGCCAGCAGCACGATGTAATCCTCGATGATGGTCTGCACGAAGAAGTCGCGTGTGGCCAGGCCCGCGTCTTCGGTTTCCGCCTGACGCGAGGCCGACAGCAGGATCGGCACGGCATTGCGGAAGGCCGCCATCGCGTCCGAGTCGCGGCCGGCCGAGGCCAGCGCGATGCCGAGCAGGCCACGATCCATTGCCACCTCGAAATGCTTGTCGCCCATCCGCTCGGCCTTGAGCTTCACTGTCTGCTCGGCGACGTCCACGGCATCGCTGCCGCGGCCGGTGCGGGCCAGCGTAAGGACGCGGGCAGGATTGCGACGGATGGCGCGAGCGCGGCCTTCGCCCCAATCTGCCGTGGCGGCCATCATTTTTTCATACAACTCGGCGACTTCCGGCCAGCGCCGTTGCAGGGTCAGGGTATTGGCGATTGCCCGCTGGGTGGTGAGTGCCGCCAGCGCGTTCTCGTCATAGCCGATCTCGCGATAGATCTCGGCGGCGGTGCGAGCCATTTTTTCCGCTTCCGCCAGCCGGCCCTGTTCGAGCAGGACATTCGACAGGTTGCTGGCGAAGGAGGCGGTGCGGAAGCTGTATTTCCCGTCGCGACGCAGGTTGTTGAGTAGGGCCTGGCGGATATCGACTTCCGCTTCGGTCATGCGACCCTGGGCCAGCTTCATCTCGCCCAGGTTCGCGAGGATCAGGTCCCCGCCGCTTTCGACCGTGCCGGCGGCCGGCGGATCGGGCCAATGCTTGGCACGTTGCTGGGTTTCCTTGTTGTTCAGCAGGGCGGCGGCCACGGCGGCCTCGGCCTCGGCATACTGCCCTCGGTAGCTGGCGACCAAAGCCTTGCTGAGATCGATGTCGGTCTGCCAGGAGGAATAGAACATATAATTGTTCGGGCCGCGCGCATTGTTGACGATCTCGCGGTACTGGAATTCGGCTTCATCGAGATAGCGTTTGGCCATGGTGAAATTTCCAGCCGTGACCGCGCCCTGCACGATGCTGCGATAAATATTGAACAGACGGCCTTTCAGCCGGCCCTTGCGCTCGGTTTCGGCAAGCTGGACGTAATAAGCCAGCGATTCCTGCAACCTGCCGGTCATGCGCAGCAGGCCTGCATAAAGCTGCTGCATGCGATAGACATCGGCGCCAACGGAAATTCCGAGTTCGATGGCCGGGCCCAGATCGGCCAGGGCGGCCTCGGCCCGGCCGATCTGATTGGCGGCTTGGGCACGTTCATAGAGAAAGCGGCTGCGCTGCCGGTTGTCCAGGCCGGGCGGCTCGGCGGCTTCGGCCGCCGCAATCAGTTTTGCACGACGGGCGGGATCGGGTTTTTCCTGATCCAGAATGGCGACGATGTCGGCGATGCTGCGCGGCGGTGCGGCCAGCGCACCTGCCGGCTGCTGCTGCGCCAAAGCTGCCATCCATCCGGAGGCAATCGTCAGCCCCAGGACACCCAGAACCACCCCGGCGAAGGTCCGACGCATGATGGCTCTCCCCATTTTTTGATTGTGATTGCTTTGCAGGCTAGCCCGCCCGCCGGCCAATGAGAAGGGGCGATAAACGCCCATTTGCCAGGGGACTATTGTTACCAATGCGCTTTGGCAAATGCCGCCCCGGGTTGCGGATGCGGGCGCTGCGTTTCTTTTCCCGCGAAGGAACCCCGGAAGGAACCTCGGCGACTGGTCTGGCGTTTATAAGCCAGCGTTAACAGCAGGATACCGGACAGGAGGATGTCATGAATGAACGCAAATCCAGTCGTGAAGATGCCCTTGATGCGGGATTGCGAGACAGTTTTCCCGCCAGTGATCCGGTGGCCGTGAGCCAGCCGACCACTGCGACGCCCTCGCAGGGCGGCCATCGCGACGCGCGGGCGGGCGACAAGGCACGCGAAAAGCTGACGGCCGCGCACAGCCGCGTGAATGTGAGCACGGAACAGGACATCCAGTATTGGATGAAAAGGTTCGATGTCGCCGAGGACAAACTGAAGGAAGCGGTGCGCAAGGCAGGCTTCCTGCCGCAGGATGTCGCGGATTACCTGGGCAAGCCGCTTTAGGGGCAAGTGGCTCTAGATTCTGCCGGCCTCAGGCCTTGGCACCGGCTAGCGGATCGAAATACAGGGCCACTTTTTTTGCCGCCTGGGCATCCAGGCAGCGGTATTTCATGGCGACGAAGCCTTCGTCGGTATAACGCACGACGTCACCCTCGGCATCGAAGGTGATCTGCAGCTTGGGATTCTTGATCTTCACCGTCAGTTTCAGCAACTCGCCTTCCAGGAAGGTGCCGCTGATCGGGCCGAACAGCAGGCCGATATTGCTCCAGTTCTTCAGCGGTATGCGCGCGCCTTCCAGAACCACATGATCTTCCGGCCCGCACTGGTTGCGGGTGGAGCGGCGCTGGTCACCCTTGGCCAGCCGCTGGATCAACGGATCCAGGATGCCTAGGAACTGTTCGCGACGATGGTCAGACAGGCCGGCGCTGACGGTTGCCTTGCGCAACTCGTTGGCGATCTCGACCTTTTCCTCCGTCGAGTAGGCGGGGTCGACGAATTCCTTTTCCAGGTCGCGATGTTCATAGAGATAGGAAATATACTTGAGCAGGATTTCCTTCGGGCCGTCGCCGATCACTTCCTCGAACAGCTTGAGCGCCGTCATCAGCTTCGGCGCCGAGTAATAGCCGGGCACCAGCTTGTTGAGTTTTTCTGCCGTGACCAGGCGTACCATGCGTTTTTCGAACAGGTCGGCGGCACCCAGTTCCAGCGCGAAGTCGCGGTCCTTGGTCAGCAGGGCATAAACCTCGCGCGTGGCGGGGAATTCCTCGGCCGGCTCTTCCGACAGCAGCGGCACCGACGAGATCAGCAGGCGGCGGAGCAGCTGGATCACCGCATCGCGCAGGGCCGGCATGGGGTGCTTGGCAACGGCGGCATACAGACGTTGGGCGAATTCGGTGTCGTAGGCGGCGTCGTCGATCGCATAGCGTTTGTCGAGGATCGACATCAGCTGGATGATGCGCAGACGGGCATCGCGGAATTTGCCGAGCAGTTCCGGCACCGCGGATTTGGCCTGCAGGATCTCGGCCAGGGCCTCGTCGAGGATGCCGGCCGCGCCGGCATCAATGCCGGTATCGAACAGGGCAAGGCAGCGATCGGCCTTTTCGGTCCAGTTCTTGGAAAACTCAAGGTGGTGGGCCAGCGCGCAATACGCGATGCGCGTGCCGTAAAGCGGATCCGAGGGAATCAGCTGCGCCAGCAGGCGATGGGTCAGCGGCGTGGCGGGCAGGCGCTTCTCGAAGGCCTCAACCTGGGTGATTGCCGCCGTAGTGATCGCATAGAGCTTCTTCACCTTGTCGCGCACCGGCGAATTGGTCGCCTGGGCCTGGGCCACGGCGGCTTTCTGCACCAGTGCAGCGCACAGGTTCTCGGCGCCGTTGAGCAGCTTGCCATGGCCGCTGTGATGCAGCAGCTCGATCGGAATCAGGATATTCTCGTCGAGATAATCGCGGCAGACCCGGCCGATCATGGCACGCGCGCGGCGTTCGGACAGCGAATGCGCGTCCTGACACAGGACGACGCCGCCGGTGACTTCGGTGATGCCCGTCGGTGCGCTTACGTTCATAGCCGTTTGCCTGCCTTCACCTCTGGCCTTCTGTTACGAGCCAATTACGCGATGACTATGACAGTGGCAGGGTTAAAAGGGAATGAGCAGGTCCTTGATTCTATTAGAAATCGGGCTTACTGCCCTGATGCTTAACCGCAGATTGCCGTGGGCCCGGCCAATCCGGCCTGCGGCGGCCTCATTCCCGGGCGCCGGCAGGGCGCTTGGGATGGCGCCCACCGGGATTCCCGGCCGTCGTGCCCCTGGCCAGGGGCGAAAGCGGCCGTTCCCCGAATTTGCCCAGGGTGATCAGCCGGTCGTACATCACGATGGCGCCGGCCACGCCGACATTGACGCAGAAGCTGGTCGGAATCTTGATCACATGGTCGCAGCGTGCCACCAGTTCGGGGCTCAGCGAGCCCATCTCGGGACCCAGCACATAGGCGGCGCGCAGCGGATGGCGGAAGCGCGGCAGTTCGATGGCCTCGTCCAGCAGCTCGATGCCGACCAGCTTGCAGTTCTGCGGCAGGCTGAGCTGGTCGGCGCTGTCATAGACATACCAGGGCAGGTTCTCGGGCGTCTTGCTGGTATCCGAACGCGCCGCCGTCACCGAATAGGTGGCGCCGATAGTGAAGACGAAGCTGGCCCCGAAGGCATGGGCGGTGCGGAACAGGGTGCCCGCATTCATCGGTTTGCTGAGGCGTTCGACGCCGATTCCGAAAAAGCCGCGCATCGCCAGCCCCGTTTGTTGCGTGTATAAGCGGCCCGGAAGCATTTTTCAGGAGTACAGCCATGGGCAACCCTTTTGGTCCCCTGCCGGCCCCCGGCGCGCGGCCCTTTATCGTCGAGGTCAGGCGCGGCACGCAAGTGGAAAGCCGCCATCCGGTAATCGCCGCCGTGGTCGACGCTGACGGCAAAACGGTGGCAGCCTGGGGCGACGAGATGCAGGCGATCTTCCCGCGTTCATCCAACAAGGCCCTTCAGGCCCTGCCGCTGGTCGAATCGGGCGCTGCCGATGCCTTTTCCTTGAGCCAGGCCGAGCTGGCCATGGCCTGCGCCAGCCATGGCGGCGAGGCGCGCCATACCGAAACCGTGGCGGCCTGGCTGGCCCGCATCGGCCGCCAGCCCGACGATCTCGAATGCGGTGCGCACTGGCCTTACCATGAGGAGACCGCGCGTCAGCTGGCCCGTGACCGCCTGTCGCCATCGAATCTGCACAACAACTGTTCGGGCAAGCATGCCGGCATGGTTTCGGTCGCCACCCATCTGGGCGAGGATATCCGTGGCTATGTGAAACCCGAGCATTCGGTGCAGCGCCGCGTCACGGCTGCTATCGAGGATGTCTGCGGGGTGAAGATTGCGGCGGAGTATTTCGGCACCGATGGCTGTTCGATGCCGACCATGGCGATCCCGCTGCATAACCTCGCCTTTGGTTTCGCCCGGTTCATCACCGGAACCGGCTTGGCGCCGGAACGGGCGAAGGCGGCGCGTCGTCTGGCGGCGGCCGTCGCGGCCGAGCCGTTCTTCGTGGCAGGCACCGGGCGGTTCTGCACGGCAGTGATGCAGGCCGGCGGCGGAAGATTCATCGCCAAGACCGGTGCCGAAGGCGTCTATACGGCAGCTTCCGACGAGGCCGGCCTGGGGATCGCGCTGAAGGTCCTCGACGGCGCGGCGCGCGCGGCGCAGACCGCGCTGGGTGGCCTGCTGGAGTATCTGGGCTGGCTGGACGAGGCCGGGCGCGAGGCGATCCGGCCGCTGGTCGAACAGCCGCTGAACAACTGGCGCGGCATCAACGTGGGCAGCATTGGCCTGGCACCACCGGGATTCTGAGATGCCCGGACTCTGAAATGACTGTCATTGCCATCGAAGACCCGGGGCAGCCTGACATCGTTGCCCTGCTGCGCGCGGCCGATGAATGGTATGCCACGCTCTATCCGGCCGAGAGCAATCACCTGCTGGATGTCGGCATGCTGCAGAAACCCGAGGTGAGCTTTTTCGTCGCGCGGCAACCGGATGGCATCCTGCTCGGGTATGGCGCCGTTGTGGATCAGGGCGACTATGCTGAGATCAAGCGCATGTATGTGACATCCGCCGCGCGCGGTCTCAAATTGGGACGCAGGCTACTGGATAGCCTGGAAGCACGGGCGGCCGAGCTTGGCCATGGCTGTATCCGGCTCGAAACCGGCATCCGCCAGCCCGAGGCCATTGGTCTGTACCGCAAGGCCGGTTATCGCGATATCGGGCCGTTCGGCGATTATGCCCCCGACCCGCTCAGCCTGTTTATGGAAAAGCGGTTGTGATCGGTCAGTCTGCCGATTGCGCCAGAGCCGCGCCGATGGCGGCATCAGCGGCGACGGCCTGTCGCACGTCGCGGCCGGCATGGGGTGCCAGCCAGCGCGCCAGCGCCAGCAACCAGGTCATGCGTCGGCGCAGCTTGCGCATGGCATCCCTGACGTCCGGTGAAGCTGCCGCCAGCGTGGTGGCGGCGATGCGCGGCAGTTGCGGTTCGACACTGCCGCGATCGTAGCGCACCAGCGAATAGAGGAACAGCAGCAGGTCGCGCGCCTGCTTCTCGGCCAGCGTCATGCCGGGCAGGTCGTGATCCTCGAAATCCAGCAGGCCGGGCCGACCGCTCGCATAACTGAAATTGCGAATCTGCGCACCGCCATGCCAGTGTCCGGTGGCATGCAGGCGGTTTAGCAGCGCGCCGGCCTCGGCGATCAGGCGCCAGCGCTCGGTGGCATCCGGGGCTGCGTTCAGCTGCGGTTCCAGTGCCTCGCCGGCATCGCTAAGCACCAGCCATTGACCCGAACAGGCCACCACGGCGGGCACCGGGAAGCCGGCCTGGGCCAGTTCGCGGATCGCCGCCGCTTCCGCGGCTAGGCCAAGCGCGCCGGTCTGGTTGCGCGCGGGCAGCAGGATCGGCAGGCCAAAAACGGTGGCGATGATGCGCTGCATCAGCACGGAAGACCGCAGGCGTGGCGGGCCTGCGGTCTTCACCCACAGGCGGCGGCCATTATACGTAACAGCGAAGACCCGCGTGCGCGCGGTGCCGCGCAGGCTGCGGATCAGCGCTACCAGTTCGGGGTCGGCCGGATGTTCGGTGCTTTCCGTCATGCCGGAATATTCATGCCGGGCTGTTCATGCTTGGGCGGCTGAATCCGGCGCGGCCTGCTGCAGGGCATTCAGGGTCTGCTCGATCACCTCACGCGACAGGTCGCGTGTGATGAAGACAATGCGGCTGCGGCGATCGGCATCGGGCCATGCCGGAATCGTCGCCGGCGGGTGAAACAGGTGCTGCACGCCATGGATCACCACCGGCCGGTCGACGCCGTGCACGTTCACCAGGCCTTTCACACGCAACAGATTGTCGCCGCGATAGGCGGCCAGCAGGTCGAGCCAGGTAGCCAGCGTGTTCCAGTCGAAGGGCTGCTCGAAGGTCAGACAGAAAGACTGGATCGTGGCGTCATGCCGGTTGACGTCGATCGACCCATCCGGTTTGCGGAAATGCTCGTGCTCGTGCTCGTGGTCATGATGGTCATGGTGATGATGCCCGTGATCGTGATGCCCGTGATCATGCTCATGATCGTGGTGATGATGATCTTCGCCATATGCTTCAGCGCGTAGCCAGTTCTGCACGTCGAAGCTCTTGGTGGCGGGGTCGTACAGGCCGGCGTTGAAAATCTGTTTCGGTGCGATGTCGCCGCCGATGGCGGTGAAGATCGGCGCGCCGGGGTTGAGGTGCTGCAGGCGGTGGCGCAAATGCTGTACGGCCTTGGGCTCGGCGAGGTCGACCTTGGTTAGCACCAGCCGGTCGGCCACGGCGGCCTGCTTTATGGCCTCCTTGTGGTGGTCCAGCGTGCTGTTGCCGTTCACGGCATCGACCAACGTGACCACGCTTTCCAGCCGGCAGCGCTCGGCCACCACCGGATCGCTCATCAGGGTATGCAGTACCGGTGCGGGATCGGCCAGGCCGGTGGTTTCGATCACCACGCGCTTGAACGGCTTCAGCTCGCCGCGATCGCGCTTCTGCATCAGGTCGCGAATGGTGTTCACCAGATCGCCGCGTACGGTGCAGCACAGGCAGCCCGAGCTGAGCAGGACGGTATCTTCCTGGCTCGATGCGATCAGCGCATGATCCAGGCCGATCTCGCCGAACTCGTTCACGATCACGGCCGTTTCGCCCATATCCGGGTGGCGCAGCAGCCGGTTCAGCAGCGTGCTTTTGCCGGCGCCGAGAAAGCCGGTGATCACGGAAACCGGAATGCGGGTATCGACCTGTTCAGACATCTGCGGACTCCTGTTGAGACAGGATATTTCGGTCAGCGCGGCGGCGATGTCCAGTGGGCGGGTGGCGAAACCGGCTTACAGGGTCCAGTATTGCCGGCCCGCGGGCATCGCCTGGCCGCGCCAGATGCCTTTCAGGTCGGCAACAAGTCCGCCATCGCGCGCCAGCCGGGCCAGCCCGGCCTGATCGATGGCGCGGTAATGCTGGTGCGGCACGGCCGCCACCACGGCATCGAAATCGGCGAGCTGGTCCAGCCGGGGGCTGAGCATCACGCCGTATTCGTGCTGCGCCTCATGAGGATCAGCCAGCGGATCGTGCACGCTTACCTTGTGACCCAGTCCCTTCAGGCTGCCGATCAGGTCGGCCACCTTGGAGTTGCGCAGGTCAGGCACGTCTTCCTTGAAAGTCAGGCCCAGCACCAGCACGTTGCTGCCCGGCCTGATGCGCGCCGATACGGCTTCGCCGATATAGGCGCTCATGCCGTCGTTGATGGCACGGCCCGACAGGATGATGCGGGCATGATGGCCCAGTTCTTCGGCGCGGTGCGCCAGGTAATAGGGATCGACACCGATGCAATGCCCGCCGACCAGGCCGGGTTGGAATTTGAGGAAATTCCACTTGGTGCCAGCCGCTTCCAGCACATCGTAGGTCGAGATGCCCATCTTGCCGAAGATCATGGCAATTTCGTTGACGAAGGCGATGTTGATGTCGCGCTGGGCGTTCTCGATCACCTTGGCTGCTTCGGCCGTCTTGATCGTCGGAGCCAGATGGATGCCGCCGCTGGTGACCTTGCCGTAAATTCGTTCCAGGCGGGCCGCGATATCCGGCGTTTGGCCGGCCACCACCTTGGCGATCTTGTCCACCGTATGGATCTTGTCGCCAGGATTGATGCGTTCGGGCGAATAGCCGAGGAAGAAATCGCGGCCGCAGGCCAGGCCGGATTCCTGCTCTAGGATCGGACCGCAGATGTCTTCCGTCACGCCCGGATAGACCGTGCTTTCATAGACCACCACGGCCTGCGGCGCCGGGGTCTGGCGCAGGGCGCGGCCGACCGTGCGCGAGGCCGAGCGCACCGGACCCAGATCGGGCACGTTCTTGTCATCCACCGGGGTCGGCACGGTCACGATGTAAATCGTTTTGCCCGGCAATTCGGCCGGATCGGCGCTCAGACGCAGGCTGGAGGCGCGCAGGGCATCGGACTCGATCTCGCGGGTGCGGTCTTCACCACGGCGCAGTTCCTCCACCCGGCCCTGGTCGATATCGAAGCCGACCACATCGAAATGCTTGGCGAGCGTCACGGCCAGCGGCAGGCCGACATAGCCCAATCCAATCACGACGATGGTTTCTGCAGGGGAGGGGGCTGGGGCAGTCACGGGGAAACTTTCGATTGCGGATGCCCAAGGGGGGTACCTGCCCCGCTTCGTCCTGTCAATAAACCGGGCCGGAAAGATGGTTTTTCGCGGAAATCCCAAGGGTGCCTTGACCCGCCTCCCGCCAGCCGGTAGAGCGCGGGGATGGCCCGTCGTCTGCTCTTTGTCGTTCAGGAAGCGCTGTTCTTCACCACCCACCGGTTGCCGGTCGGGCTGGCGATGCGCGACCGCGGCTGGGAGGTGCATGTGGCAGGGCCGGCGGATGCTGCCGTGGCGGCGCGGATAACCGCAGTCGGCCTGCATTTCCATCCCATTCCCCTGGGGCGTGGCGGGCAGAATCCGCTGGCTGAGCTGCGCCTGCTGCTGGTCCTGGCCGCGCTGTTCCTGCGCCTGCGACCCGCCCTGCTGCATCTGGTGTCGATCAAGCCGGTGATCTGGGGTGGACTTGCCGCTCGGCTGCTCGGCCTGCCGGCGGTTGTGCACGCCATCACCGGCCTTGGCTATCTGTTTATCCGCGCGGATGGCCACCGTGGCCTGCTGCACCGCGTGCTGTTTCGCCTGTATCGCTATGCCCTGCACCATCCCAATGCTGTGACGATTTTCCAGAATCCCGACGATCTGGCGATGTTCACGCAGGAGCGCCTGGTACCACCGGATGGCTGGACGATGATCCGCGGCTGCGGTGTAGACATGCGGGTTTTTAGTGAACAACCCGAGCCGGCCATCGATCCCGAACACCCGCCGGTGGTGATGTTTCCCGCCCGCCTGCTGGGCGACAAGGGGGTGCGCGAATTCGTGGCGGCTGCCGAAAAGCTGCGCGGCGAAGATGTAAGGGCGCGGTTCGTGTTGGTCGGCCGGCGCGATCCCGACAATCCGACCGATATCGGCGAGACGCAGTTGCAGCAATGGGTCGCGTCGGGCATCGTCGAACACTGGGGCTATGCCGAGGACATGCCGGCGATGCTGGCCCGGGCGCATATCATTGTATTGCCTTCCTATCGCGAGGGTCTGCCGCGGGGCCTGATCGAAGCGGCGGCGGTGGGGCGCGCCATTGTCACTGCCGATGTGCCCGGCTGCCGCGAAGTGGTGCGGCACGAGGTGAATGGCCTGCTGGTGCCGGTACGAGACGGGGTGGCGACGGCCGCGGCGATCCGCCGGCTGCTGGAGGATTCCGCGCTGCGACGCCGTCTGGCGACCGAAGGACGCAGGATGGCGGAGCGGGAATTCTCGGTCGAAGGCTTTGTTGATGCCAGCCTAGCCGCCTACGAGCGCCTGTTGCGGCCACGGGGAGAGCGGCTGTGAGCGAGCGCTGGATGATCGTGTTGGCCATTGCCGCTGCCACAGGCCTGTTCGTGGCGTTGACGCTTAAGCCGCTGGTAGCCTGGTTGCACCGCCGCGCCATCATGGATATTCCCAACGAGCGCTCCAGCCACAGCGAGATCACGCCGCGCGGCGGCGGCATCGCGGTCAGCGGCGGCATCCTGCTCGGACTCGCGGCCTGGTTCTCTCTTGCGCCCGATATAGATGGATCATTGCTGCTGCTCGGTATGGCGGTGCTTGCCATCGTGTCCTGGCTGGATGATCGCCGCGGTGGACTGCCGGTTGGTCTGCGGTTCGGGATACAGGTCCTGGCTGTCGGGCTGGTGATCACGCTGTTGCCGGCGGAGCGCAGCGTGACAGCCGGGTTTGTGCCGCTATGGCTGGAACGCATCGTGCTATTCTTGGCCTGGCTGTGGTTCACCAACCTGTTCAACTTCATGGACGGGATCAACGGCATCACCGGTGTGGAAATGGCGACGGTCGGCATCGGGCTTGCGTTGTCAGCCGTCGATCCCGGCCTGGTCGGCGCAGCGGCCCTGATCGTGGCGGCGGCGGGTCTGGGTTTCCTGCCGTGGAACTGGGGCAGGGCGAAGGTCTTCCTCGGCGATGTCGGCAGCGTGCCTGCCGGCTATCTCCTGGGTGGACTGTTAGTGCTGCTGGCCCTGCAGGGCGCCTGGGCGGCGGCGCTGATCCTGCCGATGTATTACTGGATGGATGCCACCGTCACGCTGCTGCGCCGCCTGCTGCGCGGCGAAAAAATATGGCAGGCCCATCGCAGCCACTTCTACCAGCAGGGCGCCCGCAGGCTCGGCAGCCACGCCGCCGTTTCCCTGCGTATTGCCGGCCTGAACGCGATCCTGATCGGCTTGGCGCTCGTCAGCCTGCATTCCTGGCCGGTCGCACTGGCGGCGCTTGGTCTCGCCATGCTGGCCTCGGCTGCTCTGTGCAGGCATTTCGCCGAGCCGTCAGAGCAGGTAGGATGATCCGGAATGCTCCTTTTGCGTGAATCCCGTGCTTGCTGACCTGCTGACATTCCGCGGTATGAACCGCCGCGTCCTCGTGGTTGCGCTGCATGATATCGTCATGGCGGCCGCTTCCTTCATGCTGGCGCTGGGGCTGCGTTACTGGCTGGCCGATATCCCGTGGTCGCCGGCGGAATCCTGGGAAGGCATGCTGGTCTTCACCGCCGTGGCCGCCGTGGTGTTTCGTTATGCCGGACTGTACCGGGGGATCTGGCATTTCGCCTCCATGCGCGACATGCTTGCCATCCTGCGCGGCACGATCCTGTCGCTGCTGATCTTCTTGCCGCTGCTGTTCTTCGTCACCCGGCTGGAATCATACCCGCGCAGCGCGCTGGTCCTGCAGTTCTTCATCCTGGTCGCCCTGCTGGCCGGACCGCGTCTTTTCTATCGGGCCTGGAAAGAAGGCAGTCTGGTGCGGGCGCTCAAGCGTGGCGACGACAACCGTGTGCCGGTTCTTCTGCTTGGCTCGGGCCAGGCTGCCGATGCCTTCATCCGCGAGATGGAGCGGCGTGACGCTGTTTATCGTATCGTTGGCATCGTCGACGATTCCGAGCGGCGGCATGGCCGCGACCTGCGCGGCGTGCGCGTGCTTGGCAGCCTGGCTGATCTGCCTGCCATCGTGCGGCAGTTGCGCGAAACGGATCGACCGCGCCGGATCATCGTCACCGACGACCGCTTCAGCGGCCGGGCCATGCGCGACCTGGTGGAGACGGCGGCGCAACTGGCCATCACCGTGGCGCGCCTGCCGCGCCTGACCGAATTCCGCAAGGAAGGCGAAGGCCCGCAGGATGTGCAGCCGATCGCGGTGGAAGACCTGCTCGGCCGGCCGCAGCGCGTGCTGGACCGGGCGGCGGTGGCAAACCTGATCGGTGGCCGCCGCGTGCTGATCACTGGTGCCGGCGGCACCATAGGGTCCGAACTGGTGCGCCAGGTGGCGGCACTGGGGCCGGCTCTGGTTGTGCTGTTCGAGCAGAGTGAACACGCGCTCTATCAGATCGACATGGAGCTGGCTCAGCGCATGCCGGCCGTGCCGCGCATCGCCCATCTGGGCGACGTGCGCAATGCCGAGGCGGTGGATCAGGCCCTCGCCCGACATCGTCCGGATATCGTGCTGCATGCCGCCGCCTACAAGCACGTGCCGCTGGTGGAGGCCAATATCGGCGAGGGCGTGCTGACCAATGCCGTCGGCACCCAGATCGTGGCTAATGCCTGCCGTCGCCATCATGTGGCTGTCGTGGTGATGATCTCGACCGACAAGGCGGTGAATCCCACCAACGTGATGGGAGCGACCAAACGCGTGGCCGAGATGGTGTGCCAGAGCCTGGATCTTGACCGTGCCCCCGGCGATAACAGTGGGACGCGGTTCGTCACCGTGCGGTTCGGCAACGTGCTCGGGTCTTCAGGGTCCGTCGTGCCGCTGTTCCAGCGTCAGCTCGGCGAGGGCGGTCCGCTGACCGTGACCCATCCGGATGTGACGCGTTTTTTCATGACCACGCGCGAGGCAGTCGAGCTGATCCTGCAGGCCGCCGCCATGCCGAGCGAGGCCCTGCATGCCGAAGGCAAGATATTTGTGCTCGACATGGGGGAACCGGTGCGCATCCAGGATCTGGCGCGGCAGATGATCCGCCTGGCCGGCAAGCAGCCCGACAAGGACATCAAGATCGTATTCACCGGCCTGCGGCCGGGCGAGAAGCTTTATGAGGAAGTCCTGCATCAGGACGAGTCGCTGGTGAAGACGCCGGAAGAAGGCGTGCTGCTGGCCGCGCCGCGCGTGATCGACCGCGCCGAGCTGGAACAGATGCTGGTCCGGCTTTCCGCCGCCGCTGCAAGCCGCGACAACGCGGCGGTCCTGGCGCTGCTGAAATCCCTGGTGCCGGAATTCCACCATGCCCCGGAGGGGCAGGATAAGGTTGGGCCAAATACCTCCGCCGCCGCGGCGGGCTGACGCCTCAGCCCTTCGCGATCAGTTCGGCCTGCTTGACGATGCCCTCGGCCTGGCGGATTGAGGCGATGTCGATCAGCTTGCCGTCCAGTGCCACGGCACCCTGGCCCTTGGCCTGCGCGTCCTTCATGGCCTCCAGGATGCGGCGCGCCTTCTTC
The DNA here is from genome assembly GCA_046294345.1 of Ferrovibrio sp. GTDB lineage: Bacteria > Pseudomonadota > Alphaproteobacteria > Ferrovibrionales > Ferrovibrionaceae > Ferrovibrio. The sequence continues at coordinate 19,670 of JBKBJT010000043.1, forward strand.
ACTTCCTCTTCGGGCGGGGTGTAGACCGCATTGGCCAGCGGAATCTGCGCAGGATGGATCGCCCATTTGCCCTCGCAGCCCAGGATGGCGGCGCGGTTCGCCTGCGCGGTATAGCCCTCGTTGTCCGAGAAATCGCCGAACGGCCCGTCGATGGGGCGCAGGCCGTTGGCGCGGGCGGCCACCACCATGCGCGCGATGGCGTAATGCCACATATCACCCCAGAAATATTCGCGCGGCTTATCGCCGTCCTTGTCGGTCAGCACGCCGTAGAGGGGGTTCGGGCCGCCGATCGAGGTGGTGCGGGCCCGCGTCGAGGCGGCATAGTCGGCCACGCCGAAATGCAGGCTTTCCAGGCGCGGCGAAGCGGCGGCGATCTCGTGGATGTTTTGCATGCCGAGCGCGGTTTCGATGATCGCCTCGATGCCGATGCGCTTCTTGAAGCCCTTGGCCGTCTCGATCTGGGTTAGCAGCATGTCCACGGCATAGATGTCGGCCGCCGTGCCCACCTTGGGCACCATCACGAGGTCCAGCTTGTCGCCGGCACCTTCCACCACCTCCACCACGTCGCGGTACATGTAATGGGTGTCGAGGCCGTTGATGCGCACGGACATGGTCTTGTTGCCCCAGTCGACGTCATGCAGGGCCTGGATGATGTTCTTGCGCGCCTGCGGCTTGTCGTCGGGCGCCACGGCATCTTCAAGATCGAGGAAAATCATGTCGGCGGCGCTTTTCGCAGCCTTCTCGAACAGCTTCACATTGCTGCCGGGCACGGCCAGTTCGCAGCGGTTCAGGCGGGCCGGGGCGGGGGTGATGGTCTTGAAGCTCATGGCGCTGACTCTCCCATTTGGTCTTGCTGCATCTGCTAACTGGAGCGGAGGGCCTTGGCAAGGCTGACGTTGGGAGAACGTCTTGCGAAAGAAAATTACCCCGATTGCGCCAATTCAGGCTTTCGCCAGCGGATGATGCTGGCGGACCAGGGCCTGCTTCCGCGCTTCCAGAACATGGGTGTAGATCTGCGTCGTGCTGATATCGGCATGGCCCAGCATCTTCTGCACCGCGCGCAGGTCGGCGCCATGGGCCAGCAGGTGGCTGGCGAAGGCATGACGCAGCACATGGGGCGACACTTTCGCGGGATCGATACCGGCCGCCACCGCCAGGTCCTTCAGCAGCTGGCCGAAGCGCTGCCGGGTCAGATGCCCGCTTTCGCCGCGCGAGGGAAACAGCCAGGGTGAGCTTTTTCCGGTGATGAATTCGCTGCGCCAGCCGGCGTAATCCTCGATGGCCTGCCGCGCGGGCTCGCTCAGGGGCACCAGTCGCTCCTTGCCGCCCTTGCCGCGGATCACCAGGAAACGCGGATCGTCGCCGAAGGGCGGCCAGCGCAGGGACACCAGCTCGCTCACGCGCAGGCCCGAGGCATAGAGCACTTCCAGCAGGGCGGTTAGCCTTGCCGCCTCGGCCGGATCGTCGCGCAGCGCGCGCGCGGCTTGCAGCAGGCGATCGACCTCGTCCTCGCTCAGCAGTTTCGGTAACGGGCGTGCGCGCTTCGGCGCATCCAGCAGGCCGGCGGGGTCGTCGCTGCGGATGCCGTCCTGCAGCAGGAAGCGGAAGAACTGCCGCAGGGCCGAGAGCCGCCGCGCCGCCGTGGCCGGTTTCAGCCCAGCATCGGCCAGGCCCTGCACATACAGCCGCAGGCCATCGATGCCGATGCGCTCGGGGCCTTCGTTGCGCGCGGTCAGGAAACCGGCGAAATCCTTCAGGTCGGCTTCGTAGGCCGCGAGCGAGTTCTTCGCCAGGCCGCGTTCGGCACTGAGCATTTCAAGGAAGGCGTCGATATGGCGATCCGCCACCTGCCTCATAATTTGGCCATCCGGTATCAGAAGCCGCGCAGCAGCGCCGCTTCCAGCGCGATCTGCCGGGCCTCCGCCGCCAGCCCGACATGGCGCAGCGTGCCAAGCGCGGTGGCCAGGCTCTGGCCATCGGCATCGAGGCTGCCATTGGGGCCGAGCAGCGTCAGCGCCAATGCCACGGTTTCGCCCTTCGCTTTCGCTTCGGAGGCGCGCAGCAGGTTGCGCCACACCGCCACGGGCGGCGCCCTGCGCTCGGCACCCGCGCCGGCATTGAGCAGGCTGTCCCAGCGTTCGGTCGGCACGACGATGCCGGCGCCCTCGGCCAGCGTCAGAAGCTGTGCCGCACGGGCATTGCGCTGCGCCATCGGCAGGTCCTTCTGCGCGGCCAGCCAGGCCTCATAGCGGCTGTCGCGCCAATCGCCATCCTCGCCGGCGATCAGCAGCAGCGGCCAGGCCTCGGCGGCAATCTCGCCGGCATTGTCGCGTTCCGGCGGCAGGGCCAGCAGGATGTTGCGCCACAGCCGCGCTGTGCCGGGCTCGTTGGCGGCCAGGGCCATGCGGATCACGGCGGGTGCGGCGCCGATGCTGGCCTCGTTGGGCACCAGGTTGTTCAGCAACGGCTTGTAGGCGGCGGCCGTGGGCAGCAGCAGGTCGCGCGCCATCGCCAGCTCGTAGGCCCGGCGCACCAGTTCGGCGCGCGCCTTCGGCTCATTGGCCGCCTTGGTGGATTGATACAGGAAAGCTGCGGCGCGCACGCTTTTATCCTTGCCGCTCGCGATGGCTGCCGTCAGCGCTGCACGCTGCGCTTCGGGAATCTCGGCCGCGGCATAGGCCTCGGCCAGCAATTCGGCCGGCAGCGCACCATAACGCACAGCACGCTCGGTCGCGCTGAGTCGCAGTTCGGCATCGGCCTTGTCATAGGCCGCCAGTGCTACCAGCAGCGATGGTGGCGCGACGTCCAGCGTGTCTTTCGGCAATGGCCAGCCGGCCGCGCGCAGCATGGCGAAATGTAGCGGGCTGGCGCCGCCCAGGGTTTCCACCTTCGCCCGCGCATCACCGCGCAGGGCGGCGGCCAGCGCGTTGAAGGCCGGATCCTCGCCGCCGCCGCCATCGCGCCACAGGCTCAGCGCCAGGTCGCCGCCGGCGATGTCCTTGGCGCTGTAGCGGCACAGCACGGCGGCCTTCTGCCAGTAGGGCGAGGCATCCTCGCGCAGGGCGGTAGCGGCCAGGTCGCAGGCGCGCGGCAGTTCGTTTTTCAGCAGCGCGACCTCGAAGGGCATCTGGCGGAAAATGGGGTCCTTCAGGTCGGGTGGCTGCGGTGTGCCGAGCTGTTCGGCGGCAGCGATCTGGCCCAGGCGGAACAGCTGCTCGACGCGAACGCCCAGCAGGCTGGGGGTGCCGCCGCTGCCGGCCGGAGCCTGGGCTGTGGTGAGCAGCAGGCGCCGCTGCAGGTCGCGCAGGGCACTGGCGGCCACGGGCGCCGGCAATACGCCGATCGCCAGCACGGCTTGCGCTCGGCTGGTGCCGTTCCACATGTCGGCGCCGAGGCCACCATTGGTGTCGTCCAACAGGCCAGCGGTGGCGGAATCGGGTGCCGACAGCGGCTGGATCACGAATTCGGGCGCCTTGCCATTGGGCGGTGCCAGTTCGGTGGAAGGCTGGAGGGGGGGCGATTGCACGCTGCCGGGCTGACCTATACCGGGCTGGCCGATGGGCGGGGTTCTGTCCTGGGGCGGTGCTTCTTGTGGACGCTGTTCCGCGCCGGATTGGCTCGCACCTGGCGGGGTCAGCCTGACCGGCTGCGCCTGCAGATCGAAGCCGGTTCCAAGAACCGCCTGCGCGGCCAGACCGGCAAGCAGCAGGCTGCGGCTGGCAAAGCGACCGCAGCGCGGCGCGGAACCGGCGCGCATCGGCTATTTCCCGAGCCGGTCGGCCGGAATCACCTTCTCCACCTTGGCGCGCGGGGCGGGAATGTCCCAGCTCGACAGGAAGGCAACGCCGCCGCCGATCAGCAGCATGAGAAACAGGAACAGGACGATCGACATACGGGCCATGCGGCTCGGACTCCAAGTTGCGGTGCGACGACCTTAAGGGGGCGCCGCGCTGGAATTGTGACGCAATTGCTTTATTGTACCGGCGCGGCCCCGGAGAGGCAATCGCGGGGCGCATGGCTATGTCGAAAGGGCCGGCGGAAACCGGTCCAGATCACGGGAATGGGCGTGAGCATTATCGAGACCGTCTCCGCCGTCGCAGCCCCATCCGACTCGACTGGTGACGCGACAGCGGCAGGAACCGGCGGGGGCGCGCCGCGCAGCCTGGTTCTGGTCGGCCTGATGGGCGCCGGAAAGAGCTCTGTCGGCCGCCGTCTGGCCGGGCGGCTGGGATTCGATTTCATCGATGCCGATACCGAGATCGAAAAGGCCGCTGGCGCCACGATCCCCGAAATCTTCGCCGCCCACGGCGAGGCCGCCTTCCGCGACGGTGAGCGCAAGGTGATTGCCCGCCTGCTGGAACAACCGCGCATCGTGCTGGCGACCGGCGGCGGTGCTTACATGAACGCGGAAACCCGCGCGCGCATTCACGAACGCGGCATCTCGATCTGGCTCAAGGCCGAACTCGATGTGCTGGCGAAACGCTGCGCGCGGCGCAGCAACCGGCCGCTGCTGGCCAATGGCGACCTGCGCGGCACCCTGGAGCGCCTGATGCGCGAGCGCTATCCGGTCTATGCCGAGGCCGATATCACCGTGATCAGCGCCGACGGCCCGCATGAAGCGGTGGTCGAACAGATCCTGCTGGCGCTGCCGCCTGACTATCACAAACTGGCCGAACGGCATCATGCCGAACCGGCCCCGTCTACTTCGGTTGAGTGAGAGCATGACAGAGCAGAAGGTGCGCGTCGCCCTGGGTGATCGCGCCTACGACATCGTGGTGGGCGGCGGGCTGCTGGAACGCGCGGGCGAGCATATCGCGCCGCTGCTGCGCCGGCCATATGCCGTGATCGTCACCGACGAGAATGTGGCGGCGCGTCATCTCGACACGCTGAAACGCGCGCTGGCGCTGAAGAATATCGGCTGCGACGCGGTCGTGCTGCCGCCGGGCGAGAAGCAGAAATCCTATGCCGGTTTCGAGCAGCTCTGCGAGGCGCTGCTGGCCCTGAAGGTCGAGCGGCGCGACCATGTCATCGCCCTGGGCGGCGGCGTGATCGGCGACCTGGTCGGCTTCGCCGCTTCGGTGCTGCGGCGGGGCATGGATTTCATCCAGATGCCCACTTCGCTGCTGGCGCAGGTGGATTCTTCCGTGGGCGGCAAGACGGCAATCAACAGCCGCCAGGGCAAGAACCTGATCGGCGCCTTCCATCAGCCGCGCCTGGTGCTGGCCGATGTGGCGCTGCTGAACACCCTGTCACCACGCGAACTGCGCGCGGGCTATGCCGAGGTCGTGAAATACGGCCTGCTGGGCGATGCCGATTTCTTCGCCTGGCTGGAGGCAAACGGCGCAAAGCTGCTGGCCGGCGACATGGCTCTGCGCACGGCAGCTGTGGCGCGCTGCTGCGCCCACAAGGCGCGCATCGTCGCCGCCGACGAGCGCGAGGAGGGCGAGCGCGCCCTGCTCAACCTGGGCCACACTTTCGGCCATGCGCTGGAGGCCGAAACGGGCTATTCCCAGCGCCTGCTGCATGGCGAGGGCGTAGCCGTGGGCATGGGGCTGGCCTTCCGGCTGTCGGCGCGGCTTGGCCTGTGCGGCGACGATCTGGCGCCGCGCGTGGAACGCCATCTGGCCGAAAGCGGCCTGCCGGCGCGACTGCGCGATGTCGATGGCGCCCGGCTGTTTTCGCCTTCCGTGCTGCTGGAGCACATGAAGCAGGACAAGAAAGTGCGCGACGGCAAGCTGGTCTTCATTCTAGCTGAGGCCATCGGTCGCGCCGTGCAGCGCAACGACGTGGCGCCCGAGGCGGTGGAAATCCTGCTGCGCGAGCAACTCGCCGCGGCAGCGTAACCGCCGCCATGCCATTCGCCCTGGTTGCCGAGGTCTTTTCGGTCATCGCGCCGCTATTCGTGCTGGCCGGTTTTGGCTGGCTCTGGGCCAAGCGCGGCCGGCCTTTCCAGGTCGAGACCGTCAGCCTGCTCGCCACCAATATCGGCACGCCCTGCCTTGTGGTGCACAGCCTGCTGTCTTCGGAAATCGACCGGGGCATGCTGGGCACGATGGTGCTGGCCAGCATCGCCGCCCTGGCCGTCGTGATGGCTGTGAGTGCGCTGGCGCTGAAGCTGCTCGACCTGCCGGTGCGCAATTTCCTCTCGTCGCTCACCTTCCCGAATGCCGGCAATGCCGGCCTGTCGCTCTGCCTGTTCGCCTATGGTGCGGAAGGCCTGGCGCTCGGCATCCTGTTCTTCGCCGTCGCGTCGCTGGGCAACTGGACAATCGGCCAGTCGATCATGGCCGGGCGCGGCAACCTGCGCGAAGTGCTGCGCTCGCCGATGATCTACGCGATCCTGTTCGGCATCCTGGGCAACATGATCGCGCTGCAGCCGCCGTTATGGGTGATGCGCAGCCTGCAGGTGGCTGGTGGTATCGCCATTCCGCTGATGTTGCTTACCCTGGGTGTCTCGCTTGCCACCCTGAAGGTGCAGGATCTGAAAAACGGACTGGTCCTGTCGCTGCTGCGTCTGGGATTGGGGATCGGGATCGGTTTCGGCCTCAGCTGGCTGCTGGGCCTGGAAGGGGCGGCGCGCGGCACCTTCATCATCCAGTGCGCCATGCCGGTGGCTGTGGTGAATTACGTATTCGCGGTGCGCTTCAATCGCGATCCGGCCGCCACGGCCAGCCTGGTGGTGATATCCACCCTGCTCAGTTTCGCGACTCTTCCTGTTCTGCTGCTGGCGGTTTTGCGCTGAAACCGACCATGTCGCCATGGCCGTTCTGCCGGCCGAGCGCCTGGGTACCAAGCGACTGGACGGCCTGCGTGATGCCGGCCACGCCAACGCCCGAGCGCACCACAAAATAGGCCAGGATGGCGCTGCGCACCCGTGAGGTCAGCGTCTTTTCCCGACGCAGCGGGTCGCGATCCACCTGGGTGGCGAAATTATGCCGGTCGATGCCTTCCGCCGCGCAGATGGCATCCAGTGCGGCCCATTCCAGATGCTCCAGACGGATGCTGGTGCGGCCCCGGCCCAGCCGCAGGTTGCGGGTCACCAGGCTCGGTCCGTTACCGGCGGCGGCAGATGCATGCTGTGGGCGGCGGGTCATCGGCATAACTGCAACCTATAATGGATGATAAAAAAACTATCAAATGAAAAGGTTGCATTATCCACATGAATCTGTCGCGGAAAGTTGCGTAATAGAATCAACCAGATGCAGAATCGGGCCGGTTTGCCGCCCTTAAGCGCCGTTCCGGCTTCCGGCCCGGGTGGCGGCTTCCGCAGGGGTGAGGGCAGTAATCGCCAGGGCATGCACGCCATCGGCGAGTTCCGCCGCCAGCAGGCTGTAAATCTGCCGCTGGCGCTGCACCCGGGACTGGCCGGCGAAGCTTTCGGCCACGATTTTCAGGCGGAAATGGGTTTCCCCGGCGGGCAGGCCCTTCAT
>JBKBJT010000044.1:0-20455 GCA_046294345.1 Ferrovibrio sp.
CCAGCAGGTCTATGGCGGCCACGGCTATATCGCCGAATGGGGCATGGAGCAGTTCGTGCGCGATGCCCGCATCGCCATGATCTATGAGGGTGCCAACGGCATTCAGGCGCTGGATCTGGTCGGCCGCAAGCTGCCGACCGGCATCGGTCGTCTGGCCCGCCGCTTCTTCCATCCGGTCTCGGCCTTCATCGAGGAAAAGATGATGAGCCCCGAGATCGGCAAGGATTACGTGATGCCGCTGGCCAAGGCCTTTGCCCGCCTGCAGACCGCCACCGCTGTGATCAGCGAGCGCGGCATGAAGAACCCGGACGAAGCCGGCGCCGCCTCGTGGGACTACCTGAACATGTTCGCCCTGGTCGCGCTGGGCTTCATGTGGGCCAAGATGGCCGAGGTGGCCAAGCAGAAGCTGGCCGAGGGCGCGGCGGACAAGGACTTCTACGAGACCAAGCTGGTCACGGCGCGGTTCTTCATGGAGCGCATGCTGCCCGACACGGCGGCGCAACTGGCCAAGATCCAGGCCGGCGCCGAGAGCACCATGATGCTGAAGGCCGCCAATTTCTGATCACCAAGGCCATGCAGGGCATGGCAAGTCTAGGAGAGGAAACGAAGAGAATGACCGAATACGGCATCCCGCGCAGCATCTACACTGAAGACCACCAGATGTTCCGCGAGGCGGCGCGCAAGTTCTTCGAGCGCGAAGTCGTCCCCCACCACGCCAAATGGGAAGAAGACGGCCTCGTGCCGAAAGAGGTGTGGCGCAAGGCCGGCGAGAACGGTTTCCTCTGCGCCACCATGCCCGAAGAATACGGTGGCTCGGGCGTCGACCGCCGCTATTCGGCCATCCTGATGGAAGAGCAGGCCTATACCGGCTGCACCGGCCCGGGCTTTTCGCTGCATTCCGACATCGTCGCGCCCTACATCCTCGCCTACGGCTCGGAAGAGCAGAAGAAGAAGTGGCTGCCCAAGATGGCCACCGGCGAAGTGATCGGCGCCATCGCCATGACCGAGCCGAGCGGCGGTTCCGACCTGCAGGCGGTGAAGACGACCGCCGTCAAGGACGGCAACGAATACGTCATCAACGGCCAGAAGACCTTCATCACCAACGGCCAGAATGCCGACCTGGTGATCGTGGTGACCAAGACCGACCCCAAGCAGGGCGCCAAGGGCACCACTTTGTTCCTGGTGGAAGCCGGCCGCGAGGGCTTTACCAAGGGCCGCAACCTGGAAAAGCTGGGCATGAAGGCGCAGGACACATCGGAACTGTTCTTCGCCGATGTGCGCGTGCCGCCCGAGAACATGCTGGGCGGCGAGGGCCAGGGCTTTTTCTACCTGATGCAGGAACTGGCTTGGGAGCGCCTGCAGATCGCCATCATGGCCGTGGCCGGCTGCGAGGCCGCGCTGAAATGGACGGTGGACTATACCCGCGAGCGCAAGGCTTTCGGCAAGAGCGTGCTGGATTTCCAGAACACCAAGTTCGAACTGGCCGAAATGAAGACCGAGACGCAGATCGCCCGTGTCTTCGTCGACAAATGCATCGAGATGGTGGCCGAGCACAAGCTGGACGTCGCCACCGCCGCGATGGCGAAATACTGGTGCAGCGACCTGCAGTGCAAGATCCTCGACCGCTGCCTGCAGCTGTTCGGGGGCTACGGCTTCATGTGGGAATATCCGATCACCCGCGCCTATGCCGATGCCCGCGTGCAGCGCATCTATGGCGGCACCAACGAAATCATGAAGGAACTGATCAGCCGTACATTGTAAATCCGGGAATCCGGCGCAACGCATAATCATTAGGGAGAGAAAAATGACCGAAGCCTTCATCTACGACGCCGTGCGCACCCCGCGCGGCAAGGGCCGCAGCAGCGGCGCTTTGCACGAGGTCACCCCGATGCGGCTGGCCACCACGGTGCTGGAATCCGTGCGCGACCGCAATGAGCTGGACACCAGCCTGGTCGACGACGTGGTGCTGGGCTGCGTGGCGCCGGTGGGCGAACAGGGCGCCGATATCGCCCGCGTCGCCGTGATCCAGGCGAATTATGCCGAGACCGTCGCCGGCGTGCAGATCAACCGCTTCTGCGCCTCGGGTCTGGAAGCCTGCAACATGGCCGCGGCCAAGGTTCTCTCGGGCCAGGCCGACATGGCGATCGGCGGCGGCGTGGAGAGCATGAGCCGCATTCCGATGGGTTCCGATGGCGGCGCCTGGGCGACCGATCCGGCGGTGGCAATGCCGACCTATTTCGTGCCGCAGGGCATCTCGGCTGACCTGATCGCCACCAAATACGGCATGAGCCGCGCCGACGTAGACTCTTATGCGGTGGAAAGCCAGAAGCGCGCCAAGCGTTCCTGGGATGAAGGCCGCTTCAAGAAGTCGATCATCCCGGTGAAGGACATCAACGGCCTGACCGTGCTGGACCGCGACGAACACCTGCGTCCCGAAACCACCATGCAGTCGCTGGCTTCGCTGGATCCCTCGTTCACCATGATGGGCGAGCAGTTCGGCTTCGACTCGGTGGCGATGCAGCGTTATCCCGATGTGGAACGCATCGAGCATGTGCACCATGCCGGCAATTCCTCGGGCATCGTCGACGGCGCCGCCGCCGTGCTGATCGGCAATGCCGAAGGCGGCCGCAAGGCCGGCCTGAAGCCCCGCGCCCGCATCCGTGCCTTCACCTCGGTCGGCTCGGAACCCACCATCATGCTGACCGGCCCGTCCTTCGCCGCCGAGAAGGCCCTGAAGATCGCCGGCATGAAGCCTTCCGACATCGACCTGTGGGAACTGAACGAGGCTTTCGCCTCGGTGGTGCTGCGCTTCATGCAGGTGCTGAACATTCCACATGACAAGATCAATGTGAATGGCGGCGCCATCGCGATGGGCCACCCGCTGGGCGCCACCGGCGCGATGATCCTGGGCACCATGGTCGACGAGTTGGAACGCAGCGACAAGAATACCGCGCTGGTCACGCTCTGCGTTGGCGCCGGCATGGGCATCGCCACCATCATCGAGCGCGTCTAAGCGCCAACACGTAATTCAGGGACGAAACAATGATCGAATACAGCATCGACGGCGATGGCATTGCCGCCATCGTCTGGAACATGGCCGACCGGCCGATGAACGTGATGAACAACGAAAGCCTGGGCGCTTTCCGCGACGCCGTCTACAAGGCGATCCAGGACAAGGCCGTGAAGGGCGTGATCGTCACCTCGGCGAAGAACGACTTCGTCGCCGGCGCCGATCTGGTGAACCTGCTGAAGGAAAGCACCGATGCCGCCAAGGCCCTGCAGAACAGCTTTGCCCTGCAGAAGCTGTTCCGCGACATCGAGAAGGCCGGCAAGCCTTTCGTCGCCGCCATCAACGGGACGGCCCTGGGCGGCGGATATGAGATCTGCCTGGCCTGCCACCGCCGCATCGCCGCCGATAACCCGAAGGCCCTGATCGGCCTGCCGGAGGCCAGCATCGGGCTGCTGCCCGGTGCCGGCGGCACCCAGCGCCTGCCGCGCATGATCGGCGTGTCCAAGGCCCTGCCGATGATCCTGGAAAGCAAGAAGGTCGATCCCAAGGCCGCGTTGGCCCTTGGCATGGTCGACGAGGTGGTGGCGCCGGGCGAACTGCTGATCCGAGCCAAGGCCTGGCTGCTGGCCGAGGGCCAGACCGGCCATGTGAAGCCCTGGGACCAGAAGGGTTTCCGCGTGCCGGAAGCGGCCAATACGCCGAAGGGCGCCCAGGTCTTCACCGCCGGCAACGCCATGCTGCGCGCCAAGACCATGGGGAATTACCCCAACGCGCAATACATCATGTCCTGCGTCTACGAGGGCATGCTGGTGGATATCGACACCGGCCTGAAGATCGAAAGCCGCTACTTCGTCGCCTGCACCCAGTCGAAGGAAGCGCGCAACATGATCCGTTCGCTGTTCTTCTCGATCGGCGAGGCCAACAAGCTGGCCAACCGGCCAAAGAACGTACCGACCCAGGCCTATAGCAAGGTGGGCATCCTGGGCGCCGGCATGATGGGTGCGGGCATCGCCTGGGCCGCGTCTTCCGTGGGCCTCCAGGTCGTGCTGCTGGATTCCACCCAGGACGCCGCCGAGAAGGGCAAGGCCTATTCCGCCGGCCTGCTGGACCGGCGGATCAAGTCGCGGCGCGCGACCGAGGCCGATAAGGAGAAGCAGCTCGGCCTGATCAAGGCCACGACGTCCTACGACGACCTGAAGGGCTGCGAACTCGTGATCGAAGCCGTGTTCGAAGATCGCACGATCAAGGCCGACGTGACCAAGAAGGCCGAGGCCCAGCTGGAGCCGACCGCGATCTTCGCCTCCAACACCTCGACCCTGCCGATCACCGGCCTGGCCGAGGCCAGCGCCCGGCCGGCCAATTTCATCGGCCTGCATTTCTTCTCGCCCGTCGACAAGATGCCGCTGGTGGAAATCATCCGCGGCAAGCAGACCTCGGACGAGACGCTGGCGCGCGCCATGGACTTCGTGAAGAAGATCCGCAAGACCCCCATCGTGGTGAACGACAGCCGCGGCTTCTACACCAGCCGCGTCTTCGCCACCTATGTGACCGAAGGCCTGACCATGCTGGCCGAAGGCGTCAACCCGGCGATCATCGAAAATGCCGGCAAGGCCGCCGGCATGCCGGTCGGGCCCCTGGCACTGGCCGACGAGGTGTCGCTGGAACTGATGCACCGCGTGCGCAGCCAGACCAAGAAAGACCTCGGCGATGCCTACAAGGCCGATGGCTCCGAACCGGTGCTGCAGGCGATGGTCGAGAAGCTCGGCCGCATCGGCAAGAAAGCCGGTAAGGGCTTCTACGATTACCCGGCCGACGGCAAGAAGCGCTTGTGGACCGATCTGGGCAAGCATTTTCCGGTGAAGGCCGAACAACCCGATCTCAAAGATGTGATCAAGCGACTGGTCTACATCCAGTCGGTCGAGACCGCACGCTGCCTCGAAGAGAAGGTCGTCATCGACGTGCGCGATGCCGATGTGGGCTCGATCATGGGCTGGGGCTTCCCGCCTTTCCGGGGCGGCACGGTCAGCAACATCGATATGGTTGGCGTGAAGCCTTTCGTGGCCGAATGCGATCAGCTGGCGCAGAAATTCGGTGCCCGCTTCACCCCGCCGAAACTGCTGCGCGACATGGCCGATCAGGGCAAGGCTTTCTACGCCGCCTGAGCTTTGCAACGCATCAAAACGGAAGGGCCGGTTCAAACCGGCCCTTTTTGTTTGTGTAAATCCAACTTGCTGCGATGCAAAATTGGTCCGCGCACTGGTCCGCACCGTCGCTACAATGCGGCATTGACCCGTCTGCGCCCGCAACCTAGTTTGGTCTCAATCAATAACAAATTGCCTCCCATCGTACTGGATTTGCCGATGCCAGCCGAAACCGGTCAGACCGACCGGCGCGGCATGGGATCGGAAACAGTCATGTCGCGTAAAGAATCGACAACGAATGGGAGGACTACAATGACCGATCAATCCATCATCAAACCGGAAGCTGCCAAAGCCAGCCGCCGCAAGTTCCTCAAGGCCGGCGGCCTGGCCGCCGGTGCCGCCGCCGTCGGCACCTTCGCGATGCCGAGTGTGTCGCGCGCGCAGACCGTGACCCTGAAGATGCAGACCTCGTGGACCGCATCCGACATCTTCCAGGAAATGGCGGCCGATTACTGCACCCGTGTGAACGAAATGGCCGGCGGCCGCCTGAAGGTCGACCTGCTGGTCGGCGGCGCGGTGGTGCATCCGTTCAGCGTGCAGGATGCCGTGCATACCGGCGTGCTGGACGCGGCCCATACCGTGCCCGTCTACTGGTACGGCAAGCACAAGGCCGCCTCGCTGTTCGGTTCCGGCCCCGTCTTCGGCTTCAATGCCGAGCAGGGTCTGGGCTGGATTTACAATGGCGGCGGCAAGGAACTGTATGCCGAATTGCTGAACGACATCCTGAAACTCAATATCGTCAGCTTCTTCGCCACGCCGATGCCGACCCAGCCGCTGGGCTGGTTCAAGAAACCGGTCAAGAGCATGGCCGACATGAAGGGCCTGAAATACCGCACGGTGGGCCTGGCGGCCGATCTGATGCAGGCCATGGGCCTAGCAGTGGCGCAGTTGCCGGGCGGTGAAATCGTGCCGGCAATGGAACGCGGTGTGATCGACGCCTTCGAGTTCAACAACCCGACCTCCGACCGTCGCTTCGGCGCGCAGAACGTGGCCAAGAACTACATCCTCGGCAGCTATCACCAGGCGACCGAGTATTTCGAAATCATGCTCAACAAGCAGAAATTCGCCGGCCTGCCGAAAGAGCACCAGGCGATCCTGCAATATGCCGCCGAGGCCGCGTCTTCGGCGAATTACTGGAAGGCCATGGATCAGTATTCCAAGGACCTTCAGGAGCTCAAAGAGAAGGAAAAGGTCAACGTCCTCCGCACGCCGAAGGACGTTTTCGAGGCCCAGATCAAGGCCTGGGACGGCATCATCGAAACGTTGGGCAAGGATCCCTACATGAAGAAGGTGATGGAGTCGCAGAAGGCCTGGGTGAAGCGGGTGGTCTATTACGAGACCCTCAACGCGGCCGACTACGTCACCGCCTATGAGCATCATTTCGGCAAGATGCAGGGCTGAACGGAGCGATCCGGGCATACCTGACCCTACTCCATGGGCGGCGCCGCAAGGCGCCGCCCTCTTCATCGCCGCCAGCAAATCCTGCCTCCGGGTGAACCGCCAATGACCCGCCTCTTGCTCTTCATCGACCTGCTCAGCTCATGGGTGGGGAAATGTTTCGGATGGTTGATCCTCGTGCTCACGCTGGGCGTCAGCTACGAAGTCTTCATGCGCTATCTGCTCGGCGCACCCACCACCTGGGCCTTCGACATCAGCTATATCACCTACGGTGCGTTGTTCCTGATGGCGGGCGCCTATACGCTGTCGCGCAACGGCCATGTGCGCGCCGATGTGATCTACCGCCTGTGGAAGCCCAAGACTCAGGCCACCGTCGACCTGATCCTCTACATCATCTTCTTTTTCCCAGCGGTCCTGGCATTTATCTGGGCCGGCTGGAACTTCGCCAAGATGTCGGTGATGTTCAAGGAGCTGAGTATCTTCAGCCCGGCCGGCATTCCCGTCTTTCCGCTCAAGGCGCTCATACCGGTGACCGGTGTGCTGCTGTTCTTCCAGGGCATCGCCGATGTGATCCGCTGTATCATCTGCATCCGCACCGGGGCATGGCCGCAGCGCCTGCATGACGTGGAAGAAATGGAAACGGCAATCCTCGCCGAGCAGCAATATCAACAAGAACACGCCGGCGAAAACGCCGCTTCGGGCAAGGGAGCCTGACCATGACCGACCCGCAGGTCGCCATTCTGATGCTGTCGCTGTTCATCGTCATCGTGATGCTGGGCTTTCCCATCGCCTTCACATTGATGGCGATGGGCGTGATGTTCGGTTATTACGCCTATGCCAACCCGAACCAGCTCGACAATATCTTCGACAACCGCGTTTTCAGTCTGCTGGTGCAGAAAACCTTCGAGGTGACGTCCAGCGACGTGCTGACCGCCGTGCCGCTATTCCTGTTCATGGGATATGTGGTCGAGCGATCCAATATCCTCGACCGCCTGTTTCATTCAGTGCAGATCGCGATGCGCAACGTGCCCGGCGCGCTGGCCGTCGCCACCCTGATCACCTGTGCCCTGTTCGCCACCGCCACGGGCATCGTCGGTGCGGTCGTCACGCTGATGGGCCTGCTGGCTTTCCCGGCCATGCTCAAGGCGCGCTACAATACCGGCCTGTCGGCCGGCGTGGTCTGCGCCGGCGGCACGCTGGGCATCCTGATCCCGCCCTCGATCCTGTTGATCGTCTATGCCGCCACCGCCGGCATCTCAGCCGTGAAACTCTATGCCGCGGCCCTGTTCCCAGGCTTCCTGCTGGCCGGCCTCTACATCGTTTACGTCATCGGTGTGGCGATGGTGAAACCGAGCTGGGCGCCGAAGCTGCCCAAGGCAGAAACCGACGTATCCTTCGGCCACGTGCTCTGGGCGTTGATGACCTCGTTCTTCCCGCTCGCGATCCTGATCCTGGCGGTGCTGGGCGCAATCCTGTTCGGCCTCGCCACGCCCTCAGAAGCGGCTGGCATCGGCGCCCTGGGCAGCCTGGTTCTGGCAGCCGCCTATCGCCAGCTCACGTTCCAGCGGGTCAAGGAAGCGGTGTTCCTCACCGCCCGTACCACGGCAATGGTCTGCTACCTGTTCATCGGGTCGTGGACCTTCTCCTCGGTCTTCTCGTATCTCGGCGGGCATTCGGTGGTCGAGCATTTCATCCTCAGCCTCAACATGACGCCGATCGAGTTCCTGATCATGACCCAGGTGATCATCTTCCTGCTGGGCTGGCCGCTGGAATGGAGCGAGATCATCATCATCTTCGTGCCGATCTTCCTGCCCCTGCTGAAGGTGTTCGAGATCGACCCGATCTTCTTTGGCATCCTGGTGGCATTGAACATCCAGACCTCGTTCAATACGCCGCCCATGGCGATGGCCGCCTATTACCTGAAAGGCGTGTCGCCGCCCCATGTGAAACTGACCGAGATATTCGCCGGCGCCCTGCCCTTTGTGTTCATGGTCTTCCTGTCCATGGTGCTGGTCTATATCTTCCCCGGCATCGTGCTGTGGCTGCCGGAATACCTGTATGAAGTGCGCTGAGGGGAGTGAATGGGTAGCGTAATGGCTGTGACGACCAGCGATGGACTGGAATGGATGGCGGCCACCGATGCGGCGGCCGCCATCGCCGACGGACGCCTGACCTCGCGCGAACTGACCGAGGCCTGCCTGGACCGCATCGCACGACAGGAGGACGCCATCGGAGCATGGACCTTCCTCGACCGCGAGCTTGCCCTGCTGCAGGCCGACATGGCCGACGACGCCCACCGGGCCGGCAAGCCGCACGGCCCGCTGCATGGCGTGCCGGTCGGGGTGAAGGACATCTTCGACACCTTCGACATGCCGACGGGCGACGGCTCGCCCCTGCATGCCGGCCGTACGCCGCGCCGGGATGCCGCCGCCGTAGCCATGCTGCGCCAGGCCGGCGCCGTGATCCTGGGCAAGACGGTGACCACCGAATTCGCCGTCTATCATCCGGGCAAGACCGCCAACCCGCTGGATCCGACCCGCACACCGGGCGGTTCCTCCAGCGGTTCCGCCGCCGCCGTGGCCGCCGGCATGGTCCCGCTGGCCATCGGCAGCCAGACCAACGGCTCGGTGATCCGGCCGGCTTCCTTTTGCGGCATCGTCGGCTACAAACCCACCTTCGGTCTGATCCCGCGCACCGGCGCCCTGCGCCTGTCGCGCGCGCTGGATCATGTGGGCGTTTTCGCCCGCTCGGTTCCTGATGCCGCGCTGATCGCCGAATGCATGATCGGCTTCGATCCCGAGGATTCGGCCACCCGGCCGCAGCGCATGCCCCTGCGCGAGACGGCAGCCAGCCCGCCGCCGGTCACGCCACGGCTGGCTTTCGTGCCCTCGCCGCTCTGGGACCAGGCCAGCCAGGATACGCAGGCCGGCTTTGCCGAACTGATTGAGGCCCTGGGCGCCGCTGTCGAGCGTATCGACCTGCCATCGTCCTTCGGCAATGCCGTGGCCTGGCACAAGGCAGTGATGGAAACCGATCTGGCGGTGAACCTGGCCCGCGAGTATGACGACTCGGCCGAGCAGATCAGCCCCGTGCTGCGCGAGATGATCGGCCGCGGTCGCAGCGGATATTCCAGCTTCGATTACGCCCGCGCCATCGAGGCCATCGAGCGCCTGAACGATGCACTGGAAGACTCTTTCTTTGCCTATGATGCCTTCATCACACCGGCCGCGCCGGGCGTGGCGCCACAGGGCCTGCAGGCAACCGGCAGCCCGGCCTTCTGCACGATCTGGACCTTCTGCGGCCTGCCGGCCGTGACCATACCGTTGCTGCAGGGCGAGAACGGCCTGCCGATCGGCGTCCAGCTGGTGGGGCCGCGCGGCAGCGACGCGCGCCTGCTACGGGTTGCCAACTGGCTGCACAATTTCGACTTCAACTGACCGGACGGGAGACCGCCATGTTCAAATCCAATCTGCTTGCCGGCCTGATCGGAATCGCGCTGATGTGCGTCTTCCTCGGCGTCATGATCGCCTGGGTGAAGGCAATCCCGCTGATCGTGATCTGGGTCGGCGTCATGCTGATGATGATCTACGACTTCATCAAGACCATGCGCGAGATCCAGCGCAATTCCGGCAACTGATCCCGAGGCCTCCATGACCCCGCCCGCCACGCCACTCAAGGCCGTTCATGATATCCGCGCCACCGTTTCGGCCGAGGAATGGCAGGTGCGCGTCGATCTCGCCGCCGCCTATCGTCTGGTCGCGCATTACGGCTGGGACGACCTGATCTTCACTCATATCTCCGCCCGCGTGCCGGGACCGCAGGAGCATTTCCTGATCAACCCCTATGGCTGGATGTTCCATGAGATCACAGCATCCTCGCTGGTGAAGGTGGATCTGGAGGGCAATATCGTCTCGCCTACCGACCACATCATCAATCCGGCCGGCTTCACCATCCATTCCGCCGTGCATGCGGCCCGCCACGATGTCGGCTGCGTGCTGCATCTGCATACCGGCGACGGCATCGCGGTATCGGCCATGGCCGAAGGCCTGCTGCCCTTGAGCCAGACCGCCATGGTGGCGCTCAGCACCCTCAGCTATCACGAGTTTGAAGGTATTGCGCTCAATCTCGATGAACGCGAGCGGCTGGTGGCCGATCTGGGCATGAACAACCTGATGATCCTGCGCAACCACGGCACGCTGGCCTGCGGCAAAACCGTGGCCCAGGCCTTCCTTAACATCCACCTGCTGGAACGCGCCTGCCAGGCCCAGGTGCGGGCGCTGGCCGGCGGCCGGCCGATGCATATGCCGCCGGCAGAGGTGCAGGAAGTGGTGAAGGCGCAGGTACGCGGCATGAAGATCGATATCAGCGGCCTGGCCTGGGCCGGGCTGCTGCGCATGCTGGACGCGAAGGATTCCGGCTACAGGTCCTGAAGCCGCGTCAGCAGCCTATCCACATCGGCTTCAGTCTGGTGCAGGCCGAAACCGAACCGCAGGCGCCGGCCGCGCAGGTCGGTGACGATGTTGGCCTTCGCCAGCCGCCCATGCACCGCCTCGGCATCATCCAGATCGAAGGTCAGGAAATTGCCGCGCGCCGGGTTCGCCGGCGGCACCACCAATCGTTCGGCCGATAGAAATCCGGGCAGACCCGCAACGAAACGCCGCTGCAGGGCCAGGGCATGGTCGTGGATCATCGCCGCCGTGATGCCCTGCGCCAGCAGCCAATCCTGTACGGCATTGAAACGATACAGCCCCGAGGCATCGAAGGTGGCACCCATGAACCGCCAGCCGTTTTCCGCATAGGCCACGCGGCTGTCGCCGGCTTTGCTCAATGCGCCGAAGGCGGCATACCAGCCGGTATCGCGCGGCCGCAGCCCCCAGCCGGGCGGACAATGCATGAAACACACGCCCTCGCCCGCCATGGCATATTTGTAACCGCCGGCCAGATAGAAGGCGCGGCCCTGATAGGCCGACCAGTCGACCGGCCGTGCCATGAAGGCGTGGTAGCCGTCGATGGCCAGCAAAGCATCGCCGGCCGCAGCCACGATGCCGTCCATATCCGTGACGGCGAACCCGGAATTGAAAAACACCTGGCTGAGATAGATCAGGTCGAACCCTGCTCGGGCCGCGGCCGCGCAGCGTGCCGCAAAGCTGTCGAATGGCTCGGTCGCCACACGCCGCACCTGCACCAGACCATCCTCTTCCAGCCTGGCGATCTGGCGCGTGAAGGAGTGGAACTCGCTGTCGCTGGTCAGCAGCCGCACCGGCCGGTCCGCCGGACAGCAGGAGAGCAAACGCAGCAGCAACTCGTGGGTGTTCGGCGCGAAGACGATACCTGCCGGATCTTTTAGATTCAGCTGCCGCGCGATATGGCGCTGTGCCTCGGGCAGTACATGGCCCAGGATATGATCCCATTTGCCGTCGATCAGGCGGGCGGCATCGTCCCAGGCCTGCTGATGGGCGGCACGGCTGACATCCGGCCAGGGATGATGGCTGTGGGCGGCGAAATGCAGCCGCAGCGGGTCGCTGCCCAGAAAACGGCTGAAATGGGATTTCAGGTCGAGCACGGCAATCTTCCCGCTTTTCGCCCTTTGCGCGCCGGGCCGTGATATTTTAAGCTTAAAATTATTTGCGGAGCAAGCCCATGACCACCGACGGCATCCAGACCGATTTCTCCGACCGGATGAGCTACGGCGACTACCTGAAGCTCGACACCCTGCTGTCGGCGCAGCAGCCGCTGTCGGCCGAGCATGACGAATTGCTGTTCATTGTCATCCACCAGGTGCAGGAATTGTGGATGAAGCTGCTGAACCACGAACTCGACACGGCGATGCAGCATATCCGCGCCGACGAGTTGGGGCCCTCCTTCAAATGCCTCTCCCGCGTCTCGCGCGTGCAGATGCAGCTGATCCAGGCCTGGGACGTGCTCGCTACCATGACGCCGGCGGATTACCTGCGTTTCCGCCCGGTGCTGGGCTCATCCTCAGGCTTCCAGTCCTGGCAATACCGCCTGATCGAATTCAAGCTCGGTGCCAAGAACGAACTGATGCTGAAGCCCCATCGCCACCGCGACGACATCCACGCTCGCCTGCTGGCGGCCTTCGAGGCGCCCAGCCTGTATGACGAGGCCCTGCGCCTGATGGCCCGGCGGGGTCTTGCCGTGCCCGATGACGTGCTGAACCGCGACGTGACCAAACCGCATCAGGCCGATCCGCGCATCGAAGCGCTGTGGCAGATCATCTATCGCAAATCCGAGGCCCATTTCGATCTCTACGAGATGGCCGAGGAACTGGTCGATGTGGAGGACAGTTTCCAGCAATGGCGGTTCCGCCATATGAAGACGGTAGAGCGCATCATCGGCATGCGCCAGGGCACCGGCGGTAGCGCCGGCGTCGCCTATCTGCGCCAGGCGCTGGAGCGCAGCTTCTTCCCCGAATTATGGTCCGTGCGCACGAAACTCTAGCAACTGCCGCGCGGAAAAACGGCAATCTGCCTAACGAAACAGCCTTGCGATGCTGGACGGCGCGCGAGCGCTGTGGCACGAGAAAACCGCATGGACAGCGATTTCTTTCATGCCTAAAACATCCTGCACCGCATCCCTCCAGCGAGGCTTCCCATGACCGCGATCCGGCATCTCATCCGCTTCCTTTCCGGCGCCGCCCTTGTTCTCGGCGTCTCCGTCGCGTCGGCGCAGGCCCAGCCGATCAAGATCGGCATCGCGCAATGGGGTCCGCATCCGCAGCTTGAGAAAGCCGTTTCCTCCTTCAAGGCCGAACTGACCCGTCTCGGCCTGGCCGAGGGCAAGGACGTGGTCTACGAGATCGACCAGGCCAATTTCGACGTCGCCCTGCTGCCGCAGCTGCTCAACAAGCTGAAGGCGACCAAGCCGGTGATGATCTACACCATCGCCACGCCCGTCACCCAGGCCGCCAAGCAGGCCCTGAAGGGCAGCGGCATCCCCATCGTCTATGCCGCCGTCAACAACCCGGTGAAGGCCAGCCTGGTGCCGAGCTGGACCCAGGGCGCCGACGACATGGCCGGCGCTTCCGACCAGCAGGACATGGATGCCGTGCTGGCCTTCGCGCGCAAGCTGCTGCCCAATGCCAAACGTCTCGCGGTCGCCTATAACCCCGGCGAGGACAACAACCTGGCCGTTTTCGAGCAGGTGAAGGCCACGGCCGGCAAATACGGCTTCAGCGTGGTGGGCGCCGGCATCGACAATCCGGCCGACATCCCGATCCGCATCGCCGCGCTGAAAGGCCAGGCCGACCTGGTCTATACGCCGACCGGCGGCCTGATCCAGCCCGGCCTGCCCGCCATCGCCGCCTCGGCCGGCCAGATCGGCATCCCGGTGCTGAATGCCGGCGTCGAAGCCGCGAAGCAGGGCATCGTGCTGGCCGGCTATGCAGTGGATTACGGCAAGGTCGGCGCCAATGCCGCCAATGTCGCCTACAAGATCCTGAAACAAGGCGCCAAGATGAAGGACCTGCCGCCGGTGCTCGCCTCGGCCGCCGACCATGAAGCAGCGATCAGCGGCAAGCAGCTGGCGAAGCTGAACCTCAAGCTGCCGGCCGAGCTGGCCGACTGCAAATGCGTGACCGAGTGATCGCGGCCACGTGATGCTCGCCGTCACCGATCTGCGCAAGCGCTTCTTCCCCGGCACGCCGAACGAACGGATCGCCCTGGACGGCATCAGCTTCGACCTGACCGAAGGCGCCTTCTGCGTGGTGATCGGCTCGAACGGCGCCGGCAAGAGCACGCTGCTGAATGCCATCGCCGGCAAGTTTCCGCTGGACACCGGCAGTATCGCCATCGGCGGCGAGGACGTGACCCGCGAGCCGGCCTGGAAACGCGCGCGCCTCGTGGCACGGGTATTCCAGGACCCGATGATCGGCACCGCCGCCGGCATGACGGTGGAGGAAAACCTGCTGCTGGCCGAGTTGCGTTCGAAGCCACACCGCCTGCGCTGGGGCCTGACGGCGGAGCGCCGCGCGCGTTACCGCACTGAACTTAGCCTGCTCGGTTTGGGGCTGGAGAACCGCCTGGGCGACAATATCGATGCGCTGTCGGGCGGTCAGCGCCAGGCCGTGTCGCTCGTGATGGCCGTGCTGGGCGAGCCCAGGCTGCTGCTGCTGGACGAGCATACGGCGGCACTGGATCCTCTCACTGCCGAGCGTGTGCTGGCAGCCACCATCCGCGTGGTGCGCGAACGTAAACTCACCACCCTGATGGTGACGCATAACATGCAGCATGCCATCGATTGCGGCGACACGCTGCTGATGCTGGATGCCGGCAAGGTCCTACTGCTGGCAAAAGGCGAAGAGAAGGCCGGCCTCGGCATCAACGATCTGATTGCGCGCTTCCGCCATAAGGAAGACCGCATCCTTCTGGCTGGCTAAAGCATCATGGATATCCTTCTGCGATTCTACGAGCTGGTGCCGGTGACGCTGGCGCAAAGCCTGATTTATGCCTTCGTCGCCTTCGGGGTGATGCTGCCCTTCCGACTGCTCAGCTTCCCCGATCTGACCAGCGAAGGCAGCTTCCCCATCGGCGGCTGCGTGGCCGGCGCCATGATCGCGGCCGGCTTCAGCCCGCCGCTGGCCATTCTGGCGGGCACCTTCGGCGGTTTCCTCGCCGGCTCGGCCACCGCGATGGTCAGCCTGAAATTCCGCATCTCCTCGCTGCTGGCCGGCATCATCATCGTCACCATGGTCTACAGCATCAACCTGCGCATCATGGGCCGTTCCAATATCGCGCTGTTCCAGTTCGACAACCTGTTCGACATGGTCTGGCCCGGCATGAACAACACGCTGTGGCAGAAGATCGTGTTCCTCGGACTCGGCGTTGCCCTGCTGCTCGGCCTCGCCTATGCCTTCCTGCGTACGGAAAAAGGCATCGCCTTCCGCGCCGTGGGCGCCAATCTCGACATGGCCGAGGCCCAGGGCATTCATAGCTGGTGGCATATCGTGCTGGGCTTCGGCGCGGCGGGTGCGCTCTGTGCCTTCGCCGGCGCGCTGGTGGTGCAGTCGCAGGGCTTTTCCGATGTGAATATCGGCTTTGGCGTGCTGATCAATGGGCTGGCCGCCGTGATCATCGGAGAATTAATCACCGGACGGAACAGCGTATGGCGGCAGTTGCTGGCGCCCATCGTTGGCGCGGTGGTCTATTTCCAGATCATCTCGGTCTGCCTGGCGCTGGGCCTGGCGCCCACCGACCTGAAATTCGCCACCGGCGCGCTGGTGCTGCTGATGCTGGCGGCACCGAAATTCCTGCCGGGCCTGAAGCGAAACGGCGACCGCGAGAAAATCCGCGAAACCGTCTAATAGGCTGTGAACAGCACCATGAAGGCCGAGACGGTGACGGTAGCGATCATCGTCGTCACCAGGATGGTACTGGACGTGCGCTGCACATAGGTATTCGTGGCGGTGGCAAGGATGTAGACATTCGCCGCCGTCGGCATCGAGGCCTGGATCACCGCGACGGCGGTAAGGAAGGCATCGAGCTTCAGCACATAGGCCGCCAGGATCCAGACCAGCAGCGGATGGATCGCCAGCTTGCCGATGGCAGTGAGCGTCACCTGGTCCAGCCCTTCCGAGATCGGACGGCCGACCAGCGTGAGGCCCAGCGCGAACAGCGCGCAGGGTGCGGCGGCATCCGACAGCAGGCTGAGCAGGGCATGCAGCGGCACCGGCAGGGTCAGTCCGGTCAGCCCCCAGATCAGGCCGGCGAAGGTGGACAGGATCAGCGGATTGCGGCTCATGCCCACCGCCACCTTGCGGAAGATCGCCCCCAGCGAGGCATGGCCGCCGCCGGTGCCCTCGATGATCGCTGTGGTGAGCGGGATCAGCAGGATATGGTCGAACACGATCACCAGCACGGCCGGCAGCACGGCGGCGTCGCCGAACAGCGTCACCAGAATGGGAAGCCCCATGAAGCCGACATTGCCGAAGCTGGCGCCCATGCCCTGCACGGCGCGTTCGCCCCATTTCATCGGGAACAGCAAACGGCTGAGCCCCACCACCAGGCCATAGGCCAGCAGACCGCCGCCGGTATAGGCGGCGACGAATTTCGGATCGAAGGCCTCGAAGACCGGGGCTTCCGACATCTTGAGAAACAGCATGGCCGGCAGGGCGAACCAGATCACGAAGGCGTTCAGGCCCAGATAGGCCTGCGCGGTGATCAGTCGCGTGTAGCCGGCGGCGTAGCCGGTGAAGATCAGGCCGAAAAACGGCAGCGAGACGTTAAGCAGGGTTTCCATGTCGCGCCGTCCTCCTCTCTTCTCCGCCCTATTCCGCCGGCTGCGGCATCACCAGCCGCTTGGAGAATGACTGCCGCACATGGTCGGGCATCACGATGGACTTGCGGGCCTTCAGGTCAAACAGCACGGCGATGATCTCGGCGCGGGCCAGCGGCTGGCGCGTGTTGCTGTCGAGCAGGAAATGGCAGAAGCGCCAGGTCTTCTCGCGCAGTTCCAGGATTCCGGTGCGGGTGTAATAGGCATCGCCTATGTTCAGCGGCCGGAAATAGTCGATGGCATAATCCAGCGCCGCCGAGCCCAGGCCCTGCTGGCGCATCTGCTCCGCCGTCAGGTCGCCGCCGGCCAGCATATTGCCAGCCGCTTCCGAGAACCGCGCCATGTAGAAGCGCGTGGCCATGCGGCCGGTCTCTTCCGCTTCCCAGCGATCCACCGCGCCGCGGCAGGTCTCATACATGCCGTCCACCGGCGCCGATGGCGCCGGCGGATTGCCGGCCGGGCCGGGCGGCGGTGGCGCGGCCAGCTGCGCGGCCAGTGTCTCGGCTGCCTGTTTCACATCGGCCGGCAGCGCCAGCGCGCCGCTGCCATCCAGGGCGTCGAGGATCACAGTCGCCTCGCAGGTGGCCGACAATGTGCCGGTCTCGTCCTCGTAGAGTTCGTGGTAGAGATGCAGACGGTCGGCTTCCACGGCGCGGATGCCGCTGCGCAGGCGCAGCACCGCACCTTCGTGGTTCTCGCGCTTGAACTGGATGCGATGCCGCAGCGGGCGCAAAGCCGCCTTGTCGGCGCGCCGACGCGTAGGGCCATAACCCAGTGCCAGCAGCACCTGCTTCTCGGCGGCCGCGAAATGCGACAGATAAAACTGCACGTTCATATGGCCCATGCGGTCGCATTCCCAGGATGCGACCAGGGTGCGGCCGCTGGGCACAAACCCCTGCTCGACCGGCGGTATGGCCACTGCACCGGGCGCGGCATCGGCACGCACCAGCACACGCTGGAAGCCGGCCTCGATATCGGCCGGCAAGGCAACGGATTTGCGCGACTCCAGGTCGAGGCAGAGTCCGAACACATCCGCCGTCATGCAGAGCTGTCCGCTTTCGGCATTGTAGAGCCGATGGTGGAAACGCAGTTTTTTACCCTCGGCCAGGGTGACCCCGCTTTCCATGCGGATCAGGTCGCCGGCATGCAGTTCGGCCAGATATTTCAGGTCCGACTGCACGGCGGCGATGCCCAGCTTCTGCTCGGCAAAGGCCTTGCGGCCGAAACCTGCGGCCATCAGCACGCTGGCCGCGGCATCGCTGAACCGCGCGGTATAGAACTGCACGTTCATATGGCCATACTGGTCGCATTCCCAGGCGGCGACGCCGCCGCGGTAGCTTTCGATGAAATTGCTCACGGGGACTCTCTCGGGTCGGGCTTTGTTTTTTAATTCCGCCCATGTTCGCCCGTCAGGACGGATGGTGCAACTCCTTGCTCAGCCGCTCAGTCAGGGGCTCAGCCGCTCGATCAGGCTTTCCACCGCCCGCCGCACCACTGCCTCGCCGTCATCCCCCAGCACCTTCAGGCGGCCGGTGACCTGCAGCATAAGCGCGCCGGTGATGGCGGCGGCCAGCGACACCGTCTCGGCTTTCAGCGCCTCGGGCGGCAGCGGCGCCAGCCGGCGGATACCATCCCCCATCACAGTGTAGCACTGGATCAGGCGGCCGTTCAGCAGGCGGTCCAGCTCGGGACTGAGCCCCACCGGTTTCAGGCCCTGGGACAGATAGAGGCCGAGATGGAGGTCGTCGGGCCGGTCGCGGTAGAAGCCGTAAAACGCCAGCGCGGCCGCCAGCAGGTGATCCTCGGCCGCCACCCTGGCCACCGCTTCGCGCAGATGCTTCAGCAGGTCGGCCAGCGAGCCGGCCAGCATGTCGGCATACAGCGCTTCCTTGCCCGGATAATGCAGATACACCGTGCCGACAGCCACGCCGGCCTCGGCGGCGATGGCGCGCAGGGTGGCGGCCTCCAGTCCGTCGCGGGCGAAAATGGTGCGCGCGGCCTGCAGGATGGCCTCGCGCTTGAATGCCTTCACCGCGCCGCGGCGCTTCTGCTTCGCGGCAGCGGTGTCGGGATTGGCGATTGTCTCAGCGGGCATTCTTCCAGGCCAGCGGATCGCCGCCGTCACGTTCCTTCACGGCGGCCTTGAAACCGATCTGTTCGCAGCGCTGCTTGAAGGCCACGCCCTCCGGCGAATGGCGCGTGATGCCGTCGAACAGCGTGGCCAGCGTCTGGGTCGAGTTCAGGCCCATATTGTCATAGGCCTGGTTGACCATCATTTTCTGCATCATCAGCTGGTTTTTCGGCACGCTGGCAATGCGGGCCAGCAGGGCTTCGACATGATCGTCGAGCTGGTCCTCCGGCACGGCGTCGATCACCAGGCCGTATTCCTTGGCCGTTTTGCCGTCGATCAGATCGCCGGTCAGCAGCATGCGCTTGGCCTTCTCGGCACCTAAGCGATAGACCCACATCGCCGTGGTGGGGCAGCCCCAGATGCGGGCTGGCGGATAGCCGATCTTCGCATCTTCCGCCATCACCACCAGGTCGCAGCACAGGGCGATGTCGCTGCCGCCGGCCACCGCGAAACCACGCACCTTGGCCACCACGGGCTTCAGCGAACGCCAGAGGCTGAAATAACAATCGGTGGCATGGCGCATCCACTGGTAATCCACCAGCGGATCCCACGGCATATCCTGGCTGCCCTTCACCGGGCGCGGTGCCTCGGCATAGGCCTTGAGGTCGTAGCCCGAGCAGAAGGCCCGCCCCGCGCCGGTCAGGGCGATCACATGCACCTCGTCGTCCAGGTTGGCGCGCTCCACCGCGGCCCGCAGCAGGTCGGGCGTCTCTTCGTGGATGGCGTTCAGATGCTCGGGCCGGTTCAGGGTGATGCGGGCGATGCGGCCGTCGCGTTCGTATAAAACGATGGGCTCTGCGGTCATGGTTTCCTCCGGTTCATGGAGGAAACCGTATCATCGTTCATAAAAATGAACAATGTTCATAATTTTAACTCGCGATACCGTACATCGTCCATCGGATTGTCGTAATATGGCGGAATATCGCGGAATCCCAAAGCATCGTAAATCCGGTTGGCCGCCACCATGCGGCGCAGGGTATCCAGCCGCATGAGCCGGTAGCCCAGCCGCCGGGCCTCGGCGATCACCGCATCGGCCAGCAGACGGCCAAGATTATGGCCCCGGCCTTCCGGATCGACATAGAGCCGCTTCATCTCGGCGACACCGTCCCCCAGATCGCGCAGGCCGACCACCCCACGCGCCACGCCATCCACCTTGCCCAGCAGCAATGCGCCCTTCTGCGCCGGATCGTATTTGCCGGGCATCTCGGCCAGTTCCTTGTCGAAGCCCTGGAAGCACAGGCTGAAATCCAGCGACTGGGCATAGGCCAGGAACAGCGCCTTGGCGGCGGCGAGATCGTCAGGGCTGCTGACGGGTTCGATGGTGATGGTCGGTTTCGAGTCGGTCATGGCATCCATCATGCGGCGCGGCGCGGAAAAGAAAAGGGCGCGGTGCCTAACAGGGGAAGGCACCGCGCCCGGCCGGGT
>JBKBJT010000044.1:20465-22771 GCA_046294345.1 Ferrovibrio sp.
GGTGCTGGAGGTTTCGGTTCGCCAGTCGATGCATGCGCTGGCGGTGCTCACCGGGCGTGGGCCGGGGGGCGCGCTGCCCCAAACAACCCCCCCCCCCCCCCCCCCGGCCGGGTTTGGGCACCGGCCACCGGCGGCCATCGGGGCGACCGCCAAGATTCGAACCTTTAAGCATCACACCGTGATGCTGCCTTCCAGATACGGCACACAGCTTCCCGCCATGCGCACGCGCTCGCCCTCGTCGCGGCAATACAGCACGCCGCCGCGCGCCGAGGCCTGATAGGCGGTGATCTCGTTTTTGCCCAGGCGTTTGGCCCAGTACGGCACGATGGAGCAATGTGCCGAGCCGGTGACCGGATCTTCCGGGATGCCCTTGGCCGGCGCGAAGAACCGCGACACACAATCGATGCCCGGCTTGTCGCCCGGCGCGGTGGCGATCACGGCGAATTTGTCCATCTGCATCAGGCCGTTCATGTCGGGTTTCAGGTTCCGCACGATGGCGGCATCGTCATAGACCAGGAAGTAATCCCGGCCGGCCATGACTTCGCGGGGCTGGACGCCAATGGCTTCGATCAGGCCCGCGCAGGGTTGCGCGGATTGCGGCATGCGGCTGGGGAAATTCAACGCCAGCCGGCCGCTTTCGCCATCCGGCGTCACAGTCAGGATGCCGCTCTTGGTCGAGAAATCGATGCGCTTGCGACTGCCATCCAGCTTGTTGAAGATCACCCAGGCGCTGGCGAGCGTGGCATGGCCACAGAGATCAACTTCCACCTCCGGCGTGAACCAGCGCAGGCCGAAGCCCGCGCCTTCCGGCACGAAGAAAGCCGTTTCGGCCAGGTTGTTCTCCATCGCGATGGCCTGCATCGTCGCCTCGGGCAGCCATGCCTCCAGCGGAACGATGGCGGCGGGATTGCCTCGGAACACCATCTCGGCAAAGGCATCGACCTGATAGATCGGCAGTTTCATGTCGTCTCCGTCACAGGAACAGCAGCAGCGCCGACAGCACGGTCAGCCCCGCCATCACAAGATTGAACGTCAGCCGCTGCCGCGCATTGTGCAGAAAGCGGCCGATGCCGACGCCGAACAACGCCCAGAGCGAAACGCAGGGCAGGTTGATGAGCGTGAAGATCACGGCGATCAGGCCAAGCTCAAGGGCATAGTCGCCGCCCGGCGTGGTGAAAGCGGCAATCGCACCGACCGCCATCATCCAGGCTTTGGGATTCACATACTGGAACAGCGCCGCCTCGTGGAAGCGCATCGGCCGCGCCTTGATTGCAGACTCGATGGCACCGGCCCGCACCAGCTGCCAGGCCAGCCACAGCAGATACGCCGTGCCCAGCAGCTTCAATCCCTGATGCAGCAAAGGGCTGGCCAGGATGACGGCGCCCACACCCAGTCCGCTGACGATAATCAGCGACAGAAACCCGGCGCTGATGCCCAGCATATGCGGCAATGTGCGGCGAAAGCCGAAATTGGCGCCCGATGCCGTCAGCAGGATGTTGTTCGGCCCCGGCGTGATCGATGTCACCACCGCAAACAGTACCAGCGGCAGCAACAGGAAGCCCGACAGGTCGGCGGCCGTCATCGCGCCGCTCCCGCCATGCCGCCTTTCGGTCCATAGAAAATTACCCATGCCGCCATGTCATCGCCGAAATCCTCGAAGCGATGCGGCATGCCGGCCGGCACGAACAGGAAATCGCCGGGACGGAACGCCACGGTTTCGTCGCCCATCACGAAACGCCCCTCGCCGCGTACCACGACATAGCATTCGTCGCGATCATGCGGCTGCTGGTGATCGATCTGCTGGGGGGCATAGAATTCGGCCAGCAACTCGCCGCGTTCCAGCGCGATGGCGAAACGCTGGCCGCCGCTTGCCGGCAGGCGGGCCTGCATCTCGGCGGCGGTGAAGCGGAAGGCGCGGTGGGGTTCAGTGGTCATCTGGGGTCATCTGGCATCTCGCCGGCTTGGCCGGCGTCGCTGCAAATGCAGACTGCATCGCGCGACGCCGGCAGCCGGGGGGCTTAACGATTCGGCCCTAGCGCAGCCAGGTCGACCTGTGGGTGACAGCTTCGACATCGGCGCGGCTGAGGCCGACATCTTTCAGAATATCGTCGGGCAGCGTCGCCAGATGCGCCCGTTCCCGGGTCTGGCGCTGCCAGTCGAGCAGCTTCAGCACAGCAGCCATCGCGCCCTCGGCACTGACAGCGACCATGCGGTCGATCACCCGGCCGATCGTGCTGCCCACGCGTTCGACCGGGCCGCTACCGTAGGGCCGGTCGATTGTATCGATACAATTTGTCATCTTGCCC
>JBKBJT010000045.1:0-22342 GCA_046294345.1 Ferrovibrio sp.
ACCCGCCTCTACGAGGAGCGGCAGTTGCGCGATGAGGCTCCGGCCGCCGAAAAAGCCATCGCCTATGCCATCGCCATCGGTCATCTGGCCAACAACCTGCAGCGCGAGCGCGGCTCCAGCGCCTTGTTCATCGGCAGCAAAGGCCGAGAATTCCGCGAACAGCTGCAGACGGCGCGCGGTGCGATGGATCAGAGCGCGGATGCGGTGCGCCAGGCTGTCGCGGATTGCCGTCCGCATGGTCTGCTGGCGCCGCTGGTCGCCGCCGGCGACGAACTGGGCCGTCTGCTCGACCAGGCCTGCCGGGCACGGCCGGCCATCGACAATCTTGATTTCACCACCCAGCAATCCTTCGCCAACTGGACCACGCCGATCCGCCATGGGCTGGAAAGCGTGCGCGGTATCGGCTACCTGCTCAACAACATGACGCTGGCGCGTGGCCTGGATGCTTTCCTCGCCCTGCTCGAAGGACTGGAGAAATCGGCGCAGGAACGTGCCACCGGCTCGGGCGCCCTGGCCGCCGGGCGTTTCGACCTGCCGGTTTTTCAGCGCTTCATGAGCCTGGGTTTCCTGCAGGAGGCCGATTTCGCCGTGTTCAGGTCCCATGCGACCGCCAGCCAGGCGGCGTTTTTCGAAACCCTGCGCGAGGAACCGGTCTTCGCCGCCGTGCAGGGGCTGCGGGGCACGATCTATGACGGCTTCGCCCATGGCTCCACCGGCGGCATCGCCGCGCCGCACTGGTTCCAGGTCACCACGCAGCGCATCGAGCAGATCAATCGTGCGCGCGACCGCGTCGCCGCCGATCTGCGCGCGGATTGCGCGCGGCTGTGCCGGCAGCCGAAAGACCGCTTCGCCGGCATCTTCGCGGCCTGTCTCACGCTTGGCCTGCCGCTGGTGGCGCTGGCCGGGCTCTTGCTCGGTGTCGGCAGTCGCTTTGGTGCCCTGCGCGATGCCTATCGTGTCTGGCGCAGCGAGGCCCGCAGCCGGCGCAAATCCTCGCGCGAACGCCAGGTGCTGCGCGATGGCGAAAGGCTCAAGCTGGCGGAACGCGAGGCGCGCGAAAAAGTGGCGGCGGCCGAGATCACCGAACTGGTCAACCGGGTCATCGCCGGCGATCTGGCCGGCCGCCTGGCGCAGGATGGCAAGGAAGGTTTCTTCCTGGATGTCAGCCGCCAGCTCAACCGTCTGACCGAGATGCTGCAGGGCATGACCGGCGAACTGGCCGAGGTGACCGAGGCGCTCGGGCATGGCGATACCAGCCGGCAGGTGAACGGCGATTATGCCGGCATTTTCGGACAGCTGAAGGACAGCGCCAACCGCATGGCGGCGATGCTGCGCGATGTTTCGCGGCGCTTAGGCGACAGCACGGCAATGGTGGAATCGGCGGCCGCCGAGATTTCCACCGGCAGCCTGGATCTGGCCCAGCGCAGCGAGAGCCAGGCGGCGGCTCTGGAGGAAACCGCGGCGACGATGCAGCAGATCACCGCCACGGTGAAACAGAATGCCGATAATGCCGCCCGTGCCGATGGCCTGGGCAGTGCCGCGCGCGACAAGGCCGCCGCCAGCGGCGCCGTCGTGCAGGGGGTGGTCGATGCGATGGGCAAGATCGAGGCCAGCGCCAACCGCATCGGCGATATCGTCGTGGTGATGAACGAGATCGCCTTCCAGACCAATCTTCTCGCGCTGAACGCCTCCGTCGAAGCGGCGCGCGCGGGCGAGGCCGGCAAGGGTTTCGCCGTGGTGGCGCATGAGGTGCGCGCCCTGGCGCAGCGTTCCGCCAACGCGGCGAAGGAGATCAAGGGCCTGATCGAGGCCTCGAACGGCCATGTGCGCGAAGGGGCCGGCCTGGTCGGGCGCGCCGGTGCGGCGCTGGACGAGGTGAACCTGGCCATTCGGGGTGTGACCGACATCATCGCCGAGATCGCTGCCGCCTCGCGCGAACAGGCCACCGGGCTCGAGCAGGTGAACATGGCGGTGGCACAGATGGATCAGGCAACCCAACGCAATGCCGCGCTGGTCGAGGAAACCACCGCCTCGGCACAGGCGCTGGCCCAGCAGGCGCGCGAACTGGCCGACCTCGTCGGATTTTTCAAGAAGGCGGAAATGGTCAAGCCGGTCGCGCAGGCCCGGATGGAAGTCCAGGTCGAAGCCCGGGCGGCCTGATCAGATTCTGCTCACTGGATGACCCTGCCGAGCACATCCAGAACTTCGCCGCTGGAGGGGCGCAGCAGGATGATGTCGGTGCCGACCACCAGTCGCTCGGTATCGGGCCGCGCCGGCGGCAGCTCGCGCAATAGCGGGCCGGGCAGGCGGGGTAGGCCGGCCACCACGGTTGCCGGCAGTACGTCACCCTTGCCGGGTGCTTTCGTGATCCCGTCCGGCAGGGCGCGTTGGAACTTTTCCGCCCGCGAGGCGCGGGTCTGCTTATCCCGCACCTTCTGGAAATAATGCGGGATCAGCCAGCGCTCAGTGCTGTTGAAGGCGATGCGGTCGTCGATCTGGACAGCGGGCTGTGCCACCGGCCCTTGCGGTGCGATGGACGCTGGCGGCAGCGTCGGTGGCGGCGGCGGCGGAGCCAGGTTGACCTGCTGCCCCAGCGCCGCATCGGTCGTCAGCAGTCCCATCAGCATGGCGGCCATCATCAGGCCGGAGCGGGGGAAAGGCGGCAATCGCATGTTCAGGCCGATACAGCCGCGGCTGCGGCTTCCTTGGCGGCCTGTTCGCGCAGGATATCGGCCTTGCTGCGCTTCACGCTGGCCGATTTCAGCTGGCCGCAGGCAGCCATGATGTCGCGGCCGCGCGGGGTGCGCACCGGCGAGGAATAGCCGGCATTGAACACGATATCGCTGAACTTGCGGATCGCCTCGTCGCTGGAGCATTCATAGGGTGCGCCGGGCCAGGGATTGAACGGGATCAGGTTCACCTTGGCCGGGATGCCCTTCAGCAGCCGCACCAACTCCTTGGCATCGGCCGGCGTGTCGTTCACGCCCTTCAGCATCACATATTCGAAGGTGATGCGGCGCGCGTTGCTCAGGCCCGGATAATCGGCACAGGCCTGCAGCAGGTCCTTGATCGGATATTTCTTGTTGATCGGCACGATCACGTCGCGGATGTCGTCGCGCACGGCATGCAGGCTGATGGCGAGGTTGACGCCCAGCTCGGCGCCGCAGCGCGCGATCATCGGTACCACGCCGGCGGTGGAGAGCGTGATGCGGCGCTTGGAGATCGCGATGCCCTCGTTGTCCATCACGATCTTGAGCGCCTTCGACACATGGTCGAAGTTATACAGCGGCTCGCCCATGCCCATCATCACGATGTTGGACAGCATGCGGCCGTCCTTGGGCGAGGGCCATTCCTCCAGGTGGTCGCGGGCCAGCATCACCTGGCCCACGATCTCGCCGGCATCCAGGTTGCGCACCAGTTTCATCGTGCCGGTATGGCAGAATTTGCAGGTCAGCGTGCAGCCGACCTGGCTGGACACGCACAGCGCACCCCGGTCGTCTTCCGGGATATGCACGCATTCGGCTTCTTCGCCGTCGGCGAATTTCAGCAGCCATTTGCGCGTGCCGTCCACGCTTTTCAGGTCGCGGCTGGCCTGCGGCCGGCCCACCGTGAAACGTTCGGCCAGGCGCTCGCGCATGTCCTTGGCCAGCGTGGTCATCTGGGTGAAATCGCGGCTGCCGCGATAATAGATCCAGTGCCAGAGCTGATTGGCCCGCATCTTGGCGGCCTTCTCCGGTTCGCCGGCGGCCACCAGGGCGGCGGCGATTTCCGCACGCGTCAGGCCCAGCAGGTCGCGGCGCCCGTCGCCGGCCGCAGGTGCGGCCGCATCGGCACGGGCCGCGATATCCGGAACGATGGCGGTCATGGGGCGGTCATGGCTCAGGAGGTCGCCGCGACGGCGCAGGCCTTGTCGATCGCCTGCAGCGCGGCGGTGAAGCCGTTCAGGTCATAGGTGTCGGTGGTCTTGGTACCCCGCGTCGACTCGCCTTTGACCACCAGCGTCTTGCCCTTGCGCAGGGCCTCGACCAGCTTCTGGTCGGTGGCGGCATCGGCGGCCCAGGCCGCTTCCTGGTGCGTGAACATCTCGATGGTGGCGCTGCCGATCACGGCCTGTGCAGCCACCTGTTCCTTCAGCGGATAGCCGAAATAGATGCTCACCTCATTGCGGATCTTCTCCTTCGGCTTGTGCGTCACCAGGATGTAGATCTCGCCCCGCTTGGCCGCCGCCGGTTCCTTCTTTTCCGGCTGGGCATGCAGGTAGCAGAGCTTGGCGCCCTTGTCGGTGTGCTCGTAGGCATCCCAGCCCGAGAAGCTGCCGATGCGCTTGGTTTCGCTCTTGGCTGCGCTCTGTGTCTTCTGCGTCTTCTGCTGGGCCCATGCATCATCGTGGCCGGCCGGCAGAAAAAGGAGGAGCGAGGCGAGCAGCGGAGCTGCCAGTCGATAAGCCTTGTTGTCGGTCATGGCGGCGAACATAGCGGTGGCGTCGGGGGATTTCCACCCGATTTCATGGCAACATCATGGCAGAGGCAGCTTTGCAGCCTTAAATCATTGGCCGCCTTGCGTTATCGGCCCGCTTCGCGCAGCATGATGGCATGGATCGGGAGGGGATGGATCGCGACAGGCAGGCGGCGCTGATGCAGGCGGTGGCCCAGCGCGGCGACCGTGCCGCTTTTGCCACGCTGTATGACCATTTCGCGCCGCGACTGAAGGCCTACATGATGCGCCTCGGCGCGGCGGAAGACGTGGCCGAGGAACTGGCGCAGGAAAGCCTGATTTCCGCCTGGCGGCGCGCCGCCACATTCGATCCGGTGCAGGCCTCGGTGGCCACCTGGCTGTTCACCATCGCGCGCAACAAGCGCATCGACCGCCTGCGGCGCGAGCGGCGCCCCGAGATCGACCCCAACGACCCCGCTCTGGTGCCCGATGATGTGCCGGCGCCCGATAGCGGCGTCGATCAGGCGCAAACCGAAGCGCGTCTGCGTCGGGCCATGAGCAGTCTGCCGGCCGACCAGACCCATCTGCTGCAGCTCGCGTTTTTCGGCGACCTGTCGCATCGCGCCATCGCCGAGCGCGAAAAACTGCCATTGGGCACGGTCAAATCGCGAATCCGTCTCGCGCTCGCCCGGCTGCGGGCGCAGCTTGACGGGGAAGGAAACGACGGCTGATCGGCCTTAAGCGATATTTCCACGCGAAACGATTCGCCGGTAGGTTGCAAGTCATTGTAATAAAATGAAAATTGTCTGACTGTCGAGTCACGCTTCATCTCATCGATTCGCCATATCATCACATTGTTGCCTTAAGTGACTGCCGGTCTCCCGCTTCCCTTCGCCGATGACCGCATCCTGCTCAATCTGGCGGCCTACTGGTCGGCCAGGCGGATCGAGGATGCGCTGCCGCTGCGCAGCACGATCGATCCGCTCGACATGCCGCGCCGCCTGCTGCCTTTCCTGTCGCTGGCCGAGCCCACCGGCGAAGAGCACATGATGCGCTTCCGTCTCGTCGGCACCGAACTGGTGCAGCGGTTCAACCGCGATGCCACCGGCAAGACCACCGCCGAGATTTACAGCGGCGCCTACCGCCATCACATGGAACAGCTTTACGCCACCGTGATCGCGAAGGCGCAGCCGCTTTATGCCGAAAGCACCCAGCGCTGGGCGGAAGAGGGCATGAGTCGCGTGCGCCGCCTGCTGCTGCCGGTGGCCGGCGACAGCGATCATCGGCGCGTCGCCTTCGTGCTCGGCGCCGTGACCTGGAGCGTCTCGGGCGCGCCGGCGAATCAGCCCAAGCCCCGCCTGATTCCGATCCAGGCGCTGGAGAAGGGCGTGCTGCAGGCCACCTTCCGCGGCATGCTCGACACGCTCTAGTCGGCAGCGGCCCCGGCTCCGGTCGCGGCTTCTGACTTGGTATTGATCCGTTCGGCCTGCCAGCGTGCGCGCAATATGTCCGACGTGACGCCATTGCCGTCGGGCCGCCAGCCCGGCGGTCCGAACAGATAGCCCATCGCCTCTTTCAGCGATCCGGCTTTGCGCAGGTCGCGGCCGATATCGACCCATTCATGGAAGGCGATGCGCAGCGGGTTGAAGCTGCCGAGGTTCTTCACGATGCCATAACGGCAGGGCTCGGCATCGTCTTCCGGTGCGAAGCTGCCGAACAGCTTGTCCCAGATGATGAAGATGCCGGCATAGTTGCGGTCCAGGTAGCGTGGATTGGTGGCGTGATGCACGCGATGATGCGAGGGTGTGTTGAACACCGCCTCGAACCAGCGCGGCAGGCGGCGGACCTGCTCGGTATGGATCCAGAACTGGTAGACCAGGCTGATGCCTTTCTGGAACACGATCAGCGCGGGCGGAAAACCGACCAGCGCCAGCGGCAGCCACAGCACCCAGGTGAAGACCAGGTTGCCGGTCCAGTGCTGCCGCAAAGCCGTCGAGAGATTGTAATGCTGCGACGAATGGTGGTTCACATGCGCCGCCCACCAGATGCGATGCTCATGGCTCAGGCGGTGAAACCAGTAATAGACCAGGTCTTCGGCGAACAGCAGCGCGACCCAGGTCCAGATCGTGACGGGCAGGTCGAACAGCCGCCATTCATAGGCGGCCTGCAGACTCCACCAGATCACGCCGGCGAACAGCACGGCCTGCACCAGGTTCACTAGGCCCATGGTCAGCGACGCGGCCGTGTCGCGCAGTTCATAGGCCCGATGTTTGCGCAGGCGGGCAACCAGGATTTCCAGCGCGGCCAGTCCGATGAAGGCCGGAATCGCCAGGATCACCGGATCGGGCAACCGGAAGGCCAGATCGCTCATGCCGGCATCTCCGTCACGCGCCGGCGCCAGTCTTCCGCCGCGCCCTGATCCAGCCGCAGGGCAAAATCGGAATGCGTGAAGGCCCGCGTGCGGATCGCCAGCAATGCGCTGCCGTCATCCTGCGGCGTCAGCGTCACCGTTGCGATATCGTCGCGCTGCAGCTTGCGTGCGGCCAGCTTTGCGCCGCTGGTAAACACCATGGCGAGACGGCCATGGCCGTCATGGGCGATGGCGCAGTCGCGGGTGCTGGATACGGCAATCTCTGCGGCGACGAATCCGGTCTCGGCGGCGCCCAGCAGGGCGGCGGCCTCGCTGGCGTCAGCCAGGCGCGCAGAGCGCAGGCCGCCGGTCAGCCAGACCAGCAGCAGGATCAGCGCGATGCCGGCCAGCGGCACAGTGGGGTCGAGCGGCAGGGCCATGGCCGCAGTATTGGCGGCTTTATGTGCAGCAGCAAGGTGTTATTGGCGGCGGCTCTCTTGGCAAGCGGGTCTGCCGCCCTTACCTTGTCGCCATGTCAAACGATACCGATGCCTGGCTGGAACGCCGCCGTCTGGCGCGCCGCCTCAACTGGTGGCGCCTTGTCGCCGTGCTCGCCGTCGTGGGCGCCGCGCTGGGCGCGCTGTACTGGATCGATCCCGGCAACGTGATCCGCCGTCACCAGGCCCATGTCGCGCGGCTGGAGATCAACGGCGTGATCGCCGAGAACGACTGGTGGATGGAAAAGCTGCACGAGGCCGCCACCGACGACCGCGTGCGGGCGGTGATCATCCATATCAACAGCCCGGGCGGCAGCACCTATGGCGGCGAAGCGCTGTTCCAGGCGATCCGCCGGGTTTCCGAGCATAAGCCGGTGGTGTCGGTGATCGGCACGCTGGGCGCATCGGCGGGTTACATGATCGCCATCGCCGGCGACCAGGTCCTGGCCCGCGAAACCTCGCTGACCGGCTCGATCGGCGTGCTGTTCCAGACCGCCGAATTCTCCAAGCTGATGGAAAAGATCGGGGTCAGCGCCGAAACCATCGTCTCCGGCCCCCTGAAGGACCAGCCCAATCCGACCCGGCCGATGAGCCCCGAGGGCAGGGCCCAGATCCAGCGGATGGTGCAGGAAACACACGCCTGGTTTGTGAAATTGGTGGCCGACCGCCGGAATCTGCCGGTCGAAACCGTGGCCGCGCTGGCCGATGGCCGGGTTTATTCCGGCCGGGCGGCGCTGGAAAACCGGCTGATCGACGGGCTCGGCGGCCTGGCCGAGGCCCGCGACTGGCTGGCCCGGAATCGGGGAATCGCCCCTGAATTGCCCCTCCACGACATCCCCTCCGAGCCCCCCACGGGCTGGCTGGACGGGGTCGGCGCCGGGGCGTTGGCGACCCTGTTTGGAAAAAGCCTTTTCTCCGAACGGCTTAAGCTTGACGGGCTGGTCTCCCTTTGGCACCCTGAGTAAAGAACGAGGGGGCCCCGCCACCGCTGCGCAGGGAAACGCCGATGATCAAGTCCGAACTCATCAACCGTCTGGCCGAACGTAACCAGCATCTGACGCAACGCGATATCGAGCGGATCGTCGGCACAATTTTCGATGAAATCGCCAATGCGCTCTCGCGCGGCGACCGTGTCGAATTGCGCGGTTTCGGGGCTTTTTCGGTGAAGCGCCGACCGGCACGTACCGGCCGCAATCCACGTACCGGCGCCGCCGTCGAGGTGCAGGAGAAATTCGTGCCCTTCTTCAAGACGGGCAAGGAACTGCGCCAGAAACTCAATCTGTCGGGCGACCAGAATTCGGATTCCGACGAGTAAATATCTGAAGGGGCTGCCATGCGCTTTCTGCGCGTCCTGTTCGCCGCCCTCCTGCTGATCGTCCTGGTGGTCTTCGCGGTATCCAATCGCCAGGGCGTTACCGTCAGCCTCGAACCGCTGCCCTTCATCCTCGACCTGCCGCTCTACCTGCTGGTCTTTCTGGTTTTTCTGGCCGGTCTGGTTTTCGGCGCCATTCTCGGCCGCATCAATGCCTGGGCGAGCGCCCGCCGCAAACGCGCCCGCGATGCGCAGAAGGCGGCCACGGCATCGGTTCCGGCCGAACAACCGGCCGGCACCCTGCCGTCCGTGCCGCCGCCGGCGATCTAGAGCGATCGCGATGCGCAGCATAGAAGCCGCCGCCGTTCACGCGGCCCTGCCTTACGGAAAACTGGTTCAGCATCTGCGCAATGCATTCCGCAACGAAGGCGGCCAGGTGCCGCTGCGCAGCCATTTCCATATCGACGATCCGGCCGGCGGCGCCGGCGGCACGCTGCTTGTGATGCCGGCCTGGCTGCCTGGCGGCCATATCGGCATCAAGGCGGTCAGCGTCTATCCCGACAACGCGAAACTCGGCCTGCCATCGGTCACCGGCTCGTATCTTTTGCTCGATGCGAAAACCGGCACGCCGAAAGCGATCATCGACGGCGTGGCGCTCACCCTGCGCCGCACGGCCTGCGCCTCGGCGTTGGCCGCCGATTATCTGGCGCGCCGCGATGCGAAGCAGTTTCTCATGGTCGGCGCCGGTTCGCTGGCGCCGCATCTGATCCGCGCCCATCATGCCGTGCGGCGCTACAAGCGGATCGAGATCTGGAACCGCAACCGTTTCCGCGCCGAGGCGGTGGCGGAAAAACTCGGCGACCTCAACGTCTCGGTCGCGGTGGTCGACGATCTGGAAAACGCCGTGCGCACGGCCGATACGGTTTCCTGCGCCACGCTCAGCCGCGAACCGCTGGTGCGCGGCGAATGGCTGCGGCCCGGTACCCATGTCGATCTGGTCGGCGGCTTCACGCCCGAAATGCGCGAGGCCGACGATGCCGCGCTGCAGCGCGCCTCGGTCTGGGTCGATACCCGCACCGGCGCGCTGAAGGAGGCCGGCGATCTGGTGGTGCCGATGAAACACGGCCTGCTGACGCCGGAACAGGTGCGCGGCGACCTGTTCGATCTGTGCCGCACCGATTCTTTCGCGCGCAAAGGCGACGACGAGATCACGCTGTTCAAATCGGTCGGCACCGCGCTGGAAGACCTGGCCGCCGCCGAACTGGTGGCCGAAAGCGTGCAGCCATGAAAACCGTCGTCGTTGGCGGCGGCATCGTCGGGCTCTGCGCCGCCTGGGCGCTGCGGCGTGCCGGCGCCGATGTCAGCGTGGTGGAACAGGGCGCCCTGCCCAATCCGCTTGGTTCCTCGGTCGACCAGCACCGCCTGATCCGCTATCCCTATGGTTCGCAGCGCGGCTATCTGCGCATGGTGCGCGAGGCCTATCACGGCTGGGAAAGGCTGTGGCGCGATCTGAAGATGCGGCTCTATGCCGAGACCGGCACGCTGATCCTGAGCGGCCCGGGCGACAGCTGGGCCAAGGAATCCGTTGTCGCGCTGGCGGCGGAAGAGATCGAGCATCTTGCCTTCGATGCCGAGACGGTGACGGGCCGCTGGCCCATGCTGGTGGGCGACGGGCTGGACGATGCCTATTACTGCCCCTCGGGCGGCGTGCTGTTCGCGCAATCCATCATCGCGGCCTTAAGCGGCCATCTGCGCGAACGCGGCGTGCCGATGCTGACCGGCAGGACGGTCGCGTCGCTGGATGCCGAGGCCGGCAGCCTGACGCTCGCCGATGGCAACATCCTGCGTGCCGACCGCATCCTGGTGGCCGCCGGGCCGTGGACCGGCCGGTTGCTGCCCGATCTGGCGCCGGTGTCGCGTCCGTCGCGCCAGACTGTCGTCTATCTGCAGCCGCCGGCGGAATTCGTGGCTGCCTGGCATGCCGCGCCGATGCTGCTCGAAATCGGCGCGACGAAGGGCTTCTACCTGGTGCCGCCGCGCGTGACGCGCGATGGCATGCGCACGGGGCTGAAGATCAGCGACCATCGTTTCGGCCCCACCGCCGATCCGGACGGCAATCGTGATCCGTCATCGGCCGAAATCGATGCGATCCTGGATAACGCGCGCCACCGCATCGCCGGGCTGGAAGGCTATCGCGTGCTGCAGGGCAAAACCTGCTTCTACGATGTCGAACCGGAGGAACGCCTGCAGTTCCGCCGCCTCGGCGCGCGCGGCTATGCGCTGTGCGGCACCTCGGGCCACGGCTTCAAGTTCGGGCCGGCGCTGGGCGAAAGGCTCGCCGCCGTGCTGCAGGAGAAGGCGGAGTTTGAGGCGGCGGCGCGCTGGGCCGCCGGTCACATCATCGACGTTCCCGCTGCCGCGTCGGAGAGCAGCGGATAACGGCGCGGCTGGAAAAGCTGGTAGTGCCACCATTCATTGCGATAGAAGTCCCAGCCGGCGGCGGTCATGATGCCGAGCAGCAGGGCGCGGTTGCGCTGCTGCGCGGGCGTGACGTCGAGGTTGCCGTGGAAGGCCAGCGGCGTGAAGGCATCGAAATCGGTGCCCATATCCAGCTCGCGGCCATCCGTGTCGACCAGGGTGACATCCACCGCCGCGCCGCGCGAATGGGGCGAGCCCTTGCGCGGATCGGCCAGGAAATTCGGATCGGGGTTATGGTTCCACAAAGCCCAGGCCGCCTCGGTGGGGCGGAAGGCATCGAAGACTTTCAGCCGCAGGTCCATCTGCGCGGCAAGCGTGATGGCGTTGCGCAGCAGACCGGCGGCTTCGGCGTTCAGGAAGCAGGCCGGACGCTGGTAGATCGGTTTGCCCGTGATGTTGTCGGCGCCGGCATAGCGCATGTCGATCAGCACCGGATAATCGGGGCCGGCGA
Organism: Ferrovibrio sp.; assembly: GCA_046294345.1. GTDB lineage: Bacteria > Pseudomonadota > Alphaproteobacteria > Ferrovibrionales > Ferrovibrionaceae > Ferrovibrio. The sequence continues at coordinate 11,523 of JBKBJT010000045.1, forward strand.
TCTCAACCAGGACGGCATTGTGGGGGGGAGTCGCGATCATGCCTTCTCCTACCATTGCGGATCGCTGCCGTGAAGCTGCTCGCCATCGATACCGCGCTGGATGCCTGCTCGGCCGCCATTCTCGATGGCGACAAGGTGCTGGCCCGTGTTGTTTCGCCCGGCGGCAAGGGCAATGCCGAACGCCTGCTGCCGGTTCTGGAACAGGCGCGCATCGCCGCCGGCATCGAGCTGAAGCAGCTCGATGCCATCGCGGCCACCATCGGCCCGGGTTCCTTCACCGGCATCCGTACCGCGCTGGCCACCGCCCGCGCGCTCGGTCTGGCGCTGAACCGGCCCGTGCATGGCGTCACCACCACGCAGGCGCTGGCCATCGCGGCCGTGCAGCCCGGGCGGAACGTCGCGGCCGTGATCGATGCGCGGCGCGGCGAGGTTTACATGCAGGCTTTCGCGCCGGCCGATGCCGGCCTGGGCGGGGCGCTGGCCGAACCACAAATCTTACCCATCGCCGCCGCCGTCGCGGCCCTGCCTGCCGGCGCCACGGTATTGGTCGGCAGCGGCGCGGCCCTGCTGCAGCAGGCCTCCGGCCGCGATGACCTCATTCTCTCCTCCGCCGAGCCCAATCCCGATCCGGTGATCGTGGCAAGGCTGGCGCTGGCCCAGCCGCGGCCGCAGCATGCGCCATCGCCGCTTTACATCCGCCCGCCCGATGCCGCCCTGCCGGCGGTGGCGCAGCCGCGCGCAAGCCTGAGCGTGGCCGTGCAGTCCTGCGGCGTCGAGGCCGCCGACATCCTCGCGCCGCTGCATGAAGAAGCTTTTGCCGGCGATGCGCGCGGCGAGGTCTGGAACGCGCAGAGTTTCCGCGAACTGCTGACCATGCCCGGCGCCTTGTGCCTGCTGGCGGTGAGCGGCGACCAGCCGGTCGGTTTCCTGCTGCTGCGCATCGCCGCCGACGAGGCGGAAGTGATCACCCTGGGCGTCAAGCCGCGTCTGCGCCGCCTGGGCGTGGCGGAGACGCTGATGCGCGCCGGGCTGGCGCAACTGGCCGAAAGGGGCGTGGCGCGCTGCTTCCTCGAAGTGGCCGAGGATAATGCCGCCGCCCGTGCCCTTTATGCCGGGCTGGGTTTCGAGGCGGTGGGACACCGGCGCGGCTATTATGCCGCCGGCGGCGATGCCGTGGTGATGCAGGTTTTACTGTCTTTTTCAGACAAATCACAAAAATAAGCCCGAATTCGTCACTGGATTTAGTATCGGCTGGCCACATATATTGGCGGCGGAATCCGGTTTTATTTCAGATATTGGGAGCGGAACCATGGCCACTGCCGCCGACAGGTCGGAATTGCTGGCGCTGACGGTCGAGATCGTCGCCGCCCATGTCTCGAACAACAAGACCGAGTCGGCCGAGCTGCCGGCCCTGATACGCCAGGTCTACGCCACGCTGGCCGGCATCGGCGCTGCGGGTGCAGCGGTGGTGCAATCCTCCGGCGTCGGAGAGAAACCGCAGCCGGCCATCGCTGTGAAGAAGTCGGTCACACCCGACTATCTCGTCTGCCTGGAAGACGGCAAGAAGCTGAAGATGCTCAAGCGCCATCTGATGAGCCACTACAAGATGACGCCGGAACAATATCGCGAACGTTGGGGCCTGCCGCCGGATTATCCGATGGTTGCGCCGAATTATGCTCTGCATCGCCAGGCGCTGGCCAAGAAGATCGGCCTGGGCAAGGGCCGCCGCCGGCGTTGACGGCATTGGATTTTCCGGGCCGAAAGGCTTATTGGAAGAACGGCCCATTTTGGGGTCGCAGGACCGGAGCGACGCGTTTCATCCCCGGATGGGACGTGCTAGAAATAGCGGGTCGCTCCGACAGGGATAAAACAGCATAAAAGGGCAGCCGGCAGATGAGCAGCCGTCTCGAACAACTCTGCGAACAACTGGGCATGCGGATGACCGATCAGCGCCGGGTGATAGCCCGTGTGCTGAGCGCCTCCGACGATCATCCCGATGTAGAGGAGTTGCACCGCCGCTCGGTGGCGGTCGATCCGCGCATCTCGATTGCCACGGTCTATCGCACGGTCCGCATGTTCGAGGAAAACGGCATCCTCAGCCGCCTCGATCTGGGCGACGGCCGCGCCCGCTACGAGGAAATGCCCGAATCGCACCACGATCACCTGATCGACACGCGCTCGGGCAAGATCATCGAATTCAATGACCCGGAACTCGAGGCGCTGCAGGAAAAGATCGCTGCGCGCCTGGGCTACAAGCTGGTCGACCACCGGCTTGAGTTGTTCGGCGTGCCGCTCGATGACAAGGGTGCCGGCAAGAAGGGCAAAAGCGGTCACTAGCCGCTCGTTAGCATGACCTTCATGTCAACATGACCTTTATGACCGTCAGGGCCATTCTGACGCTCGCCGTCTTCCTTGTGTGGACGGTGCTGCTGATCCCCGTCCAGTTTCTGCTGATCAAGACCGGCAGCCCGCTGATGCGCAGCCTGCCGCATGTTTATCATCGCAGCGTCGCCTGGCTTCTGCGCGTGAAGGTCCGGCGTGTGGGCCATGCGCCGGCGGCGGCGCCCACGTTGTTCGTGTCCAATCATATTTCCTGGCTCGATATCGTCGTGTTGTCGGCCGTGCTGCCGGCCAGCTTCATCGCCAAGCAGGAAGTCGGCACCTGGCCGTTCTTCGGCACGCTGGCGCGGTTGCAGCGCACCGTGTTCGTCGAACGCGAGAACCGTCGCCGCACCGCCGAACACCGCGACGAGATGCGCGAACGGCTGGAACATGGCGACAACCTCATCCTGTTCCCCGAAGGCACGTCCTCCGACGGCCTGCGCATCCACAGTTTCAAATCCGCCTTCTTCGCCGCCGCCGAACATCCGGTGCAGGGGCGCATGCTGAATGTGCAGCCGGTCAGCCTCGGTTACGCCAAGCTCAATCACATGCCGGTCGGGCGGCGCTGGATGCGCATCTTCGCCTGGGTCGGCGACGAGGATCTGGTGCCGCATCTGTGGCGCTTCCTCAAGGCGGGCCCCTGCGAGGCGGTGGTCGAACTGCACCAGCCGGTGACCATGGAGGATTTCGCCTCGCGCAAGGGCATGGCGGCCTGGTGTCACCAGCGCGTGCTGGAGGGCCTCAGCGACATCAATGCCGGCCGCGAGGGGGGCGAGCGCAGCCTGCCCAAGCCGCACCACCATCATGTGCCCGGGCATGTGCTGGAGGCTCCACCGGCCCCCGTCGCCGACGGGGCCTGACCGGCCTTGATTCCGGGTGCCGCCGGCGCCACGTCCTTCCCAGTCTGCTCCCCGGCCTCGGTCCCGGGCCGCGAATCCGCCGGCCGCCGCCGCCGGTTTTGGCGATGATTGGCAAGAATTGGCGATAATTGTCGATCATTGGCGATTATTGGCGAGGATTGGCCGGGGCCTGGCCGCATGCCGGGCGCGCCCAGGCGTTGGCCGGTCATCCGTTGGCCGGATTAAACCATTGATTCTCTTGTGAAGAATCTGTGACGCCGCGCTTGCCGCCATGCCGTTCCGCTTGGCTTGGCGCCCCCGGGATGCTAGGTTGCAACAGTCGAAACATCGCAAGGAGCGTCTGGGGCCTCGTTAACAATCGACGATTCGCCCCGCTGAAACCCGGACTTGGCCAAGAAGCTGTTCATCAAGACCTACGGCTGCCAGATGAACGTCTACGACTCCGCCCGCATGGCGGACGTGCTGGCCCCGCTGGGATACGCCAAGACCGAGACGCCCGATGACGCCGACATGGTGATCATCAACACCTGCCATATCCGCGAGAAGGCTGCCGAGAAGGTCTTCTCGGAACTGGGCCACTGGCGCATCCGCAAGGCCGAGGCGCGCGAGCGCGGCGGCGACGTCACCATCGCCGTGGCCGGCTGCGTCGCCCAGGCCGAGGGCGAGGAAATCCATGCCCGCGCGCCTTTCGTCGACCTTGTGGTCGGGCCGCAGGCCTATCACCGTCTGCCCGAATTGCTGGCCAAAGCCGAACGCCACCGCGCGCTGGCGTCTGGCAAGGGCAGCGGCGTGCTGGATACCGAATTCCCGGTCGAATCGAAATTCGACCACCTGCCCGAACAGGTTGCCACGCCGCCCGGCCCGGTCGGTTTCCTGGCGATCCAGGAAGGCTGCGACAAGTTCTGCACCTTCTGCGTGGTGCCCTATACGCGCGGCGCCGAATATTCGCGCCCGGCCGCCGCCGTTATTGCCGAGGCCGAACGCCTGATCGATGCCGGTGCCATTGAGATCGCCCTGCTGGGCCAGAATGTGAATGCCTGGCATGGCGCAGGGCCTGATGGCGAGACATGGTCGCTCGGTCGCCTACTGCGCGAACTGAACGATCGCTTCGCCCGTCGCCATCCGAAATTGCGCTGGCGCTACACGACGTCGCATCCGCGCGAGATGGATGACGATCTGATTGCCGCCCATCGCGATGTATCCGGCCTGATGCCGTTCCTGCATCTGCCGATCCAGTCGGGATCGGATGCCATCCTGAAAGCGATGAACCGCGGCCACCGTGCCGAGGATTATCTGCGCATCGTCGAGAAACTGCGCGCGGCGCGGCCAGATATCGCGCTGACCTCCGATTTCATCACCGGTTTTCCCGGCGAGAGTGACCGCGATTTCGAGGCTACGCTGCAGCTGGTGCGCGATGTCGGCTTCGCGCAGGCCTATTCCTTCAAATACTCGCCGCGACCCGGCACACCGGGCAGCCTGATGCCGCAGCAGGTTTCCGATGCCGTCAGTACCGAGCGCCTCTATGCGCTGCAGGCCCTGCTGCAGGAACAGTCGGCTGCTTTCAACCGCGCCTGCGTGGGCCGCAGCATGGATGTGCTGGTCGAGCGCCCGGGCCGCCAGCCCGGCCAGCTGCTCGGCCGTTCGCCCTACATGCAGTCGGTGGTGCTGAACGATCCGACCGTGAAGATCGGCGACTTCGTCACCGTGACGGTCACCGACGGCCACGCCAATTCGCTGTTCGCCGCGATCGCCGGCGCCAGCCGCGAGGCGGCGTGACGCGGGCGCGGCACAAGGATTTGCTGGTAACCGAAAGGCTCAAGCCTGTGAGTGATCCGCGCGGTCCGGAAGCATCCGGTCAACCGACCATCCTCGATTTTGCCGACAACCGCCTGCTGGCGCTGCTGTTCGGCGAACATGACCGCCATCTGGCGCGTATCGAGGAGCGCTTGGGCGTGGCGGTGACGCCGCGCGGCAACCGGCTGATGATCAGCGGGCCGACCGAGGGCCAGGCGCAGGCCAGCCAGGTGCTGAACGAGCTTTACGGCCGTCTGGAAGACGGCCGGATGATCGAGATGGGCGATGTCGATGGCGCCATCCGCATGATCCAGGGAGGTCAGATGAACGCACCGGTGACGGCAAGATTGCGGGACAAGGCGGGTGACATGCCGCGCGAAGGCGAGAAGCTGCCCGATGGCTCGGTGCGCACCAAGAAGCGCATCATCCTGCCGCGCTCGGTGACGCAGAAGACCTATTTCGATGCTCTGCAGAAGCATGAACTGGTCTTCGGTCTCGGCCCCGCCGGCACCGGCAAGACCTACCTCGCCGTCGCCATGGCTGTCTCCATGCTACTGGAAGGCCGCGTCGACCGCATCATCCTCTCGCGGCCCGCGGTGGAAGCCGGCGAGCGGCTCGGCTTTCTGCCCGGCGACATGCGCGAAAAGATCGATCCCTATCTGCGTCCGCTTTACGACGCGCTTTACGACATGCTGCCGGCCGAGCGTGTCGCCAAGGGCCTGGAAAGCGGCGAGATCGAAGTGGCGCCGCTCGCCTTCATGCGCGGTCGCACGCTCTCCAACGCCTATGTCATCCTCGACGAGGCGCAGAATACCTCGCCGGTGCAGATGAAGATGCTGCTCACCCGCCTGGGCGAGAATTCGCGCCTGGCCGTCACCGGCGACCTGTCGCAGATCGACCTGCCCATCGGCGTGCCCTCGGGCCTGCGTCATGCACTCGACATCCTCGAGGGCGTCGAGGGCATTTCCTTCGTGCGCTTCGGCGAGGCCGATGTGGTGCGCCATCCGCTGGTCACCAAGATCGTGCGCGCCTATTCCCAGCACGAGCGGGAACTGGACCTGGCCCGGCCGGATGCCGCCGGCCGGCCGCGTCGCTGAGCCCGAGCCATGCCCGACGGTTCCAGTATCGACATCGATATCCGCGTTGCCGCCGCCGGCTGGCGCACGGCCCTGCCCGGCCCCGCCGCATTGGTGCGGCGTGCCGTGCGCGCCGCCCTGAAGGCCGAACTGCCGGTGAAGGCGGCCACCGGCCTGAGCATCCTGCTGACCGACGATGCCGAAATGCGCAAGCTGAATGCCGGCTGGCGCGCCAAGGACAAGCCAACCAACGTGCTGTCGTTTCCCGCCGATGCGGCGATCAATCCGGCCAGGCCGCCGGCCTATCTGGGTGATATCGCCCTGGGCCTGGCCACCTGCCGGCGCGAGGCGAGGGAACAGGGCAAAACGCTGGCCGACCATGTCGCACATCTGACCGTGCATGGCGTGCTGCATCTGCTTGGCTACGATCATATGGATGATGAAGAGGCGGCGGCGATGGAACCGCGCGAGGTGGAAATCCTCGCCGGGCTGAAGATCGCCGATCCCTATCAGCCGGCGCGCAAGGCGCCAGTGAAATCAAAGGCAGCGAAACCAAAAGCGGCAAGGAAAAAGGCCGCAGCGAAGACGACCGTGAAAAAGAAGAAGGCCGCGCCGGTTCGGGCCGGGAAGCCCAAGGCACGGAAGAAGAAGGCAGCATGAGCGAGTCCCGCGAAAACGGCGGCAATACCCTGTGGCAGCGTCTGCTGGCGCTCCTGCGCGGGCGCGGCGAGGAAAGTCTGCGCGACAGCATCGAGGAATTGCTGGAGGAGCACGCCGACGACACGACCACGCCGGAAGAAACCGCCGAGCGCGCCCTGCTGCGCAACGTGCTGGAAGTGGGCGAGATGCGGGTGGGCGAAATCCGCGTGCCGCGCACCGACATCATCGCCGTACCGGCCGATATCGATTTCGAGAAGCTGGTGAAGATGCTGGTCGATGCCGAGCATTCCCGCCTGCCGGTCTATCGCGAGACGCTGGATGACGTGATCGGCATGGTCCATGTGAAGGACGTGCTGCCCTATCTGGCCGGCCGCAGCGGCTTTGAGCTGGAAAAGGTGGTGCGCAAGCTGCTGGTTGTGCCGCCGTCGAAATCGGTGCTGCAGCTGCTGCGCGAGATGCGCGACACCCGCATCCACATGGCCATCATCGTTGATGAATATGGCGGTGTGGACGGTCTGGTCACCATTGAGGACCTGGTCGAGCAGATCGTCGGCGAGATCGACGACGAGCATGACGAGGCGGCGGGCGGCCTGCTGATCCAGCGTCCCGATGGCGTGCTGGAGGCTCATGGCCGCTGCCCCATCGAGGATCTGGAACACAAGCTCGGACGCCAGCTGCTCGACCCGGACAAGGACGAGGATGTCGATACCGTGGGCGGCCTGATCGTGTCGCATCTGGGCCGCGTGCCCCTGCGCGGCGAGCGGATCGAACACCCGGCCGGCCTTGCCATCGACGTGCTCGACGCCGATCCACGCCGCGTGAAACGCGTGCGTATCCGCCCGCTGCCGCAGCAATCCAACGCCGACGCCGCCTGACATGAATCGCCTGAGCGTGCTGATCGCCCGCTGGCAGGGCCTGGGCGGCTGGCGCCGTTATGGCGCCGCGCTGCTGCTTGGCGTGCTGCTTGCCGGCGCACAGGCGCCGCTTTATCTGTGGCCGCTTGGCCTGCTGGCGCTGGTGGCCATTTTCCTGCTGAGCGAAGGCAGTCATGGCCGGCAGGTTTTCTTCACGCTCTATGCCTTCGCCTACGGTTATTTCGTCGCCGGGCTGTACTGGATCGGCATCGCCTTCTTCGTCGATGCCGAACGCTTCGCCATCCTGCTGCCGCTGCCCGTGCTGGGCCTGCCTTTGCTGCTGGCGCTGTTTCCGGCCGGCGGCGCGTGGCTCGGGCGTCTGGCCGGTGGTCGCAGCATGGCATGGCGTTATCTGCTGCTGCCCTGCGGCTGGCTGATCGGCGAATGGCTGCGCTCTTTTGTGCTGACCGGCTTCCCCTGGAATCTGGTCGGCTATGTCTGGGCGGGCTGGCCGGCCACGATGCAGACGGCGGCCTGGATCGGTGCCCATGGCCTGGGCCTTGCCACCATGCTGGCCTGCGGCGGACTGGCGCTGACCATCGCGCCGCAGGTGTCGCGCCGGCTGCGCCTTGCCGCGCTGGCGCTGCCCTTCGGTTTTGCAGTGCTGCTCGGTGCCGGCGCCCTGCGGGTCTGGCAAGCGCCGTTCGAATCGATGCCGGGCATCCAACTGCGCCTGGTGCAGCCCAGCGTGGCGCAGACCCTGAAATGGCGCGACGATCTGCGGCAGAAACACCTGCAGGCACATATCGCGCTCAGCCTGCAGCCGTCCGCCGTGCCGCCCACGCATATCGTCTGGCCGGAGACGGCGATCCCCTATCTGCTGGATGAGGAAACCGCCCTGCGCGATGCGCTGTCGCGTCTGGCGCCCAGCGGCGGCGCGCTGATCACCGGCGCGCCCAGAAGAAGCTTCGACCAGAACCGCAGCCTGGTGCTCTACAACAGCATCTTCGCGCTCGGCCCCGATGGCGCGCTGGCGTCGCAATACGACAAGATCCATCTGGTGCCGTTCGGCGAATACCTGCCGTTCCGCAATCTGCTGCGACCGCTCGGCCTCGATGCCCTGGCCGTCGGCAGCATCGATTTTTCGCCCGGCGCCGGCGCGTCGTCGATGGCCATTCCCGGCCTGCCGCCGGCCCGCGCGCTGGTCTGCTATGAAGCCATCTTCCCGGCCGAGATCGCCGCGTCCGGCCCGCCCGCCCGCTGGCTGCTGAATCTCACCAATGATGCCTGGTTCGGCCGTTCATCCGGCCCCTATCAGCATCTGGCTGCTGCGCGTTTTCGAGCCATTGAACAGGGCCTGCCGCTGGTGCGCGCCGCCAACAATGGCATTAGCGCCATCGTCGATCCCTATGGCCGCATCATCGCCAGCCTCGGGCTGGATGCGGTGGGCGTGGTCGATGGCGCGCTGCCGGCGCCGCTGGAGCAGGCCACACTCTATGCGCGGCTGGGCGATTGGCCGGCCCTGGTCTTTGCCGGCTTGCTGATTCTTTTCGCGGGCGTGGTTAACCGTAGGCTGATTAATCATTGACCGGGCCGGCATGGGCCGCTTTATTCACCGGGCAGCCGCAGAAGCGGCACCCCATCGACGGCCGCTCCGGCCGGGTAGAAGCGTAAAGGACAGTCCAGTGCCGAAGAATTCGGTTGATGTGCATGTCGGAAACCGCCTGAAATTGCGTCGCGCGATGATCGGCATGAGCCAGGACCGGCTCGGCCAGCTCGTCGGCCTGACCTTCCAGCAGATCCAGAAATACGAAAAGGGCGCCAACCGCATCGGCGCCAGCCGGCTGTTCCAGTTCGCTACGATCCTGGACGTGCCGCCGGCCTATTTCTTCGAGGGCCTGGAGGGCCAGCCGGTCGAAGCGCGCAATGGCCGCCTGCTCGAACCGGTGGTGACGCCGGAAGGACAATTGCCGTCTTTCACCCGCGAGGATGTTGAATTGCTGCGGGCCTTCCATCTGCTGCGCCAGCCGAGCCTGCGACGCCGGATCATCGACCTGGTGCGCGCCATGAGCGGCCAGGAATTGGCAGAAGATGTCGATCCTGCCCCACTAAGGGCCCTCCATTCCGCCTGATTTCGGCCATTACGCTTGACCCCCGGGCCAGCGTCTGCGAAATAACCGGACTTTCGCACTTTTCCCAATCCCGGCGTACGCCAAGCGCCGGTGCGGGGCGGAGCAGCCTGGGCCGATTGGCGCGGTCGTTTGAGGAGACAACACCGTGGCGCGTTCTTCTTACCTGTTCACCAGCGAATCGGTTTCCGAGGGCCATCCCGACAAGGTCTGCGACCGGATTTCTGACTCGGTTCTCGACCTCTTCCTGTCGGAAGATCCCTATGCTCGCGTGGCCTGCGAGACGCTGACGACCACCAACCGCATCGTGCTGGCCGGCGAAGTCCGCGGCCCGAAAAGCCTGGTGTCGAAATCCGGTGCGGTGAACAAGAAGAAGATCGAGGAAGTCGCCCGCGCCGCCGTGAAGGATATCGGCTACGAGCAGAAGGGCTTCCACTGGAAGACTGCCAAGGTTGACGTGCTGCTGCACGGCCAGTCGGCCGACATCGCCGTGGGCGTCGATGCCGCCGGCAACAAGGATGAGGGTGCCGGCGACCAGGGCATCATGTTCGGTTTTGCCTGCGACGAGACGCCGGAACTGATGCCGGCGCCGATCCAGCTGTCGCACAACATCCTCAAGCTGCTGGCCGATGCGCGTCACAGCGGCAAGGAACCGCTGTTGGGCCCGGATGCCAAGAGCCAGGTCACGCTGCTGTACAAGAACGGCAAACCGACCGGCGCCACTGCCGTCGTCGTTTCCACCCAGCATGCCGCCAAGGACAAGAAGGGCCGCCAGCTCGAGTCCGGCGACATCAAGCGCATCGTGCGTCCCTATGTGCTGAAGGCCCTGCCGAAGGGCTGGATGTGCGATGACGAGCATTTCTACGTCAATCCGACCGGCCGTTTCGTCATCGGCGGTCCGGACGGTGATGCCGGCCTGACCGGCCGCAAGATCATCGTCGACACCTACGGCGGTGCGGCCCCCCATGGCGGCGGCGCCTTCTCGGGCAAGGATCCGACCAAGGTTGATCGCTCGGCCGCCTATGCCGCGCGCTACCTGGCCAAGAACGTGGTGGCCGCCGGTCT
>JBKBJT010000046.1:0-21840 GCA_046294345.1 Ferrovibrio sp.
GAGCATGATTCCCATGCCAAGGCGAAGGCCAATATCACGGCCTGGCATCGCGAATACGAAGGCGAGGGGCTGGATGCGGTGGTGATCAACGCATCAGGCTGCGGTACCACCGTGAAGGACTATGGCTTCATGCTGCGCAGCGATCCAGACTGGGCCGACAGGGCCGCCACCATCGCGGCGCTGGCCAAGGACGTGACCGAAGTGCTGGCCAGGCTTGAGCTGAAGCCGCAGGGCGAGGCGAGGGGCTTAAGCGTAGCCTATCATTCCGCCTGTTCGCTGCAGCACGGCCAGAAGATCACCACGCTGCCCAAACAGCTATTGGCGAAGGCCGGCTTCGATGTGCGCGACGTGCCCGAGGCGCATCTGTGCTGCGGCTCGGCCGGCACCTACAACCTGCTGCAGCCTGAACTGGCGCAGCAGCTGCGTGCCCGCAAGGCCAGGAACATCGCCGGCACCGGCGCGCAGATGGTGGCGGCAGGCAATATCGGCTGTCTGGTGCAGATCGCCGGCGGGCTGGAAGCGGAAGCCGGCATGGCCATGCCGGTGCTGCACACCGTACAGCTGCTCGACTGGGCGACCGGCGGGCCGAAGCCCTCGATCCTTTAGGATCAGCCGTTTCTCTGCGCGGTTTCGCTCTCGGCGCGGGCGCGGCATTGCGCCTCGGCTATCATACGTTGTTGCTGCGTCATCCTGCGCCCGGCCGTATGGCCGCGCTCCAGCTGCTGCATGCAGGCCTCGATCAGCTCGCCAACGGTTTTCTGTTTTTTCGCGGCATCGCTGGCCAAGGCCGGCCCGGCAAGGGCGGACAGCAGCAGGGCGACACCGACGGCGGCAGAAGGATTCATAACGTCGATCCTTAAATCTCGCGCATCAGGGACGCGGGACTATAGGCGAGACGCCATCGGGCCGCAGCAAACGTTTTCAAAGAAGTGTGCGGTGGTTTCTCTAGCGCGGGTAGCAGGCAGCGCCGTGCTGATCCGCAGACGGAAGGCTGCTATTTCCGTTTCGTGGGCTGGTTCTGCTCGGCCGCCTCGGCACGGGCGCGGCATTGCTCTTCCGCCGTCATGCGCTGCATGGGCGTCATGGTGTTCTTCTGGCCCGGCCTGTTGGAAGCCTGCATCTCCTTCATGCAGGCCTCGATCACTTCGGCCCGGCTGGGCTGGCCTTTGGCTGAGGCTGGTGTCTGCGCGCCGGCCATCGGCGCAGCCAGGGCAAGCAGCAGGGGTATCGAGATGAAAGAGCGCATCGCGGTCGGGTCCGTGTCGTGACAATGACCACTCAGCGATACGCTGTGGCGGCGGGGAGTAAAAGTTACTATTCAGAAACGTACGGACTCAAGGAATATTCGCGCAGCAGGTGTTAACGAGAAGGTTTAATTGCTCCGACTACGGCGGAATTCCCCAGGGCTGCGGCCGAAGCTGGTCCGGAAGCGGTGATTGAACGTGGAGAGGTCGCCGAAACCCGCCCCATAGGCCGCATCGGCTACCGGGACCGCCGTGGTCGCCAGGCAGACGGCGGCGCGCCGCAGCCGCAGGCCGAGCAGATACTGATACGGCGTACTGCCCACCACGCGGCGGAAGCTGCGCAGGAAATGGTATTTGCTCATGCAGGCAATGCCGGCCAGCCCGGCGAGGTCCAGCGGCTGGTCGGCCTGGGTCTCGATGTGCCGCAGGGCATTGCCGATCCGCCGCCGTTCCGATGCCGTGGGCGTGGTGTCGCGGCCGCCATCGGCGGTTTTCGCCAGCACGGTTTCCGCCAACCGCAGGCAGAAATCCTCCGCCGCCAGCCAGCTTTCATCGGCTGCCAGGGTTTCAATCTCCACCAGTAGGGCGGTCAGGTCGGTCCGCGCCGGCAGCATCGGGGCTGCGAAGCGATAGCGGTGCGAACCCGCCGCGCTGGCGGCGATTTCCTCGAACAGCGCGCTGGAAAAATGAAAGGCGATGCAGCGGTCGCCGCTGCCATGGTCGTGGCCGCATTCGAAACAGGCGCCGGCATTGCCCAGCAGGAAGGAGCCCGGATGCAGCAGGGCCCGGCCGGAGTCGCAGCGGTAATGGAACGAGCCCGCCACCACCGCGGAAATCGCCACATCGCCATGGCGTTCCTCGAAGGTTGGATCCTGCGGGCCGAAACGGCAAATGAAGTCGCTCACGCTCCAGCCATCGCCGCTGGCGATCAGGCGCGCGGACAGGCGGTCCGGGGGTGGGGCATCAATAACCGGCATGCCGGTAGAATAGCAATTTTCCCCAAGCGCCGGAACGGCCGATCGCGGCAGGATCGCCGCCTGCCGCCACCACATTGGCAACAGGCGGCGATAATGGGAGACGAGTGATGATCAACCATGTTTCGATTGGCGTGCGCAACCTGGCGAAAACCAAGGCATTTTACGATGCGGCCCTGAAGCCGCTGGGTTATGTCTGCCTCAGCGAAGGCGAAACCTCGCTCGGCTATGGCAAGGATGCCGTCGCCCTGTGGATCAGCCCCAGCGACAGCCCGGTGCTGGCCGACATGAAATCCGGCCTGCATTTCTGCTTCGATGCCCCCAGCCGCAGAAGTGTCGACGCCTTCCATGCCGCCGCGCTGAAGCAGGGCGGACGCGACAACGGCAAGCCCGGCCTGCGCGCCGATTACGATCCGAACTATTACGCCGCCTTCGTGATCGATCCGGATGGCTACCGCATCGAGGCCTATTGCGGCCAGATCGCCTAAAGGCAGGTCGGATAGCGGCGTTCAGCCGGCGATGCGGCGGCGGATTTCGTCCAGCAGGGCGGCGCTGACCGCATCGCACATGCGCCATACGGTCTCGAAACCGTCCTCGCTGCCGTAATAGGGATCGGGCACCTCGCGGCCGAAATCTGGCGCGTAATCGAGGTAGAGCTTCACCTTGCCGCGATGGGGCGGCGGGCAGCGCTGCAGCAGGATGTCGTAATGGCCCTGGTCCATGGCCAGGATCAGGTCGAAGCGCTGGAAATCCGCCGCTTCCACCTGTCGGGCGCGCAGCATGCCGAGATCCACGCCGTAGGACCGCGCCTTGGCGGTGCTGCGGCGGTCAGGCGGGTCGCCCACGTGATAGCCATGGGTGCCGGCGGAATCGACCAGGACGCGCTCATGCAGTCCGGCCTCGCGCAGGCGGTGGCGCAGCAGCCCGTCGGCGGTGGGCGAACGGCAGATATTGCCGGTGCAGACCATCAGGACGGAAAAGGCGGGGCCGGAGGATATAGGAGAGGTCATGTCGGACATGGCGCAGATAAAGCATCCCTCATATCGTCGGGCAAGAGGCTACACAGAATGCCCGGCCCGCCCTAGAGTGACGGCATGCCAAGCCTGCCGCCCGACGACGAAACCGCCCTGCTGGATGCCAATGCCGCCTTCTATCGCGCCTTTGCCAGCCGCGATATCGATGCCATGTCCGCGCTCTGGGCCAAGTCGGCGCCGGTCTGCTGCATCCATCCCGGCTGGCCGCCGCTGATGGGGCGCGACGAGGTGCTGGAAGGCTGGCGGCGCATCATGGCCAACCCGTCGCAGCCGGCCCTGCAGATGACCGGGCCACGCGTCACGCTGTGGGGCGATGTGGCGCTGGTGATGTGTTTCGAACGCGTGGAGGACCAGTATCTGATCGCCTCCAACATCTTCGTGCGCGAGGGCAAGGGCTGGAAACTCAGCCATCACCAGGCTGGCCCGGTTGCCACTCCGCCCCAGGGCATGGCCAGCAACGACGACCCCGAGCCCGAGGACGACCTCGAGGATGACGACGATTTCGAGGACGATGACGACGACATGCCGCCCTCGGGCACGATCCACTGAGCATCACTGATCGGTTTTTATAGACCGTCATTCCCGCGCAAGCGGGAATACCATCTTTCAGGCGCGACTCAGCTCTTGCCCTTCACCAGGGTCTGAACGCGTGCGCCGCCGCCCGCCTCGCGCACCAGCCGGCTTTTCAGGAAATCCAGCATCGGCTGCAGCGTCTGTTCGATCCGCCAGGGCGGATTGATCAGCAGCAGGCCGCTGCCATTCATCTGCCGCGCTTCTTTGGCGGCGCGGATGGTCAGTTCCACGGCGATGGTCTCGGCCTGAACCTGCTTTGCCAGTTCGGCTTTCCAGGCATCCACCGTCTTCTGTTCCTTGATCGGATACCAGATGGCGAACTGGCCGACCGGCCAGCGCTGTAGTCCGGCCAGCATGGCTTTGCTCAAAACGGTGAATTCGTCCTTTGCCTCATAGGCCGGATCGATCAGAGCCAGACCGCGACGCGGCGTTGGTGGCAGGAGGGCCTTCAATGCGGCGAAGCCGTCGCGGTGATGCACCGCCACGCGCGGATCGCGGCCGATATTTGCCTTGAGCGTTTCGGCATCCTGCGGATGCAGTTCGCATAGCGTTAGTCGGTCGCCTTCGCGCAAGCTCTGTTTCAGCAGCCAGGGCGAGCCGGGATAACGCCGCAGGCCCGCACCGCCCGGCGCCAGTTCGGGGTTCAGTGCCTGCAGGGCGGCCATGTAACGCGGCAGGATGCGCTGGGCCGCCGGATCGGCAAGCACGGCGCCCACGCCCAGCCGGTATTCGCCGCCGCGCTGGGCCTCGTCGGATGCCAGGTCATAAACGCCGATACCGGCATGGGTATCCAGCAGATGCACCGGATTGGGCTTGCGATGCAGGGCGTGCAGCAGTTCCAGCAGCACGACATGCTTCAGCACGTCGCCGACATTGCCGGCATGGAAGGCGTGGCGGTAGTTCAAGGCGGCAGACTCAGAGGGTGACGACGATCGGTCCGCGCTTGGTCACCACAAGCGTATGCTCGTACTGCGCCGTCAAAATGCCGGGCTCGGTGATCAGGGTCCAGCCGTCGTCATGGTCGTCGGCATGCTCGGCGCCGGTAGAGAGGAAGGGTTCGATGGTGAATACCATGCCTTCCTGCATCATGCGTTTGTCGCGCGGGTCGTAGAAGCCGGGGATGAAGCCCGGTTCCTCGTGCAGGGAATGGCCCACGCCATGGCTGCCCAGGTTGCGGATCACGGTGTAGCCGTGATGGTTCGCGGTCTGCTCGATGGCACGGCCGATGGCGTTCAGCTTCTGCCCGGTGCGCACGGCCTGCACGGCGCGGTTCAGCGCCTTGCGTGTGGTCTGGCACAGATGCTCCTGCTCGGGCCGCACCGGCGGCACGATGAAGCTGGCGCCGGTATCGGCGAACACGCCCTCGCGCTCGGCCGAGACATCGATATTCACCATGTCGCCGGGCTGGATGCGGGTGTCGTCGGGGATGCCATGGGCCACGGCATGGTTGATGCTGATGCAGGTGGCGCCGGGGAAATCGTACATCAGCTCCGGCGCCGAGCGGCAGCCTTCCAGCTCCAGCGCGGCGCGGCCGATCTCGTCCAGTTCTTTCGTGGTCATGCCGGGCTCCAGCCTGCTGCCCATCAGTCGGCAGACCGCGGCCACCACGCCGCCCACGCGGATCAGGCGCTCGAGCTGTTCCTGGCTGTCAATCGTCATGGTCGACTCCTTGCATCGCCGCGGACTATATCATGGGCCATGCTCGATCCCACCCTCCGGCCGCTGATCGACCCGCCGCTGCAACGGCTGGCACACCGCCTGCGCTGGCCCGCCGATGCCGTCACGCTGGGCGGTTTCACCTTCGGCCTGCTGGCAGCGCTTGCGCTTACGCTGGATCACAGCCTTGTCGCACTTGCCCTGTTCCTGCTCAACCGCCTGGCCGATGGTCTGGATGGTGCGCTGGCGCGGGTCAACGGTCCGACGGATCGCGGCGGCCTGCTGGATATCGTGCTGGATTTTTCCGTCTACGCCCTGCTGGCCTTTGCCTTCGCCTGGCGCGATCCGGGTGTTGCCGCGCTGCCGGCCGCTTTCCTGCTGGCCGCCTTCATGGCCACGGCCTCCAGCTTCCTCGCCTATGCCATCATTGCCGCCAAGCGTGGACAGGTGACGGAGAAACGCGGCCGCAAGAGCTTCTATCATCTTGGCGGGCTCACCGAGGGCACCGAGACGATCCTGTTCTTCGTGCTCTGCCTGGCGATGCCCGGCTGGTTTCCAGTTCTGGCCTGGATCTTCGGCGCGATAGCCTGGCTGACGGCTATGGGCCGCGTGCTCAGCGGCTGGCGCGATTTCGCTTAACTCCGACCGCTACGTCCGCGGGGCCTTCAGCGCCGTCTCGATGGCGGCCACCACTTCCGGAGCGGTGGGTCGCACGCGGGTGGGGAAGATGGCCAGCACCGTGCCGTCCGGCCCGATCAGCACCTTGTGGAAATTCCATTTCGGCAGCGCGTCCTCGCCTTTCTGCGCGGCGATCCAGCGATACAGCGGATGGGCATCGGCGCCCGTCACCTTGGCCTTGTCGGCCAGCGGGAAATCGACCTCGAAATTCACCTCGCAGAATTCCTTGATCTCCTTGGCCGAACCGCGCTCCTGGTTGAAGTCGTTGGACGGCACGCCCAGCACCACCAGCCCGCGCTCCCGATAGCCGGTCCACAGCTTTTGCAGGTCGGCATATTGTGGGGTGTAGCCGCATTGCGAGGCGGTGTTGACCACCAGCACGGCCTTGCCCTTGAACTGGCTCATCGGCAGCGGCTGGCCGTCGATGGCGGTGAAGCTGAAATCATGGGCGGTCATGGCATTTTTTCCGGTCTGTCCGAAGGCGAGGCGGGGCAGCAGGGCCGCCAGGGCGCCGCCGCCCAGCAGGGCCAGCAGGCTACGGCGAGCCACAGAGCTTTGATCGGGCAGGGCTTTTATACGGGCAGCCATGGATTCACCCTCCGTTAAGGTGGCGTTTGCTTAACTATAGCGTTGCCATGCGTCCCGACCAGAGCCTTGCGCTGCGGGATGCCGATGGAGGCCGCCATGCCCACCCTGCCCGGATTGCTCACTTTCGCCGCCCTGTCGCTGGTTGCGCTGGTCGCCGGCGTCAGCCTGACCCGCCTTGTGCCGGCTCTGGCCGGCCAGAATGCCGCCCTCGTTGCCCTGGCCCTGCTCATGCTGTTCTGGGCCCTGCGCGAACGCTGGATGCGCCGCCGCCTGCAGGCCCGGCTGATCGCCGAGATCGACGGCCTGACCGACGAGCTGATGCAGATGCGCGGCGAGATTCCGCCGCCGGCCATGGCCATGCCGGTCGCGCCCGCCGCCGCCAATGAGTCGGTGCGCGAGCCGCGCCTGATCCTGAACGAGGCACCCGAACCGGCCGATGACGGCAGCCTGCTGGAGGCCGTGCGCGACGCCCTGAACAACAATCGCGTCGAGCTGCATATCCAGCCCATCGTCAGCCTGCCGCAACGCCGCATCCGTTTCTTCGAGTTGCTGGCGCGCCCGCGCGACGCCGAAGGCCAGACCTATCGCGCCGCCGAATGTCTCGATGCGCTGGACTCGGCCGGACTGCGCGCCGAATTCGATGCGCTGATGCTATTGCGCAGCGTGCAACTGGTGCGCAAGCTGGAGCAGCGTGCCAAGGATGTCGGATTCTTCCTCAATCTTTCACCCGCCATGCTGGCACGGATCGAGACCTTCAATCCGCTCTACGATTTCCTGCAGCGCGAACGCGAACATGCCGCCAATATCGTGCTGGAATTCAGCCATGCCGGCATCACCAGGCTCGACCGTGCCGGGATGTATCGGCTCAGCCGGCTGGCCGCGCTTGGCTTTGCCCTCTCAGTGGATGGCATCGACCGGTTCGACGTCGATTTCGCCCTGCTGGCCAAAAACGGCGTGCGGTTCGTGAAATTCGATGCCGCCGCGTTCGGCGATGCCGGCGCGATCGCCAGGTCGCCGATCGACCTCGCTGACCTGCCCGAGATCTGCCAGCGGCATAATCTGGTGCCTGTGCTGGGCAAGGTGGAAAACGAGCAGGAGCTGCTGAAGCTCAGCGATCTCGATTTCCCGTTCGGCCAGGGCATGCTGTTCGGCATCCCGAAACTCGCCAGGGCGGCGTGAGTCTGCCGTGACCCGCTGGATTGCGCTTTTCACCGACGGGCCCGAGATGATGGGGGTGCGCCGCGAGCGTGAGCCCGCGCATCTGGCCTATCTGCGGCAGCATGGCGAGCATATCCGCATCGGCGGCGGCCTGCGCGAGCAGCCCGGCGGCCCCTTCGTCGGCGGTTTGTGGGTGATCGAGGCGGATACGCGGGAGCAGGCCGTCGCGCTGATCGAAAACGACCCGTATTACGTGCCGGCCTGGCGCAGCTATCGCCTGCTGGTCTGGGGCAAGGCCCTGCCCGGCGACGTCATCCTTTAGCTTTCGCCGCGATGAGCGCGTCGGCCAGTTCGACGAACCCGCTGCCGCCTTCGCCCGCCGTGACAAAGGCGGGTGGCGCCGCGATGCGGTCGAGGAACGGCCGTACATTCGCCACGCCGACGCTGTAAGGAAAATAGCCGAACATCGGGGCGTCGTTCGGGCTGTCGCCGGCAAACACGATCTGGTCACGCACCGCGTCGAGCTGCAGGCCATAGCATTCCTCGAACAGCACCTTGGTCATGGAAAGCTTGTCCCAGTGGCCGAACCAGCCGTTGACATGAATCGAACTGACCTTCGCGGTGGCGCCGGCCGCCTCGAACAGCGCAACGATTTTGTCGATGGCGTCCTGCGGCAGCGGCTTCACGTCCTCGCAGAAATCCACGGCCAGGTCGCATTCGCGGTATTGCTGGTCGGAGGCCAGCGCGCAGCCCGGCACGTCGCGCAGGATGGTCTCGGCCAGCATCGCCAGCTTCGCCCGCGCCGCACGGCGTTCGGCATCGGTCTGGAAAAAGCGCCGCCGCATCACTTTCGCGTCGCGGTCGTAGCGCATGTAGAGCGCGCCGTTCTCGCCCACGATGCCGTCCACCGGCCAGAAGCGCGCGATCAGGTCGCACCAGCCGGCGGGGCGGCCTGTTATCGGGATCACCCGGAAGCCCGCCGCCTGCAGGCGCTCCAGCGCGGCATAGGCCTCCGCCGTCAGCCGGCCATGGCTGGTCAGGGTGTCGTCGATATCGGTCAGCACGTAGCGGATGGCGCGGCGTTGACCTTCGGTAAAGGCGGATAACGGCTGGATGGCGGGCATAATGTCCGGACGGAAGTCGAAAGGGCGGGGTGTTGCCCGGCAACGGCAGGGCCGCGTATAGTCGCCGCGCCCGCAAACCCCGTCAACCGCTCGCCAAATCAAGGGACCCGATCAGCATGACCTATCAGGCTTTGCACGGCTATTACCTGGAAGACCTGTCGGTCGGCATGTCGGAAAGCTTCACCAAGACGGTGAGCGAGGCCGACATCGTCGCCTTCGCCGATCTCTCGGGCGACACCAATCCGGTGCATCTGAACGAGGAATTCGCCGCCGCCACGCCGTTCAAGGGTCGCATCGCCCATGGCATGCTCGGCGCGGCTTTGCTCAGCACCGTGTTCGGCACCAAGCTGCCGGGCCCGGGCTGCATCTACATCTCGCAGGATCTGCGCTTCAAGGCGCCGGTGCGCATCGGCGATACCGTGGTGGCGAAAGTCACCATCACCGAAATCGTGCCGGAAAAGCGCCGGGTGAAATTCGCCTGCGAATGCCGCGTCGGCGACACCGTCGTGATCGAGGGCGAGGCCGCCCTGATGGTCAGCCGTCGCCCGAAGTAATCCGGACAAGCCACCATGCGGCTGCTGCGGTCCAGCGCCAGTTTCCCGCCCGCCCTGCGCGGCGCCGTTGCCGCCATCGGCAATTTCGACGGCGTGCATCTGGGCCATCGCGCCCTGATCGCGGCGGCACGCGCGCAGGCGGAGAATGCCGGCGGCAGGCCCGTGGCGGTGATGACCTTCGAGCCGCATCCGCGCCGTTTCTTCGTGCCATCCGCGCCACCCTTCCGGCTCGATGCGCTGGAAACAAAAGCGCGCATCCTGGAAGGCCTGGGCGTGAATGCCACGCTGGCTCTTCCTTTTGACGCGCAGTTGGCGGCGCAGTCGCCGCAGGATTTCGTCGATCACATGCTCGCCCGCGACTTGGGGCTGAGCCATGTGGTGGTGGGCTACGATTTCACCTTCGGCAAGGCGCGGTCGGGCAATACCGATCTGCTGCGCGAACTGGGCGCGCGGCACGGCATCGGCGTGACGGTCGTTTCCGCCCAGGGAGACTATGAACGGGGCGATGCCGAGGCTTATTCCTCCTCGCGCGTGCGCAAATTGCTGGAAGCCGGCGACCTGGCCGAAGCCAACCGCCTGCTGGCGCGGCCATGGGAAATCATCGGCACCGTCGAGCATGGCGACAAGCGCGGCCGCGAACTGGGTTATCCCACGGCCAATGTGGCGCTGACCGATTTCCAGGTGCCGAAATTCGGCATCTATGCCGTGCGCTGCGAAGTGGATGGCCAGCGTTATGACGGCGTCGCCAGCCTTGGCATCCGGCCTACCTTCGATCAGACCGACGTGAAGCTGGAAGTCTACCTGTTCGACTTCTCGGGCGATCTCTATGGCCGGTCCATGCGGGTCGAATTCCATGCCTTCCTGCGGCCGGAGCTGAAATACGAAGGCCCCGAGGCGCTGAAGCGCCAGATCGCCCTGGATGTGGTCGAGGCGAAGCGCGCTTTGGCGCAGGCCTGAGTCACCCCCATGCTCGACCACGTTTCCATCACGGTGCCCGATATATCCGCCGTACGCGGCTTCTATGATGCCGTGATGCAGGCGCTGGGCTATCCCTGCGTCTATGCCAAAGACGATGCCCTGGGCTATGGCCTGCGCGCACGACCCGACGCACCCGGACGCAGCTATATCTCGATCCTGCAGTCGCCGGTCATGCAGCCTGATCCGCGTCGCCATTGGTGCTTCAAGGCTGCCAGTCACGAGCAGGTGCGTGCCTTTTATGCTGCGGCCCTGCAGGCGGGCGGGCAAGACGATGGACCGCCCGGCCCGCGGCCGCATTACCATGATCGTTATTACGCCGCCTTCGTGATCGATCCGGCCGGCAACCGCATCGAGGCGGCTTGCCACGTCTGATGGCGTGGCCCGCCTCGACAGTTTTTGGCCCAGATGCTAAATCATCGTCATGCTTGGGCATTTCGCCATATTCCGGGGCAACCCCACGGCCCGAATTAGCGGCCCGGTCCTTTTCTAAGGCCCGGGATTTCCTCGATTTTTCCTGACATGCCGCGCCGCCCGCCCTGCCAGAGCAGGCCTGGCCGCATCCCCCGAGTAGACCGATGACCAAAGACTATCGCCCGACCGTCTTCCTGCCCACCACCGACTTCCCGATGAAGGCCGGCCTGCCGGCCAAGGAGCCGGAGATCCTCGCCCGCTGGGAGAAGATCGGCCTGTATGAAAAGCTGCGCGCCGATTCAAAGGGCCGCGAGAAATTCGTGCTGCACGACGGCCCGCCCTATGCCAACGGCAACCTGCATCTGGGCCATGCGCTGAACAAGATCCTGAAGGACACCATCAACCGCTCGCGGCAGATGATGGGCTATGACGCCAATTACGTGCCGGGCTGGGACTGCCACGGCCTGCCCATCGAGTGGAAGATCGAGGAAAAGTATCGCGCCGCCGGCAAGAACAAGGACGACGTGCCGATCGACGAGTTCCGCAAGGAATGCCGTGACTTCGCCGACCACTGGATCAACGTGCAGCGCGAAGAATTCAAGCGGCTGGGCGTGATTGGCGACTGGAAGAATCCCTACACCACGATGAGCTTCGGCGCCGAAGCCCAGATCGTGCGTGAGATCCACAAATTCCTGATGAATGGCGGCCTGTTCAAGGGCTCCAAGCCGGTGATGTGGTCCATCGTCGAGCGCACCGCCCTGGCCGAAGCCGAGGTCGAGTATCACGAGCACACCTCGCATACCGTATTCGTGAAATTTCCGGTGGTGAAAGCATCAGTGAAGGCTGTGGACGGTGCCAGCATCGTGATCTGGACCACCACGCCCTGGACCCTGCCGGGTAATCGCGCCATCGCGCTCTCCAAAGATGCCGAGTATGTGCGGCTGCGTGTAGACGCGGTGGGCGAGAAGTCGCTGGCGAAAGTGGGCGACGAGATCGTGGTGGCCAAGGAACTGGCCGAGACGGTGGCCAAAGCCTGCACGCTTGAGGCTGTTTCCACCATCGCGACGCTGAAGGGTGCCGATATCGTCGGCACCGTCTGCGCCCATCCGCTGCGCGCGCAGGGTTTTGCCTTCGACGTGCCGGTGCTGCATGGCGATTTCGTCACCATGGATGCCGGCACCGGCTTTGTGCATATCGCGCCCGGCCATGGCGCCGACGACTACAATCTCGGCATGGCCAATGGCATCGAGGTGCCGCATACGGTGGATGCCGATGGCCGCTATTTCCGCCATGTGCCGGTCTTCGGTGGCGACAATCCGGCCCGCGTGCTGGATGATGCCGGCAAGGAAGGCGATGCCAATACCCGCGTGATCGCGGTGATGACGGAAGCCGGCGCGCTGCTCGGCCGCGGCCGTTTGCGCCACCAGTATCCGCATTCCTGGCGTTCGAAAGCCCCGCTGATTTTCCGCAACACGCCGCAATGGTTCATCTCGATGACCACCAACGACCTGCGCAAGAAGGCGCTGGCGGCCATCGACGCCACGGCCTTCTATCCGCCGCAGGGCCGCAACCGGCTGTATTCCATGATCGAGCAGCGGCCCGACTGGGTGATCAGCCGCCAGCGCGCCTGGGGTGTGCCGATCGCCGTGTTCGAGAACAAGGACACTGGCGAGCTATTGCGCGATCCGGAAGTGAACGAGCGCATCGTGCAGGCCTGCCTGAAAGCCGGCGCCGATGCCTGGTTCACGGCCAGGCCTGAGGATTTCCTGGGCGGCAAGTACAAGGCCGAGGACTGGAAGATGGTGACCGACATCCTGGATGTCTGGTTCGATTCCGGTTCGACCCATGCGTTCGTGCTGGAACAGCGGCCCGACCTGAAATGGCCGGCCTCGTTGTATCTGGAGGGCTCCGACCAGCATCGCGGCTGGTTCCATTCCTCGCTGCTGGAAAGCTGCGGCACGCGCGGCCGTGCACCTTATGATGCCGTGCTGACCCATGGTTTCCTGCTCGACGAGAAGGGCCGGAAGATGTCCAAGTCGCTCGGCAACTCAGTCGAGCCGCAGGACGTGATCAAGCAGTCGGGCGCCGATATCCTGCGCCTGTGGGTGGCCTCGGCCAACTACAACGACGATCTCAGCGCGGGCCCGAAGATCATCCAGGCCCAGGTGGATGCCTATCGCCGCCTGCGCAACACCCTGCGCTACCTGCTGGGCAACCTGGCCGGCTTCGCGGAATCCGAGCGCCTGCCGCATGCCGAGATGCCGGAACTGGAACGCTGGGTCCTGCATCGCCTGGCCGAACTGGGCCAGGTCGTGCGCGAAAGCTGCGAGGAATACGATTTCCATCGCATGTATGTGGCGCTCTATAACTTCTGCGCCGTCGACCTGTCGGGCTTCTATTTCGATATCCGCAAGGATGCGCTGTATTGCGACGCGCCGGACAGCATCCGCCGACGCGCCGCCCGCACCGTTCTGGATCATCTGTTCAACTGCCTGGTGAAATGGCTAGCGCCGATCATCTGCTACACGGCGGAAGAAGCCTGGCTGACGCGATATCCCTCCGAGGATGGCAGCGTGCATCGCGAAGTCTGGCCGGCGCTGCCTGAAGCCTGGCTCGATCCGGCGCTCGGCGCCAAGTGGGAGCGTGTGCGTCGCGTGCGCCGCGCCGTCACTGGCGCACTGGAGATCGAACGCGCCGAAAAGCGCATCGGCGCCGGCCTGCAGGCCCATCCGGTGGTCTATGTGGGCGGCGAGGACCTGTCGGCTCTGGCCGATCTCGATTTCGCCGAGATCTGCATCACCTCGGGCATCACGTTGCGCGAGGGCGAGGGACCGGCCGAAGCCTATCGCAGCGACGACGCCAAGGGCGTGGCCGTGGTGCCGCAGCTCGCCGAGGGCCGCAAATGCGAGCGCTGCTGGCAGGTGCTGCCCGATGTGGGCCATGTGCAGGGCCATGACGACCTGTGCCGGCGCTGCGCCACCGCGGTCGGGGCGGCGGCATGACCTTGCGACTTGGTCTGATCGTCGCGGTGCTGATTCTGGTGACCGACCAGGTCAGCAAGTACCTGCTGCTCGACCTGATGCAGCAGAATCCGCAGGGCATCGTCATTACCCCGTTCTTCAACCTGGTGCTGGTCTGGAATACCGGAGTCAGCTTCGGCTTGTTCCAGGAAGACAGCGCGACGCGCAGTTGGACTCTGATCGGTGTGGCTGCCGTCGTGCTGGTCTGGCTGCTGGTCTGGCTGTGGCGGGCCCAGGGCCGGCTGATCGGCGCGGCGCTGGGCATGATCATCGGCGGGGCCATCGGCAACATCATCGACCGCTACCGCTTCGGCGCGGTGTTCGATTTCCTCGATTTTCATGCCTTCGGCTGGCATTGGCCGGCCTTCAATGTTGCCGACAGCGCCATTGTCGTCGGCGTGGGCCTGTTGCTGCTCGACGGGTTCCGTCCAAGGACGCCCACCGCCTGAACGGTGCCGGTGGGCTGACGCCATTTGATTGATGGCAGGCAAAAACCGCTACCTGCAGTCGCATTGGGGCTCGCTCATTCGTTGCATCGTCCCGGGAATGATGGCAGCATTTCGGGGTAGGGCGGACGAGAGGCAGGATGCTTCCATCGTGCAAAGGCCCAGGCCGGTGCGACCGGCGGGGGAATACCGAACGGGGTAAGCTGCGCAATGATGGTGCCGCGGGCGGCGTCCTGATGGTCTGCGCATGATGCAGACCCCGCTCCGCCGCAAATTTTCCCGCAATCAGCTGTCGGCCAAGCAGGTCAAGGTGACCGTGATTGCTGCCTTGCTGCTCGGTTTCATTTCCAGCCTGTTCCAGCTCGGGTTCGATATCCGCAACGAACTGAACCAGCGCCAGACCACGGTGGTGCAGGTGATGGACATGCTGAACGATGCAGCATCGCAGGCGGCCTATGCGCTCGACGAGCAGCTTGCCGCGCGCGTGGTCAGTGGCCTGCTGCTCTACCAGCCGATCTGGCGCGCCGAGATCTATGACAATTACGGGCGCCGCATGGCCCTGCAGGAACGCGAGCGGCAGCAGGCCGAGCCCGGCGGGCTGCTGCGTTTCCTGCCCACCGGCGACGAGATGCTGACCCGGCCGCTTTATGGCCCGCGCGACCGCGATCTGGTGGGCGAGATGCGCGTGGCCGTCGACGGTACGCTGCTGGCGCAGAGCATTCTCAATCGCACCTGGGTGGTGATCGGCACCGGCTTCGTGCGCAATTTTGCGCTCGCGCTGATCCTGGCCGTGCTGTTCTACTACACGCTCACGCGGCCGTTGCTGTCCCTGGTGGCGCAGATCGAGCGCGCCGATCCGCGCCGGCCCGAGGAATCGCGCATCAGCGTGCCAGAGCGCCATACCGCGGATGAATTCGGCCTGCTGGCTGCGCGAGTGAATGCCATCCTGGGCGCCAGCGGCGAGCACCTGGCCGAAGTGGAGCGTAGCCGCGAAATGCTGCGCAACGTGCTGGACGCGATCCCCGCCCTGATCAGCCTGAAGGATGTGGATGGCCGCTACCTGCTGGTCAACAGCCGCGTGATCGAAGCCTTCGGCCAGCCTTCGGAGGAGATTGTCGGCCGCCGGCTGGACCAGCTTGCCCTGCCGGGCCTGGCGGCGGAGCATCGTGCGGAATTCATCCGTTTCAATGTCGAGAACGAAGCAACCATGACGGCGCGCGGCCAGCCGGTGCTGAACCTGGAATGCACCTATCATCTGGCCGATTCCCCGCAATTCACCATGCTGGAAAACAAGGTGCCGCTGCTGGATGCGGATGGACGTGTCAACGGCATCATCTCGATCGCGCTCGACATCAGCGAACGCAAGCTGGCCGAACGCGCGCTGGATGAGGCCAATGCCCGGCTGCGCGGCCAGGCCGAGGATCTTGAGCGCCTGGCCTCCTCCTATGCGCGTGAACGCGAGCACGCCATTGCCGCCAACCGCGCCAAATCGGAATTCCTCGCCAACATGAGCCATGAATTGCGCACGCCGCTCAATGCCATCATCGGCTTTGCCGAAGTGATCACGTTGCGCATGTGGGGTGCCAACTCCGAACGCTATTTCGATTATGCCGAGGATATCGTGATGAGCGCGCGGCACCTGCTGCATGTCATCAACGACATCCTAGACATGTCGAAGATCGAGGCCGGACGCTACGAACTCACGCTGGAGGAGCAGGTGCTGCCGACCGTGATCGGCGACTGCCTTACCATTGTGCGCGGCCGTGCCCAGGAGGCCGATATCGGCCTGAACAACGATTTCCCCGAGGAATTCCCGCCGGTGCGCATCGATGCCCGCGCCATCAAGCAGGTGCTGCTCAATCTGCTGTCCAACGCGATCAAGTTCACGCCTGCCGGGGGCGAGGTCACCCTGGCCGGCGGCCGCGACGAGAATGGTGAGATCGTCATCACCGTCAGCGATACGGGCAGCGGCATCCGGCCGGAAAATCTGGAGCGCATCTTCGAACCCTTCTGGCAGGGCGATCCCAATATCCGCCGCCGCAGCGAGGGCACCGGGTTGGGGCTGGCGATCAGCCGCAAGTTCATCGAACTGCACGGTGGAACCCTGACCCTGGCCAATGGCGTGACACGCGGCGCGGTGGCCACGATTCGTCTGCCTGGTCGTCTGGCGGCTGACGGCTGAAATCGCGGTTCTCCGCCAGAATGGCTGTTTCCGCCGCCCTTGTGCGCGGGGGGCGTGGGAGGGTAAAATCCCGCCGCCTTAAGCAACAGGGGAAAGTCTCGCCATGAGTCGACCGAATACTGCCGGCCGACGCCTGTGGGTGGCCTGCGCCATCCTGACGTTGCCCGTCGTCCTCGCCGGTTGTGACACCACGCGCGAGGCGCTCGGGCTGAACAAGAAGGCGCCCGACGAATTCGCCGTTGTCACCAAGGCACCGCTGGTGCTGCCGCCGGAATTCGGCCTGCGCCCGCCCGAGCCGGGCGCGCCGCGCCCGCAGGAAGTACCCGCGCGCGACCGCGCCGCCGCTGCGCTGGCCGGCCGTACCGACAGCGCCGCCGGCCAGCTCACCCCGCTCAGCCGCGATCCCAATGCCACCGCTGCGCAGCGTTCCGCCGGTGAAAGTGCCCTTCTGCAGCAGGCCAGGGCCACCAATGCCGATCCGGATATCCGCCGCAAGGTGAATGACGAATTCACCCAGCTGGCTGAACGTGACCGCCGCTTCGTCGACCGCTTGATCTTCTGGCAGAAAGCCGACGATCCGGGCCTCGCCGTCGATCCGGCCAAGGAAGCCCAGCGCCTGCGCGAGAATGCCGCCACCGGCCGGCCCGCGACGGCGGGCGATGTGCCGACCATCAAGCGCCGCGAACGCGGCCCGCTGGAAGGCATCTTCTGACGGAGGCAGTCTCGTGCATCATCTGATCGTCGCCGTCCTGCTCGCCATCGCGACATGTCTGGCAGGGCCGGCGGGCGACAGCCATGCGCAGGTTTTCCGTCCGACCCAGTTCGTGCTGGATAACGGCATGCAGGTCGTGCTGATCGAGGATCATCGCGCCCCGGTCGTGCATCACATGGTCTGGTACAGGGTCGGCGCCGCCGACGAACAGCCCGGCGTTACCGGGGTGGCGCATTATCTCGAACACCTGATGTTCAAGGGTACGCCCAGCCTGGGGCCGGGCGAATTCTCGCGTATCGTCGCCCGCGAGGGCGGCCGCGACAACGCCTTCACCTCGTCGGACTATACCGGCTATTTTCAGACCATCGCGCGCGACCGGCTGGAACTGGTGATGCGCATGGAAGCCGAACGCATGACCCAGCTGCAGCTCCGGCCCGAAGATGCCGTGCCCGAGTTGCAGGTGGTGCTGCAGGAGCGGCTCAGCCGGGTTGAGAACAGTCCGGCCGCCCTGTTCGGCGAGCAATTCGATGCCGCGCAGTATCTGTCGCATCCCTATGGCCGGCCGGTGATCGGCTGGCCCCAGGAAGTGGCGAAACTCACGCTGGATGATGCGATGAGCTTCTATCGCAGCCATTATGCGCCCAACAATGCCATCCTGGTGGTTGCCGGCGACGTGACGCCCTCCGAGCTCAAGCGCCTGGCCGAGAAGCATTACGGCATGATCCCCATGCGACCGGTGCCGCCGCGCGTGCGGCCGCAGGAACCGCCGCAGTTGGCCGCCCGCCGCCTCAGCATGACGGATGCGCGCGTGGCCCAGCCCAGCCTGCGCCGCGGTTATCTCGCGCCCAGCCGCACGGCCGGCGAGAAACAGCATGCCGTGCCGCTCTCGGTGCTGGCCGAAATCCTCAACGCGCCCACCGGCCGGCTTCACACGGCGCTGGTGAAGGGCGACGGTCCGGCCGCCTCGGCCGGCGCCTGGTATTCCTCCACCTCGCTCGACCTCACCACCTTTTCCTTCGGCGCCTCGCCCAAGCCGGGCCGCAAGCTGGACGAGGTGGAGGCGGGGCTGGACCGCGTGATCGCCGCCATCCTGGCCGATGGCGTGACGGTGGACGAACTGCGCCAGGCCAAGACGGTGATGCAGGCCGAAACCGTCTATGCACGCGACAGTCTTTCCAATGCCGCACGCATCTTCGGTTCGGCATTGACCTCGGGGCAGACGGTGGAGGATGTCGAGGCCTGGCCGCGTCTGGTCGATGCCGTCACCGCCGATCAGGTGAAGGCTGCCGCCCAGCATGTTTTCGACCTGCGCCGCTCGGTGACCGGCCATCTGCTGCCCAAGGAACAGAGCTGATGCGTCGCCGCGATATCCTGATCGGCGCCCTGGCCGGTGCCCTGGCGCTGCTGGGCAGTACCGCGCTGCCGCTGACGGCTGTCGCCGCACCGAAGATCGAGCGGGTCACCACACCGCTGGGCATCGAGGTGTGGCTGGTGCGCGAGCCCTCGATCCCCATGCTGGCCGTGCAGGCCTCCTGGCGCGGCGGCAGCTCCAGCGATCCGGCCGGGCTGGAAGGCCGCGCCGGCCTCGCCATGGGCCTGCTCACCGAGGGCGCCGGCGACCTGGAGGCTGAAGCCTTCCAGAACGCCCTGCGCGAGAAGGCGATCACGCTCGATTTCTCGGCCGACCGCGATTACAGCTCGGTCGGCCTGCGCACGCTCAGCCAGCATCGCGCCCGCGCCTTTGAGCTGCTGACCTTGGCCATGACCGCGCCGCGTTTCGACGACGAACCGGTGGCGCGCGTGAAGGCGCAGGCCCGCGTGGCCTACGAACGCGGTCGCGCCAATCCCAACACGCTGGCCGGCGAACGCTTTGCCGAACTGGCCTATGGCGACCATCCGTATGGCCGCCGCTCGACGCCAAGTATCGAAAGCCTGGAACGCATCGGCCGTGCCGAGTTGGCTGAATTCCCCCGCGCCGTGCTGGCCCGCAGCAATCTCTCGCTGGCCGTGGTGGGTGATATCGCCCCCGACGAACTGGTCCGGCTGGTCGATGGCAGCTTCGGCGCGCTGCCTGCGCAGCCGGCCGTGGCCTTGCCGCCGCCGGTGCAGGTGAAGACCACCGCCCAGCCGGTGGTAATCCCGTTTCCCAATCCGCAAAGCATGGTGCTGTTCGGCGCGCCCGGCATCGCCCGCGAGGATCCCGACTGGTATGCCGCCACGGTGCTGAACCAGATCCTCGGCGGCGGCAGCATGTCGTCGCGCCTGTTCGAGGAGGTGCGTGAAAAGCGTGGCCTGGTCTATTCGGTCGGCACGCAGCTTTCCCCCTCGAAGGCCTCGGCGCTGTTCGCCGGCTCGTTTGCCACCTCCAATGCCCAGGTGGCGGATGCCCTGAAACTGGTGCGCGCCGAGCTGACCCGCCTGGTCCGCGAAGGCGTGAGCGACGATGAGCTCGCGGCGGCGAAATCCTACATGACGGGTTCTTTCCCGCTGCGGCTGACCTCCAATGCCGCCATCGCCGGCATGCTGGTGGCGATGCGCAACACGGGGCTTTCCCCTGACTATATCCAGGCCTATCCCGGCCTGATCAACGCTGTGAGCCAGGACGATCTGCGCCGCGTGGCCCAGCGCCTGTTCAGCCGCGACGAGTATCTGGTGGTGGTGGTCGGCCAGCCTGTCGGGCTCGGCGGCTGAACATCATGGCCATCCGCCGTCTGCCCGAAACCCTGGTCAACCGCATCGCTGCCGGCGAGGTGGTGGAACGGCCGGCCTCGGCCGTGAAGGAACTGGTCGAGAATGCCATCGATGCCGGCGCGCGCCGCATCGACGTCGCCATCGCGAATGGCGGTCGCAGCCTGATCAGCGTCAGCGATGACGGCAAGGGCATGGCACGCGACGACCTGCCGGTCGCGGTTGAACGCCACGCCACCTCCAAGCTGCCCAGCGACGATCTGCTCGACATCCGCTGGCTCGGCTTCCGCGGCGAGGCGCTGCCGTCCATCGGCGCGGTCAGCCGTCTCAGCATCGTCAGCCGGCAGGAAAACGACGACTCCGCCTGGGCCATCGAGGTGGAAGGCGGCAAGGTCGGCGGCGTGAAGCCGGCGGCAGCCGGCAAGGGCACCCGCATCGAGGTGCGCGACCTGTTCTATGCCGTGCCGGCGCGGCTGAAATTCCTCAAATCCGACCGCGCCGAGGATTTGGCGGTGCAGGAGATCATGCGCCGTCTGGCCATGGCGCATCCGGCTATCGCCTTCACGTTGCAGCAGGATGGCCGGATCAGCTTCCGCGCCGATGCCGTGCCGGCCAGCCTGATGGAGGATGGGCAGGACCTGCAGCAGCTCGGCCGACTGGAACAGATCCTGGGCCGCGATTTCGCCGACAATGCCGTGCCGATCAGGGCCGAGCGCGAGGGCATCCGGCTCACCGGTCATGCCGGCCTGCCGACCTACAATCGCGGCAATGCCCAGCACCAGTATCTGTTCGTCAACGGCCGTCCGGTGCGCGACAAACTCTTTGTCGGCGCGCTGCGTGGCGCCTATGCCGATTTCCTCAGCCACGACCGCCATCCGGTGGTGGCTCTGTTCCTCGACCTGCCGTCCGAGCAGGTGGATGTGAACGTGCATCCGGCCAAGGCGGAGGTGCGTTT
The DNA here is from genome assembly GCA_046294345.1 of Ferrovibrio sp. Lineage (GTDB taxonomy): Bacteria > Pseudomonadota > Alphaproteobacteria > Ferrovibrionales > Ferrovibrionaceae > Ferrovibrio. The sequence goes on from JBKBJT010000046.1 coordinate 20,976, forward strand.
CCGCGATCCCGGCCTGGTGCGCGGCCTGATCGTCGGGGCTTTGCGCCATGCGCTCGCCGAGGCCGGCCATCGCGCCTCCACCACCGTGGCGCAGTCGGCGCTCGGCGCCCTGAAGCCGCAGGCCTCACCCACCATGCCGCTGCCTTTCCAGTCCACTTTCGGCGGGCCGTCGCGCTGGCGCGGCTACGACAATCTGCGGCCCAGCTCGGTGCCTGGCCTGGCCGAGGCGGCCGCGCTGTATAACGCGCCCCAGGGCGATTTTTCTGGTGATTTATCGGGCGAGGCGACGGCAGCGGGCGACGGCCTCGCGCCGGCGGCGCGCAACGAGGATGCCAATGCGGCTTTCACACCGGTGCCATTGCAGACCTATCCACTCGGTGCGGCGCGCGGCCAGCTGCACGAGACCTATATCGTGGCCCAGACGGCCGACGGCATCGTGATCGTCGACCAGCATGCCGCCCATGAACGTCTGGTCTATGAGCGCATGAAGGTGAACCTGGAAGCCGGCCGCGTGCCGCGCCAGGTGCTGCTGTTGCCCGAGGTGGTGGAACTCAGCGAGGCTGAGGCCACGCGGCTCAGCACGCGGGCTGACGAACTGGCCGAACTCGGTCTGGTGCTGGAAGGCTTCGGTACTGGCGCCGTGGTGGTGCGCGAAGTGCCAGCCCTGCTGGGCGACGTGGCGGTGCAGGCCCTGGTGCGCGACCTGGCCGATGCCATCGCCGAATATGATTCCGTGCTGCCGCTGAAGGAAAAGCTGGAAGAGGTCTGCGGCACCATGGCCTGCCATGGCAGCGTGCGCGCCGGCCGCCGGCTCACGCTGGACGAGATGAACGCGCTGCTGCGCCAGATGGAGGCCACGCCTCAT
>JBKBJT010000047.1:0-21780 GCA_046294345.1 Ferrovibrio sp.
GGGTAAGGCGCGCGACACGATCACGCTCATGGCGTAACCGAGATACGAACGCTGCATCTCCTCTTCGATGGAGATCGGCTGGATGTCGTGCGGAAGCTGCGGCTGATCGGTCACGAAACGGGCGTCCGGAATAAGGGTTTTTATGGATCGAATCGGGTGCCCGAACAGGCCGTCTGCGGCCCTGGAATCAGGCCCCGGAAACTACCATGGCGGGGGTGGCCGCAGCAATGCCGCGGCACCCTGCAAAATAGTGCTTAATTTGCCTGTTTTCCGGGATTTAATGGGTAGGCTTCCGTCCTCGCCGCGCGAGAGCCGACATATCGTCTGACCACACCCGGATCGGAGGGCGATTCAGGGGTCGAAGATGCCGGCCTTGAGCCAGTTCCACTGCTCCTCGCCGCAGGCCGCCACCAGGGGGCTGCCCCAGGGCTTGTCGGCGGCGCGATAGAGGCTGCCGTCCAGGCGCTTTGCCACGCCGCCGGCCTCGGTGATCAGCAGGCAGCCCGCCGCATGGTCCCATGGCAGGGCGCGGTTATAGACGGCGTAATGGATATGGCCGTCGGCAATGGCCAGGTATTCCTGCCCCGCGCAGCGCAGGATCAGCACGCCAGCGGTCTTGTCGGCGCGGTGGCCGATACGGGCGGCGAAATCGCGGTCGCCATAGCGGATATTGGGCGCGCCAGAGAGATGGGCCAGCGAAGGCGGTTTCGGCGTGGCCAGACGGCGCTGGCTGCCATCGGCCTCGCGCATCCAGGCGCCGGCGCCCTTCTCGGCCATCGCGGTGATGCCGCGCACGGGATCGTGAATCCAGCTCGCCACGGCATCGCCATCCTGCACCAGCGCCACCATCACGGCGAACAGGGCGTTGCCGACGGCGAAATTGGCGGTGCCATCCACCGGATCGATCAGCCAGGACGCGCCGGGGCGTCGCAGGGCATCCATGATCGTCTCGTCGGCACTGGCGGCCTCCTCGCCCACCACGGCGGAACCCGGGATCAGGGCCTGCAATCGCGGCGTCAGGAAAGCCTCGGAGTCTTTGTCCGCAATGGTGACGACGTCATGCGGCCCGGCTTTCTGGTCGATATCGCCGGTCTTGAGCTGGCGGAACCGCGGCATGATCGCCGTGCGCGCCGCCTCCTCGATCAGCAGCCGCACCGCATCCATATCGATCCTTGCGGTCATGCCCGCTGCCCTTCCTGCCGTTTGAGCCATTTGCCGGCCTCGGCCTGCGACAGCGCGACCGACAGCTTCAGATGGCCGTCCTGTTCCTGCATGTCCAGCACTTCGCCATGCCGGTGCAGCCAGGCGAGCGCCGCGCCGTCGCCGGCATCCAGCGTGACGGCCAGTTCGACCCGGTCGCTGCCCAGCATACCATCGATCCGTTGCAGCAATGCGTCGCAGCCCGCGCCCTCCAGGGCGGAAATCACGATGGCATCCTGCTGGCGCGCGGCCTGGTTCTGCAGGGTTTCGCGCGCTTCGGGATCAAGCTGGTCGGCCTTGTTCCAGGCTTCGAGCAGGCGATGGCCGCTGTCTTCCGTCACGCCCAGCGATGTCAGCACATCGCGCACATCGGCGGCCTGGGCCTCGCAGTCGGGATGCGACATGTCGCGCACATGCAGGATCAGGTCGGCCGAGATCACCTCTTCCAGCGTGGCGCGGAAGGCTGCCACCAGATGGGTCGGCAGCTCGGAGATGAAGCCCACCGTGTCGCTGAGAATCACGTTCCGGCCCGATGGCAGGCGCACCGTGCGCATGGTCGGATCCAGCGTGGCGAACAATAGGTCCTTGGCCAGCACCTCGGCTTCGGTCAGGCGATTAAACAACGTTGATTTGCCGGCGTTCGTATAGCCCACCAGGGCGACCACCGGGTATGGTACCTTCTGGCGCGCCCGGCGATGCAGCGAACGGGTATTCACCACCTGCTCGAGGTCGAGCTTGATGCGGACGATGCGTTCGCCGATCAGGCGGCGGTCGATTTCGAGCTGGCTTTCGCCGGGGCCGCCAAGGAAGCCGAAACCGCCGCGCTGGCGCTCAAGGTGGGTCCAGGACCGCACCAGCCGCGAGCGCTGGTAGTTCAGGTGCGCCAGTTCGACCTGCAGGCGGCCCTCCTTGGTGCGGGCGCGGGCGCCGAAGATTTCGAGGATCAGGCCGGTGCGATCGATCACCTTGGCCTTCAGCGCGCGCTCCAGGTTGCGCTGCTGCACCGGCGTGACGGCCGCGTCCACGATCACGACATCGACCGGGTGTTCGGCGATCCAGGCCGCCAGTTCCTCGGTCTTGCCGCTGCCGATCAGGGTGGCGGGCCGCCAGGCCGACAGCCAGACGACCTCGGCATGCACGACCTCTAGGTCGATGGCAGCCGCCAGGCCAACCGCTTCGGCCAGCCGCGCTTCCGGGCGGCGGCGCAAATCGGCTGCCGTTGCCTTGGGACCGGGGGATTTGAGTGTGGGATGCAGGACGAGCGCACGCCGGGTGCGCTCGTCGCCGCCTTCGATGTGATCTGGCATTACCGCCATATAAGCAATGCCCGCGGGATTACCAACCGGGACATCGCGATCAGGAGCAAAAAAGGCTTAGCCCTGCTCTCCCTGCGCCTGACCGGCGCCGCCCTGGGCGGCCGGGTCGAAGAGCTGGATCGGGCCAGACGGCATCACCGTGGAGATGGCGTGCTTGTACACCAGCTGCATGTGACCGTCCCGGCGCAGCAGCACCGAGAAATTGTCGAACCAGCTGATGATGCCCTGCAGCTTGACGCCATTGACGAGAAAGACGGTGACGGGGGTTTTGGTTTTGCGGATGTGATTGAGGAAGACATCCTGGACGTTTTGAGGCTTGTCGGCGGCCATAGTTGTTGGACCTTTCTTTTCTTATCTTGTTGTCTTTGTTTTGTTTTTTACACAATCAGGCCAAGTCGCACCGGATTGCGGCTGCGGAGGCGGCGGCCGCAGCCCCACGCATACGCAGATTAAATCACTAATTCGCGAAAGTGGCAAAACAATGGCGCCACCCGGCCGGCCGCAGGGCCGTGACGGGCATCACCAATGGTCGCTACAGAGACGAAATCAGGGAGCGAGGAACCCGGCCTCCCAGTCGGCAGCGCCGGCACCATGGCTCGCGGCATGCACTTCATAAAGCGCCCGCAGCCGGGCCGCCACCACACCGGGGCCGCCATTGCCGATCGGCTGGCCGTCGAGGCTGACCACCGGCATGGCATAGGAGGTGGTCGAGGTGACGAAGGCTTCCTTGGCCACACGGGCTTCATCCACCGTGAAGGCCCGGTTTTCGACTTTCAGGCCCTCGCGGCGGGCCAATTCCAGCACCGCGCTGCGGGTGATGCCGCCCAGGATGGCCGTGCTGAGCGCCCGGGTCACCAGCACGTTATCCTTGGTCACGATCCAGGCATTCGACGAGCTGCCTTCTGTCACATAACCGTCGCGGTCGACCAGCCAGGCTTCATAGGCGCCGGCTTCCTTCGCCGCCTGCTTGGCCAGCGCGGCGGGCAGCAGCCCAACCGACTTGATGTCGCAGCGGCCCCAGCGGATATCCGGACGGGTGATCGCCGCCACGCCCTTTGCCGCGTTGGCCGCCGCCTTGGTCATGTCGACGCTGCGGGCTATCGCCACCACGGTCGGCGGAATATCGCCGGGGAACGCGAATTCGCGCCGCGCGGCGCCGCGGGTGATCTGCAGATAGATGTTGCCCTGCTTCACCCGGTTGCGGCGGATCGTTTCATTCAGAACCACGGTCAGGGCCGCGCGGCTCATGGGGTGCTGGATTCGCAACTCATCCAGGCTGCGCTCCAGCCGGACCAGATGTCCTTCCGCATCCACCAGCCGGCCATTCAGGATCGCGATCACCTCATAGACGCCATCGGCGAACTGAAACCCGCGATCCTCGACATGAACGGCGGCCTGGCCGTAGGGAACATACTGGCCGTTGACATAAACGACGCGTGCCATCGCGTATTACCTTTGCTGGGGATTAAAAGAATTCGAGGCGGACGGCGAACAGCTTTTCGACTTTTTTCACTGCATCGCGGCGGGCAAACAGGATCACGCGGTCGCCCGCTTCGATTTCACTGTCGCCGCGCGCAATCATCACCATGTCGCGCCTGATGATGGCGCCGATCATCAGGCCATCCGGAAGATTAAGCTCGGCCAGCGGCCGACCGACAAGGGCACTGGTCTCCACCGCCTCGGCCTCGATCACCTCGGCCGCGCCATCCATCAGCGAATGAACGCCGCGGATGCGGCCACGCCGCACATGCTGGAGGATCGAGGATACGGTCGTGGAACGGGGATTGACTACCACATCGACGCCGAGCGAACCGATCAGCGGCTCGTAGGCCGGATTGTTGACCAGCGTAATCGCCCGTTGCGCGCCGGCACGCTTGGCCAGCAGAGATGTCAGAATATTCACCTCGTCATCGTTGGTCAGCGCGATGATGGCTTCCGCCGCGCCTATCTTCGCCTCGTTCAGGATATCCATGTCGAGGGAATCGCCGTTCAGCACAACGGCATTCTTGAGTTGCCCGGCGACGAATTCGGCGCGGTCGCGACTGGCCTCGACCACTTTCAGCAGAACCGAAGGCTGCGCTGCCTCGATTTCGCGCGCCAGGAACATGCCGATATTGCCGCCGCCACAGAGCACGATGCGGCGGGCTTCGCGTTCCTCATGGCCGAATAGGCGCATGCCGCGCTGCACATGATCCTTCAGGGCGCAGAAATAAATTTCGTCGCCGGCCTCGAGATGGTCATTGGCATCCGGCACCAGCAACGCACCATTGCGGTTGATGCCGCAGACATTGATCGCCAGGTCGGGGAAGAGCCCGGTCAGCTGCCGCAGCGGCGTATTCAGGACCGGGCAATCCTCGTCGAGGCGCACGCCGATCAGGCGGAGCCTGTCGTCGGCGAACGGGATCATGTCGAACGCCCCCGGCGTCAGGATGCGGCGATGGATGGCCCGCGCCACCTCGATCTCGGGAGAGATGATGTAGTCGATTGAAATATGTTTCTGGTTGAACAGGTCGGCCCATTCCGGCTTCAGGTAACTCTGCGCGCGGACACGGGCAATCTTGGTCGGCACATTGAACAGGGCATGCGCGACCTCGCAGGCCACCATGTTGACTTCGTCGGCGAAGGTGACCGCGATCAGCATGTCTGAATCCGCGGCACCGGCCTGTTCCAGCACATCGGGATGCGAGGCATGGCCGACGATGCCGCGCAGATCGTAGCTCTCCGCCGCCTTGTTGGCACGGTCGGATGATACATCGATCATGGTCACTTCGTTGCCATCGGCGGCCAGCTGGCGGGCGATGGTGGTTCCCACGAGGCCGGCGCCGCAAACGATTACCTTCATGGCGAACTCCCGCTCCCGTTATCCGTTGCGGTCGAGATTGATGACCCCCAGGGCCTTCAGCTTGCGATGCAGCGCCGAACGTTCCATGCCGATGAAGCTGGCCGTGCGGGAAACATTGCCGCCGAAACGCGTGATCTGCGCGAGCAGATATTCCCGCTCGAACATCTCTCTCGCGTCGCGCAGCGGCAGCGCCATCACTTCCGTCGTCGTTTCAGGCCGCAATGCGATGGGCGGGGTAGCCCCCAGATCGGGCGGCAGCATGTCTGCGTGGATGGCGCCCTTCTGATCGGCCGGCATCATGATCAGCAGGCGCGCCAGCGCATTGCGCAACTCGCGGACATTGCCGGGCCATTCCGCCGATTGCAGCGCCAGAAGGGCGTCTTCCGCCAACTCGCGCTCCGGCACGCCCTGGCGCTGGGCCTCGATACGGATGAAATGACGCGCCAGCAGCGGGATGTCCTCGCGCCGGTCGCGCAGGGCGACGACCTTCAGCGGCACGACATTCAGGCGATGAAACAGATCCTGGCGAAAAGCCCCCTGCCCGACGCGCACGGAAAGATCATGCGCCGTGCAGGATATGATGCGGACGTCGACCTGCACCCGGGTACGCCCGCCGACGCGCTCGAAGCCCTGCTCAGTCAGCACGCGCAGCAGCTTGGCCTGGGCTTCCGCCGACATCTCTGCCACTTCATCGAGGAACAGCGTGCCGCCATGGGCCTCTTCCAGCACGCCGATCTTGTGCTGGCGCTGGCCGTTTATGACTTCCTCGATCCCGAAAAGCTGTGCCTCGACCTGATCGGGTGTCATTGCCGCTACATTGAGACTCACGAACGGACCGCCAACGCGCCGCGACCGTTTATGCAGCAGGCGCGCGACGAGCTCCTTGCCGCCGCCCGCCGGTCCGGAAATCAGGACACGGCTGTTGGTAGGCGCAATCCGCTCGATGGCCTGGCGCAGCGCGACAATGGCCGGCGACGAACCGACCAGTTCCGAGACCGTGCCGGAACGCTGGCGCAGATCCTCGTTTTCGCGTTTCAGCCGTGCCTGCTCCAGCGCGCGCTCGACCAGCAGCAGCAGCCGGTCGCTCTTGAAGGGCTTTTCGATATAGTCATACGCGCCGCGCTTGATCGCAGACACGGCCGTCTCGATATTGCCGTGGCCCGAAATCATGATGACCGGCACATTGGCATGGTCCCGGATGATACGGTCCAGTATCTCCAGGCCATCCAGCTTGCTGCCCTGGAGCCAGATGTCGAGGATGACCGCACTGGGACGCCGCGCCTCGATCTCGCGCAGCGCGCCATCGGAGTCGGCAGCCATCCGGGTCTCATAGCCCTCATCCTGCAGGATGCCCGCGATCAGATTACGGATGTCGGCTTCGTCGTCGACGATAAGAATATCACGCGCCATGACTACTCGATCCCAGCTTGCGAGCCGCCTCAGCATCGGCGGCCGGCTCGGCCGCGTCGGCATTCCCGACAACAAGATGCGGCAAGCGAATCCGCGCCAAACTACCATTTCCCGCAGCGGGATCAACCGCCGCCGCGTCCGTCAGCGTTATGCTGCCGCCATGTTCTTCAATGATTTTTTTGACGATCGCCAGCCCGAGACCGGTGCCCTTGCTGCGTGTCGTGACATAGGGCTCGAACAGGCGGTCGCGGTTCTCGACCGGCAATCCACGCCCGTTGTCGCGGACCGTGATTTCCGCGGCACCTGCGGCAACCGCCAGGGAAACGACGATCCGGCCCGGCGGCAGGGTCTCCCCGGCATGCCGCTCGCGGCCATCGATGGCATCAATGGCATTCTGCAGGATGTTGGTCAGGACCTGGGCGATCTGGCGCGCATCGCAGCTCAGATGGACAGGTTCGGCGGGGATGGAACTTTCAAACCGGATATCGTTGCGCGCCACCTGCTGCATGAATACGCCCTGGCGCACGAGTTGCCCCAGATCTTCCTCCCGGTACACCGGCCGCGGCATCCGGGCGAAGGTCGAGAATTCATCGACCATGCGGCCGATATCGCCCACCTGCCGGATGATCGTATCGGTGCATTGTGAAAAAATCTCCGGATCGGTCTGCACTTCCTTCAGATACTTGCGTTTTAGCCGCTCGGCGGAAAGCTGGATCGGCGTGAGTGGATTCTTGATTTCATGAGCGATGCGGCGGGCGATATCGGCCCAGGCCGCATTGCGCTGGGCCGCCATCAGCTCGCTGACATCGTCGAAGGTGGCGACATAGCCAAGCAACTCGTTGCCGGTGGATTCGCGGGCGATACGCACCAGCAGAGTGCGATTGCCATCGGGCCGCGACACGACCACCTGTCCACGCTCCACGGCCTCGGTAGTGCTGGCAGACAGGCGCTGGAACAGCTCGGCCATCTCAGGCGCCACTTCGGCAAACGGCCGCCCCACCATCTCGTCATAACTTTTCTGCAGCATTGCCTGGGCGGACGGGTTTGGCAGCGTTACCAGCCCCTGCGGGTCGATACCGATCACACCGGCGGATACGCCGCCCAGTACTGTTTCGGTAAAGCGGCGCCGCTCGTCGAGCTGGCGATTGGCTGCGATCAGCTCGGCCTGCTGGGCGGCAAGCTGGCCGGTCATACGATTGAAGGTACGGCCCAGCGTGGCGATTTCATCATCATCGGCGCGTTCCGTCACGCGTGCGGTCAGATCGCCGCTGCGGATTCGTTCGGCCGCCCCCACGACTTCGCCGATCGGCGTCACCAGGCGATTGGCGATCAGCAGCGCGAACCAGATCGCCGCCAACAGCAGCAGCAGCGACACCAGCAGAAACAATATGGCGAAATTGATTTCCAGCGCCGAACGGGCCTGTTCCAGCCGACTATACTGCTGCGCCGCCAGGCGGGTCCGCTCCAGTTCCCCCAGAACCTTGGCATCGATGAAACGCCCGACATAGAGATAGGCGTCCAGATAAGCATCGAGCCTGACCAGGGCCCTGACGCGATCATCCGTTTCCGCGGTAATGATGATCACCTGGCCGGCATTGGCGTCCTGGATGGCGCGCGTGGGGATACGGTCGAACTCCATCAGCAGGCTGAGCTCGTTGCGCGCGAGGATTTCACCGGTCGAGGTGAAAACAATGGCTTCGCCCAGCCCGCGCAGACGGGAGAGCTGGCGGACCGCCTGCTGGAAAGCATAGGGATTGCGCGTCAGGCGCGGCGCTTCACGGTTGAGGTCCACCGCCATGGCCAGCACGTCGGCGCGTATGGTCTTGCGATGCTCCTGGATATAGGCCTCGGCAATGGCAACCGATGCCTTCACCGCCGAGTTCACCCGCTCGCTGAACCATGTCTGCAGGCCGAGATTGAAGAACAGCACGGCGAATACCGTCATCATCACCGTCGGCAGCGCCGTGACGGCGGCGAACAGCATCACCATGCGGGCATGCAGGCGCGAACCGGCCGCGCCGCGCCGCCGCTGCATCCACAGCACCACCAGCCGCCGGGCGACCAGGCTGGTCAGGCTCAGCAGGATCACCAGGTCGGTCAGCAGCAGGATCTGGACGTCGCGCGGGGTCAGTTCCCGGTTGGCCCCCGGCGTCATCGCCAGATAGGTCAGGGTGCCGGCAACGAGAGCGGCAATCGCGAGCGAAATTTCCAGATGGCGGATCAGCCGGCGGCGCCGGAACCAGTCGACCATCCGGCGCAGCAGACGCAGGGCCGGAGACCCCGCCGGCTGCCCGTTGGCAGCGTGGATCGTCTTGTCGGTCATGGCTGGTGAATCACTGGCCGGAACATCCGGCGATCATACTCCAGCCCGATCTGGCTAGCACCAGTCCGGAAACCGTCCTATTTCAGGCCGCGAATCACCTGGATGTTATGATCCCTGATCTTCTTGCGCAGGGTATTCCGGTTCAGCCCCAGCATATGGGCCGCCTTGATCTGGTTACCGCGGGTAGCCGCCAGGCTGAGGGAAATCAGCGGAATTTCCAGTTCGCGCAGCATCCGGTCATACAGGCCCGGGGGTGGCAGGTCATCGCCCTGGGCCGCGAAATACTTGGTCAGGTGCCGTTCGATGGCCCCGGTCAGGGTTTCTTCCTCGCCCGGTTCGGCGGGACGCGGGGCCTGCGGCGGCTCGGCCAGTTCGTTGTCGATCACCTCGATGCCGATGACGTCGTCGGCATACAGGGCCGCCAACCGCCGGACCAGGTTTTCCAGTTCGCGCACGTTGCCCGGCCAGCGGTAGCGCCGGATCCGCTCCATGGCCTCCGGCGACACCGTCTTGGTCGGCAGGCCCTGGGCCGAGGCCTGGTTCAGGAAATACCGGACCAGGTCGGGGATATCCTCGCTGCGCTCGCGCAGCGGCGGCAGGCGCAAGGGCACCACGTTCAGGCGGTAGAACAGATCCTCGCGGAACAGGCCCTGGTTCACCGCCTGCCGCAGGTCGCGGTTGGTGGCGGCGACGATGCGCACATCGGTACGGATCGGCGTGCGGCCGCCGACCGTGGTGTATTCGCCCTGCTGCAGCACGCGCAGCAGTCTGGTCTGCGCCTCGATCGGCATGTCGCCGATCTCGTCGAGGAACAGCGTGCCGCCCTCGGCCTGCTCGAAACGGCCGGCGTAGCGGTTGGCGGCACCGGTGAAGGCGCCCTTCTCGTGGCCGAACAGTTCGCTTTCGATCAGTTCGCGCGGGATCGCGGCCATGTTGATGGCGACGAAGGGCCCGTTGCGGCGCTTGCCGTAATCGTGCAGGGCGCGCGCGACCAGCTCCTTGCCGGTGCCGGACTCGCCGTAGATCAGCACGGTGAGATCCGTGCCCATCAGGCGCGCCATCACGCGGTAGATTTCCTGCATCGCCGGCGAGCGGCCGATCAGGGGCAGCTTTTCCTCGTCGGCGGCGGCTTCGATGTCTTCCTGCAATGCCGCCTTCGGCTGGCTGAGGGCGCGCTCGACGACGCGCAGCAGCTCTTTCAGGTCAAAGGGCTTGGGCAGGTAGTCATAGGCGCCGCGCTCGGCCGCCTTCACGGCCGTCAGCAGGGTTTTCTGCGCGCTCATCACGATGATGGGCAGATCGGGCCTGATCCGTTTGATGCGCGGCAGAAGATCGAGGCCATTCTCGTCCGGCATCACCACATCGGTGATGATCAGTTCGCCCTCACCTTCCGATGCCCAGCGCCACAGCGTGGCGGCATTGCCGGTCGAGCGCACCTGATAGCCGACTCGGCCGAGCGCCTGATCCAGCACGGTGCGGATCGAACGATCGTCGTCGGCGACAAGAATGGTGCCCTTATTACTCATTCAGACTCTCCGGATGCTTCCACGGCCGGGTTGTGGACCGGCAAACGCGCACTGAAAACGGTACGGCGCGGGCGGCTGTCGCACTCGATCACGCCGCCATGGTCGCCGATGATCTTGGCAACCAATGCAAGACCGAGGCCAGAACCGCTGACCTTGGTTGTCACAAACGGATCGAACAGGTGCGGCCGGATGTCTTCCGGCACACCGGGGCCGTTATCCTGGACCGAGACTTCGAGCGGCAGATGCAGGCGGTCGCGTGAACCGCGCACGGCCAGACGCACGCCATGACGATAGGCGGTGGTCAGCACGATCTCGCCGCCCGGATCGTCGCCAACCGCCTCGACGGCGTTTTTCACCAGATTGAGGAAAACCTGCACCAGCTGGTCGCGGTTGCCATAGACCGGCGGCAGCGAGGGGTCATAGCGTTCGACGAAACGGACATGCTTGCCGAAGCCCGCCTGCGCCACCTTGCGCACATGTTCTAGCACCTGATGGATGTTGACCGGGCCGCGCTCGATCGGGCGCTTGTCGGAAAACACTTCCATGCTGTCGACCAGCGCGCAGATGCGATCCGTCTCGTCGCAGATCAGCCGCGTAAGCTCACGATCCGCCTGGCTGCAATTGGCTTCCAGCAGCTGCGCCGCGCCGCGAATGCCGCTCAAGGGGTTCTTCACCTCATGCGCCAGCACAGCGGCCATGCCGGTGACCGAACGCGCGGCACCGCGATGCGTCAGCGCCCGGCCGATCTTGGCGGCCATGCTGCGCTCATCGAAGCGCACGATCACATGGTCGGGCGCCTCCGGCACTGGTGAAATTTGCACATCCACCAGACGTTCGCCCAGGCGCGGCGTGCCAAGATCGACATCGTATTCCGACACGCTGTAGCGTTCGCGGAAAACCTGGCTGACAAGCTGCAGCACCGGGCTGCCGAACGGCACCAGATCGCGCAGGTTCTGCCGCGCCAGCACGGCCGCGCCGGAATCGAAAAACTGCTCGGCCGCCGGATTGGCGTATGCGATGTCGCCCTGTCGGCCGATCACCAGGATGGGGTTCGGAATGGCGCCAAGAACCTGCGTCGCATCGATCGGCGGCGCGACCATCTGGTGTTCAGCCGACTGCATCAGGCCGCCATCCTGTCGAGTTGTGGCGCATAGAAATCGCGCACGGCCTGGCGGACCTGTGCGGGTTCGTCGATCTGCATGATGCGGGTGCGGAACTCGGCCGATCCGGGCAGGCCCTTGGAATACCAGGCCACATGCTTGCGCGCGATCTTCAGGCCGGTCTGCACGCCGTAATGCTCAAGCATGGCATCGTAATGTTCCAGCACCGTATCGCGCTGGTCCTGCAGCGACGGATCGGGCAGACGCGCGCCGGATTTCAGGAATTCCATCACCTGGCGCAGGAACCACGGGCGGCCATAGGCGCCGCGGCCGATCATCACACCGTCGGCGCCGGATTGCGCCAGCGCGTCCCGCGCCTCCTCCAGCGTGGTGATGTCGCCGTTCACGATCACCGGGATCGAAACGGCTTCCTTCACCTTGCGCACGAAGGCCCAGTCGGCGCGGCCGTTATACATCTGGTTGCGCGTGCGCCCGTGCACCGTGAGCATCCGGATTCCCTCGCCCTCGGCGATGCGCGCCAGTTCCGGTGCGTTGCGGTTGGCTTCGTCCCAGCCGGTACGCATCTTCAGCGTTACCGGCAGCTTCACGGCCTTCACCGTGGCGGTCAGCAGGCCCTTGGCGTGCTGCAGGTCGCGCATCAGCGCGGAACCGGCATGGCCATTCACCACCTTCTTCACCGGACAGCCCATGTTGATGTCGATGATCGCCGCGCCCTTGTCCTCGTTCAGCCGCGCGGCCTCCGCCATCACATGGCCCTCGCAGCCGGCAAGCTGCACCGACATGGGGAATTCTTCCGGCGCGACCTCGGCCATCTTCAGAGACTGACGCGATGACCGCACCATCGCCTCGGAGGCAATCATCTCAGACACGACAAGACCCGCACCGCTGCGTTTCACCAGACGGCGGAACGGCAGATCGGTGACGCCTGACATCGGTGCCAGGATCACGGGGTCTTCAATCGAGACGGGACCAATCTTTATGCTCATTTTTTGCACACATTCCTGAGTGCCCAGTTGTTGTTCACTCTAGGGCCTTTCCTACCGCGCTGCAACATCATTCCGCGACCGGATTAAACCTGAGCCGGAAAACCGTACCAGGCCTGACCTTTGCCGGCTTGCCCCGCTCAGGCTAGGGTGCGGCCATGACAGCCACGGCCCTGATCGTCGCCGCCGGCCGGGGAAGCCGGGCGGGCGGGGAAAAACCAAAGCAATACCAGATGCTTGGAGGAAAACCCCTCCTCCGGCACAGCATCGATGCCTTCCTGGCGCACGGGGCAATAGCACGGGTGATGGCCGTGATCCACCCCAGTGATATGGATGAGTATCGCGCCGCGACAAAAGGCCTCGAAAGCGAACCCCGCCTGCTGCCGCCCTGCCTGGGCGGCTCCGCCCGGCAGGACAGCGTACGCCTCGGCCTGGAGGCGCTGGCCCATGATCCGCCCTCCATCGTGCTGATCCATGACGCAGCCCGCCCATTTCTGAGGCAGGACCGGATCGACGCCCTGCTCGACATGCTCAAACAGGCGCCAGGCGCCATTCTGGCCATCCCGGTGGTGGACACCCTGAAGCGGGATGGCCAGGGCCTGGCCCATGGCGGGCTCGAACGCCAGGGCCTGTGGCGTGCCCAGACCCCACAGGCTTTCCGCTTCAACGATATCCTGGCCGCCCATCGCCAGACTGCCGGCTTGGCCCTCACCGACGATGCGGCCGTGGCCGAACATGCCGGACTGGGCGTGCGCCTGGTGCCCGGCACGGAGGAGAATTTCAAGGTGACCGAGCCGGCAGACTTTATCCGCGCCGAACGCCAGCTGCTGATGCAGCTCGGCGATATCCGCACCGGCCAGGGCTTTGACGTGCATGCCTTCAGCGACCAGCCCGGCCGCAAGCTGATGATCGGCGGCATCGAGATCGCTCACGACCGCGGACTGGCCGGCCATTCCGATGCCGATGTGGCCCTGCATGCCCTGACCGATGCCATCCTCGGCGCATTGGCGGAAGGTGATATCGGCCAGCATTTCCCGCCCTCCGACGCGCGCTGGAAGAATGCCGATTCCGCCGCCTTCCTGCGCCATGCCGCCGACATGGTGGTTCAGCGTGACGGCATCATCGCCCATTGCGATGTCACCATCATCTGCGAGGCGCCGAAGATCGGCCCGCACCGCGACGCGATCCGCGCGCGCATCGCCGGCATCCTCGGCATCGCCATGGACCGCGTGAGCGTGAAGGCGACAACCACGGAGAAGCTTGGCTTCACTGGCCGGCGCGAAGGCATCGCCGCGCAGGCCGTGGCCACCATCCGGCTGCCGGCGTGATGCGCAATATCGCTTTCCTGCTCTGCACATGGTTCGGCCTTGGCAAGTTGCCGAAAATGCCAGGCACCTGGGGCTCGGCCGGCGCCCTGCCTTTCGCCTGGGCGCTGCAATCCCTGGGCGGGCCGTGGCTGCTGGCCGTCGCCGCCATGGCCGTTGCCTTGCTGTCGCTATGGGCCATCCGCCTGTATCTCTCGCATTGGCCGGGTGAGGATCCCGGCGAAATCGTGATCGATGAGGTGGCCGGCCAGTGGCTGACGCTTGTTTTCGTGCCACTCGACCCCCTGCTTTATCTGATCGGCTTCATCGTTTTCCGTTTTTTCGACATGACGAAAATCTGGCCCGCTTCCTGGGCCGACCGCAACCTAAGCGGCGCGCCGGGCGTTCTGATCGATGATCTGTTTGCCGGTCTGTACGGCATGGGCATCATGCTGGCGCTGACCTATTACTGGTGGTGACACGATGGACGACACCCTGCTTCGACTGGCCGAATCCCTGCTGGCGGAATGCCGCAAGCACAACGCCATGCTGGCCACGGCGGAATCCTGCACCGGCGGTCTGATCGCCGCGACGCTGACAGAAATCGCCGGCTCATCTGCCGTGTTCGAGCGCGGCTTCGTCACCTATTCCAATGCGGCTAAGTCGGCCGCGCTCGGCGTGCCGGCGGAAATCATCGCCGGCCATGGCGCGGTGTCGGAAGCCGTGGCACGCGCCATGGCGGAAGGCTGCCTGCGTAAAAGCGAAGCCGACATTGCCATCGCCTGCACCGGTATCGCCGGCCCGGGCGGCGGCAGCGCCGAGAAACCGGTTGGCCTCGTGCATATCGCGGTGGCCGGCGCGGGTCAGGAAACCATGCACCAGCGCATGACCTATGGCGATATCGGCCGCGCCGCCGTGCGCGCCGCCACGGTCGAAGACGCCCTCACGCTGGCCGGCGAGATGTTGAAGCAGATGGTGGCTGCCGCCGATTAAAGATCGGCCAGCCGCCTGACTTCACCCGACGCCGCGACGGTGCCCTCGCGCACGAAGCGTTCGTGGTTCTGGTCGATGTCGTCCAGGCGATAGAGGTAATTCACCATCATGCCGGCCGACTGCTTCATGCCGTTCTTCGAACGGTCGCCCAGCCAGTTCAGGCGATGCACGGTTGCACCGTTGCTCAGGTGGAAACGCGCCACCGGGTCGCGCGGCTTGCCGCTCTTGTCCTGGGCCGAGAGCAGATATCGCGCACAGAGCCGCAGCAGCACGGGCTTCAGCGCATCGGCCAGGGCCGCGTTCTCGATCCAGCTTCGATCCTGCAGCAGGCCGGGCAGCATGCCCTTTGAGAAACGCTGCCCCAGCACTTCGCGCAACTGATCGCGCGCCTTGGCATCCACCAGGTCGGGTGCACCTTCGGCGATGGTCTCGTCCAGCCAGGCGCGGAAACCCGGGATCGGCGACAGCGTCGAGAACTGCTTCAGATTCGGCAGGTCGCGACTTAAGTCGTCCACCACCCGCTTGATCAGGAAATTGCCGAATGAGATGCCGCGCAGGCCGGTCTGCGTGTTCGAGATCGAATAGAAGATCGCCGTATCCGCCTCGCGCGCATCCATCACCGGCTGGGTCTGGTCAAGCAACGCCTGCACATTGCCGGCGATGCCTTTCACCAGCGCCACCTCCACGAAGATCAGGGGTTCCAGCGGCATGCGCGGATGGAAAAAGGCGTAGCAGCGCCGATCGGCATCCAGCCGGTTGCGCAGGTCGTCCCAGCTTTCGATGGCATGCACCGCCTCGTAGGCGATCAGCTTTTCCAGCAGGGCCGCCGGGCTGTTCCAGGAAATGCGCTGCAGTTCCAGGAAACCCACATCGAACCAGGCCACGAAAAGGTCTTCCAGATCGGCATCCACGATGGCCAGCTCCGGCGCCTCCTTGCGGAAACGCAAAGCATCGGCGCGCAGGTCAACCAGGAATTTCACGCCCTGCGGCAAAGCCGTGAACTGGGTGAGCAGCCGCTGCCGCGGCGGGGTCAGGGCCTGCCGCAGCTTGCGTTCGGCCTTGTGCCGCGCCGCCGGATCGGCGGCCGCCTGCACATCGCCAATCTTTTTGTCGAGCAGGGCGGGATCGGCGCCGAAGCCGCCGGCCAGCACCTTCAGGAAGCTCACCTTCCCGGCGTCGTTCAACCCCAGATAAAGCCGCCCAAGGGCCGCCGCCCGCGCCCGCGCCGAAACCTCGCCGCCGCGCGCCTCCAGGCAGTCGTTGAACAGGCCGCGCAGACGCTCGACATCCCGCGCATCCAGTTCCCCGCTGCGACCGAGCTGGGCCGTCTCATCGCCGCCGGCAATGCCGCGCCAGGCGCCGACCAGGCTGCGCAAACCGCGCTCCAGCAGGGTGCCGGACATCGAGATGTTGGGAAGCGTCGGCAAGGCAACCATCGGACTCTCCGTTCGGGGCCCGGATGGAACGTCCGGGACGGTTCAGAGTGCCGTTATCGTAGCACCGGGGGCGAGGGATAATCCATTCTCGCCGTAAAGCTGCTTCGCCCTTGTCTCAAAGGCGCCGACCATGCGCTTGACGGCCTCGTTGAACAGCAGCTCGATGGTTTTCTGCAGCAGTTTGGAGCGGAACTCGAAATCGACATAAAAGTCGATCTCGCAGCCTTGGCTGTGCGGCCGGAATATCCAGTGGTTTTTGAGATATTTGAACGGGCCGTCGGTATATTCGACATCGATCCGCTTCGCTTCCGGGCTCAGCGTCACCCGTGACGTGAACCGCTCGCGGAACATTTTGAAACCGATGATCAGGTCGGCCACCATCAGCCGCTCGCTGCGTTCGCGGATGCGCGCGCCGAGGCACCAGGGCAGGAATTTCGGATAATGCTCCACGCCGGCCACCAGCGCATAAAGCTGGTCCGGCGTGTAAGGCAGGATGCGTTTCTCGGCGTGGGTGGGCACGGCCCGGTCAGGCTCCGGCCTGGGCCAGCCTTGCGGCGCGGTTTGCCTTCAGCCGGGCGAAATCGGCGCCGGCATGATGCGACGAGCGGGTCAGCGGCGAGGCCGAGACCATCAGGAAGCCCTTGGAATTGGCAATCGTCGTATAGGAGGCGAACTCGTCGGGCGTGACGAAGCTTTTCACCTCGGCATGCTTGCGGGTCGGCTGCAGGTATTGCCCGATGGTGAGGAAGTCCACATCGGCGGCACGCAGGTCGTCCATCACCTGCATGATCTCGATCTTCTCCTCGCCCAGGCCGACCATCAGGCCCGACTTGGTGAACATCGCCGGGTCGAGCTCCTTCACTTTCGCCAGCAGCTGCAGCGAGCCGAAATAGCGCGCGCCGGGCCGGATGGTGGGATAGAGCCGCGGCACGGTTTCAAGATTGTGGTTGAATACATCCGGCCGGGCGGCGACCACGGCCTCGATGGCGCCGGGCTTGCGGATGAAATCGGGCGTCAGGATCTCGATGGTGGTGCCGGGCGAGGCCTTGCGGATTTCCTCGATGGTGCGCACGAACTGCGACGCGCCGCCATCGGCCAGGTCGTCGCGGTCGACCGAGGTGATCACCACGTGATGCAGGCCAAGCTGGCCCACCGCCTCGGCCACATGCCGGGGCTCGTCGGCATCCACCGCCAGCGGCTTGCCGGTGGCGACATTGCAGAAGGAACAGGCGCGGGTGCAGATCGCGCCCAGGATCATGAAGGTGGCGTGTTTCTGCTTCCAGCATTCGCCGAGGTTCGGGCAGGCCGCTTCCTCGCAGACGGTGTGCAGTTTCAGGTCGCGCATCAGCCGGCGCGTCTCGGCCGCCTCCTCCGAGGTCGGTGCCTTGACACGGATCCAGTCCGGCTTGCGCAGCACCGGCTTGTCGGGCTTGTGCGCCTTCTCGGGGTGACGGACGGGCAGCGGATGAACGTTGATGACCACGGTGTGCCTTTGTCTACTTCCACTTGCCTGGACTAGGAGGCCGCAGCCCTTCCTTGATAGCCAAGTAGAACATTGCGGCCAAAAAGCCACCCGAATACCCGGCAATGGCTAACCCACTAAGACGTATCGCAAACCACAAAATGTTCAATGGGTCTGCATTGGGAAACATCGGCATCCAAGCAATAACAAGTGGCACCGTTGCCCCGAGACCAATCACTCCTCCATCCCTAACCTGTTTAGTATGCAACCAAAACCGAAGCGTGAAGAACTGTTTGATTGCATTAAATAAATTATCTTTTTTTAAAGCTAGTGGCCGGAAGGACAAACCAAACAGGAATCCAACAATAAAACAGCAAAGGAAAAAAACATAAAAAGGCCAAACGCTTTGATCGGCACTAAACAGCGCGATAATTGAAGATATAACCAATCCAAATATGAAAAAAAATACCTGCTTCCTCATCCTCCACCCACCTAATAGTTCAGCGCCTTGCCATACGCATCCAGCACCGATTCATGCATCATTTCCGACAGGGTCGGATGCGGGAAGATGGCATGCATCAGCTCGGCCTCGGTGGTCTCCAGCGTCTTGGCGATGCCGAAGCCCTGGATCATCTCGGTCACTTCGGCGCCGATCATATGCGCGCCGAGCAGCTCGCCGGTCTTGGCGTCGAACACCGTCTTGACCAGGCCTTCCGGCTCGCCCAGCGCGATGGCCTTGCCGTTGGCGAGGAAGGGATACCGCCCCACCCGCACCTCATGGCCTTTGGCCTTGGCGGCCGCTTCGGTCAGGCCGACGCTGGCGATTTGCGGCGAGCAGTAGGTGCAGCCGGGGATGTTGCTGGTATTCAGCGGATGCACGTCCTTCACCCCGGCAATCTTCTCCACGCAGATCACGCCTTCATGGCCGGCCTTGTGCGCCAGCCAGGGCGGACCGGTCAGGTCGCCGATGGCATAGATGCCGGGCTCTGCCGTGCGGCTGTATTCATCGATCACCACATGGGTCTTCTCGACCTTAACCTTGGTGGTCTCCAGGCCGATATTCTCGACATTGCCGACGATGCCGACGGCGAGGATCACACGCTCGACGGTGATCTGGCTTTCCTTGCCGGCCTTGTCCTTCAGCGTGGCCGTCACGCTGTCGGCGCCTTTCTTCAGCGTCGTAACGGTTGTGCCGGTGAAGATCTTCATGCCCTGCTTCTCGAAGGCCTTTTTGGCCAGGCCCGAGATTTCCTCGTCTTCCACCGGCAGCACACGATCCATCACCTCAACGACCGTCACCTCGGCGCCGAGCGTGCGGTAGAAGCTGGCGAATTCGATGCCGATGGCCCCCGAGCCGATCACCAGCAGCGACTTCGGCTGCGCCGGCGGCACCATGGCTTCCTTGTAGGTCCAGACCAGCTTGCCATCCGGCTCCAGCCCGGGCAGCGCGCGGGCGCGGGCGCCGGTGGCAAGGATGATGTGCTTGGCGATCAGGTCGGCCACCGGCTTGCCGTCCTTGGTCACTTTCACCTTGCCGGGGCCGTTCAGCGTGCCATGGCCGTCGAACACCATGACCTTGTGCTTCTTCATCAGGAATTTCACGCCATTGGAAAGCTGCGCGGCAACCTTGCGCGAGCGCTCCACCACCTTCTGGGTGTTGATCGTCACCTTGCCCTCGACCGTGAACCCGAAGGCTTCGGCATGCTTGATGTTGGAATAGATTTCCGCCGAGCGCAGCAGGGCTTTCGTGGGGATGCAGCCCCAGTTCAGGCAGATGCCGCCCAGATGCTCGCGCTCGATGATCGCGGTCTTCATGCCGAGCTGGCTGGCGCGGATCGCCGTGGTGTAGCCGCCCGGGCCGCTGCCGACCACGATCACATCGAAGCTGGTGTCAGACATGGTGGTCTCCTTAAACAGACCGGGTGATGCCGCCGTCCACGCGCAGGCTCTGACCGGTGATGTAACTCGCCTGTTCCGACAGCAGGAAGGCGACGGCGTCGGCAATCTCGCGCACCGTGCCGTAACGCTTCATCGGAATACGCGCGACGCGCTGTTCCTTGGCCGGCAGGCTGTCGATGAAGCCCGGCAGAACGTTGTTCATGCGGATGCCCTGCGCCGCATACTGGTCGGCATAGACCTTGGCGAAGCTGGCCACCGCCGCGCGCACCGGTCCGGAAATCGGGAAATCGGCCTCGGGCTCGAAGGTGGCATAGGTGAGCAGGTTGACGAAGGCACCGCCGCCCTGTTTGAGCATCACCGGCGTCACCAGCCGCACCATGCGCACCACGGCCAGATGCACCAGTTCGAAGCCGGTGAGCCAGGCGGCATCGTCCAGTTCCAGCAGCGGGCCCTTGGGCGGATGGCCGGTGCTGTTCACCACCGCATCGATGCGGCCGTATTTATCCAGCGTCAGGTCGACCAGCGCCTTGATATCCTCGGCCTTGGCATTCGAACCTGCGATGCCGACGCCACCGAGACTTTCGGCCAGCGTCTTCGCAGCACCCGAAGGCGACATGGCCGCGACGCGATAGCCGTCGGCCGCGAGCTTCTTCAGGATGCCTGCACCCATGCCCTTGCCGGCGCCAGTGACGATAGCGACCTTCTCCGTCATTGCCATCGCCTCACAGCAGCATGGTCAGCGGGTCGTCGATGAAGCCCTTGAAGGCCTGCAGGAACTGCGCCCCCACCGCGCCGTCCACCGCGCGGTGATCGACCGAGAGCGTGCAGGTCATGATCGTGGCCGGCACGATCTGGCCGTTTTTCACCACCGGGCGCTGCTCGCCCATGCCGATGGCGAGGATGCAGCCCTGCGGCGGATTGATCACCGCCTCGAACTGCTTCACGCCGAACATGCCGAGATTGGAGATCGAGAAGGTGCCGCCCTGGTATTCGTCGGGTTTCAGCTTGCCGTCGCGGGCCCGCGCGGCGAGGTCTTTCATCTCGCTCGCAATCTGCGTCAGGCCCTTCTGCTCGGCCTGCTTGATGATCGGCGTGATCAGGCCGTTCGGCGTGGCCACCGCTACCGAAATGTCAGCATGCTCGTAATACATCATGCCGCTCTCGTCATAGCTGGCATTGGCCTCGGGCACTTTTTTCAGCGCCAGCGCCACCGCGCGGATGACGAAATCGTTCACGCTGATCTTGGCATCGGTCTTGTCGTTGAGCCTCTTGCGCAAACTCAGCAGATCGTCGATCTCGGTGTCGATTGTGAGATAGAAATGCGGCACCGTCTGCTTGGACTCGGTCAGGCGGCGCGCGATGGTCTTGCGCATGCCCGAGAGCGGTTCCAGCCGGTAGGGCATCTTGAGCAGGTCGGCGAGCTGGCGAGCGCCGGGGCCGCTGGCAACCGGTGCGGCCGCTTTCGCTGCCGGGGCAGCAGCACCTTTCGGCGCCTTCTCCACATCGGCCTTCACGATGCGGCCATGCGGGCCGCTGCCGGCCACGGCCTTCAGGTCGATATTGTTCTGCTGGGCGATGCGGCGCGCCAGCGGCGAAGCGAAGATACGTTCGCCAGCCTTCGGCGCTGGCGCCGCAGCAGGCGCTGGCGCTGCCGCCGGAGCCGCTGGCTTGGCCGGCGCTGTCGGCACGGCCGGCGCGGCGGCAGCCGGCTTGGCGGCAGGCTGGGGCGCCGGAGCGGCCTTCACATCGCCGGCGGACTCGCCCTCTTCCAGCAGAACGGCAATCGGCGTGTTGACGGCAACGCCCTCGGTGCCCTCGGGCACCAGGATCTTGCCGATCCGGCCTTCATCCACGGCCTCGAATTCCATCGTGGCCTTGTCGGTCTCGATCTCGGCCATGATGTCGCCGGCCTTGACCGTGTCGCCTTCCTTGACCAGCCACTTGCCCAGCTTGCCCTCGGTCATG
>JBKBJT010000048.1:0-21297 GCA_046294345.1 Ferrovibrio sp.
GTCGGCCCGCCGCCCGCCAAAGCGAAGCCCGCCACCTTTGCCGCCGACAGCGCGAGCGCCGCGCGGCACGAACCGACCTTCAGGTTCGCCAAGGACGACATCACACTGATTCCATCGGCCACCGGCGGGACCATTTCGCTGACCGCTTCGGAGGATTTCTTTCTGCCGGGTCATGTCAACCTGCAGTTCCGCATCAAGAAGAAGGCTGTCCGCATCGATTCCATCACCAGCACGAAAGTGGCTCAGGCCACTGTGCTGCAGACCCTGGACAATACCAGCGCCACGGCCGACTGGGAGGAGCCGGCCTTTTCCACCCTGCATGGCTGGCCGGTCTGCACGACGATCTATCAGGATCGGCTCGCCTTTGCCGGTTCGCGCGATCTTCCCAACCGCATCTGGCTTTCCAAAACCTCGGATATCGACAATTTCGATCTGGGCACCGGCCTGGATGACGAGGGGATCGAGTTCGCATTGCTGACCGATCAGGTCGATGCGATCCGCGCCGTGGTGGCCGGCCGCCATCTGCAGCTCTTCACCACCGGGGCGGAATGGATGGTGACCGGCGAACCGCTGACGCCGACCAAGCTGCGCGCCGAACGCCAGACCAGGGTCGGCTCCTTCGCCGATCGTGCGATACCGCCGCGCCATGTGGACGGCGCCACGCTGTTCCTGTCGCGCACCGGCAAGGAGTTGCGCGAATTCATCTATACCGACATCGACCAGTCTTATACGGCATCCGATCTGGCGCTGCTGTCCAGCCATCTTTTCGTCAACCCGGTCGATCAGGATTATGCCCAGCGCGACCGGCTGTTCCTGGTGGTGATGGGGAATGGGAGGATCGCCGCCCTCACGCTGTACCGCGCCCAGCAGGTGACGGCTTGGACGGTCTTCCAGACGGACGGCACGTTCAAGGCCATCGCCGTGGTCGACAATGTCATCTATGTCGCCGTGCGCCGCGCCGGCAGCATGTGTATCGAGCGCTTCGCGCCCGATACATACAGCGATGCACATGTTGTGCTGAGCAGCGAAACGCCGAAGCAAGATTGGGATGGGCTCGAGCATCTTGAAGGCCGCGAAGTCGTGGTGCTGGCCGATGGCCAGCCGCAATCCCGGCAGGTCGTCCAGGAGGGCGCCATCACGCTGAGCCGCGCGGCCAGTACGGTAGAGATTGGGTTGCCCTACAGCCATGAAATCCGGCCTCTGCCGCCGGAACTGGGCAACGGGGCCATCACCAGCCAGGGTGGGCCGGCGCGACTGGTGCGTGCGGTATTCCGCCTGCATGCCGCCAAGGCACTGGCCGTCGATGTCGGGCAGGGTTTGCGCCATGTGCCATTCGGACGGAGCGGCACCAGCCTCGATGTGCCCCCATTCGCATTCAACGGCGATATCGAAATGCGGGGCCTGGGCTGGGTGCGCGGCACAGACCTGCCGCTCTGGCGCATCGAGCAGGATGCGCCATTGCCCTGCACGCTGCTGTCTGTGATCACCGAAATCAAGGGAGCCGACTGATGAGCGGTATCGAACCATTCCTGCTGGCTGCGAGTACGACGCTGGGTGCCGTCAGTTCGATGGCGCAGGCCAGCCAGCAGCAGAAAGCCCAGCGCCAGGCCCAGGCGATCCAGATGCAGCAGGCACAGGATCAGATGGCGGCACTGGAAGACCAGCGCGCCAGGGCCGAGCGCGACCGCCGTGACCGCCTGGCGCGCAGCACGGCATCCCAGCGCGCCGCCTTCGCGGGCAGCGGCGTGAGCGGCGATGGTTCCGGCGATGCCGTCTTCGCCAACCTGCTGACGCAGAGCCAGCGGGAGAGCGACGACATCAACAGCCAGATCGATCGCCAGATCCGCAGCCTGCAATCGGGCCTGCAACTCAACCTGCTCAGCCGCACATCCAGCTCGGACCCCTTCGGCATGCTGGCCTCAGCAGCCAAGGCCGGCGCCGGAATCATCCAGGGCGGCGAGCAGATCAAGAAATGGATGAGTTAGAAATCACGGAGCAATGAGATGACAGCATCAAGCCAGCCCCCAAGGGTGCAACTGATCGCCACCGGCACACAGAGCCGCTTCGGCTTTGACTTTGCCGTCAGCGCTGCCAGTGAGATTCATGTCTGGGTCGATGATACCGCGCGCGGGGATTTTTCAGTCGAGCTGGTCGAGGCCGGCGCCGGCGGCGGCTATGTCGAGTTTGGCGAGGCCATGCCGGCTGCGGGCCAGCGGGTCACGCTGGCCCGCATCTTGCCGCTTGGCAGCGGATCGCGTTTCGCCGAAGGCGGTGTGTTGCGCGCCGCCGCGCTGAATGCGGAATTCGAACGTCTCACGCGGCTCATCCAGCAGGTCGATGAAACGGCGCAACGCAGCATAAAAGTGGCGCCACATGCTAACCTCGCTCCGGGCGAGGACCTGCAGATCGTCGCTGGCGATCGTGCCAATCGGGTTCTGGCCTTCGACGCCGATGGGCAGCCGATCCTGCTGGGCGAGGGCAATATCCCCAGCGGTCCGGTTGGCCCGCGTGGGCCGCAGGGCGAACCTGGCCCGGCCGGTCCGCGCGGCTATACCGGCGCGCAGGGCCCCCAGGGTGTTGGCGGTCCGCCGGGGCCGAAGGGCGATCCGGGCGCGCGGGGAGCAGATGGCCCACAAGGTCCGGTCGGCCCGCAGGGCCTGCAGGGACCGCCCGGCATCCAGGGCATCCAGGGACCGGCCGGCCAGTCCTTCACGCCCGATGCCATCGGCATTTTCGTTGATCGTGATCTGCATGATGGCGCCGATGCAGGCTTCGCCTATCTGGCGGCCGATGTTGGGCAGTTGTTTTTCAAACTGTCCGCAGCGACGGGCGATTGGTCGGGCGGTGTCTATTTCGGGCGCGGCGATACCGGTCCGCAGGGCCTGCAGGGAGTCCAGGGATTGCAGGGTCCGACCGGTCCGCAGGGTTTGCAGGGTGTGCCGGGCGAAACCGGCCCGCAGGGACCGCGTGGCCTCACCTGGCGTGGCGCTTGGCAGGCGGCGGAAGCCTATACGCGCGACGATGCCGTGCTGCAGGACGGCAACGCCTATATCTGCATCGCGGATGTCACCGGCAATGTTCCGCCGGAATCGGATGCCCTGCACTGGACATTGCTTGCCGCGCGCGGCCTGACCGGTCCGCAGGGTCCGCAGGGCGAGACCGGTCCGGCAGGCCCGCAGGGGCCGCAGGGGCCGCAGGGCGAGACTGGCCCTGTGGGACCGATCGGCCCGCAGGGCGTGCCGGGGCAGGATGGCGCACCCGGCATCGGTGTTCCCTATGGCGGTTTGTCGGGCCAGATCCTGGCCAAGGGCTCGGCGCAGGATGGCGATGTGACCTGGCAGGATCTGCCGGATGATTATGTGGCCCGGTCCGGCGATGTCATGAGCGGACCGCTGGAAGTGCCGAGTGTGAAAAGCGCCGGCACATCACCGCTGGAAACCGGTTTCCAGTTGGCCGATGGCCAGGATATCGGCGATGCGATCCTGCATCGCACGCGCGAGATCGTCTATCTCGAACAGCAGGTGGCGAACTGCGCCGGCACGGTGCCGAATGGCAATTGCCAGGGCGACGGCCTGTGGAGCATGCCGAATGCCAACTGGTGGAGCTGGGGGCTCGGGCTTGGCTATGTCAATCCCGGCTACGATTTCGCCGGTGGCTCCAGCGTGACCAATCAGCCCATCAGCCAGGTCAACCAGCGCATCTATGGCAGTTACTACCTGCTGCGCACCGAAGTGGGCTTCGACGTGCAGCGTCGCGACTGGAGAAACTGCAATTGCGGCGCCGCAAACTGCTACACGAACTGTAATTGCAACTGCAACTGCAACTGCAACTGCGACTGTAATTGCAAGTAGTCGAAAGGCACTATTGAAATGATTAGGCGAAACTATCTTTTCTCAAAGTTAAATGTTCCATTTTTTGTCGAAGCAAAAATCTATGATGCGACGATTGTTTTAAGATCTTGGCGGGTTAGCGCAGATGCAAAAATAGATGCTTTGACAATACATGAATCAAAAAAACTACTCGAAAAAGCCCCAAAACTTTTTGTTTTGGATGCGGATCCTTTTGATTTTTCTCTTCACAAGAGTCGGCAATATTGGATACCTGCAGAGGCTTTGAGTGATGTAATTGAGAAACCGATCAAGAAAGAAAACCTTTATTTACAGCCAATCTCCCAAATTGCATTCGAAATAACGCCTGAAATTATTGGCCATGGTGCATGGGCGGATTACGGGTTATGGATCTTTAATTCTAAGCGTGATGGTACATTGGAGATGCCCTTTAACAGATACATTGAAAGCTACAATGCAAAATCCCATAGGCAATTGATTGTTGGGGCAAGAAATCAAGTAACTTTGTTAATGGTGTGTGTCCCATTTGCATCGAATAACTTTGATCGGTGCAGTTTTATTTTAAAGTATAATGAAAATTATGGGTGCTCACATAACATGCAAGATTTCCTTAGAATGCCGAAAGACTCGATCAGTATTTATGATCCTCCTATTGAATATCTTTTCGGCGTAAAAGCGCTTCTGCCTTCGCTTCGGCTGGCTGGCCCCGATGTCATTAGCGCCGGGCAGATGGCGAATTTCACGGTTGAGGTGTTCGACAAGAACGTGGACGAACTGATCGCCGATCCTTCGGTGCGGCTGTATCTGGAATCGAATGCTGGCTATCTGACTCATCGCCAGGTCTATACCAAGGGCGGTGTGGGACATTTCAGTCTGATCGCGTTGGGCCTAGAGCCTGGCGACAAGATCAAACTGAAGGCCGGCTGGCGGAATTATTCCGGCGCTGACGAAAAAATCATTTCCGTCATCTGAGGGTGCCATGACTGCGCAATACCGCCTGCTCATGGCCGGGCCGCAGGGCCGACGGGAAATCCTGCTCTGGACTCCATCCATCGCCACTCTGCAATAGGAAGATGGCCGCGTCGTCGATCTGCGCGCTGTGGGGCTGGATTACCAGCCGCGCCATGCATTTCCGCCCGCCTTTCCGGTCAGCCCGCAGACGCCGGCCGGCAAAAATGCCGCGGCACGGGTATTGAAGATTCAGCTGGGCCTGAAATGCAATTACGCCTGCCAGTATTGCAACCAGGCCGCCCAGCCGCAGGACCTGCAAGGCGAACCGCGGGATGTCGCCGTCTTCATGGATGGCCTGTCGGGCTGGCTGACCGGCGTGCCGCAGCGCATCGAATTCTGGGGCGGAGAGCCATTTGCCTACTGGAAGACGCTCAAGCCGCTGGCGGAAGCCCTGCGTGAGCGTTTCCCCGACGCCTCCTTCGGTCTGGTCAGCAACGGTTCGCTGCTTGATGCTGAGAAAATCGACTGGCTCGACCGGCTCGGATTTGGCATCGGCATCAGCCATGACGGGCCGGCGATGAAATATCGCGGGCCCGATCCACTCGAGGATCCGGCGCAACGGACCATCCTGCGCCAGCTTTATGATCGTCTGGCTCCGCAGGGGCGCGTCAGTTTCAATACCGTATTGCACAGGCGGAACCTCTCACTCACAGCCGTCCGTCGTCATATCGCCGAACGGCTCGGCGTGCCGGCAGAAGCGCTCCAGCTGGTCACCGAGGAAGTATTGCTGCCTTATGACGATGGTGGCATGCGATTGTCGCTGCGCAATGAAAGCGAGGGCCGCACCTACCTGCGCAGCATGTTCTGGGAAACCGTGCGCGGCGAAGCCATGGCGGTCAGCACGATCCGCGACAAGATCAGCACCCTGTTTCGTCACATTGCCGAGACGCGGCCCGCATCCAGCCTGGGCCAGAAATGTGGCATGGACGATCCGTCAAAACTTGCTGTGGATATGAAAGGCAATGTGCTGACCTGCCAGAACATGTCGGCGGAGACGAAACACCGCATCGGTCATGTCGGCGCTATCGGAGAAGTACGGCTCGATACGGCGCATCACTGGTCGACACGGGCGGAATGCGGGCGCTGTCCGGTGCTGCCGTTATGCCAGGGCGCCTGTCTTTTCCTGGAAGACAGGGAATGGGAACAGGCCTGCGACAACAGCTACTGGCACAACCTCGCGGTTTTTGCCGGCGCATTGTACTGGCTCACCCGGCTGGTTCTGGTCGAGATCGAAGGTGTGGCCCGGCGCGATGGCCTGCCGGAGAAAATGACGGTGATCGATCCGGCGGAACTGGAGGCGGTGGCATGAAGGGCCCATTGCTGCTGTTGGCCGCGCCAAGCCGGGAAAGCCAGGACAAGGCGGCGCATTTCGCCGCCGCGGCGGAAGCACTGAAGGTGACGGCACGAATTCTTGTTGCGCAAATGCCGGAACAAATCATGATCATGGCGGCGCGGGAGCCCTGCGGCTATGCGCTGGCCTGCAGCGATGCGCTGGCGGTGCCCGCCGCCGCGCTGAACGAACGCGCCGGTCATGCCGCATGCGGTGCCGCGCTGGCGGCGGCGCTGGTCGACAAGGGCCGCGGCATCCCGCTGCTCAGCGCTTTGCTGGATCTGCCCTGCCTGCCGCAATGCGTGCCGCTCACGCCGGATGATCTGCTGGCCTGGCCGCATACGGGACCGCTGATCGCCAAGCCGACGCGGTCCGCCGGCGGCTGGTCGCCGCGTCCCTGGGGCTATCGCCGTTTCGAATCCGCCCGCGGTTTTCTCGACTGGCTTGCGGCGGAAAATCTGACCGCCGATTTCTTTGCCGAACAGCAGCGGCCGGGACAGCTCGGTCCGGTGCTGCTGCAGGCGGCCATCGACAACGATCGGGTCGAAGTCGCCAGCCTGCTGCTGGCACCGGCGGGTGCGAGGGTGATCTGTCGCGGTTATGGGCTGTTCCAGCCGCATGACGACGCGGGTCATGGCCGGCATTGGAACCGTGCGCTGTATCATGCCGCGGCCGCGCCGGACCTGGCCGAACGCCTGCCGCGCCTGGCCGGCCTGATCGGCCAGGTGCCGGGCTGGGGTCATGGCGTGCTGCATGTCCAGGGCATCCGCGCCCAGACCGGCTTTTACCTCACCGACATCAACCTCCGCATTTCCACCGCCTGGGACTGGCTGATGGCGGCGGCCGATCCGTCCTTCCATCGCCGCCTGCTGAGCAGTCTTCTGTTCGGCGAAATCTTCGATCCGGCCTGGCCGGCACCGGTCATGGCCATCGACCTGATCTACGGCCTGCCGGATCGCGGCAGCACTGAGCTTCGGTTTCCTCCGCCGGGCGAGGGCATCCTGCCCTGGCGCATGCGGCTGGAAGAGGGCGACCAGGGGCAGGACGGCTTCGATCGGGCCGGGCAGGTGCCAAGTTTCGTCACGCTCGGGCGCGACGAGGCCGATTGTATCCACCGCGCAGATGTCTTTCGTGCCGATGCCTTCCGCGCCGGCATCGCCATTGCCGATGCGCCGGAGCAGGCCGCATGACCGGTCCCGTCACCATCACCGACTTGGCCGCCGCCCTGCTGCTGTTGGCCAGCCTGCTGATCCACTGGGATTGAGGAAAGCTGGGACTGAAGAAAGGAGGCCGCGTCCCGCGCGACGATTATCTGCACATCGATTGTTTTCGGTTTTCATTGATAGCGAGGTTATTTCCATGTCGATTCCCGTCAATACCGGCAATGCCGTCATCACCTACGAAGGCAACGGTGCCACGGTCCTGTTCGATATTCCCTTCGCCTTTGCCACGCCCGCCGAAATCGCGGTCTATCACAATGGCGTGCCGGCGGCTGGCGTCACCGTCTATGGTGCCGGCGATCCTTTCGGCGGCACCGTCGTCTTCGCCGCCGCACCGGCCAGCGGGGATGTGGTCCGCATCCGCCGTGTTCAGACCGTGCATGTGTCGGGCAACGACACGACGGCCCGCGCATTGGCGGAAAAGCTGGTAGCCGGCGCTGGCGTCACCTTGATCGAGCAGAATGACGGCGATGATGAAACCCTGCAGATCGCCATCACCGACAGCCTGCTTCCCACGGGTCTGGTATCGCCATTCGCCGGCAGCAGCGCGCCGGCCGGCTGGTTGCTCTGCGACGGTGCGGCGGTGGATCGCGAAGCCTATGCCGTTCTGTTCGGCGTAATTGGAACTACGTACGGCCCTGGTGACGGCAGCACCAGCTTCAACCTGCCCGACCTGCGCGGTCGGGTGGCGGCTGGCAAGGATGACATGGGCGGTACGGCAGCCAATCGCCTGACGGCAGCTTCGGCAGCCGGTTTGGATAGGGTCACGCTCGGTGCGGCCGGCGGCGTGCAGCAGCATCAGCTCCTTGTAGCCGAAATGCCCGCCCATACGCATGGTACTGCGGGCGGTAGTTTATGGGCCGTCGGTGCCGGTACACAGTGGAGCACTGTGCCTAGTGAGGTAGCGCAGTCAACAAGCCGCGGCGGCGATCAGCCGCACAACAACGTCCAGCCGACGCTGATCCTCAATTACATCATCAAGGCTTGATCCGGGCGGCCCGGCGGTTTGCCGCCGCCGGGCCTGTCCGGTCTGGAGATTGCCATGACCTGCATTACCGATACCGATTCCGATACCAGTCCGGGCCGGCTTGCCGAGCGGTTCCGCGCCGTCGCCTTTCAGAAATTCCGCACAGTCACCGAGGTCTATCACGAACTGGCGGCGCGGCCCGACCTGCCGGGCGACGACAAGGCGCTGGCCCAGCGCCATGCCACGGCGCGTTCGGTGCTGAGCCATCTGGCTCTGCTGCGCAAGCTGCTGGCGCTGGATGACGAGGCCGGGTCCGGCACCGCCGGCATCGATCTCGACATGGACAGTTATCGCGCCATGGTCGCCGCCCTGAACGAGGCTGAGCATGGCTGAGCTGCTGCCGATCCGCAGCGTGCCTCCGGAAGTGGCTGGCCGGGTCTCGCTGGTGGAATTCGTGCATTTCTGGAACCAGCGCCAGAATCTCGGCCTGCCCCGGCTGCATCGCGAGATTCTCGCCTGGCTGGAACAGAGCTGGCTGGAGGGCAAACGCGAATTGCTGCTGCTGGTCTTCCGCGATGCCGGCAAGTCCACCCTGGTGGGCCTGTTCGCGGCCTGGCTGCTGCTGCGCGATCCCGGCCTGCGCATCCTGGTTCTGGCCGCCGAACAGGCATTGGCGCGCAAGATGGTGCGCAACGTGAAACGCATCATCGAACGCCATCCGCTGACGATTTCGCTGCGCCCGATGCGGCGCGATCAATGGGCGGCCGACCAGTTCACCGTGCAGCGTAAGAAGGAATGGCGCGATCCCTCCATGCTGGCACGCGGCCTGAACGGCAACATCACCGGCTGCCGCGCCGATATCGTTCTCTGCGACGATGTCGAGGTGCCGGCCACCTGCGACACGCTGGCCAAGCGCGAGGAGCTGCGCGCCCGCCTGGCCGAGATCGATTACGTGCTGGTGCCAGAAGGCACGCAGCTTTATATCGGCACACCGCATTCCTACTACTCCATCTATGCGCTGGAGCCGCGCCGCGAGATCAACGAGGATGCACCCTTCCTCGCCGGTTTCCAGCGTCTGGTGCTGCCGGTGCTGGACGAGCAGGGCGAGAGCCGCTGGCCCGAACGTTTCCCGCGCGAAAGGCTGGAGGTGATCCGGCGTCGCACGGGGCCCGCGCGCTTTGCCGCGCAGATGCTGCTGCAGCCGACTTCGGCCGAGGACGGTCGCCTCGATCCCAACATGATCGCGGGGTACCGCGACGATCTGAAGATCGAGGTATTGAGCGGCGAGCGGTTATGCATCGAGATCGGCGGCAAACGCATGGTCTCGGTCAGCTGCTGGTGGGATCCCTCCTTCGGTTCGCCGCGCAAGGGCGATGGCAGCGTGATCGCCGCCGTCTTCGCCGATGGCGAGGGCGGCTACTGGCTGCACCGGATCAAATGGCTGCAGCAGGACCCGCGCGATCCCACGGATGCCGCCACCCAGCTCTGCCGCCAGGCGGCGCAATTCGCCAAGGCGCTTTATCTGCCGGCGATCCGGCTGGAGACGAACGGCCTGGGCAAGTTTCTGCCCGGCCTGCTGCGTCGCGCCCTGGCCGAGGCCGAATGCGGCACCGGCGTGATCGAATGCACCAGCCGCAAGGCGAAAGCCGTGCGCATCCTGGAAGCCTTCGACACCGTGCTGGCCGCCGGCGCACTGAAGGCCCATGACAGCGTGGCGCAGACACCCTTCTTCAGCGAGATGCGCGAGTGGCGGCCGGGCCGCCAGGGCCGCGCCAGCCTGGGCCGCGACGACGGCCTGGATGCCGTCGCCGGCTGCCTGCTGTCGGAACCGGTGCGGCTCGGGATGCTGCCGTCGCGGCCTGACCGACCGAACTGGCGGCTGGGCGGCGAGACGCATATCGCACCCAATGATTTCGAGCCCTGAGATTTCGAGTTGCGATTTGCAGGAAAGGAATACGCCATGGCCAATCTCGCCTTCGACTGGACCTGGTGGCTCAGCGCCGTGGAACTGCCGGTGCTGGCCGGCCTGTTCTGGATGATCCAGCGCCAGCGCGACCGCACTGAACACCAGATCGCGCAATTGCAGGCCGAGCATCGCGCCGCGATCACCGCCACGCGCGCGGCGCTCTCGGACTACAAGCTCGAGGTCGCGCAGCGTTATGCCTCCATCGGCTACCTGAAGGATGTCGAAACACGTCTGACCGAGCATCTGCTGCGCATCGAGGCCAAGCTCGATCTGCCGGCACGGGCCTCTTCCTGATCCGGAGCGACGCATGACGATTCATCGCAAACCGCCGGCCGGACACGTCAACCGCGCCGCTGCCTTCGGCGACCAGGCCTTCACGCGCGACACGCTGGCCCGCACATTGTGGGGCGAGGCGCGCAGCGAGGGACGCGACGGCATGATGGCCGTGGCCAGCGTGATCCTGAACCGTGCCGCCAAACCCGGCTGGTGGGGCCGCAGCGTGGCCGAGGTCTGCCTGCGGCCCTGGCAGTTTTCCTGCTGGCTGGCCGACGACCCCAATCGCGCCAAACTGGAAAAGGTGGATGAGCGCGATGTGCAGTTCCGCATCGCGCTGCAGGTGGCCGAACTGAGCTTAAGCGGCGGCCTGCCCGACTATACCTTCGGTGCCACCCATTATCACACCGTCGACATCGCGCCGAACTGGGCCCAGGGGCATACCCCCTGCGCCGTGATCGGTCGCCATGCCTTCTACAACGACATCGCCTGAACGGAGCCGTGCCATGCTGGACAAACTGCTGGTGGCCAATATCGCCTCACCCATTGAGGCAATCGGCAATGTCTTCGACAAGCTGTTCACCTCCGATGCCGAACGTGCCCAGGCTGAAGCCGTGCTGGAGAAGCTGCGGCAGCATCCGGCCGAGCTTCAGGTCGAGCTGAACAAGATCGAGGCGGCGCATCGCAGCGTCTTCGTCGCCGGCTGGCGCCCGGCGGTCGGTTGGATCTGCGCCGCCGGCGTGGGCTGGGCGTATCTCGGCCATCCGCTGTTCCTCTGGGCCGCCGCGCTGTGGGCGCCGGCCGTGCAGCCGCCGGATATCCGCATCGATGCCCTGTTCGAGCTGGTGCTTGCCATGCTGGGTATGGCCGGGTTGCGCAGTTTCGAGAAAACCACCGGCCGGGCGAAATGACGGCGGAACTCTCCCCGGCCGGCTAGCTTTCTGCTATGCCATCGCCATGACCATTATCTACCGCATCCTGCCCGCCGCCGACTGGGCGGCCGCGCAAGCCGCCGGCCGTTTCACCGGCAGCGCGCATGACATCCGCGACGGCTTCATCCATTTCTCGACATCCGCCCAGGTGGCCGAAACGGCGGCGAAGCATTACGCCGGGCTGCAGGGTTTGGTGCTGCTGTATGTGAAGACGGAATCTCTTTCGGCGCCGCTGAAATGGGAAACGTCGCGTAACGACGATCTGTTCCCCCATCTCTATGGTGACCTGCCGGTTGCGGCCGTGCATCGTGTCGAAAAACTGCCGCTCGGCCCCGATGGCCGACATGTCTTCCCAGAGGATATGCCGTGAACAGTTTCGCGACGACGAACTTCGTCCGCGACCGGTATTGGAGCCAGCCGCTGGTTTCCTACACCGTCATGCATATGCTGGACGATGCCGCGCGCGAGTCCTGCGTCGACCTGCTGCGGCGGGTATCCGACATCGCCGGCGCGGTTGAGCATCTGCTGATCGCGCCGGCCGATACTTTCCACCTGTCGCTCTATGCCATCGCACCGGTCCGCTCCGACTTCGATAAGGATGCCTGGTGGCGGATCCATGGCGAACAGGCCCAGGCCGTGCTTCGCCAGTGGTGCGCGGCGCAGCCAGCGATAAGGCTGCGTTTCCGCACACTGCGGGTGACGCAGACTGCCGTGATCGCCATTGCCGAACCGGAGGAGGCGGTGTGGAACCTGCGCCGCCAGCTGCGCGCCGACGTGCCACAGCCGCCCGGCGGCACGCCGGACTACGACATGATCCATATAACGCTGGCGCGTTACGCGCAGCCCGATAGGCTGCCGGCGGATTTCGCCGCCCGCGTGGCCGCGCTGCCGCTTGATCTCGAGGTGCGGCTGCATGAAATCACCTTGATGCGCGAAACCGCCTACCCGCTCCTCGGGGGTAGGCCAGTGGAAGCCTATACCCTGCAGATGCCCGAGACAGTGACATGAGCCTCTACCGCAATTTCATCTTCCCGCTGGTCCGCAATGTCGATGCCGAAACCGCGCATCGCGCCACGCTCAAACTGCTGTCCTGCGTCCCGCTGCCAGCCCATATCATGCTTCGGCGGCAGGCCGACGATCCGGTGCTGGCCACCACGCTGTTCGGCAAACGCATCCCCAATCCCGTCGGGCTGGCGGCCGGCTTCGACAAGAATGCCGAAGTGCCCGATGCCATGCTGCGGCTGGGCTTCGGTTTCGTCGAGGTTGGCGGCGTCACGCCGCGCCCGCAGCCGGGCAATCCGCAGCCGCGCCTGTTCCGGCTGGAGGAAGATCGCGCGGTGATCAACCGCATGGGCTTCAACAACGAAGGCCTGGATGTGGTGGCGCCGCGGCTCGAGGCGCGCCGCGGCCGTCTGGGCCTGGTCGGCGTCAATCTCGGTGCCAACAAGGATTCCGACGACCGCCCCGGCGATTACGCGATCTCCTATGCGCGGCTGGCGTCGCTCTGCGGCTTCGCGGTGGTCAATGTCTCCTCGCCCAACACGCCGGGCCTGCGCAATCTGCAGGGCCGCGAGGAACTGGCCGCTTTGCTCGCCCGGCTTCAGCCCCTGCATGCCCAGTACAAGACGCCGTTGCTGGTCAAGATCGCACCCGATCTGGCGGAAGACGACATCGACGCGGTGGCGGAACTGGCGCTGCAATACGGGCTGGATGGCATCGTCGCCACCAACACCACCATTGCGCGGCCCGATACGCTGCGCAGCCGCTTTAAAACCGAAACCGGCGGCCTCTCGGGCGCGCCCTTGCGCGATCGCGCGCAGGCCGTGCTGAAGCAGCTTCATGGCAAAATCGGCAGCCGCATGCCGCTGATCGGCGTTGGCGGCATCGCCTCGGGCGAGGATGCCTATGCGCGCATCCGCGCCGGCGCTTCGGCCGTGCAGCTTTATTCCGCCATGGTCTATGAAGGCCCCGGCCTGGTCGGCCGCATCAAGACGGAGCTTGCCGCCCTGCTGAAGCGCGACGGATTCAAGAGCGTTAGCGAGGCGGTCGGGAAGAATTGAAAAAGAAACGGCGCCACGAAGGGCGCCGCTCTGAACCGGGATTCAGTACCGCTTACGCGTTCTTCACCGGGTTGCGCAGCAGGCCGACCTTGGCGATCTCGATTTCGATGATGTCGCCATCCTTCATGTAGACCGGTGGATTGCGCTTGGTGCCGACGCCGCCCGGCGTGCCGGTGGCGATCACGTCGCCGGGTTCCAGCGGGGTGAAGGTGGTCACATACTTGATGATCTTGCGGATGTTGAAGGTCATCAGTTCGGTATTCGACTTCTGCATCACCTGGCCATTCAGGCGGCTTTCGATGGCCAGCGCCTGCGGGTCGGGGATTTCATCGGCCGTCACCATCCAGGGGCCAAAGCCGCCGGTGGCGACGAAATTCTTGCCCGGGGTGAACTGGCCGGTGTGGGTCTGCCAGTCGCGCACCGAGCCGTCGTTGTAGCAGGAATAGCCAGCGATGATGCTGAAGGCATCGTTCTCGGAAACCTTGTAGCCGCGCTTGCCGATGATCACGGCCAGCTCGGCCTCGTAATCCAGCTTGTCGGATTCGGCGGGCTTCAGCAGGGGCTGGTTATGGGCGACCTGGCTTTCGGGGAAACGCACGAAGATGGTGGGATGGCCTGGCGGTTCGCGGCCCATTTCGCGGCGGTGTTCGTCGTAATTGACGCCGACGCAGACGATCTTGCCCGGATTGGGCACCACCGGCAGCAGGGTGGTGCCGTCCAGTTTCATGTCGGCCGTCACACCTTTGGCAGCAGACTCCACCTCGGCCAGCGCGCCGGCTTTGAGAACCGCGACGAGATCGGCATACTTGCCGCCCAGTTTCGCACCGACATCCACGATCCCGTCGCCGGAGACCACTCCATACGAGCTCTTGCCATTGCGGACGAAGCTCACCACTTTCATCGGACTGCTCCCTAGCCAGAAAAAGGAATAATCGGGGTCGATTATCTGGGGAGCGAACGATACGCTCCGTACACACCCCGATCAAGCACCGCCAGCCTAATCCAGCCACAGCCCCACGCCCATCATGACCGACTTGAAAAAAACGCTACCTGGCTTGTTGATTCCGCGACTCTGGCCGGCCAGCCGGCCCGACCTGCGCCGCCGCGTGGTGATCGCGCTGCTGTTCCTGGTGCTGGCCAAGCTGGTCAATGTTGCAGTGCCATATTTCTTCAAGCGCGCGGTCGACCTGCTGGATACCGGAGTATCGGCCGGGCAGATCGCCGTCGGCGCCGTGCTGGCCATGGTGCTGGCCTATGGCGTGGCGCGCATGGCGTCCCAGGGGTTTGGCGAGCTGCGCGACGCGGTATTCGCCAAGGTGGCCCAGGCGGCGATCCGCGACCTGGCCCTGCAGACCTTCAACCATCTGCATGCCCTGTCCCTACGCTTCCACCTGGAGCGCCAGACCGGCGGTTTGAGCCGGGTGATCGAACGCGGCACCAAGGGCATCCAGTTCGTGCTGCAGTTCATGACCTTCAACATCCTGCCCACCATCGTCGAGATCGGCCTGGTCGGCGGCATCCTGTGGTGGCTCTATGGCTGGAGCTTCGCGCTGATCACGGTCGGCACCATCGCGGGCTACATCTTCTACACGCTCAGCATCACCGAATGGCGCACCAAATACCGGCGCCAGATGAACGACGAGGACCAGCGCGCCAATACCCGCGCCATCGACAGCCTGCTCAATTACGAGACGGTGAAATACTTCACCAACGAGGCGCATGAAGCCAGCCGCTTCGACGAGGCGCTCAGCCGCTACGAACGCGCCGCCGTCAAAAGCCAGACCTCGCTGGCTCTGCTCAATCTGGGCCAGGGCGCGATCATCGCCGTGGGCCTGATCGGCGTGATGAGCCTGGCCGTGCTGGGCGTGCGCGACGGTTCCATGACGCTGGGCGACATCGTCATGGTCAATGCCTACCTGATCCAGCTTTACCTGCCGCTGAATTTCCTCGGCTTCGCCTATCGCGAGATCAAGCAGGGCCTGATCGACATGGAGGCGATGTTCAAGCTGCTCGACGTGCCGCAGGAAGTGCAGGACAAGGCTGGCGCGCCGGCGCTGGACGTGTCGCGCGGCGAGGTCGAGTTCGACAATGTGCGTTTCGCCTACGATCCGCGCCGCGAGATCCTCGCCGGCGTGAGTTTCCGCATCCCCTCCGGCGCCAAGGTGGCGGTGGTGGGTGCCTCGGGTGCCGGCAAGTCGACGCTGTCGCGCCTGCTCTATCGCTTTTATGACGTCAGCGACGGCTGCATCCGCATCGACGGCCAGGATATCCGCGAGGTCAGCCAGACCAGCCTGCGGCGCGCCATCGGCATCGTGCCGCAGGATACCGTGCTGTTCAACGACACCATCCTCTACAACATCCGCTATGGCCGCGTGGAGGCAACGGATGCCGAGGTGCAGGAAGCAGCGCGGCTGGCCCAGCTCGATGGCCTGATCGCGCGCCTGCCCGATGGCATGGCCACGATGGTGGGCGAACGCGGCCTCAAATTATCCGGCGGCGAGAAGCAGCGCGTGGCGATTGCCCGCGCCTTGCTGAAGCAGCCCAAGATCATGGTGTTCGACGAGGCCACCTCGGCGCTCGACACCCATACCGAACGCGAGATCCAGGCGGCCCTGGCCCGCGCCGCGGAAGGGTGCACCACGCTGGTGATCGCGCACCGCCTGTCAACCGTGGTGGATGCCGACGAGATCATCGTGCTGGATCAGGGCCGCATCGCCGAACGTGGCCGGCATCATGCGCTGCTGCAGGCCGGCGGGCTTTATGCCGCGCTGTGGCACAAGCAGCAGGAAGCACGTGCCGCCGAGAACGAGGACAGCGTCGGCGTGCTCTCGGCGGCGGGAGATTAGCGCGCGCGCGATCGTCGGGCTTGTTTGGGCGATGGCCCGCCAAGCAGGAGATCCACCGTATGGGCTGCGATTCCCCGCAGCCTCGCCTCGTCGCCGAAGGCGCGTTCCAGCACGGCCAGGCCGCGCGTGACAGTCATGATGTGCAAAGCGGCGGCTTCAGGGTCGCCATCGAATTCGCCGCGCTCGGCACCCTGGGACAGGGCGTCGCGGAGCAGGCCGGTGATGCGGGTAATCAGATCTGCGAATGCCTGCCGCGCCTTGTCGTCCAGTTCACCGTCCTGCTCGGATGCCAGTTCCATCAATCCGCGTGTGGTGGGGCAGCCGCGCGGCGGCGAACCGGACCGGAAATTCGTTATCGTCATGTCGAAAAACGTCGTCAGGCGTTTCCGCACACTGCCTGAGCCGAGCGCCTTGCGAACGGCGTTGAGGTAGTCACCGGAATAGCGTTCATAGGCGCGGAGAAACAGCGCCTCCTTGCTGCCGAAAGCATTATACAGGCTGCCGCGCTGGATGCCGGCATCGCGCGCGATGTCGGACAGTGAGGTGCCCTTTATCCCCTTGCGCCAGAATTGATCGAAGGCGATGCGCAGAAGGTCGTCTTCGTCAAATTCGCGCGGTCTCACCATTTTTCTCCTTTGCGGCGGCGACGAAAAGTATTTGACACTATGTCAAAAAAGTGATTTCTAGACACAGTGTCAAAAACATAGCGCTATTTGCGGCTGTTTTCCATGCA
The DNA here is from genome assembly GCA_046294345.1 of Ferrovibrio sp. Classification (GTDB taxonomy): domain Bacteria; phylum Pseudomonadota; class Alphaproteobacteria; order Ferrovibrionales; family Ferrovibrionaceae; genus Ferrovibrio. Next base: position 17,187 of record JBKBJT010000048.1, read on the forward strand.
AAGGCGCGCCGCGCCTGACGGAGATGCCCATGATCACCACCCTGACGACCTTCATCCTGCCCAAGCCGGTCACGCGCGAGGAAGCCCGCAGCATCTTTTTAAGCACCGCGCCGAAGTATCGCGGCGTGCCGGGCCTGCTGCGCAAGACCTACCTGCTGTCGGAGGATGGCCGAACCGTGGGCGGCGTCTATTTCTGGAATTCGCGCCGCGAGGCCGAGGCTATGTACACCGATGCCTGGCGCGCCTTCGTGCGCGAGAAATACGACACCGAGCCGACCGTCACCTATTTCGAGAGCCCGGTCGTGGTCGACAATATCGCGCAGCAGATTCTCAGCGACGCGGCGGCCTGACGCCCGATTGGTTTCGGGCTGTCAATTCCAGTTGCCCGTCGCGGCCAGCTGCGGCGCGTAGTCCGGTTCGCTCCAGCGCAACGGCAGGCCGCCTTCGATGATGTGGCCTGCCTCGACGTTTAAACGCAGCAGGCGTTCGGCGCCGGCGAAGCGTTCCACCTCGGGTCCGTCCCAGATGATCTCGGCATGCGCCGTGAGCTGCAGCAGGTCGCCGGTGGCATAATCCATCACCAGCAGCCCGGCGCGCGGGTTGAGCGCGATGTTGCCGAGCGTGTTGAAGAACTTGTTACCGCGGAAATCGGGCAGGGTGAGCCGCGTGGCGCCATCAATCTCTTCCACGCGCAGGAAGCCCGGCCGGCCGCCGCGATGGGACATGTCCACGCCCTCGCCATCGGCCGAAGTGGCGATGAACAAAGTGTCGGCCTGGTGCAGCAGGGCGGCGGCGCGCGGCGAGAGCCGTGCGGTTTCCGGCCGCACCGGCGGGGTCTGTGTCGCGGCGGCAAAGCGCGGCGCGCGCGCCTGGATGTATTGCGGGCAGTTGCCGAAGCTCTGTTCGACCTCCACCGTGAAGCCACTGTCGTCCAGCGTCGCGACATGACCGTTCATGCGGTTGCGCCGCCGCGTTTCCGGCTGCAGGCCCAGCAGGCCAAGCTGCGCGCCCAGGCGCAGGTGATCGTTCAGCGGATCGCCGGCGATGGGCTTTGCCGCCACATGCAGGCTGCGTGGATCGGGCGAGAGCACAAAGCCCGGCCGGCCGCTCAGGACAGAGGCCCAGGGGCGGCCCTGCCCGTCCACGCTGCCGACGAACAGGGTGGGCAGCATGGCAAAGAACTCGCGATGCTGATCGGGCATGAAATCGCGGATCGCCGGCCCGGCCGATTGCTGCATACGCGCGGGCAGGTCGGGATGCAGCCGCGCCTGCAATGCCTGTTCGCCGGCATGGAAACGGCCCATGGGTTTTACTCCGCCGCCTGTGGCACGGGGCTTTTGATCATCGGCACGAAGCCGGGCAGGGCCTCGATGCGCTGCAGCCAGGCGCGGATATTGGCGTAAGGCTCCAGCGCCACGCCGCCCTCGGGCGCGTGGGCCGTGTAGGAATAGAGCGCGATGTCGGCAATCGTCGGTCCATTGCCAACGAAGTAGTCGCGTCCGGCCAGATGGGCATCCATCACGCCGAACAGCGCCGTCGCCGCCGTTTTCGCGCGCTCGTGATCGAGGGGCGCCTTGAACAGGAGGATGATGCGCGCCAGCGCCGGGCCCATGGCGAGCGGGCCGGCGGCGACCGACAGCCAGCGCTGTACCTCGGCGGCCAGAGCCGGATCGCGCGGCAGCCAGCGGCCGCTCGCGTCATACTTGCTGGCCAGATAGACCAGGATGGCGTTGCTGTCGGCCACCACGACGCCATCGTCATCGATCACCGGCACCTGGCCGAAGGCATTGAGACGCAGGAAATCGGGCTGCTTCTGCGCACCGGCGCGCAGGTCGACGTCGACAACCTCGACCGGCAGGCCGAGGAGGGACAAAAACAGCCGGGCGCGATGGGCGTGGCCCGACAGCGGAAAGCCATAGAGCCGGATCGGGCGGGCGGGGGCGGTGGGCATGGGCCTTGTCCTCAGCAGGATGAATAAGGTGGCCCTGAATATGATGTTTCCGCAGGTGCAGTGAATTGACCTATTTTACAAATCGGCATTTCAGTTTATGAAATAATACATGGATCGCCTGGATGCCATGCGGGTGTTTATGGCGGTGGCCGAGGAAAGCGGCTTTGCCGGGGCCGCCCGGCGGCTGCATCTCTCGCCACCCTCGGTCACCCGCGCCGTCGCCCTGCTGGAGGAGCGGCTGGGCACCGCCCTGTTCCAGCGCTCCACCCGCCATGTGCGCCTGACCGAGGCGGGCGAACGTTTCCTCGTCGATGCCCGCCGCATCCTGGCCGACCTGGACGAGGCCGAGGCCTCGGCCGCCGGCCTGCATGACGCGCCGCGCGGCCAGGTCAGCATCACGGCATCCCTGATGTTCGGCCGCCGCCATGTCGCGCCGGTGGTGCTGGATTTCCTCGACCGCTATCCCGACGTCTCGGCGCGGCTGCTGCTGCTCGACCGCGTCACCAACCTGATCGAGGAAGGCTTCGATGTGGCGGTGCGCATCGCGCATCTGCAGGATTCGAGTTTAAGCGCCGTGCGCGTCGGCCATGTGCGGCCCGTGGTGGTGGCCTCGCCCGAGTATATCGCCCGCCATGGCGAGCCGACGCGGCCGCGCGACCTGATGGACCATACCTGCCTGCTGTTCGCGCCGCCTGTCGTGGCCGAAGGCTGGCATTTCCGCGACGAGGTGATCGAGCCGCCGTCGCGCTTCTTCGTGAATTCGGCTGAAGCCGTGATCGCCGCGGCCGTGGCCGGGCGCGGCATCACCCGGGTTCTGTCCTACATGGTGGCGCCGGAGGTACAGGACGGCAGACTGCAGGTGCTGCTGGCCGACCATGAGCGGCCGCCGATCCCGGTGCATCTGCTGCATGCCGAGGGCCGGCGGGCCAATGCCAAAATCCGCGCCTTCATCGATTTCGCCGCCGACCGCCTGCGCGCCAACCCGGTGCTGCAATAGCTGGGATCGCGGCTGGCCGCGCCGATTCTGGCCTGCCGGACCTTTAAGACGGGGGCCGCAATCGCTACATTGCAGCTACTGCATTTTTCCAAAGGGTTAAGCCGCTTATGGACACGATCCGTTCCGTTCTGGTGCCGATCCACCGCGAGGGCTGGAAGTTCATCGCCATCTTCGCCGTGGTGACGCTGGTGCTGTTCTGGGTCGCCGAGCCGCTGGGCTGGCTGGGCGTGGTCCTGACCTGCTGGTGCGCCTATTTCTTCCGCGATCCGCCGCGCGTCACGCCGGTTCGCGACGGCCTGCTGATCTCGCCCGCCGATGGCGTGGTGCAGATGATCGAGCGCGCCGCCCCGCCGGAAGAGCTGGGCATGGGCAGCGACCCGCGCCAGCGCATCTCGGTGTTCATGAACGTGTTCGACGTGCATGTGAACCGCGCGCCGGTGGACGGCACGATCACCGCGCTGGCCTATCGTCCGGGCAAGTTCCTCAATGCAGCGCTCGATAAGGCCAGCACCGACAACGAGCGCCAGTCGATGCGGCTGAAGCTGAAGGACGACAAGGAAATCGCGGTCGTGCAGATTGCCGGTCTGGTCGCGCGCCGCATCCTCTGCGAGGTGCAGGAAGGCCAGCAACTGCGCGCCGGCGAACGCTTCGGCCTGATCCGTTTCGGCAGCCGCGTCGACATTTATCTCGATGACGGCATGGTGCCGCTGGTCTGCGTCGGCCAGCGCATGATCGCCGGCGAGACGGTGATCGCCGAGGACGGCGCCAGTGAACAGCCGCGCACCGGCGAAGTGCGCTGAGCAAGACGCAGGTGGAGTGACGGGCGCGTTAACCCGGCGGCAATACCGGCAGCCCAGAATATGCGCGTCGTGAAGGAGATGGCGATATGCCGATGAGCCTCAAGCCGCCGCAGCGCCTGCGCAACCTGCCGCTCAACACGCTTGCGCCCAACATCCTCACCATCATCGCGCTCTGCTCGGGCCTGACCGCGATCCGCTTCGCGCTGCTCGGGCAGTTCAAGTTCGCCGTGATGGCCATCGCCATCGCCGCCCTGGCGCTCGGGGCATTGGCCCGCGCAGCGGGGCAGGGCGCGCGCACCGCGGCCGAGGTGGCGGACCGGCAGCAGGCCGCCATGGTTGCCCGTGCCGTAGTGTCTATGGGGA
>JBKBJT010000049.1:0-20062 GCA_046294345.1 Ferrovibrio sp.
GGCTTCGCCCGTGTCCAGGTAGATCGGGTCAAGGAAGCGGCGGTCGTTCGGGTGATAGGGGCTGGCGCGGCCGCGATCGGCGCCGAACAGCGCATGCAGCGGGTTGATCGCCACCGCCGCGCCGCCGGCCGCCGCCAGGGCCAGCTGCTGCACCTGGGCCTTGGCGCCGGCGCGCGGCGGATCGAGCAGCACGGCATCGAGTTTTCTAAGCTCGGCCGGTGCCAGCGGCTGGCGCTCCAGGTCGCGCGCCTGCGCATTCAGCCGCCCGGCCAGGCCCGCCGTTTTCACTGCCGCCTGCAATGCAGCGATGGCGGGCCGGTCGGCATCGGCGGCCAGCACGGTCTTGCCCGCTTCGGCCAGACGCAAAGCGAAGGCGCCGCAGCCCGAGAAGAGATCGGCCACGCGCTTCGTATCCTTCAGCGCGTCCAGCGCAAAATCCGCCATGGCCTGCTCGGCCTCGGCCGTTGCCTGCAGGAAGCCGCCCGGCGGCAGGATCACGCCATGGGTGCCGAAGCGCACCAGCGGCGCGGCGCCACCCTGATAGAGCAGTTCAGCATCGCTGCGCATGTCGAACCGCCAGCTCAGGCGCGCCAGGCCGATGGCCTTCGCCGCCTTGCTGAGTGCGATGCGTTCCTGCACACGCATCTTCAGCTTGCCAGTAATCAGGGCATCCAGTCCGGTTTCGGTGTCGGTGAGTTTCAGGTCGATGGCCCAACCATCGCCCAGCACCTCGATCAGGGCCGCGCGCAGAGCCGGCAGCGGCGCCAGCAGGGCGGGCCGCAGCACGGTGCAGTCTTCCAGGTCGACGATCTTGCGACTGGCCGCTTCGTGGAATCCCAGCAGCACGCGGTCTTTCACGCGGCGGACGATGAATTCGGCGCGGCGGCGCGACTGTGCCGGCACGGCAACCAGATCGGCCACCGGCGGATCGGTGAAGTCGCGGCGCGCCAGCGCGGCGGCCAGCTTGTCGCGCTTCCATGCGTTATAGGGTGCCTCGGCCCAATGCTGCAGGGCGCAGCCGCCGCAGGCCTGGAAATGCCGGCAGGGCGGCTCGACGCGATCCGGCCCTTCGGCTTCCAGCACGCTGACATGCGCGGCATAGCCGTCGCCGCGCTCCTCACCCACCTTCGCCGCCACACGGTCGCCCGGCACGGTGAAAGGCACGTAATAGCGCACACCGTCATGGGTCAGCACGCCATGGCCCTGCCCGCCCATCCGTTCGATCACGCCATCCACGTCACGCATCATGCTTCCCGTCGATCTCTTTCTCTGCCGCGATCAGGAACTCGCGGTTGCCCTCCGGCCCGAGGATGGGGCTTGGTTCGATGCCGATCACGCGCCAGCCCGGCAGGGCATCCCACCAGGCATGAATGCGGGCGCAGACTTCCTCGTGCAGCGCGGGATCGCGCACCACGCCGCCCTTGCCCACGCGTTCACGCCCGACCTCGAATTGCGGCTTGATCAGCGCCACCGCCCAGGCACCCGGCCGGGCCAGCGTCAGTGCTGCCGGCAGCACGATCTGCAACCCGATGAAGCTGGCATCGCAAACCACGCAGGCGATGGGGTCGGGGATCAGTGCCGCATCCAGATGCCGCGCATTGGTTTTCTCCAGCACCACGACACGCGGATCGTTGCGCAGCTTCCAGTCCAGCTGGCCCTCGCCCACATCCACCGCATAGACCTTGGCCGCGCCATGCTGCAGCAGCACGTCGGTGAAGCCGCCGGTGGAGGCGCCGACATCGATGCAGATGCGATCGCGCGGATCGAGGCCAAAATGCTGGAGGGCATGGGCCAGCTTCACGCCGCCGCGGCTGACCCAGGGATGCGGCTTGCCGCGCAGTTCCAGCGGCGCATCGGCGGCAACCGACAGGCCCGGCTTGTCCAGTCGCTTCTCGCCCGAAAACACCAGGCCGGCCATGATGGCGGCCTGCGCCTTGGCCCGGGTTTCCGCCAGGCCGCGTTCGACCAGCGCCTGATCCAGGCGCAGCTTGGGGGCCTTCATGCCGCGCGCTCCTGCATGCGACGCAGCCTATGGCTCTGCCGGGCAAAACGCCAGAGCAGCAACGCGGCCACCACGGCCAGCCCCACCACCAGGCCGATCCAGACGCCGATGCCGCGCAGGGGCGTGTAGAAGCCGAACCAGATGGCGATGGGAAAACCGATCAGCCAGTAGCCCACCAGCGTCATCGCCATCGGCGTCGCGGTATCCTTCAGGCCGCGCAGGGCGCCGTTCGCCACGCCCTGGGCGCCATCGACCAGTTGGAACAGCGCCGCCATGCCCAGATAGGTGGTGGCGAGCAGGAAGACCTCCGAATTGCGGTCGGCCACGAACACGCCGATCAGCGTGGCGCCGGCAAAACCGAAGATCAGCGCGGTGCACAGCATGAACGACATGCCCATGGCAATCGCGATCCAGCCGGCATGCGCCACGCCGGCGGCATCGCGCGCGCCGGCGGCCAGTCCGACACGCACCGTGGCCGCCTGGCCCAGCCCCATCGGCACCATGAAGGCAATCGCCGCCCATTGCAGCGCGACCTGGTGCGCCGCCACTTCCGCCGTGCCCAGCCGCCCCATCAGCAGGGCGGCGGCCGAGAACAGCCCGATCTCGGCGCCCAGCGCCAGCGAGATCGGCAAAGCCACGCGCAGGAAGGCGCCCATGCGACGGGGCGTGGTGTGCCACCAGCCGCTTGAAAGCCGATAGGCGGCAAACTGCGGATCGCGCGCGATATACCAGAGAATGCCGAGCAGAATGGCCAGGTTGACCAGGCTGGAGCCCAGTCCGGCGCCGACCACGCCCAGCGACGGCACGATCCAGAAGCCGAAGATCAGCACATAATTCACCGCCGCGTTCATGAGCAGCGCGATCACGGTGAGGACCAGGGCGACGCGCGGACGCTCCAGCACCGAGACGAAGCCGCGCAGCACCATGAACCACAGCGAGGTGATGAACATGCCGCTCAAGGCCTGCATGAACGGCACGGCCAGGGCGATCAGTTCCGGCGGCTGGCCGATCAGCACCAGGAAAGGTTCGCTCACGATCATCAGCAGGGTGCAGACCAGGCCGTAAAGACCGGTCGAGATCAGGCCGTCATGCACGGCCTGGCGCACACCGTCGCGGTCATTGGGATCATGGCCGCGCGCCTGCGCCGCCAGTGCCGGCGTGGCGGTCGCCATGCCCAGGCCGATGATCCACAGGAAACTGAAGATCGCGACGCCCAGCGCGGCGGCGCCCAGCGCCTGCTCGCTGTAATGCGACAGCAGCCAGACATCGGTGGTGTGGATCGCCATCTGCGCGAGCTGGGTGCCGGCAATCGGCAGCGCCAGCACGAGCGTGGCCCGCGCTTCCCTTAAGATCATGACGGGCCTGCTTTATGCGCGGACGGAGAGGTCGGAGCGACCCAGCGCCGAAAGCGCCATGGCGACGATCTGCGGCGCGTTCAGCCCCGCGATGTCATACTGTTTCGCCGGCGTGTCGTGGTCGATGAAGATGTCCGGCAGCACCATCGGCCGGATCTTCAGGCCGTGGTCCAGCAGGCCTTCGTGGCTGAGGAACTGCAGCACATGGCTGCCGAAACCGCCGACAGAACCTTCCTCGATGGTGATCAGCACCTCGTGATGGCGGGCGAGCTGGCGCACCAGATCGGTATCCAGCGGCTTGCAGAAGCGCGCATCGGCCACCGTGGCGGTCAGGCCGCGCGCGGCCAGGTCGTCGGCGGCCTTCAGCGCCTCGGCCAGCCGGGCGCCGAAAGAAAGGATGGCAATCGAGCTGCCCTCGCGCAGCACACGACCCTTGCCCAATGGCAGGATCGAGCCGCGACCGGGCAGCGTGAGGCCCAGACCCTCGCCGCGCGGATAGCGGAAGGCCGACGGGCGATCATCCAGCGCGGCAGCCGTGGCCACCATGTGCATCAGCTCGGCTTCGTCGGCGGCGGCCATCAGCACCATGTCGGGCAGGCAGCCGAGATAGGCGATGTCGAAACTGCCGGCATGGGTCGCGCCATCGGCGCCGACCAGGCCGGCGCGGTCGATGGCGAAACGCACCGGCAGCTTCTGAATCGCCACGTCATGCACCACCTGGTCGTAGGCGCGCTGCAGGAAGGTGGAATAAATCGCGCAGAAAGGCTTGAAACCCTCGCAGGCCATGCCGGCGGCGAAGGTGACGGCATGCTGCTCGGCGATGCCGACATCGAAGCAGCGATCGGGGAAGCGCTGGGCGAAAAGATCGAGCCCGGTGCCCGACGGCATCGCCGCCGTCACCGCCACGATCTTGTCGTCGCGCTCGGCCTCGGCGATCAGGCTCTGGGCGAACACCTTGGTATAGCTGGGCGGGCCGGCCTTGGGTTTGGCCTGGGCGCCGGTGACGACATCGAATTTCGACACGCCGTGATACTTGTCGTCCGCCGCCTCGGCCGGGCCATAACCCTTGCCCTTCTGCGTCACGGCATGGATCAGCACCGGGCCGGTCTTGTCGTTGTCGCGGATATTCTTCAGCACCGGCACAAGGTGCTCGAGATTATGGCCGTCGACCGGGCCGACGTAATAGAAGCCCAGTTCCTCGAACAGCGTGCCGCCGGTGACCATGCCGCGCGCATATTCCTCGGCCTTTTCGGCGGCGGTGGCCAGCCCCTTGGGCAGGATCTTGTGGCCGAGCTGCTTGGCGAGCTGGCGCAGGCCCATATAGGAGCGCGAGGAGAGCAGCCGCGACAGGTAAGCGCTCATGGCGCCGACCGGCGGCGCAATCGACATGTCGTTGTCGTTCAGGATCACGATCAGGCGCGAATCCATCGAACCGGCATTGTTCATGGCCTCGTAGGCCATGCCGGCCGACATCGCGCCATCGCCGATCACGGCAATGACGTTATTGCTGCCGTGCTTCAGATCGCGGCCCACCGCCATGCCGAGGCCGGCGGAAATCGAGGTGGAGGAATGCGCGGCGCCGAAGGGATCGTATTGGCTTTCCGAGCGGCGGGTGAAACCCGACAGGCCGCCGCCCTGGCGCAGCGTGCGGATGCGGTCGCGCCGGCCGGTGAGGATCTTGTGCGGATAGGCCTGATGGCCGACATCCCAGATCAGCTTGTCCTCAGGCGTGGCGAAGACGTGATGCACGGCCACGGTCAGTTCGACCACGCCGAGGCCCGCGCCGAGATGACCGCCCGTCACCGAGACGGCGTCGATCATCTCGCGGCGCACCTCGTCGGCGAGCTGCTTGAGCTGGTCGATGTCGAACTGCCGGATGTCGGCCGGCGTCCGCACCGTATCCAGCAGGGGTGTGCGGTTGCTGATCATTACTGATCCAATCGTGTCACGAGCGGCGGGTTATAACAAACTCCGCCAGCTCCTGTAAAACCGCAGCCGCCGCCCCGAAGCGGGTCAGGCGGTCGCGGGCCGAATTGGTTAACGTCCGGGCCTTGGCTTTGGCACCCTCCAGGCCCAGCAGGCCCACGAAGGTGGCCTTGCCCGCCCCGGCATCCTTGCCCACCGCCTTGCCCAGCTCGGCGGCCGAGCCTTCATGGTCCAAGATATCGTCCGCGATCTGGAAGGCGAGCCCCAGATCGGCCGCATAATCGCGCAGAACCGCCCGGTCTGCCATGGATGCCCGCCCCAGGATCGCCCCGGATTCGGCCGCAAAGGCGATCAGGGCGCCGGTCTTGAGCGCCTGCAGATGGGCGATTTCGGCATAGTCCAGCGGCCGGCCGGCCGCCGTACGGGTCTCGGCCGCCAGGTCGATGGCCTGCCCGCCGACCATGCCGCGCGGCCCGGCCGCCCGGGCCAGCCCCAGCGTCAGCTCAGCGCGTACGCCGGCTTCTTCATGGGTGGCCGGATCGGCCAACACCTCAAAAGCCAAGGCCTGCAGCCCGTCGCCCGCCAGCACGGCGGCGGCATCGTCGAAGGCCTTGTGCAATGTGGGTTTGCCGCGGCGCAGGTCGTCGTCGTCCATGCAGGGCAGATCGTCATGGATCAGCGAATAGGCATGCAGCATCTCGATGGCCGCTGCCACGCGCAGACTGCCCACGCGCGGCGCGCCGAACAGGTCGCCGCCCGCCACCGCCAGCAGGGCCCGCAGCCGCTTGCCGCCGCCCAGCGTGGCATAACGCATGGCCTCGTCCAGACGGGCCGTCGGGCCCTCGGGCTGGGGCAGCAGGCGGTCGAGTTCGGCCTCGATGTCGGCCGCCACATCCCGCATGGCCGCCGCGAGCGACGGCGAAGCCGTCATGTCAGTCAGCCTTGAAGGGCTGGGTGCCGGGCTGGCCGTCGGCGCCGACGACGATCTTCTCGATCTTTTCCTCGGCGGCCTTCAGCTTGGCCTCGCAATGGCGCTTGAGCAGGGCGCCGCGGCCATAGAGGGCAATCGATTCCTCAAGGTCGACCCGGCCGCTTTCCAGCTTGCCCACGATCTCGTCCAGCGCCTTCAGGGCGGCCTCGAAACTCAGGGCCGCGATATCGGCAGGAATGGCCTCAGGGGCGTTTTCCGCCGCATCCTTCGCCTTCGACATGCCGCCTCCGTTTCACAATGCCGCCACAGTCTAGGGGTGGGGTAAGTCCCCAACAACCCATGGCGCACCCCCAGCAGTGGAGGTGCACAACCATGGCCGAAGCAATATATTGCGTTCATGACTTTGCCAACCCGGAAAGGGACATCCCCATGTTGACCCGCCGCCATTTATTGACGACTGCGACCCTCGGCGCCGGCTTCCTGCTGGCGTCACCCCGACTGGCCCGCGCCTCGGAAGACCAGAGCCTGATCGACGCGGCCCGCATCACCGTCGACCGCTTCGCCGGCGACGGGCAGTTCTCCGACATGCGCCGCCAGCTCGCCAAGGCCAAGGGCGTGTTCGTCGTGCCGCAATTGCTGAAGGCCAGTTTCATCATCGGCGGCGAAGGCGGTTCGGGCCTGCTGATGGCCCGCACCGGCACCGGCTGGAGCGAACCGGCGATCTACACCATGGGCGCCGGCTCCATCGGCCTGCAGATCGGCGGCGAAGCATCGGAAGTCATGCTGCTGCTGATGAACGACAAGGCGGTGGACGCCATCCTGCGCAACGAATTCAAGCTGGGTGCCGATGCCACCGTGGCGGCCGGCCCGGTCGGCATGGGCATCGAGGCGGCCACCACCACGCATCTGGGCGCCGACATCCTGTCCTATTCGCGCAGCAAAGGTCTGGCCGCCGGGGTGGCCGTTGAAGGCGCGGTGATCACCGCGCGGCACAGCCGCAACACCGCCTATTACGGCCGCCAGGCGCATCCGCGCAACATCCTCTATGACAATGCCGTCAGCAACCCGGGCACCAGCGCCCTGCGCCAGGCGCTGAGCGCGGCCGAGGGCCGGTGATCGACACCCCGACGCTGCGGGGCTACCGCGCCACGACATATGCGGTGGCCCTGCCGGACGGAACCATGATCGGCCTGCGGCTGGACGATCCGAGTCCGCAGGCCGATGCCTTTCTGCACCGGATGAACGCGAGCTGCATCACCTGCCTGAATGCCTGGAACCCGCGCAGCCGGCATCTGCCGGTGACGCGCAACATGGCGGCGCACCAGCGCCTGCGACGCGAACTGGCATCGCGTCGACTGATCGCATTGCCGCATCTGGGCGTGCCGGACCGCCATGGCTGGCGGCCCGAACCGGGCTTCGCCGTGCTGGAGCTGGAAACGGAAAAGGCCATAGCGCTGGCTGAGCGCTATGGCCAATTCGGTATTGTGCGTTATACGCGCGGCAGCGTGGCGGATCTGATCCTGACCCGCCTCGCGCTACGTTAGGTCAGGCCACTTCAAAGAGGCCGGCGCCGCCCTGGCCGCCGCCGATGCACATCGTCACCACCACATACTTGGCGCCGCGGCGTTTGCCCTCGATCAGGGCATGGCCGGTCATGCGTGCACCCGACATGCCATAGGGATGGCCGATGGAAATCGCGCCGCCATTCACATTCAGGCGGTCGTTCGGGATGCCGAGCTTGTCGCGGCAGTAGAGCACCTGCACGGCGAAAGCCTCGTTCAACTCCCACAAGCCGATATCGTCCATCTTCAGGCCGAAACGCTGCAGCAGCTTGGGGATCGCGTAGATCGGACCGATGCCCATCTCGTCGGGCTCGCAGCCGGCCACCGCCATGCCACGATAGATGCCCAGCGGCTGCAGGCCGCGCTTCTCGGCCAGCTTGGCTTCCATCACCACGCAGGCCGAGGCGCCGTCGGAAAGCTGGCTGGCATTGCCGGCGGTGATGAACTTGTCCGGCCCGCGCACCGGCTGCAGGGCGGCCAGATTCTCCAGGGTCGTTTCAGGGCGATTGCCTTCGTCCTTGGTCAGCGTGACGTCCTTGTAGGAAACCTCCTTGGTCTCCTTGTTCACCACGGCCATCTTGGTCGGCATCGGCACGATCTCGGCATCGAACTTGCCGGCCGCCTGGGCCGCCGCCGTGCGCTTCTGGCTTTCCAGCGCATAGGCATCCTGCGCCTCGCGGCTGACGCCGTAACGCTTGGCCACGACTTCCGCCGTATCGATCATCGCCATGTAGATGTCGGGCTTGTTCTTCATCAGCCATTCGTCGCGGGCGCGGAAGGTGTTCATATGCTCGTTCTGCACCAGCGAAATCGATTCCAGGCCGCCGCCCACCGCGATCGGCACGTTGTCGTGGATCACCTGCTTGGCCGCCGTGGCGATCGCCATCAGGCCCGAGGCGCATTGGCGGTCGACGCTCATGCCCGCCACCGTGACCGGCAGACCGGCAGCAATGGCGCACAGACGCGCGATGTTGCCCGCCGTCGCGCCCTGCTGCAGGGCGGCGCCCATCACCACATCGTCCACCTCGCCCGGCTCGATGCCGGCGCGCTTCACCGCTTCGCGGATCGCATGCGCCCCCAGGCTGGCGGCGTCGGTGTTGTTGAAGGCGCCGCGATAGGCCTTGCCGATCGGCGTGCGGGCGGTGGATACGATGACGGCTTCGCGCATTTTGGTTTCCTCCGTTATACCGGTATGGCGCAGACGCTAGCGCCAATCTTTTTGCGGTGCAAACATTCCGCAACGGCAGCTTTACGTGCGCGTCAAGCCGGCCAGCGTTTGGCGATCTCTTCCAGCATCACCTCGGTGGCACCGCCGCCGATGGGGTGGATGCGGGCATCGCGCGCCATACGCTCGATCTCTGAATCGCGCAGATAGCCGGCGCCGCCATGGAACTGCAGGCAGTCATAGGTCACGGCATTGACCAGTTCGCCGCAGACCGCCTTGACCATCGACACCTCGCGCACGGCATCGCGGCCCTGATCCACCGACCAGGCGGCATGATAGACCAGCTGCCGCGCGGCTTCAGTGCGGGCCTCCAGCATGGCCAGGCGCTGGCGGATCGCCTGCTTGTCGGCCAGCACGCCGCCGAAGGCCTTGCGGGTCGTCACATACTGCCGGGTGATTTCCAAGGCCCGGCGGCATTCGCCCACCGCCATGGCGCCCAGCACCAGGCGCTCGTTCTGGAAATTCTTCATGATGGCGTAGAAGCCGCGATTCTCCTCGCCCAGGCGGTTCTCGGCCGGCACGCGACAATTGTCGAAGACCAGTTCGGCGGTATCCGAACACAGCCAGCCGTGTTTCTTCAGGCTGCGCCCGACGCTGAAGCCCGGCATGCCTTTTTCGACGGCGAAGATCGAGATGGCGCGCGAGCCTTTGGCTTCCGGATCGGTCTTGGCCGCCACGAAATAGAGGTCGGCATGCACACCGTTGGTGATGAACATCTTGCTGCCGTTCAGCAGATAGGCATCGCCATCGCGCTTCGCCCGCGTGCGGATGGCCGCCACATCCGAACCGGCATCGGGTTCGGTGACCGCCACGGCGGTGATCAGGTCGCCGGCGATGACTTTCGCGAACCAGCGGTCGAGCTGCTGCCTGTTGCCGGCATGGGCCAGATGCGGCGAGGCCATGTCGGTATGCACCAGCACGGTGGCGGAAAACCCGCCAAAGCCCGAACGGCCGCATTCCTCGGCCAGGATCGCGGAGGCCACCGCGCCCTGCTCGCTGCCGCCATAGGCTTCCGGGTAGCGGATGCCGAAGAAACCGAGTTGACCCATCTGACGCAGCACGCCGCGCGGCACCATGCCAGCCTCTTCCCAGGCGGCACCATGGGGGCGGACTTCCTGCTCGACGAACCGCGCCACCTGCTCGCGCAGCTGCACATGTTCGTCGGTTTCGTAGATCAGTCGCATTGGTTTCCTTCCCGATACTTTTTTATCTGAGTTTATTTTAGGTGCGGCACCAGTCGTTCGAGTGCCTCAGACAGTTTGGGCAGAGAGGCCGCGTAGCAGAGCCGGATGCGGCCCTCGCCCGCCGGCCCGAAAGCGATACCGGGTGCCAGCCCGACGCGGGCCTTGCGCGCCAGCTCGACGCAGGTATCCAGGCTATCGGTCATGCCATCCAGTCCGAAGAAGGCATAGAAGGCGCCTTCCGGCTTGGCCAGCCGCACGCGCGGCAGCGGTGCCAGCGCCTGGTAGACCATGTCGGCGGCGCGGCTGTAACGTTCGACCAGGCCTTCGATGTAGGCATCGCCATCGTTCAGCGCCGTCACCCCGCCCCATTGCACGAAGGTGGTGGGATGCGAGATGTTGAACTCGGTCATCTTCTCCACGACGGCGCAGAGCCTGGGCGGTGCCACGATCCAGCCCAGCCGCCAGCCGGTCATCGACCAGCTCTTGGAAAACGAGTTCACGATCACCACCGGGTCTTCCGGCTGTGCCAGCGTGTAATAGCTGGGCGCGTGTTTCGCACCACCGTAGATGATGCGGCCATAGACCTCGTCGGAGAGAATCCAGATGCCGCGCTCCCGGCAGAAATCGAGGATCGCCTTCAGCTCGGCCTCGGAAGCCACCCAGCCGGTGGGATTGCCCGGGCTGTTGATCATGATCAGTTTCGTGGTGTCGTCGCAGGCATCGAACAGCTGCTGCAGATCGAGTTTCCAGCGGCCGTCTTCCTGCGGCTGCAAAAACACGTCGCGCGGCTCGCCGCCCATCGCCTTGATGGCGGCGCGGCCGTTCGGCCAGATCGGACCGACCACCACGGCGCTGTCGCCCGGTTCGATCAGGCACTGGATGGTGATCATGATGGCGTTCATGCCCGAGGCGGTGACCACGATGCGGTCCGACCCGATCTCGGCGCCATAGGCGCGCTTCAGGTAATCGCTGATCGCCTGCAACAGCGGCGCGATGCCGCGATTGGGCGCGTAGAAGGTCTCGCCCTTTTCCAATGCGGCGGCGGCGGCCTGGCGCACGAATTCGGGCGTGGCCTCGTCGCCCTCGCCGAACCACAGCTTGATCATGTCGGGGATGTCGGCCGAGGCGCGGGTGACGACACGAATACGGGAACCGGGCAGGTCGAGAATGGACTCGCAGATACGGGCGTCGGGCATGATCACTTCTGTTGCGGGAGGCGGGAGACGAGCAGTTCGGTGAGTTTGAGCAAAGCCGTGTCGATATCGCTGCGGCCGGCCAGCACGGCATCGGCCAGCGCGTCGATATCGGCAGGGGGCAGTTCGGTCAGGCCGCGCCGCAGGCGGTCGAGCACCAAATTCTGCAGCAGCCGTCGCGTGCGGGCACGCGGATCGGGGCGTTTGCGCTTGCCCACAGCAGTAATGGCATCGGCCAACTCGGGCACGCCCTTGGCCGACGTGGCGCTGGTCTGCAGCACGGGAACCGGGCCATGACCGCGCTGCGCGCTCATGGCGGCGAGCTGGCGCGCCGAGCGTTCGGCAAACGGCAGGTCGGACTTGTTCACCACCAGGATGTCGGCGATTTCCAGGATGCCGGCCTTGATCGCCTGCACGTCGTCGCCCAGGCCGGGCGCATTCACCACCACGCGCACATCGGCGATCTCGGCGATCTCGACTTCCGACTGGCCGGTGCCGACGGTTTCCACCACCACCACATCGCGGCCCGAGGCGTCGAACACGTCGATCACGCGGGCCGCCGTGCGCGACAGGCCGCCGAGATGGCCCCGGCTGGCGAGGCTGCGGATGAACACGCCGGGATCGCCGGCATGCTGGCCCATGCGGATGCGGTCGCCCAGGATGGCGCCGCCGGTGAGCGGGCTGGAGGGATCGACCGCCACCACGCCAACGCTCAGATCCCGCCGGCGCAGTTCGGCCACATAGGCCGAAACCAGGGTGGACTTGCCCGCGCCCGGCGCGCCGGTGAAGCCGACCACCAGGGCATGGCCCAGCCGGCTGCGGATGCCCTGCAGCACGGCGGCGGCCTCGTCGGTCTCGTTTTCCACCGCCGTGATGGCCCGGGCCAGCGCCGCCCGCTCGCCGGCCAGCAGGCCGGGCAGCCAGTCCGGCGGAACAGGGTCGGGAGCGGCAAGTTGCCCAGCTTGCTTTTGCATGGCAGCACCATACGCGCTATGTAGGCGGCCAGACAATAATCCGCCCCCCGCCTCCCGCCCGGTTCAGCATCATGCAGCCTTCCGCCACCCGCCAACCCCGCAATTATGGACTGGTCAACTGGATTGGCCTGTGGACGCTGTATCTCAAGGAAGTGCAGCGCTTCATCAAGGTGATCACCCAGACCGTGCTGGCGCCGGTGGTGACCACGTTGCTGTTCTTCGCCGTCTTCGCCCTGGCGCTGGGCGGCGCCGTGCGGCAGGTGGGCGGCATGCCGTTCATCGAATTCCTGGCGCCCGGCCTGATCATGATGGCCACCACGCAGAACGCCTTCGCCAACACCTCGTCCTCGATCATGATCTCGAAGGTGCAGGGCAACATCGTCGACGTGCTGATGCCGCCGATCAGCGCGGGCGAATTGCTGGTGGCCTATGCCATGGCCGGCGTGACGCGCGGCCTGATGGTGGCGCTGGCGGTCGGGCTTTCCATGCTGCCCTTTGCCGAGATTCGTGTGCATGACCCACTGGCGGCCATCTATTTCGTCTTCGCCGGTTCGCTGATCCTGAGCCTGATCGGCATCATCGCCGGCCTGTGGAGCCAGAAATTCGACCACATGGCGGCGGTGACCAACTTCGTGGTGACGCCGCTGGCCTTCCTGTCGGGCACCTTCTATTCGGTGCAGCAACTGCCGCCCTTCTGGTATGCCGCCGCCCATGCCAACCCGTTCTTCTTCATGATCGACGGCTTCCGCTATGGCCTGACCGGCCATACCGACGGCGACGTGCTGGTCGGCGCCGTGGCGCTGGGCGGCGTGGCGCTGGCGCTGTGGGTGCTCTGCCACCTGCTGCTGAAGCGCGGCTACCGCCTAAGGCCCTGATCCGCCAGGACCGGACTTGGGGCAATAGAGGCCAGAGGGCGCCGGAACGCCGCCAGCGGCCCGGCGAAACCGGGCCAGACCTCGCCAATAATCGACAATTATCGACAATTATTGCCAACGATCGCCAATTCCGGCCAAAACGGCCGACGGCCGGTCGGCCCTCCTGTCTTCTCCACGATCTCCAACAGCGGCGACGGTGGACTCCGCCATCAGCGTCACATAGAACAGAAAAAGAACATTTCAAGTGGAAAGCGATGCGGATAGACTAAGCGCATACCTGCTGCCGGAAGACCACGCCATGACCGCCACCGCCGCCAAGAAACATCCGCAGAATGTGACCCTCTCCGCTGATCTGGTGGCGGCGCCACAAGGGCCAGAGCAGGCGGTGCGGCAGGCCCGCAGTGAGGCCTGGCGCGACGACAACCGCGCCGCGCTGGACGCCGCCAACCGCCATGTCGAACGGCATGGCCTGCCGCTCGGCAAACACCTTCAGTTCTAATGCCGGCCTGCTTTGAATTTGTGGATATGCGAGCGAAAGTCATAATAGCTTAGCTATCCTTACAGCCTGCCGGTGGGGACCATGACTGATATAGCCACAATGATTTCAGTACTAAGCGCTTTAATTGCTTTAGCTGCCGCGTACTTCACTTTCGGTCAGATGAAGCTCGCCAAGACCTCCGTCGTGGCACAATATACTGTAAAAATGATGGAACAATGGGCTTCCGAACCAGTCCAATCCGCTCGCTACAGACTTAGAGAAAAATTACCAGAGTGCATTCGCAATACCCCGGCCATAACAAGCTTTGGATACACTAATCTTCCAGACGACATTCGTACCGACGCAATAATAGTATCAAATTTCTTCAATTACCTTGGCATTATGTGCCACGCAAAATATGCGGATGAGAAATTGATACTGCGCATGTTTGCGCGGCCAATACTTATGTACTGGGGCATGCTATCCCCTTTACTTCACACAGAAAGACAGCAACGCCCTAATCCTCCCGGAACAAGGCACCCTGAAAGATATCACTTCGGCTTCGAACACTTAGCCGTAGCGGCCCGAGAGTTCATCGACACAGATGACATGAGCCATGCACCTGAGATGGACCAAGACACCAAGCCGCCGTTCGCTCTATAGATGAATTCACACCACCAGCAGCTTCTCCAGCGCGGCGCGTATCTTGGCCGGGATCGGCACCGGCTTCTGCACGCCGCGTTCCACGAAGACATGCACGAAATGGCCGGTGGCGGCGGGATGCGGGTCGCCGTCGCGGAACAGCGCGATCTCGTGCCGCGCCGATGAATTGCCCAGCTTCACCGTGCGCAGGCAGCCCTCGATGGTCTCGGGGTAGTTCAGCGACTTGTGGAAACGGCAGCCGCTTTCCACCAGCAGGCCGATGATCGTGTCGTTGACCATGTCGAGTCCGCCGAAGCGGATCATGTAGTCGTTCACCAGCGTGTCGAAATAGGCATAATACTGCACGTTGTTGACATGCTGGTAGACGTCGATGTCGGACAGCCGGGTGGGGATCAGCAGACTGTGGCGGTAATTCGCCCGCACTTCCAGCCTGGGGTCGAGAACCTCGCTCATGCCGCTTACAGCGCCTGCTCGTAGATTTTCAGCGCGTCGTCGTAGCCGACCTCGCGCGGGTTGTTGACCAGCAGGCGCTGCTGGTTCATCGCGTCCTTCGCCAGCATCGGCAGGTGGTTGTGGCTGATGCCGACCTGGCGCAGCTGCTTTTCCAGCTTCACGTCGTCGATGATCGATTCCAGTTCGGCGAGCAGCGCGCCGGCGCCGGCCGATGCGGAATGGAAGCTTTTGCCGGGCAGCAGGATCGGCGCCAGTTCGGCATATTGCGCGGCGGCCGTATCGACCGCGAGGTTGAAGCGCAGCACATGGGGCAGCATCAGGGCATTGGAGAGCCCGTGCGGCACATGGAAATGCCCGCCCACCGGATAGGCCAGGGCATGCACCGCCGCCACGGGTGCGTTGGCAAAGGCCATGCCGGCCAGCATGGCGCCCAGCAGCATGTCGGAGCGCGCCTTGCGGTCCTTCGCGCCGGCCTCGGAGCAGACATGGCGGATATTGCCCGACAGCAGGCGCAGGGCCTCGCGCGCCAGCGCATCCGACATCGGGTTCTTCTTGTGTTTGGTCGTATAGGCCTCGATGGCATGCACCATGGCATCCACGCCGGTGGCCGCCGTCACATGGCGCGGCAGACCAAGCGTGAGATCGGCATCGAGCAGCGCGATATCGGGCAGCAGGAGCGGCGAGACCACGCCCTTCTTCTCGGACTCGCCCGTGGTGATGATACTGATGCCGGTGACTTCCGAGCCGGTGCCGGCGGTGGTGGGCACCTGGATCAGCGGCATGCGGTTGCCCTTCGCATTGCCGACGCCATAGACCTCGGACAATTGCTGGCTGGCGCGCGGCAGGAAGGCGACCAGCTTGGCGATGTCCATCGACGAGCCGCCGCCGAAGCCGATCACGCCATCGGCCCGGAAGTCCTTCGCCGCCGCCACGGCCTCATGCACCAGCTTTTCCGGCGGGTCGGCTTCGGTTCTGTCGTAGATCGATACGGCGATTCCGGCGGCCTTCAGGCTGTCCAGCCCGGCCTGGGGCAGGCCCAGCTTCATCACGCCCGGATCGGTGACCAGCATGGCCCGGGTGATGCCCAGTTCGCCCGCCAGGCTGCCCAGCTTTGCCGAGGCGCCCGGCTCGCAATAGACCCGCCGCGTGGTCTCGAAACTCAGGCTGCTCATCCCGACCTCCCGCAATTCGTCATGTTTTCCAGACACTAGCACCCGTTTGCGTGGATCGGCCAGCCTTCCCCGGCGACAGGGCAATGGACCAAAAAAGTGCCGGGAAACCCGCATTGTCCCGCTACATTCGCTGAATTGACTAAGCCCTTGCCGGCCCTTAGAGTCCTGCCCTTCCCGCCAGCCCGGCCGCGTTAAAAAGCCGGGGCTGGCGTCATCGTTTCAGGGCTTTGTCACATTGGCAGGGCCGCAACCACAGGAGCGTGTCGTGAGCGAAGCATTGATGTCGACCTACGCGAGGGCCAACCTCGCGTTCGAGCGGGGCGAGGGTCCTTACCTCTACACCGCCGACGGTCGACGTTATCTCGACTTCGGCTCCGGCATCGCCGTCACCGCGCTGGGCCACAGCCACCCGCATCTGGTGAAGGCCATCCAGGAGCAGGCCGCCAAGCTGTGGCATGTCTCCAACCTGTTCCAGATCCCGGAGCAGGAGAAACTGGCCCAGCGGCTGGTCGAGCATTCCTTCGCCGACAAGGCGTTTTTCTGCAACTCGGGCGCCGAGGCTAACGAGGGCGCGGTGAAGATCGCGCGCAAATACTTCTCGGCGAAGGGCCAGCCGGAGAAATATCGCGTCATCACCTTCGACGGCGCCTTCCACGGCCGCACGCTGGCCATGCTGGCGGCGACCAACAACAAGAAATACCTGGAAGGCTTCGGCCCGGTGGTCGAGGGTTTCGACCATGTGCCGCTGAACGACCTGAAGGCGCTGAAGGCCGCGATCACGCCGGAGACGGCGGCGGTCATGGTCGAGCCGATCCAGGGCGAGGGCGGCATCCGCGCGGTGCCGACCGAGACGCTGCGGGCGATCCGCGCGCTTTGCGACGAGCACAAGCTGCTGCTGATCCTGGACGAGGTGCAGACCGGCATGGGCCGCACCGGCAAGCTGTTCGCCTATGAATGGGCCGGCATCACGCCCGACATCATGACCCTGGCCAAGGGCCTGGGCGGCGGTTTCCCGGTCGGCGCGATCCTCACCACCGACGAGGCCTGCTCCGGGATCAAGCCCGGCACCCATGGCACGACATTCGGCGGCAACATCATGGCCATGACGGCGGGCAATGCCGTGCTGGACGTGATGCTGGAGCCCGGCTTTTTCGACGGCGTGCAGAAGCGCAGCTCGTATTTCCGCCAGCAGCTGGCCATGCTGGCCGACCGCTACCCCGAGGTGATCGAGGAAGTACGCGGCCAGGGCTTCCTGCTCGCGGTGAAGACCAAGGGCGTGAATTCCGATTTCCAGGCCGCCCTGCGCGACGAGCATGTGCTGGGCGTGACCGCCAGCGACAACACCGTGCGCCTGCTGCCGCCGCTGACGATTCCGGAAAAGGATCTGGCGGAAGGCATCCAGCGCATCGAGGCGGCGTGCCAGAAACTGCAGGCCAAGGCCAAGGAAGCGGCATGAACGGCGTGCGGCATTTCCTGGATCTCGACCGGATTCCGGCCGAGACCCTGCGCGGCATATTGAGCCACGCGGCCAGGATGAAGGCCGGCCGCGCGGGCCGGCCGAAGGGCTGGATCGAACCCGACCGCCCGGCCGCCGACCGGATTCTGGCGATGATCTTCGAGAAGCCCTCGACCCGCACGCGCCTGAGCTTCGACAGCGCCATGCGCCAGCTGGGCGGCGAGACCATCGTGGTGCGCTCCGACGAGCTGCAGATCAACCGCGGCGAAAGCATCGCCGACACGGCGAAGATCCTGTCGGCCAACGTGGACGCCATCATGATGCGCACCGGCAAGGCGCAGAACCTGGCCGATCTGGCCGCCAATGCCAGCGTGCCGGTGATCAACGGCCTGACCGACGACAGCCATCCCTGCCAGGTGATGGCCGACGTGATGACGTTTGAGGAAAAGCGCGGTCCGATCCGCGGCCGCAAGCTGGCCTGGGTGGGCGACGGCAACAACATGGCCAGTTCGCTGATCCATGCCGCCGTGCTGTTCGGCTTCCGCCTTGATCTCGCCTGCCCGGCCGAATTGCAGCCCAGCGCCCGCGTCCTGAAATGGGCCGCCGAACGCCAGGGCCAGGTGAACGTGACCAGCGATCCGGCCCAGGCCGCGGCCGATGCCGACTGCCTGATCACCGACACCTGGGTGTCGATGGGCATGAAGGATGCCGAGCGGCGCCACCGGATCCTCGCCCCCTATCAGGTGAATGCCGCACTGATGCAGAAGGCGGCGAAGGATGCCATCTTCATGCATTGCCTGCCGGCCCATCGCGGCGAGGAAGTGACCTCGGATGTGATCGACGGTCCGCAATCGGTGGTGTTCGACGAGGCGGAAAACCGCCTGCACGCCCAGAAGGCGATCCTGGCCTGGTGCTTCGGCGCCTGAGGCGTCTTATATTGGTTGCGTGCGCATGCCCCCGCTTCATGACGATTTGTCGCTGCCGTTCCAGATCGAGCAGTGCGATGTGCGCGGCCGCCTGGTGCGGCTGGGCCCGGCGCTCGACCGCATCCTGACCCGCCACGCCTATCCCGAGCCGGTGGCGCAACTGCTGGCCGAGGCGATGAGCCTCGTCGCCACCATGGCGACCGCGCTGAAATTCGACGGCATCTTCTCGCTGCAGGCCAAGGGCGACGGCCCCGTCTCGACGCTGGTGGCCGATTGCCGCACGCCGGGCCATCTGCGCGGCTATGCCAGTTTCGACGCCGAACGGCTGGACGGGCTGGAACTGGGCCCGGGTTCCGAACGCGCCCTGGTGCCGCTGCTGCTGGGCAAGGGCTATCTCGCCTTCACCATCGATCCGCAAGGGCCGGACATGGAGCGTTACCAGGGCATCGTGGATCTGTCGGGCAGCACGCTGGCCGAGGCGGCGCATGCCTATTTCGCCCAGTCGGAGCAGCTCAATGCCCGCGTGGTGCTGGGCGCGGCGCATCGCCGGGCCACCGACGGCCGCCGCTACTGGCGCGGCGGCGGCATCCTGCTGCAGCAATTGCCGCAGCAGCCGGGCGGCCTGTCGCCGGAAGACCGCGAGCTTGCCTGGGAAAAGGCGACCGCGCTGCTGTCCACCGCGCGGACCGACGAACTCTGCGATCCGGGCCTGAGCCAGAACGACCTGTTGTTCCGCCTGTTCCATGAAGACGGCGTGCGGGTCTTCGAGCCGGGCGCCGTCGTCGATACCTGCACCTGCTCGTCCGACAAGGTGCGCGGCATCCTCTCCACCTTCAGCGCCGAAGAGCTGGCCGACATGGCCGATGCGGACGGCACGATCACCGTGACCTGCCAGTTCTGCAGCGCGGCCTATGGCTTTCCCGCCGGCACGGTGAAGGCCTGATCGTTTAATTCAGGGTTTGGGCAATTCAGGGTTCTGTTTCCGGGTCTTTTGGCCGAATCCCGCCATTGCCGGGCCTTGAATTCGCCCCATTTGCCGGACTATCTGAAGCGCTCGCTACCCCCAGACCCGGGAGAGATTTCATGCGCCTCGATACTGTCCGTACATATTCCGCCCGCCTGATCGCGGTTGCGGCCCTGGCCCTGGCCGTTGCCGCCTGCGCCGGCGCGCCGCCGCAGAAGCTGATGCTGCCGGAGATCACCTTCGAGAACCAGCCGAAGCTGACCTTCGCCGCCAGCTCGGTGGAAACCATCCAGGAATACCAGCCCTCGGCCCAGCCGCCGCATATCGAGCTGAGCATCCCGCAGCCGCCGGCCGTCGTGGCCGCGCGCTGGACCCGCGACCGCATCGCGCTGGACAACAGCCAGCAGAACCGCGTCACCGTGGTGATCAAAAAGGCCAGCGTCACCGAGGTGGACCTGAAGAAGACCCCGGGCCTGCGCGGCAGCTTCACCGAGGACCAGGTCGCCCGCTTCGACACCGAGGTGGAAATGGCCATCGAGATTCGCGATGCCCGTGGCTTCCGCGTCGGCGAGGCCTCGGCCAGCGCCCGCCGCGCCACCTCGATGAGCGAGAAGGCCACCATGAACGACCGCGACCTGATCATCCACGGCCTGGTGCGCGAGACCATGATGGACGTGAACCGCGAGCTGGAGCGCAACATCCGCCAGTACATGCCGCTGTATG
>JBKBJT010000050.1:0-19167 GCA_046294345.1 Ferrovibrio sp.
GGTGTCGTCCCTATCCGTGAAGCGCTGAAAATCGCCGAAGAGGCCGGGCTGGACCTGGTCGAGATTTCGCCGACCGCCCAGCCGCCCGTCGCCAAGGTCCTCGATTACGGCAAGTACAAGTACGAGGAACAGAAGAAGGCAGCCGAGGCGCGCAAGAAGCAGAAGGTCATCGAGATCAAGGAAATCAAGCTGCGCCCGATGATCGACACGCATGATTATGACGTGAAGATGCGGGCGATGGTGCGGTTCCTGGAGGAAGGCGACAAGGTGAAGGTCACCCTGCGCTTCCGTGGCCGCGAGATGGCGCACCAGGAACTGGGCATGAAGCTGCTGGATCGTGTGCGCGAGGATCTCGGCGAAAAGGCCAAGATGGAGCAGACGCCCAAGATGGAAGGGCGTCAGATGACCATGGTTATGGCGCCCAAATAATCGGGGCGCGAATGATGGCGCCGGCTGATGTCGGCGCCATTTCTGTATCTGCAGACAAGAAAACCCAGACCATAAGAAATCAGGCCATAAGAAAAATCAGGGAGAGTGAGAGATGAGCGCTGCCGTCGCGAAAGCCATGGTGTGCAAGGCATGGGGCGGGCCGGAGAGCCTGGTGCTGGAAGACCTGCCGCTGCCGGCCCTGGGCCCGAAGGATGTGCGCATCCGCGTGCATGCCGCTGGCCTGAACTTCCCCGACACCCTGATGATCGCCGGAAAGTACCAGTTCAAGCCGGCCTTCCCGTTTGCGCCCGGCATGGAATGCGGCGGCGAGATCGCCGAGGTCGGCGAGAAGGTCAGCGACCTCAAAGTGGGCGACCGCGTGATGGCCACCACTGGCAGCGGCGCCTTCGGCACGCTGGTGAACTGCCCGGCCAGCAACGTATTCAAGATTCCGGCCAGCATGCCCTACGAGATCGCGGCCGGTTTCCCGATCACCTATGGCACCACATATCACGCGCTGGTCGACCGCGGCCGCATCAAGAAGGGCGAGGTGCTGCTGGTGCATGGCGCGGCCGGCGGCGTCGGCCTGAATGCCGTGGAACTCGGCCGCGAGCTGGGCGCCACCGTGATCGGCACGGTCGGGTCCGACGAGAAGGCGGCGATCGTGAAGGAATACGGCGCCGCCCATGTGATCAACTACTCGAAAGAGAGCATCAAGGACCGCGTGAAGGAACTCACCGGCGGCAACGGCGCCGACGTGATCTACGACGCGGTGGGCGGCGATGCCTTCGACCAGTCGCTCCGCTGCATCAACTGGGATGGCCGCCTGCTGGTGATCGGTTTCGCCTCGGGCCGCATCCCGGAAGCGCCGGCCAACCTGGCGCTGATCAAAGGCTGCAGCATCGTCGGCGTCTTCTGGGGTGCCTTCGCCGCGCGCGAGCCCGAGAAGAACCGCGCCAACTTCGCCGCCTTGCTGGCGCTGTATGAACAGGGCCGGCTCAAGCCGCATGTCTCGGCCAGCTATCCGCTCGACCAGGTGCCGCAGGCCATGCAGGCCCTGCTGTCGCGCAAGACCACCGGCAAGGTGGTGATCAAGGTCTCGTGACGGATCAGGTCAAAGAACAGTACGAGGCCTATCCCTATCCGGCGCGCGATCCGGCGGAGGAGCGCAAGCGGCTGATCACCGGCAGCCCGAGTTTCCTGCCGGAACTCAACCACTATGTCTTCGGCGGCCGGCGCGATTTCCGCAAACCCTTTCGTGCGCTGGTGGCCGGCGGCGGCACCGGTGATGGGCTCATTCACCTTGCACAATACCTGCAAGCCTCGGGCGGCGATCATGAGGTGGTCTATCTCGATCTCTCGGCTGCCTCTCGCAAGGTGGCCGAGGCCCGCGCCGAAGTCCGCGGCCTGAAGAACATTCGTTTCCTTACCGGTTCGCTGCTCGATCTGCCGCAGCTCGCGCCGGGGCCGTATGATTACATCGATTGCTGTGGCGTACTGCATCACCTGCCCGATCCGGATGCCGGCCTGGCGGTACTGAAGCAGGCCCTGTCGTCCGATGGCGGCATGGGCCTGATGGTCTATGGCAGCTATGGCCGCGCCGGGATCTATCCGCTGCAGGCGGCCCTGCGCCAGCTCACGGCCGACCTGCCGGCGAGCGGCAAGCTGGCGCTGGCGAAAACCCTGCTGGCCGAACTGCCCGAAACCAACGAATTCCGGCGCAATCCCTTCCTGGGCGACCACAAGCTCGGCGACGCGGAATTCTACGACCTGCTGCTGCATGCGCAGGATCGCGCCTATACCGTGCCGGACCTGGCCGGTTTCGCCGCCGGCGCGGATCTGGGCATCGCGGCTTTCATCGAACCCTGCCGCTACGATCCGCTCAGCTACCTGAAGGACGATGCCCTGCGCAGCCGCGCGGCGAAACTGCCCTGGCTGGAACAGGCCGCTTTGGCCGAGCGCCTGAGCGGCACGCTGAAAACCCATGTGATCTACGTTGTGCCATCGGCCCGCGTGGATCAGGCCGTGGCCCAGCCCGCGCCCGATCTGGTGCCCTGGCTGAACGGCATTCCGCCGCAGGCCCTGGCCGAGACGTTGCAGAAGCGCGGCGAACTGGCGATCAGCTTCCAGAATGAACGGCTGGTATTTGCCGCGCCGCCGCGTGCGCCCGAGATCGCCGCGCTGATCGATGGCCGCCGCACGCTGGCCGAGATGGCGACGGCGCTGGGTTTGGGCTGGGAGGATTTCCTCGATCTTTATCGGCCGGTGCACAGATTGCTCACCGGCATCAACAAGCTGTATCTGCGTCAGGCCTGACGTCTGCCGCGTTGCTGCCGGATCGCGGTGGCGGACAGCGGATTGAGCTTGGATTTCAGCAGCAAAAAGGCCGGCGCGGTTTTGCCGGCTAGCGCGGCCGCATCATGGCGCGCCACGCGAAAGCGCGACAGCCATTGGCCGGCCGGGTTCTGCGGTGCCGTCAGGTTGAAGCCGGGGCGGTCCAGCACGGCAATCGGCATCATGCGGGCGATGCCCTGCCAGTCCTGCCAGCGATGGAATTGCGCCAGGTTGTCGGCGCCCATCAGCCAGACGAAGCGCGTCTGCGGGTAATGCCGCCGCAGGGCGGCCAGTGTATCGGCCGTGTAGCGCGTGCCGAGCCGGCTTTCGACGTCGGTGACCAGGATGCGCGGATGCGCCGAGACCCGACGCGCCTCGGCCAGCCGCTGATCCAGCGGCGCCATGCCTGAGACGGATTTCAGCGGGTTCTGCGGACTGACCAGCCACCAGACCTGATCCAGCTTCAGCCGATGCAGGGCCGTCAGACTGATCTCGCGATGCGCGGCATGGGCCGGATTGAACGAACCGCCGAGCAGGCCGATGCGCAGGCCAAGCGGAGAGCCGGGGGGCGGGATCATGCGGCGCAGCGGCTCCGGCGTATTATCTCAGGGCCTGATCTGGCCGTTGCCGTGAACGCGGTATTTGAAGGTGGTGAGCTGTTCCACGCCCACCGGGCCACGCGCATGCATCTTGCCGGTGGCGATGCCGATCTCGGCGCCGAAGCCGAACTCACCGCCATCGGCGAACTGCGTTGAGGCATTATGCAGCAGGATGGCGCTGTCCAGCCGATTCATGAACTGCGCAGCGTGATCGGCATCCTCGGTCAGGATCGCTTCCGTGTGGCTGGAACCATGGCTGGCGATATGGGCAATCGCCTCGTCCAGTCCCGACACAACCTTCACGGCGATGATGGCATCCAGGTATTCGGTCGCCCAGTCTTCTTCTGTGGCCAGCTTCACGCGGGTATCCACTTTCTGCGCCTCGGCATCGCCGCGTACCTCGCAACCGCGCTCCAGCAAAGCCTTCACCAGCCGGGGCAGATGCGTGGCGATTGCGGCGCGTTCCACCAGCAGGGTTTCGGCCGCGCCGCAGACGCCGGTGCGCCGCAGCTTGGCGTTCAGCACGATCTTTTCCGCCATGTCGGCATCGGCGCTGGCCTCGACATAGACGTGGCAGTTGCCCTCCAGATGGGCGAAGACCGGCACGCGGCTTTCGGTCTGCACGCGTGCCACCAGAGACTTGCCGCCGCGCGGCACGATCACGTCCAGCCACTGCGCCGCCGTCAGCATGGCACCGACCATGGCGCGGTCGGTGGTGGGCACCAGCTGAATCGCGGCCTCAGGCAGGCCGGCAGCCTTCAGGCCTGCCACCAGGGCGGCATGGATCGCACGGCTGGAGCGGAAGCTTTCCGAGCCGCCGCGCAGGATGCAGGCATTGCCGGCTTTCAGGCAGAGCGCGCCGGCATCGGCGGTGACGTTCGGGCGGCTCTCGAAAATCACGCCGATCACACCCAGCGGCGTGCGCACGCACTCGAATTTCAGGCCATTGGGCCGTGTCCATGCCGCCATCACGGCGCCGACTGGATCGGGCAGCGCGGCCACGTCCTCCAGTCCCTGGGCGATGGCGTGTATGCGTTTTGAATCCAGCATCAGGCGGTCGAGCAGGGCGGGCGTCAGGCCTTTTTCGCGGCCCGCAGCCATGTCCTCGGCATTGGCCGCCAGGATGGCCGCCTCGGCTGCGATCATGGCCTTGGCCGCCTCAAGCAATGCGGTGTTTTTCTGTTCGGTCGATGCAACGGCAAGGATGGCGGCGGCGCTTTTTGCCGCGCGGCCCATCTCGTTCATCAATGTCGCCGTATCGGCAATGGCTGTATGCGCGGTCATCGCAGCACCA
Source organism: Ferrovibrio sp. (assembly GCA_046294345.1). GTDB lineage: Bacteria > Pseudomonadota > Alphaproteobacteria > Ferrovibrionales > Ferrovibrionaceae > Ferrovibrio. The sequence goes on from JBKBJT010000050.1 coordinate 4,657, forward strand.
GTTCGTCGCGATGGATCATCTCGTCGCGGCCACCGTAGCCGAGAATCTCGATAATGTCGCCGGATTTGTGCCCCATGATGCGGCGCGCATCCTCGTCGGCATAAGCGCTCAGGCCCACCGCGATCTCGTTGCCGTCCGGATCGCAGACGCGCACCAGGTCGCCGCGCTGGAAGCGGCCATCAACCTTCGTCACGCCGGCGGGCAGCAGCGAACGGCCGGAGCGCAGAGCCTTCACCGCGCCGGCATCCAGCGTGAGCGTGCCCTGCGGATTGAGGTGGCCGGCGATCCACTGTTTGCGGGCAACAGCCGGTGTTCCCTGTGCCTCGAACCAGGTGCAGCGGCCGCCATCGCGCACGCTCTGCACCGGATGCATCTGCTTGCCGTTGGCGATCACCATGGCGCAGCCGGCACCAACGGCGATCTTGGCCGCCACGATCTTGGTCACCATGCCGCCGCGCCCGAGCCCTGAGCGCGACACGCCGGCCATTGCCTCGATCTCGGGTGTGATCGCCGGAACGGTGGCAAGGAATTTGGCTTCTGCGTCGACGCCGGGATCGGCGGTGTAGAGTCCGTCAATGTCAGACAGCAGGATCAGGCAGTCGGCCGAGATCATCTGGGCCACGCGGGCGGCGAGGCGGTCGTTGTCGCCAAAGCGGATTTCCGCCGTGGCCACGGTGTCGTTTTCGTTCACCACCGGCACGACGCCGAGTTTCAGCAGGGTATGCACCGTCTCGCGGGCATTCAGGTAATGCCGGCGCGATTCCGTATCGCCTAGGGTCAGCAGGATCTGTGCGGTCTTCAGGTCATGGCGCGCCAGCGCCTCCTGCCAGGCCGAGGAGAGGCGGATCTGGCCTGCCGCAGCAGCAGCCTGGCTTTCCTCCAGCCGCAGGGCCTTGCCGTTCAGGCCGAGGATGCGCCGGCCCAGCGCGATGGCGCCCGACGACACCACCAGCACGTCCTTGCCGTCCTGCCGCAGTTTCGCAATGTCGTCGACCAGGGCATTCAGCCAGGCCTCGCGCAGGGTGTTCTTTTCGGCATCGACCAGCAACGACGAGCCGACCTTGACGACGACGCGTCTGGCGCGGGCGAGAGGGTTACTCATCGTTGCCCTCGGCGGGCTCATCGAGCTGCAATGCGGCCTTCTCGGCCTCGCGCGTTTCGGCAATCACGGCATAAAGCTGGTTCACCACCGCGTCGATGCCTTCGCCCGATACGCCGGAAAGCGCCAGCACCGGGCGTTTCGCCGAACGCTTCAGCTTGGTCATCTTTTCTTTCAGCTCGTCGGCTGAAAGGGCGTCGATCTTGTTCAGGCCGATAATCTCGGGCTTCTTGTCCAGCGCCGCGCCATAGGCTTTCAGTTCCTTGCGGATCATCTTCCAGTTGGCAACGGGGTCTTCCGCCGTGCCGTCCACCAGATGCAGGATCACGGCACAGCGTTCGACATGGCCAAGGAAACGATGGCCCAGGCCGGCGCCTTCGGCCGCGCCCTCGATCAGTCCGGGCAGATCGGCCAGCACGAATTCACGGTCATTCGCCTTCACGACGCCAAGCTGGGGCTTCAGCGTGGTGAAGGGATAATCGGCGATCTTGGGCTTGGCGCGCGAGACGCGGCTCAAGAATGTCGACTTGCCGGCATTGGGCAGGCCGACCAGGCCGGCATCGGCGATCAGCTTCAGCCGCAGCCAGATCCATTTCTCCTCGCCCGGCCAGCCGGGATCGGCGCGGCGCGGCGCGCGGTTGGTGGAGGATTTGTAATGCTCGTTGCCGAAGCCGCCATCGCCGCCCTTGCACAGCAGCACGCGCTGGCCCACCTCGGTCAGGTCGGCCAGCAATGTCTCGTTGTCCTCGGCCAGGATCTGCGTGCCCTTGGGCACCTTCAGGATCACGTCTTCCGCATTGGCGCCCGAACGCTGGCGGCCCATGCCGTGGCCACCGCGGGCGGCGCGGAAATGCTGCTGATAGCGGTAGTCGATCAGGGTGTTCAGCCCGTCGACGCATTCGGCCCAGACATCGCCGCCCTTGCCGCCGTTGCCGCCATCGGGGCCGCCATATTCGATGAACTTCTCGCGGCGGAAGCTGACGGAACCGGGACCGCCATGACCGCTTTCAATATAGACCTTGGCCTGATCGAGGAATTTCATCGGAGTTCACTGGGACAGCAGAAAAAGAAAAAGGGGAATGGCCTGCGCCATTCCCCTTGATCCGTGTGATGCTTGCGGGAAAGGCGCGTGTGATCACGCCTCCGGCGGCAGCACCGAAACGTAAGACCGGCCCTGCTTGCCATCGTGGAACTTCACCTTGCCGTCGCTGGTAGCGAACAGGGTGTGATCCTTGCCCATGCCGACGTTCTTGCCGGCATGCACCTTGGTGCCGCGCTGGCGCACGATGATGTTGCCGGCGACGACGGTTTCGCTGCCGTACTTCTTCACGCCGAGGCGCTTGGACTGGGAGTCGCGACCATTGCGCGAGGAGCCGCCAGCTTTTTTATGTGCCATGGAACTGTCTCCTTAAATCTTTTCGTCGCGCGCTCAGGCGGCGATCTCGAGGATCTTCACCGCGGTATAGCTCTGGCGGTGGCCGTTCTTGCGACGCGAATTCTGCCGACGGCGCTTCTTGAACACGATCAGTTTCGGACCGCGGGTCTGGCCGATCACCTCGGCCTTCACCTTGGCGCCGCCCACGGCCTTGCCGGCCTTCACGTCGCCGCCATTGCCGACCGCCAGCACCTGGTCGAATTCGATCTTGTCGCCGGCCTGGCCGCCGACCAGCTCGACCTCGAGCACGTCGCCAGCCGCCACCTTGTACTGCTTACCGCCGGTCTTGATCACTGCGAACATGTTGATATTCCATAACAAAGCGGCAGCGCCAGCCGTCCGGCGCCGCCTGAATTCGAGGTGGCGCACTATAACTACCGGCCAAGGCCTGTCAACCCCGGATTCGCGCCGCTTTGGGAACGCCCGTTGCCCCGGCGCCAGTCCCAGGGTGTCTGGGCCCGCACGCTGGCCGCCCAGACGCCGTTGCCCATGATCTGGGCCTCCAGTTCGGCATCCTCGTAATCCCGGCCGTATTGGGTATAGGCCCAGGCCAGCCCGGCCCGCACCATGGCCCGGTTCAGGTCCAGTCCGGCGACACGGCAGATGGCGACAATCCGGCCGTAACGGTCGCGGTCCCGCGCCTCGCAGGCGACCGGGCGGCCGGCCACCAGCCCGCGCAGATGGGCGGCGGCTTCCTGCCCGCACAGCCAGTCCATGTTATCCCTCTGGCAGATCTGGGCTTTTTCCGGGGCATCGATGCCATGCAGGCGATAGGTGGTGCCGTTCAGCTTTATTGTGTCGCCATCCACCACACTGGCGGCCGGTTCCGCACGGGCCGGACCGGCGAGCACCAGCAGGACCAGAAAAGTCGCCCGAATCGCATACCATGTCATGCATGCGGGTATAGCAGCATACATGGGTATGAGAAGCAGGGGACTGAACTGTCATAAAACCGTCCCTGCCGCGCCGCGTCGAAATCTGCTATCCGGCGTCATGCCCGATTACCGCCGCCGCCTGCTGGTGATCTACAACCCGACCGCCGGCCGGCGGAAACGTGCGCGGCTGGAAGCCTATCTCGACCTTCTGGAAGACTCCGGCTGCGCGGTCGAATTCCGCCCCACCACGCGGCGCGGCGATGCCGAGGCCTTCGCCCATGACGGCCATGCCGACAGGTATGACGCCGTGGTGGCGGCCGGCGGCGATGGCACGATCGGCGAGGTGGCCAACGGCCTGCCGGCCGAGAATCCCGCGCCGCTCGGCATCTTTCCGCTCGGCACCGCCAATGTGCTGGCGATGGAGATCGGCCTGCCGCTGCAGCCGCCGGCCGTGATGGAAACGGTGCTGCATGGCGATGTGGCCCAGATCTGGCCGGGCTATGCGAACGAGCGGCTGTTCACCATCATGGCCGGCATCGGCTTCGATGCCCATGTGGTGGATGCCTTGCCGCCGAAGCTGAAACGCTGGCTTGGCAAGGGTGCCTATGTGATCGAAAGCCTGCGCCGGCTCGTTGTCTATGATGTGCCGCGCTATTCATTGAGCATCGACGGCCGTGCTTACGACTGCGCCTCGGCGGTGATTGCGAAAGGCCATTTCTATGGCGGGCAGTTCGTCTGCGCGCCGAATGCGCGGCTGGACGATCCGGCGTTTGAAATCTGCCTGTTCAGGATGGGCGGCCGCCTCGGCGCGTTGCGGGCGACAGTCGCGCTGACGCTGGGGCAGTTGCAGCGCCTGCCCGAGATCGAGCTGGTGCGCGGGCGTGTGGTGGAGATTCATGGCCCGGCGGACCAGCCGGTGCAGGCCGATGGCGACATCGTCGCCCGGCTGCCGGCGCGGATCATGGTCGGACCAAAATCCATTCCGCTGATCGTGCCCAAAGGCAGCGGACTGGGTCAAAGCATGCTAGAGAAGGCGGCGGAATAACCCAGCAAGGGACCGCCCCAAATGTCTGCATCCGGTTTCGCCAACACCCCCAAACCGCCCTATTACGCCGTGATCTTCTCGTCGCAGCGCACGGACGGCGATAACGGCTATGGCGCCATGGCCGAGCGCATGGCCGAGCTCGCCGCGCAGCAGCCGGGTTTCTTAGGGATGGAAAGCACACGCGGCGCCGACGGTTTCGGCATCACGGTGGCCTATTTCGACAGTGAAGAGAATATCCGCGCCTGGAAACGCAACATGGAACATGCGGCCGCGCGGCAGAAGGGCCGCGAGGTATGGTATTCGCATTACGAAATTCGGATCGCGAAGGTGGAGCGCGCCTATAACTTCAACGCGCCACAGATCGACTGAAGCGGCCTATTTCTTCGGCTGGTCGCCCGGCAGGCGCTTGTAGCGCACGCCGGCACCGCGTTCGATGGCGGCGGCATGCAGGCGCTCGACGCCCAATTCGTGCCGCAGCATCTCCAGCCAGCGCAGTTCTTCCTGGCCGCCATGGCCATCCACCGCGACGATGTCGCAGGCCAGGGCATAGGCGGTTTCACACCAGTCCTGGGGCAGGGCTTCTTTCACCAGGCCCAGCGCCGCATCGATGCCGTCTTCCTGGTCCAGCAGAGCAACGCAGTCACCGGTGGCGACCTGCATCGCGTCGACACCATAACCCTTGAAGATCGGCAGGTGCCGCACCGCCACTTCCAGCGCAGCGATCTCGGAATCCTTCAGCCTGCCATCCGCCACCGCGGCAATCACCATGGCATAGATCAGGGCATTCTGGGGCGTGATGGTCGACATCGGGTTCCGGGAGTAGAGAAGGTGGGGGGCGAGACGACGCGCACTATGCCGGATCGATCCGGCCCGCGCCAGTCACGCCTAGCGGCTGAATACGGCGAAAGCGTGACGGGTCAGGCTTCCCGTGTGTCCTGGGTCACACGGTCCGCCTGCATCTGCTGCAGGAAGCCGCGCGTCTCGGCCACGGCTTCCGCGATGCCGATGCGGCGGACCTCCACGCTGGGCGGGAAAGCCGAGAGCAGCCGCGAGGGCAATTGCGCATCCAGCACGACGAAGACGCCGAAATCCTCGGCCCGGCGCAGCAGCCGGCCATAGGCCTGTTTCAGTTTCAGGCGCGTGAGCAGGTCGTCATAGGCCTGGCCGCCGAAGGCCGCCTTGCGCGCCTTGTGCAGAAGGTCGGGCCGGGGCCAGGGCACACGGTCGAACACCACCAGGCGCAGGGACGCGCCCGGCACGTCTACCCCGTCGCGCATCGCATCCGTGCCCAGCAGGCAGGCATGTTCCTCGGCGCGGAAGATGTCGACCAGCGTGGCATTGTCCAGCGGGTCGACATGCTGCGCGTAAAGCGGCAGGCCGGCTTCGGCCAGGGGTTTCAGGATGCGTTTCTGCACGGCGCGCAGGCGGAAGATCGCCGTGAAGAGTCCCAGCCCGCCGCCGCCGGCGGCCAGAAAAAGCTCGCGATAGGCCGCCGCCACCTGGTCCATCGCGTCGCGCCGTACGTCGGTGACGACCAGCACGCGGGTGCGCGCGGCATAATCGAAGGGCGAGGGGAAGGCGGCATGGCGGCCCGGCAGCGGCAGGTGGCGCGCGCCGGTACGGATATCGGCGCTGGCCCAGTCCTGTCCTGGCGCCGCATCGGCCTTGGCCGGCGCCATGTCGCGCAGGGTGGCCGAGGTGATCGCCACGCCATGGGCGGGTTTCAGCACGGCGGCCGCGAAGGGCTGCATCGGATCGAGGTAATGGCGATAGAGGCCGAGATCGAAATCGCGGCCATCGATGCGGTCCAGCCCGAACCAGTCCACGAAGGTCGCCGGCGTTTCGGTGCGCAGGTCGAGCAGCATGCTGCGCCAGGCTTCCAGCGTCAGCTTGCGGCGCAACAGACCGCGCAAGGCGCCTTCGATGCGGGCCCGCGTGGCGGTGTCGAGCTCGGCCGTCTCGTCGGCCAGCATGTCGCTTAAACTTTTCGCCAGCGCATTCATCGGCTCCAGGATGCGCTCGATGCCGGTGGCGAAATTCTCCGCCGCTTCCAGCAGGCCGGCGACGGGCTCCTTCGTCGGGCATTCCAGGCCATAGGGAGAATCCGGCTGGGTGCTGCGCGCCAGAATCTGTTGTCGCACTTTGCTGAGGAACTTTTCGCCATGACCGGCCGGATTGCCGTCGCCGATGCGCGCCAGCCAGCCATCGGAGGGCAGCGCGCGCGCAGCTTCGGTCACGGCTTCCAGCGCATTGCGGCCGCGTTCGTCCTGGGCGACCAGATCGCCGATGCGATTCCCTAAGCCGCGCGCACGGCTGCGCCGGCCGCCTTCCGGTCCGCGCAGCCAGCGCCGCAGTTCGATGGCTTCCTGCCCGGTCAGATGCGCGGCGAAGGCGCTGTCGGCCGCATCGAACAGGTGATGGCCTTCGTCGAACACGTAACGCAATGGTTTCTGCGGATCGTCTTCGGCGGCGTTCAGGCCTTGCGCCGCCTGGATCATCACCAGTGCGTGGTTGGCGATCACCATCTCGGCCTTGCGCGACTTGCGCACGGCGCGCTCGATGAAGCATTTGCGGTAATGCGGACAGCCGGCATGGATGCATTCGCCGCGCTGGTCGGTCAGGCCCAGCGTGCGGTTGCGGCCATGCAAATCCACGGCCCAGGCGGGAAAATCGCCGCCGGCCAGGTCGCCGTCGCGCGTGGCGCCGGCCCAGCGCGCGATCAGGCTGAGCGGCACCAGATCCTGCGGCCGCGCCGCCCCGCCCTGGGCGGCGTCTTCGAGATTCAGCAGGCAGAGATAATTCTCGCGACCCTTGCGGATCACCACCTTCTGCGCTTTTTCGGCCGGATCGGCGAACAGACGGTCGAGTTCGCGGTCGATCTGGCGCTGCAGGTTCTTGGTATAGGTCGACAGCCACACCGTGCCGCCATTCTTCTCGGCCCAGACGCTGGCCGGCGCGATATAGCCCAGCGTCTTGCCGATGCCGGTGCCGGCCTCGGCCAGCACCAGTTCCGGCATGCCGATCATCTCGCGCGGCGCAAACGCCTGCGCTGCGGTGGCGGCATAATCGGCCTGGGATTCGCGCAGCTCCGAAGCCCCATGTTGCTGATTCTGGCCAAGCAGACGCGCCAGCCGCTCGCGCGCCTCCGTAGGCGAAACGCTTTGTGTGTCGGGCGGCGGCGGCGGTGCGTAATCCACCCATTCAGGCAGTTCCTGCCATACATCCAGGCCGCCGAAACCGCCGGCCGGCACCTCGGCGGCTTCCGGCCCCAGCGCCGCCAGCAGATAGGGCGCCCAGGGCCAGCCGGCCTTGTGCAGCGTCTGCGCCAGTCGCGCGGCGCGGCGCAAGGTGCGCGGCTTCTGCTGCGGCAATTCGTTCAGCAGAGTCAGCGCCGCTTCGTGCAGATACTGCGCGGCCTCTTCGTCATCCGCAGCATCCAGGCCGATGCGGGCCAGCAGGCCATGGGGTGTCGGCAGACAGAATTTCGCCGGCCGCACGAAGGCGAACAGGTCGAGCAGGTCGAAAGCCGGGAAGGGCTCGATGCCCAGCCGCGTGGCCGTCGCGCGGCCATGCACCAGCAGGGGCGGCGTGGCGCGGGCGCGGCGCGCGGCGGCATCGGGCGAGAGTCTTTCGATCCGGCCGCCTTCCGCCCACCACGCAATGCCGCCACCGGCCACCAGCGCCGGCAGGCGGGCGATGGCCGCGCGCAGGGTGTCGCTCATCGCCGCTACTGCGCCGCCCAGACGATGCGGGCGATCCAGGCGATGTCGGGCACGTCGAAGCTGCGGTCGGGATAGGCGGGGTTAAACGAGGAGAGTTCGATCCGCGTCAGTGTGCGGCGCGCGAGGATCTTGCACATCACCTCGCCCTGCACGGTCTTGGCGATCACGCGGTCGCCGCGCCGCACATTGGCCGCTGGCGACACGATCACGATATCGCCGTCGCGATAGACCGGCAGCATGCTGTCGCCGCTGATCTCGAGCGCATAGGCCTGCGGATCGTCGATCTGCGGGAAGGGCACCTTCTCCCAGCCCTCGCCGGTGGGAAACCCGGCATCGTCGAAATAACCGGCGTTGCCGGCCTGGGCCAGACCGATCAGGGGAATGCGGTGCGCGCTCGCCACCGGTGCGCCATCGCTCAGCAGGCTCATGAATTCCGGCACGCTGGCGCCGGTGGCCTCGATCACCTTCGAAATCGATTCCGTGGACGGCCAGCGCTGCTTGCCGTCGCGCGAAACGCGTTTGCTGCGGTTGAAGGTGGTGGGATCGAGCCCGGCCTTGCGGGCGAGGCCGGACGCAGTAAGGCCATAACGTTCGGCCAGGCCGTCAATTGCGGCCCAAATCGCCCGGTGAGTCAGCATGGGAAGATCGTCTTACAAATTGGTCGATTTGGCTACAGGAATATTCTCTGATTACGAGTTTGACATGAGAACATAAAGTGAATTATAAGATACTAGAACGCGGGAATTTTATGAATGTTCCGCTATTTGCAGGCTCAGGCCGACATAATATGACGACCCAATCCGATCAGGCCGGCGTTCCAGCACACGCAGGAACAGCAGAGGCGGTTCCGGCCCCGGAAAGGGTGCCCGCCAGGGCCGTGGTGGTTTTCGCCGAGGAAACCAGGCTGCCCAAGCTGCGTCGCCTGAAGCCTGGCTTCCGCCACTGCTTCGCCTATCTGGCGCTGGAGCAGGGCTGGGTGGGTCTTGATCCACTGGCACATCGCCTTGAAATTAAAGGATTTCCAAACTGGAGCCGGGAGGCCGACCTGGCGGCGCATCTGCGCCGGCTGGGTCAATGCGCGCTCACCGTGCCGGTGCTGGAGCCGCCGCGCCGCCTGGCGCCGCCGCTGCCGTTCTCCTGCGTCGAGACCGTCAAGCGGCTGATCGGCCTGCATAGCTGGCGCGTCAGAACGCCATGGGAACTTTTTCTCGAAATGCGGAAAATATGCCTTGACGATGTACGATATTCGTTCTATAACTCACTTCCATAGGAACATTAAGAAAACTCAATTTTCAAAAGGATCGCCCCATGGGTGGGATTTTCGGCTCCTCGCCACCGCCTCCGCCGCCTCCTCCCCCGCCGCCACCTGACCCGGTGCCGACGGAAAGCGACGCCGAGATCGCCGAGAAGGCGGCACGCGAACGCCGTCGTCGGGCCCAGGGCGAAACCATCGCCACTTCATGGCGCGGCCTGAACGACGGCCAGCCCTCCGGCCCCGCACCCAAACGTCTGCTGGGCGAGTGATGCCGATGACCCGCTCCGCACATCTTTCTCTTGCGCCGGGATCGCAGCGGCAGGACTCCGCCGCCGCCGATCTGCTGCAGCCCGAAGTCCTGCGCCAGCGCTATGGCCGCGCGCGCAGCCAGCGCGGCGTCTGGGAACCGCTCTGGCAGGATTGCTACGATTTCGCCTTGCCGGCGCGCCGGCCGGGCAGTCCGGCCGGCCGGCCGGGGCAGACGGCCGAGCGGCTGTTCGATGCCACCGCCGCCGATGCGGCCGAGCAACTGGCCGGCAGCATGCTGTCGCAGCTCACGCCGCCCTGGTCGCGCTGGTTCAGTTTCCAGCCGGGCCGTGACGTGCCGCAGGAGCAGCAGGGCGCCATGGCGGCCGAACTCGACCGCGCCGCGCAACTGCTGCAGGCGCAGTTCGACCGCTCGAATTTCAGTGTCGAGATTCACCAGGCCTATCTCGATCTGGTGGTGGCCGGCACGGCCTGCCTGGCCTGCGAGGAAGCGCCGCTGGGCGAGGCCAGCGCTTTCCGCTTCGCCGCCGTGCCGCTGAACGACCTGGTGCTGGAGGAAGGTGCCGGCGGCCGTCTCGATACCGTGTTCCGGCGCCAGGACATGAGTCTGGAAACACTCTCGCGCCGTTATCCTGCCCTGGAAGACCAGGCCTGGTTCGTCGAACGGCGCAAGCGCGAACCCGATGCGCGACTTGGTCTCCTGGAATGCGTGCTGCCAGCGCCGCTGCCGTTGCAGGGCCATGTCTATGCCGCGCTGCTCGAAGACGCGTCGGTTGACGATGCATCGGCGATGCTGGCGCGGGGCCGCTTCGACCAGACGCCATTCATCGCCTTTCGCTGGCTCAAGGCGCCGGGTGAAATCTATGGCCGTTCGCCGGTGATGAAGGCCCTGCCCGATATCAAGACCGCCAACAAGGTGGTCGAGCTTGTACTCAAGAATGCCTCCATCGCCGTTACCGGCATCTGGCAGGCCGATGACGACGGCGTGCTGAATCCGGCCAATGTGAAACTGGTGCCCGGCGCGATCATCCCCAAGGCGGTCGGCTCTTCTGGGCTCACGCCGCTGGCCGCGCCGGGACGCTTCGATATCTCGCAACTGGTGCTGGACGATCTGCGCGGCCGTATCCGCCATGCCCTGCTGGCCGATCGTCTCGGCCAGGTCGATGCCCCGCGCATGACGGCGACGGAAGTGCTGGAGCGCTCGGCCGAGATGGCGCGCCAGCTCGGCGCCACCTTCGGCCGGCTGCAGGCCGAATTGCTGGTGCCGCTGGTGCAGCGCGCGGTGGCGATCCTGCAAAGGCGCGGTGAAATTCCTCGTTTTGCCCTCGATGGCCGCGAGGTAGCGCTGGTACTGCAATCGCCATTGGCGCGACTGCAGGCCCAGAGCGACGTGCAGAGTACGCTGAACTGGCTGCAGCAAGTGCAGGCACTGGGCCCGCAGGCGATGCAGGCCGTGGATGCCCTGGCCGTGGCGCGCTGGCTCGGTCGCACGCTGGGCGTGCCCGGCGAATTCCTGATCGAAGCCGGCGAGCAGCCGCAGGGCCAGCCAGGCACCGATCCGGCCGCCGATCCGGCCGCTGGCGCCGGCTTGCAGCAGATGCTGCAGCAGCTGCTGCAGAACCCGGCCATCCAGCAGGGAGCCAGCATATGAGCGCGGCGCCTCAACCCGCCATCGAGAATGACGATCTGGCAGCGGCCTTTGCGCGTTGTTTCCGCGGCGGCGATGGCGAACGCGTGCTGGGCCACCTGCGGCGCATCACCATCGACCGGCGTGCCGCGCCCGATTGCAGCGAGGCTGAATTGCGGCACCTCGAAGGCCAGCGCCATCTGGCGGCCTACATCGCGCAACTGGTCGCGCGCGGCCAGCTCGGCGGCACGTTCTGACACACACACACAACGGAACATACAGGGATCACCGAAAGGAAGGCATCATGACGACACTGCTTGAAAGCGAAACGCGGCACGACGGCATCGGCGAGGAAGGCGCGGGTGTCGACGCGATCCCGGAGAAATTCCGCGATCCGCGAACCGGTGAACTGCGTGTCGACCTGCTGCTGAAATCCTATCGCGCGCTGGAGCAGAAGCTGGCGGGCATGGTCAGCGTGCCGGGCGCGGATGCCGATGACGACAGCCGGCGCCGCTTTTTCCAGGCGCTCGGCGTGCCGGAATCGCCGGATGGTTACGAGATCTCCTTCAAGGATCCTGCCCTGTGGGCCGATCCGGAGGTGAACAAGCGCCTGCATGACGCCGGCTTCACGCCGGCCCAGGCGCAGCTTGTCTATGACCTGGCCTGCGATCATGTGGCGCCGCACCTGCATCGTATGGCCGGCGAATTCCGTTATCGCGGCGAGCGCGAAAAGCTGGTGCAGCGTTACGGCAGCGAAGCACGCTTCGCCGAGATGGCGCGCACGCTGGAAGCCTGGGGCAAACGCAACCTGCCGGAATCCGTCTTCACCGCGCTGGCCTCGTCCTATGAAGGGATCGTGGCGCTGGAAACGATGATGCAGGGCGGCGATCCGAAACTGGTTTCCGGCGAGCGCAGTGGCGAAATGCTGAACGAAGAGCAGCTGGTCGGTCTGATGCGCGATCCGCGCTACTGGAAGAAACGCGACCCCGAAATCCTCGCCAAGGTCACGGAAGGTTTCCGGAGGCTTTATCCGGGCTGATCGCGGCCGGCTGGCACCATCGACAACGCCGTTCTCGCAAAGGGCGCGCCGTATCGTGGATGCCGGCTGGAGAATTTCCCGCCTGCCGATAACCGCGAACCGGATTTTTCCGGCGCGGCCGGAAGGCGCGGCGGCAACGGTGCCCCGCCCATATTCGGCGGGATAACGCCGAGAGCCGCATGAACCCGCCGCCCTGCGATTGCGCGGGACGGCAGTGCAACCCTGTGACGAAAGGAGCGTCCCGTGACGCCCACTATCGAACAATCCTTCGTCCGTCAGTTCGAGCACGACGTGCACCAGGCCTATCAGCGCCTGGGTGCCAAGCTGCGCCCGACCGTGCGGTCGAAGACATCCGTGAAAGGGTCGTCGACCACCTTCCAGAAAGTCGGCAAGGGCACCGCCAGCACCAAGGCGCGCCATGGCAAGGTGCCGGTGATGAATGTCGACCACGGCTCGGTCGAATGCCTGCTGCAGGATTACTATGCCGGCGAATGGCTTGATGCCCTGGACGAACTGAAGGTCGGCCATAACGAGCGCGAAGTGATCATCAATGCCGGTGCCTATGCGCTGGGCCGCAAGACCGACGAACTGATCATCCGTTCGCTCGATCAGTCGGCCAGTTTTGCCGGCGGCGACAGCGACGGCCTGACCAAGGCCAAGATACTGACCGCCTTCGAGCTGCTCGGCAATGCCGATGTGCCCGATGACGGCCAGCGGTATGCCGTGGTCGGCTGGCGGCAATGGTCGGAACTTCTGGAGATTCCGGAATTCGCCGATGCCGATTATGTCGGCGACGAGGATCTGCCGTGGAAGGGCGCCCAGGCCAAACAGTGGCTCGGCACGCTGTGGATGGCCCATAGCGGCCTGACCCTGCAGGAGAACGTGCGGTTCTGCCACTGGTACCACAAGACCGCGATCGGCCATGCCTCGGGCCAGGAAGTCAAATCCGACATCACCTGGCACGGCGATCGCGCCGCGCATTTCATCAACAACATGATGAGCCAGGGTGCCGCGCTGATCGATCCGGCCGGCATCGTCACCCTGCGCTGCCGCGAAGTGTGAGGAGGCTGAGATGGCTTACAGCTCAAAAACCCTCTCGGTGCTGGGTTATGCCAACGGCTTCACGCTCTGGCATTACAGCACGCCCGATCCGGCCGGCAGCGTCGACAGCAGCGGTTATTTCAACGCCGCGGCCGAGATGCTGCGGGTCGGCGATTTCATCCTGGCCAATACCGGCATCGGCGGTTCGCCGCAGCACGGCATCTTCGTCGTCGCCAGCAGCCAGAACGGCGTGGTCGACCTGGCCGACCTGACGCCGCTGGGCGGCGGCAACACCGACTAAGCCACCCGCCGCCGCACCGGCAACAGCAGCGGGACATGCTGTTGCCAGGATGCGGTGGCCAGGCCGCGCGGCCCCGGAGCGCTCCGGTGCGATTTCTCCTCGTATCGCACCGGGGCGCTCCAACGGGCGCCACAGCCAACAGGAGTTCATCATGGCGCTGACCGCCACCGATCTATGCAGCCGCGCGCTGATCACGCTGGGAGCCAGGCCCATCACCGGCTTCGACGATGCTACCGTGGAAGCGGATATTGCGCGGCATCTGTATCCTAGCCTGCGCGACGCCTTGCTGTCGGCACATCCGTGGCGCTTCGCGACGCAGCAGGCAGATCTGCCGCGCCTGAACCAGCAGCCAGCGGGCGACTATAGCCATGCCTTCCAGTTGCCGCCGGATTTTCTGCGCGCCATGGCCGCCGGGCAGTCCGATCGCGGCCGCGGCCTGGTCTATCGCATCTCCGGCCGACGCCTGGAATGCAATGCCGAAACGGTCCTGCTCACCTATGTCTATCGGCCCGACGAAAGCGGGTTCCCGCCCTTCTTTGATCTGGCGCTGATTGCCCGCCTGGCGGCGGAATTCTGCCTGCCGCTGACCGAAAGCACCACGCGCGCGCAACTGCTGCATCAACTGGCCGAGGCTGAATTCCGCCGCGCCAAAACCATCGACAGTCAGCAAGACGAACCCGGCCGGATCGAGGATTTCACCCTGGTGGAGGTGCGCGGCTGATGGCCAAGATCACCGTTGCCAAGAACAACTTCACGGCCGGCGAGATCGCGCCCGATCTGTGGGGGCGATCCGATCTGCAGGGCT